>NZ_BDAY01000047.1 GCF_001612685.1 Nocardia altamirensis NBRC 108246
GCTGGTGAGTTCGGCAGCCGTCGTCCGCGGCGGCGCGGCCACCGATATCGCGCGGCGCGTCCGCGCCACCCTCGCCGACCGCTACCTCGACCCGCTCTCCATGGACGATCTCGCCGCCGTCGCAGGCTGCAGCCGCTTCGCCATGTACCGCGCCTTTCGCGCCTGCTACGGCATGGCCCCGAGCGAATACCAGCGCATCCTCCGACTCCGCGCCGCCCGGCGGTTGATCGCCGCGGGCCGCCCGATCGCCGCGGCGGCCACCGAAGCGGGCTTCGCCGACCAGGCCCACCTGATCCGCTGGTTCCGCCGCTGCTACGGCATCACCCCCGGCGTCTACGCCAACGCGACCTGAATCCAGCCCTGGGAACAGCTTTTTCGCGCGGTTTCTGTCGTAGGTGTTCGATACCGTCTGCCGGGTACGGCCGATCGGTATGTGGGAGGACACCATGGGGTTGGCAGCAGAAATCACCGTTCGTGAGGTGGCGAGGATGGTCGTCGAGCTCGGGCTCGTCGATCCCTCGGAGCCCGAGCGCCGCATGGACCAGGAGGTCTTCGACGAGACGCTGGAGTACTTCGGTTACTCCGATCGGGAGGCGCTGTTGGGCCTGCTCGATGACCTCGGAATCCGATATGCCTACGACTACAAGGCTTTTCGGGGGATCAATCGAGTAGATGACGACGCGAGGGAGATCTGGTACGCGGAGGAGTTGCAACGCATCGCCGCGTGCACCCGCGGGCTCATCACCATCACGAATGTCGCGCTGCGGCCGGACTCGCTGGAGTTCGATTGCAACGGAAACCGGGTGAGCTGGCCCGTCTATCCCGGTGACGACGAAGCCGTCGAAGCTTCCCTGGTGTTCGCCACCTACACATTCGGTCTCGTTGCTGTCGGCTCGTCCGCGCGGTGGTGCACCGTCGAACCGGTGGACGAGGACTTCAGCGCGGAGCTGGTCTTCGGCGATCCGGTCGCGCTCGGCCAATTGGGTGAGCGTTTCGGTGTGACCTTCAGCGCCGACTAGGCCGTGGCACTGCCGCCGGGATTGGACCGGGGCGGCAAGGTGGGCTGCTTGCCGCGCCGAACCCGTTGTCGCACTTCGCGAATGGCTATACCTCCAACTCTTCTTCGATGCCCTTGAGGCGGTGCCTGGCCATCGCGAGGTTGGCCCGGCCGCGGTCGAGTGCGAGATAGAGGAACAGGCCCTTGGATTTTCGGCCGGTCATCGGCCGGATCACGTGGTACTGGGCAGACAACGTGATGAGGATGTCCTCGATATCTTCCTTGATGCCGAGCTGGTCGATGGTGCGCATCTTGGCCCGCACCACCTCGGTATTGCCCGCCGCGGCCACCTGCAGGTCCAAAGCCTTTGAGCTGCTGAGCATGCCGAGCGCCATGCCGCTGTTGTAGTCGACGACGGCGGCGCCGATCGCGCCGTCGATCACCATCATGTCCTTGAGCGCCAGATCCATATTGCTCATATTCGTTCCTTTCGGTCGGTGTTTGTTGTCCGGTGTTTTCCGGAGTCGTTCGCCATCGCCGCGAGATGTTCGGCGACGGCACGGGCCACCGGACGTGACTCCAGGTGGAGCCGTCCGACGTTCACTTCTGGGCCGGCGAGCACGGTCAACGAGGTCCAGCCCGCCGCGTAGATCACGACGTAACCTGCGGTGCCGCGGACCACGACCTCGTGGAAGCCGCCGCCGTGGGCGGTGGTGGCCAGCCGATGCGACAGCGATAGCTGTGCCGCGGCCATCGCCGCCATCGCGGTGGGTTCGAGATGGGTGGGCAGATCGTGCGCGACGAGCAGCCCGTCACTGGATGCCACCAGCACGCCGGTCAGCTGCGGGGCCCGTTCGCGCAGCAACTTCAGCTCCGCGAGCACCACCGCATTCTGTTCGGGTTCGGACATCGCCACCTTGGTCAACCTTCCCATCAATTCGCCGAGCATCTTCTTCCGCGCGGTCACGCAAGCTCCTCCAAAGCTGCCCGCAGCCGGACGAGGAGGTGGTGGTCGATCGGGTCCGTCTCGACAGGCATCGACACGGGCTGGCGCACCCGACGGCGCAGCGGCCGTGCGGTTTCGGCGGCCACGGACAGGCTCGGCACGAGCTCGGCGCGCGCCGGGTCGACGGTCATCGCGGGCCTGGCGAAGACGGGGGGTGGCTCGATCAGTCCCGCTGTCGTCAGGTCACGCACCGCCATCAGGCAGCCGTAGGTGGTCCGGCCGAGGTCGCGGGCGATCCCGCTGATGCTGCGCCGGGTGTCGGCGGTGGCGAGCACCTCGGCCTGGCCCGCGGTGAGCACGACGCGCTTGCGCCGAATCCGTTGGGCGGGAACGACGGGCGCGCGATCGACGAGTGCGGCGGGCCACGGTCCGGAATCCGGGTCGCCGCGCCGCACACACTCCTGCACGATGGCGTGTGGGGTGACATGACAGACCGTCGCCAGCCAGTGCGGCGGCGCAGGCCGGAATTCGACGTCGGCGGGGGAGCCGAGCAGGAAGTAGGCGGCGTCGAAAACCGACAGCAATGCCAGGGCTTCCAGCCGGGGACGGCCCAGCACACCATCGGGATGCCCGGCTTCTGCCTGGCGCCAGTCGTCGATATTCGCCACGCCCGCGGCAACGACGAGCCGATCGAGGCCGGTGGTGCAGCGGCAGTCGGCCGAGGCGATCGCACCGTCGGTGAGATGAAATGCACCGTCGCGCATGCGAAGTACTCCGGTGCGGCCTTCCTTTTCGAGCCTACGCAGTTCGACCGCGAGTTCACCGCTCATGGCCGTCCTCGGTCAATTCGGCGAGAATTGCTCGGAGTTGGAATCGAGCCATCGCCAGATTGCCGGTTTCGTCGAATAGTACGTGCACGAAAAGTCTGCCGTCGAAGTCGCCGTTCACCAGATTCAGCAGATGGAATCCCCGTGGTCCGCTGACGATGATCTCGGCGATGTCGTCGCCGTCGCGGTCGGTCGCGAGTGCCGGACAGTCCAGGACGGCCCGGACCACGTCGGTCGTGGTGGCGGCGGCTTCGTGGGCGTCGATGAGTTCGTGTCGCCCGGCGGCGGCGATCGCGAGTCCGCTCGCGCTGTCCACCAGGGTCACGCTGTGCGCGCCGGGGATGTCCATGATGCGTTCCAGACAGCCGTCAATACCGAATACCGCGCTACCGCTTGTCATCTGAAGGTTTCGCCACCGCTTGTCAATCGAAGTTTCAGCACTGGCGACGCTACATAATTTGCCGGAAAGATGTAAGACCAAATCGGCAGAATCTCGGGGGCAGCAGCCATTTCCCCCGGACAGCGCCGCAAGAATACCTCGCAGTATTGAATACCCCTTGGTATTCAATACCTTTCGGTATTCGACCATTCTTTCGGATTAGTTCATCCGGTGTCGTATTTCCCGTCCGTTGCCCACCAGCGGCCCCCGGGCAACCTGCGGGCGTGCCGACGGCTGCGGCATGGCAACCGCCGAGCATGCCGACTAGGACAGCGGCGCCAAGGTGGCGCCGAGGAAGAACACGTAATCGGGGCTCTCGGTGAAGTTTTCGGAGGATTCCTCGCCGATGTACAGGTCGAGGTGGCGGGCGCCACCGAGGCTCGGGGCGAAGCCGTCCGCGATGGACCACTCGGCGGCCTGGAATTTGGCGCAGGTGTCGGGGTCCGCGGTGTTGAGGATGCCGCAGTCGGTGAGGCGCAGGCGAAGTCCGGGGGTGAGGTCGTCGGCGGCGGCGCTCTGGAACGGCCGCAGCACCTCGCCCGCGGCGTCGCGTGGCTGCGTGTCGAGCCAGAAGCCGGTGTCGTAGGACCAGTTCAGGTATGCGCCCGCGTGCTCGCCGCTGGTGATCCGGCCGGTGCCCTCGTCGCGCACGGCCTCGATGAAATCCGTTGGCAGTGTGCCGAGTTCGGCGTCGGGGTCGGTGCACGCGAGATCGGAGCAGCCGTGCACCGTCTCGCGCGGTCCGTCGTGGTACGACTCGACCGGGGTGTAGTACACCGTGACGGTCCAGTCCGACCATGCGTCCGCCTCGGCGAAATCACACCCCGCGGTCGCAAGCACCGCGACGGCGACCAGACCAACACCCAGCCTCACAGCATGATCGTACGGGCGGCGACGGCGAACCGCCGCACGCGTGGGACCGGTCAGCGGACCTCGGGCAGGCGTGGCCACGGATTGTCCTCGATGTGCTCGACGGACTGGTTGAACTGTGCGATCAGCCTGCTCAGCTGTTCGACATCGGTGTCGGGCCACTCGGCGACCACCGTGCCGATGCCCTCGCGGCACTGCAGGCGATCCGCGGCGAGTGCCGCCTTGCCCGCGGCGCTGGCCTGGATCTTGCGGGCGATGCCGCCGTCCGGGTCGGGGACGCGGTCGACCAGGCCCTGCTTGAGCATGGCGGCGACCTGACGATTGATCGTGGAGATGTCGAGCTGGAAGGCCTCGGACAGCTCCTTCAGGCTCAGCGGTGCGTCGAATTCGAGTCTGGTCAGGATCAGGAAGGCCGAGCGGTCGAGCTGGAAGCCTGGGCGGCGCAACATCGACGCGGGGAAGTGCCTGGCGAGCAGGGTCAGCTCGAACACCAGGCGGGTCAGCGCTGCGTCGGTGGCAAGACCGGATTCGGACATGGTCCTCACTATGTCGTGTGCATCACGGCGATATTAAATTGTGCACCATACACAACGTGTGTAGCGTGCACATTCGTGAGTGTTGCTGCCGACGCGTCCTCGACCGTCTCCGATACCGACGACCGACGGCGTCCCAAGTCTGCCGTCCTCATCGCGACCCTCGGCATGGTCGGCGTGGTCGTGTCGCTGATGCAGACGCTGGTCATCCCGATCATCCCGACACTGCCCGCCCTGCTGAACACCTCGGCGTCCAACGCCTCATGGGTGGTCACCGCGACGCTGCTCGCCGGCGCGGTGGCGACGCCGATCAGTGGCAGGCTCGGCGACATGTTCGGCAAGCGCCGGGTGCTGTTCGTCAATCTGCTCGCGCTGATCGCGGGCTCGGTCGTCTGCGCGAGCTTCTCCTCGCTGGTTCCCGAGATCGTCGGGCGCTCGCTGCAAGGTGCCGCGGTCGGCGCGATTCCGTTGGGCATCAGCATCATGCGCGACGAATTGCCCGCCGAGAAGGTCGGTTCGGCGATGGCGATCATGAGCGCGACGCTCGGCGTCGGCGGCGCGCTCGGGCTGCCGCTTGCCGCAGCGATCGCGCAGAACGCGGACTGGCACATGCTGTTCTGGACCGCGGCCGGTCTCGGCGTCGTCTGTGCCGCACTGGTTTTCGTGTTCGTGCCGGAGTCGCCGGTGCGCACTCCCGCACGTTTCGATTTCGGTGGCGCGGTCGGTCTCTCGATTGCCTTGCTCGCCTTGCTCATTCCGATCACCAAGGGTGCGGACTGGGGCTGGGCCAGCGGGAAAACGCTGATCCTGTTCGCAGTGTCGGCGGTGGTGTTCCTCGGCTGGGGCGCGTTCGAGCTCAGGCAGCGTTCGCCGCTGGTCGACCTGCGGGTCTCGGCGCGGCCGCGGGTGCTGTTCACCAACGCCGCCTCCATCGCGGTCGGCTTCGCGCTGTACGGCATGTCGCTGACCTTCCCGCAGCTGCTGATGGCGCCCGAGCAGACCGGCTACGGCTTCGGCCTCTCCATGGTCAACGCCGGATTGGCCTTGGCGCCCACCGGATTCGTGATGATGCTGCTCTCGCCGGTGTCGGCCAAGCTGTCGGCGGCACGCGGCCCGAAGATCACTCTCGCGCTCGGCTCCGCGGTGATCGCGGCGGGCTACCTGTGTGCCGTGGTGCTGATGAACAGCGTCTGGGAGATCATGCTTGCCTCGATGATCGTGGCGGCCGGTGTCGGCCTGGCCTACGCGGCGATGCCCGCGTTGATCATGGGAGCGGTGCCGGTCACCGAGACGGCCGCGGCGAACGGACTGAACTCGCTGATGCGTTCGGTCGGCACGTCCACCTCGTCGGCCGTGATGGCCGTGGTGCTGGCGCACATGACCATGCAGCTCGGTCCGCACGTGTTCCCGTCCCGCGACGGATTCCACACCACCTTCCTCATCGCGACGGCCGCCGCCATTGTGGCGATCGTGCTCACCGCCCTGATCCCGATGCGCAAGGCGGCGGACGCGGCGACAACGGTCGGGCACGCCTGACCCGAAAAGCACTGAGGCCGACCCGAGTTCGCTCGGGCCGGCCTCTTTGTCATTCCGGCGGCACGGCGGCGGTGTAGCGGCGGGCGATGGTGCGGATGTGGTCGACGAGTTCCGGCGGGCCGTCGACACGGAAATCCATCATCAGCATGCTGAGGTAGATGGCGATGGTCTCCATGGCGTCGGCGCCGGTCAGCAGGATGCAGGTGTTCGCGTCGACCGCTTCCACCACGCCGACCGCGGGATTGATGCGGGCGATGACGGTTTCGGCCGGGGCCAGGACGGTGACCCTGGCATTCACCTTCCAGCCGGTGCTGGCGATATGACGCATGACGAAGGCGACCAGGTCGTCGTCGGGGAGGGCGCGGGGTGCGAAGCGGCGGCTGCCCGCGCTCGCCCGCTGGATTCTGGCAACGGGAATCGCACTCCAGGAATGGGTTTCGAGGTGGTAGGCGACCAGGTACCAGCGGCGCTGCCAGTTGATGAGCCGATAGGGCTCGATCTCCTCGGTGTGCTCGGTGTCGTCCTGGTCGAGCAGGACGGTGGCGCCGTCGCGGATACCGCTTGCGAGCGTGGTCAGCACCGCGGCAGGGACCGGGGCGTCCGGTTCTCTGGATCCGGTGGTTGCCGGTCCGATCGCGGTGGCCTCGCGGAGCGCGGTCACCTTGCGCTGCAAGCGTTTCGGCAGGATCTGGTCGAGTTTGGCCAGCGCCCGGCTGACATTCTCGCTGATATCGGCGATCCCGGTGGCCCCGTCCTCGGCCAGGCCGACGGCCACCGCGACGGCAACAGCCTCGTCGTCGTCGAGCAATAGCGGCGGCATGGTGGTGCCGCGACCGAGCCGATAGCCGCCGACCGCGCCCCGCTGTGCCTGTACCGGATAGCCCAGGTCGCGCAGGCGTTGGATGTCGTGGCGCAGCGTGCGGTCGGTGATCGACAACCGCTCCGCCAGTTCTCGCCCGGTGTGGGCGCGGTCCTGCAGCAGGGCCAGCAACCGCAGCACGCGCAGTGTGGTCGGCGTCACATTTCACCTCCGAAAAATTAGGAACGAAACTAGCCTAATGGCCACATAGGCTGATGTCAGAAGCAAGAACAACCCACAAAGGAACTGACATGAACGCCACCTCCGCTACCTCCGCAATCGCCACCCTCAGCCCGGTGTGGCGCGACGTGCTCGCCGACTCCTACCGCGCACTGACGACCGTGGTCGCCGGCGTCCGCGACGACCAGTGGCAGCTGCCGACCCCGTGCTCGGAATGGAACGTGACGCAGGTGCTGCAGCACGCCGCGGGCGATCAGCTCGGCTTCGCCGCGTCCCTCGGCATCGGCAACGGCCCGTCGGACAACCCGTTCGCGCCGTCCGGCCATCTCGACGGCGCGCCGCAGGCGCTGGTCGAGGATGCGGTCGAGCAGGTCGCCGCCGCCTGGGCGACGGTCGCCGACGACACCGCGACCGTGCCGACCCCGCTGCCGCACGGCGCACTGGCCACCCCGGTCGCCGCCGTGATGTGCGCATTGGACGCCGCGGTGCACGCATGGGACATCGCGATCGCCACCGGCCAGCCGTCGCCGCTGACCGACGAGCTGGCCGGGCACCTGCTCACCGCCGCCCGCACCGCGCATCCCGCGCCGGGCAGCGGAGAGGAAGCAGAAATCGTTGAGCCGCTGCGCCAGTGGGGCGCCTACGCGGCGGTCGTCGAGGGCAAGTCCGACGGCTCGGCGGTCGCCGAGCTGCTGAGCTACCTCGGCCGCGACCCGAGGATGTGAGCTGACGCGGTGCGCGGCGAGTGCCGTGCACCGCGTTGGTGTCACCAGTGAGAAGTGTTGTGCCCCAGACCTACCGAGCGGTGACGAAGCCCTCGGCGACCATCCAGTCCCTGGCGACATCGGCAGGCTCGCGTCCCTCGACGTCCACCTGCCGATTCAGCTCGGTGATGGTCTCGTTGGTGAGCCGCTGGGAGATCGGCGCGAGCACGGTGGCGATCTGCGGATGCGCGTCGGCGAACGACTGCCGCATCACCACCGCCGCATTGTATTTCGGAAAGAAGCCCTGATCATCTTGCAGCAGCACCAGATTCAGCGCTGGTATGCGCCCGTCGGTGGCGGCGACCGAGCCGAACCGACACTGCTTGGCATCGGCGGTGGCCTGATAGACCACCTGATCGGTGACGATCTGCTTGGGCACCTTGCCAGCGTCGATCCCGTATTTGCGGGTCAGGCCGGGGAGTCCGTCCTGGCGCACATTGAATTCGGTGCCGACGCAGATGGCCGCGGCGCTCGGATCGGAGTTGGCCAGCTTCGCGTAATCCGACAGCGTCCGCACGCCGGTCTCCTGCTGGGTGCGCGAACTCGTCACCAGCGCATAGGTGTTGTTCATCGGCGCCATCGCGGTCCACAGCATGCCGTGCGCGGCCCGATCGGCCTCGCGCACGGCCTCGAACTGACCGACCTCGTCCGGGATCGGCTGCTCCTTGCCGAGGTAGTTCACCCAGCCGGTGCCGGTGTAGTCGTAGGCGACGTCGATCTGCCCGTGCAGCTGGGCGTCACGAAGACTGTTGGAGCCCTGGATGTTCGTGAGGTCGCGCACCTGCGCGCCCGCCGCCGACATGGCGAACTCGATGAGGTAGCCGAGGATGTTCTGCTCGGTGAAGTCCTTCGACCCGACGGTGATGTTCACCCCGTCGAGCTCGGGGATCGGGCCGATGCTGCCAGGGCCCACCCGCAGCGGCACCGCGCCACCGGATTCCAGGCCGCACCCCGCGATCAGGACCAGCCCGCTGACCAGCGCAAGCGCCCGCGACCACCGGCTCACTTCAACCCCCTCGGCCCGAGGAACTGTTCGGCGAGCGCGCCGAGCCAGTCGACGAGCAGTGCGAGCGCGACGGCGAGCACGGCGCCGACCACCAGCGTCACGTTGTCGCGCAGCTTGTAGCCGGTGTCGATCAGGATGCCGAGACCGCCCGCGCTCACCAGGAACGACAGCGTCGCGGTGCCGACCGCGAGCACCAGCGAGGTGCGCAGACCGGCGAGGATGTAGGGCACCGCGAGCGGAAACTCGATGCGGCGCAACACCGTCAGCGCCGACATGCCCTGCCCGCGCCCGGCATCGATGAGGGTGCTGTCCACTTCCTGGTAGCCGAGGATCGTGTTGCGCAGCACCGGAAGCAGCGAATAGAACGCGACCGGCGCGACGCCGATCCAGAACCCCGTGGTACGGGTGACGAGATAGAAGAGCACGATGAGGCCGATGGCGGGCGCGGCCGCGCCGATATTGGCGATGCCGACGAAAATCGGGGCGAGGCGGCGGTATCGGGGGCGGGTCAGCAGGGTGCCGAGTGGCACCGCGACCACGATGACGATCAGCACGACGGTGGCCGAGATCAGCACGTGCTGCCAGGTGACGCTTACGATGTTGTCCGCGTTCAGGCTGGCCTGCTGGGTGATGGTGAGGTCTCTGGCGAAGGCCCACACCAGCACACCTGCGGTGAGCGCGAGCACGATCACCGGCTGAAAGAACAATCGGATGCGCTCGGCCCTGCGCTGCGCGGCGGGCGCGGCCGCCGCCGTCAGTGCGGCCTCGGTGGCTGCGGTCATGGCGCGTCATCCGTTGCGGCGCGGCCGGTTCCGTGCTCGGCGCGCAGCGCCGAGAGGTGGGCGACCAGGGTGTCGATGCTGATCAGCCCGGCGTACTCGCCGCGCTTACCGGTGACCACCGCGTTCGCGGTCTGGTCGGAGAGCAAGGCCTCCAACGCATCCTGCAGCGTCGACTGCAACGACAGCGGCTCGCCGATCGGAGTTCCGATGCCGCGCAAGGACTGTGCGTGCGCGAGATGCTCGCTCGACACCCAGCGCAGCGGCCGCCGCTGCTGGTCGAGCACCAGCGACCACGGCCACTCTTTGTCGGCAAGCGCCGAACGCAAGACCTCGACCGGCTCGTCCTCGACGGCGGTCGGGCATTGCCCCAGTTCGACATCGCGCACCCGGGTGAGCGTGAGCTGCTTGAGCGAGGCGCCCGCGCCGACGAAGCCCGCGACCGTGTCGTCGGCGGGCTCGGCCAGGATCGCCGCGGGGGTGTCGTACTGCAGGATCCGGGACTGGTTGCCCAGCACCGCGATTCGGTCGCCGAGCTTGACCGCCTCGGTGAAATCGTGCGTGACGAAGACGATGGTCTTGCCCAATTCGCCTTGCAGCCGCAACAACTCGTCCTGCAGCAGGCCGCGGGTGATCGGATCGACCGCGCCGAACGGCTCGTCCATCAGCAGCACCGGCGGGTCGGCGGCGAGCGCGCGGGCCACGCCGACGCGTTGCTGTTGACCGCCGGACAGCTGACGCGGGTAGCGGCCACGGTAGGTGTCGGGATCGAGGCCGACCAGGTCGAGCATCTCGTCGGTGCGCTCGGTGATCCGCTTGCGATCCCAGCCGATCAGCCCCGGCACCGTCGCGACGTTCTTGGCGACGGTCAGGTGCGGGAACAGCCCGGCCTGCTGGATCGAATAGCCGATGCCGCGGCGCAGCTGGTCCGGATTCATCGATGCGGCGTCGCGGCCGTCGATGGTGATGGTGCCCGAGGACGGCTCGATCAGCCGGTTGATCATCCGCATGGTGGTGGTCTTGCCACAGCCGGACGGCCCGACCAGCACGACGATTTCGCCTGCGGGGATGGTCATCGACACCCGGTCGACGGCCGGATCACGCTGGCCTGGATAGTGTTTGGTGACGGCATCGAGCACGATCTCCGCGCCTGACACCGCCGATGTGCTACTGCCGGAACGCGTTTCGGTGTCAGTCACGGATTCCCCTCGAGGTGGTGAGACGTCCGACGAGGACGTAGATCCCGTCAAGGACCAGTGCGAGCACGACGATCAGGACCGTGCCGACCAGTGCCTGCGGCACCGCGTTCGGGCTGCCGAGCCGCGCCAGCCCGGAGAAGATCAGGTTGCCGAGCCCAGGCCCCTTGGCGTAGGCGGCGATGGCGAGGATGCCCATGGTCAGCTGGGTGCTGACCCGCATTCCGGCCAGGATCGCGGGCCAGGCCAGCGGAAGTTCGATGGCCGCGAGGACCCGGACCCGGTTCATCCCGACCCCGCGGGCCGCGTCGGTGACCGCGGGATCCACCGAGGACAGCCCGATGATGGTGTTGCGCAGGATCGGCAGCAGCGCATAGAGCACCATTGCGCTGATCGTGGGGCCGACGCCGAGCCCGAGCACCGGAATCAGCAGTCCGAGCAGCGCGAAGGACGGCACCGTGAGAATGGCGCTGGCGAGCGCGGTGGCGATCGAGGAGCCCAGTGGGCTGCGATGCACCGCTATGCCGATGAGCACCGCAACGAGCGTGGCGATGAGCACCGACTGCAGCACCGCCGACACATGCAGGTAGGAGTCGATGAGCAGCTGATGTCGCCGGTGCACCACGAAAGTCCACAGCGTGTCCAGGGTCGTATCCTCCCCGTCGCCGGTGTCCTGGGGAGACTAGCGCGGATCAGGCTCGGCCGGACGGTATTTCGTCCGGTTCGGCGCGGCGGTCGGCGCGCGGCGCGAGTGGGCTTCGATCCGGAGGGAACGTCGCGGGGGCCTCGGGCGGACGGTTTTCCGGGCGGCTTGGCGGCCGCCCGGAATCAAGCTCCGATGTCAGACAGCAGATCTGATGTCGGTGTGCACGAAGTCGTTGCCCTTGTACAGCAACGGTTTCTTGGTGACGGTGGCGAGTGCGTAGGCGAAGCAATCGCCGAGATTGAGCTGTGCCTTGTGGCCGCTGCCCTTGCCGAAGTCGCGGTAGGCCTCCCGTGCGATCACGGCTTGCTCCAGTGAAATCGGAACGACCTCGATATCCGAGTCTTCGATCAACTCGGCAAACTTCCGGGTGATGATCGGATCGGGGCTGCGATCCACCTTGATGGCGACTTCGAAGTGATTGACCACCGACATCTTTCGGCTCTTGGCCGAATCGAGTGCGTCGACGAACGCAACCCGCTCCGGTTCGCGCTGAAGGATGGCGAGCACCGCTGATGCGTCTACGATCATGCGGGCATCCCCTGATCGTCGTAGAGGTCGTCGGTGGTGAGCGTGGCGCGGAATTCGGGCGTCATCCTGGCGTCTATGTCTGCCAGGATCTCCATGATCCGTTTCTTCCTGTTGTGTTGTTCGGTTTCGCGCTCGGCATCAAGTTCTTGCAACATACGTTTCAGAGCCTCCTCGATCACGCCTGTCTGGGACATCCCGGTCCGCTCTGCGGCCTCACGCACCAAGGCGTGAACCCTCTCATTCTTAATATTCAGACCCATGGCAATCTACCCTCCGGGAACGGAATGGTAGAGAGTCTACCTCGGGCTCGGTGCCGCCCGCCACTGGGTTTCTGCCGGGAACCGGGTCGCGCCGACCTGGGTAGCCGGCGTCGACGGATTTGGTCGACTGTGACGATTCTTGCCGTCGAGCTGTCCGATATGCGTGACCTGGTGGACCGGGAATGGCCCTACGATGGATGCGACGGCGCCCGGCAGCGCTGTCGCCGATCCCCGCCCTGTCTCCCCCTCATCGACAGGACGGGGATCTCGGGTTCAGCCGCGGGCAAGTTTCGGGCCATGTCGGTCGCGTACCCTCTCGGGTGTCCGTTCAGAGATGAGGGTTTCGGAAAATCTGATGCAGCCGACCGACGAACCGAGTAGCGATCCGGCCTGGATCGACTATGCCGATTTCGGGGAACGCTTCGTCACCCACGCGGTGACGAAGGACCGCATCGAGGCCGCGGTGTCCGGGATGACCGGTCGAGGCATTGCGATCGGCCCGTTCTCGATCGGCCCGGCCGGCCTCGCAGGCTTCGTCGCCGAGGGCAAGGTCGGCACGCCGACGGTGCTGCACAGCGGCCCGCACGTCACGTTCGACGTGACCGTCCCGGTGTCGCTGGCGCTGAAGGTCATGCTCGGCGGCAAGAAGCTGCGGCTGGAGGCCCGCGTCGAGATCGACCTGACGCTGCACGCGCGCACCGCGGACCCGCTGCTCATCGTCATCGACATCCCGCCGATCACCCAGCGCGACATCAGTTTTGTGCTCCGCGCCCAGGCCGTCGACGCGGCCTGGGAGATGCTGCTCGACCCGATCGCAGGCCTGGTGCAGCGCGAGGTCGCCGCCAGGGTGAACAGCATGCTCGCCGATCCGCAGGCACGCCGCGCTCGGGTCTTCGATGTCGAGGCGATGGTGAACGGCACCAAGTCGGCGCATCGGGAGCAGGCCGAGTTCGACTGGATCGGCTACGACGAGTTCGGGCACCAGTTCTTCTCGCGAATCGTGACCAGAGATCGCGTGTTCGATGTGGTGGAGCGGATGGCGGGACGACCGATCGAGGTCGGCCCGTTGAAGACCGGGCCGCGCAAGTCGGCGACGCTCACCGTGCGCGGGAGTGTGCGCGTGCCGCAGCTGGCCGACAAGGCGGACACGCCTCGGTCCTTCGATCTGACCCTGCCGGTGAGCCTGGACATCACCGTCGACGTGCTCAAGGCCAACCGATACCGCGCCGACGTGGAGGTGCCGCTCGTGCTGACCGCGCGCGCCGCCGACCCGCTGCTCGTCGTCATCGAGGTGCCGCCGCCCGACGCGGACGATATTCGGCTCGAGTTCAAGGCGCACGGCATGCGTGCGGCAACGCTCGGCGCGCTCGCCGGGATCAAGAAGCAGGTCATCGCCCAGGTGGCCGGGGTGGTGAGCAAGGAGTTGTCGGACAGCTCCGGCCGGACGATCGACGTCGCCGCCCGCATCGACGGCACGGGCACCGGACGCTGATCCGGCGGCGGGCCGCCGCCACCGTGTGACTGATGTGACTATGGATGCCCCGTGGGTCTGGCGGTTCCCATGTGAATATGGTGAAATGAGTGCACGTTCGAGGCTCCCGGCGCGCACATAATCTTGGGGAAGGTGCGCCGGGCACGCTATCCATGGTCGGGGTTGCGCGAAGGAGTCCTACGATGCGTTCCAATTCTGTGTCCCGGCGTGAGCTATTCGGCTATGCCGCTGCGGCCGTCGCGGTGGGGGTGACCGCATCGGCGGCGCCAGCGTCCGCCACCGGTGCGCTCGGCACGCTGATCGACTATGCGGGCGGCGTGCCGTCGGCCGAAGCGATCAGGGCGGCCGGGCATTTGGGCGTGATCCGGTATGTCTCCGACCGTCGGCCCGGCGCGGAATGGATGGCAGGCAAGCCGCTGCTCGCCAACGAGGTGGACCAGCTGCACGCGGCGGGTCTGCACGTCGTGTCCTGCTATCAGTTCGGCAAGGCGGCGACCGCGGACTGGCGCGGCGGCATGGAGGCAGGCAAGAAGCACGCGCAGCGCGGGCTCGACTTGCACAAGGCCGCAGGCGGTCCCGACGGTGTGCCGATCTACGCCTCGATCGACGACAACCCGAGCACGCTCGACTTCACCACCATGATCATGCCCTACATCCTCGGCTGGGAGTCGGTGCTCGGCAAGGAGAACACCGGCATGTACGCCAACGCGCCGACCATCGAGCTCGCCACCGCCGCCGGCCTGGGTTCCTGGTACTGGCAACACAATTGGGGCACCGAACCGGGTTACGTGCACCCCGCCGCGCACCTGCACCAGTTCGAGATCGACAAGCGCAGCATCGACGGCATCGGCATCGACCTCAACAACGCACTGAAGCCCGACTTCGGCCAGTGGTAAGGCTCATTGCCGACGCGGCTCAGTGCGTAGGCTAGGTCTGGCAGTGACTCAGCGGGGTTTCGCGGAGATCGGGCTCGTCGTCGGGCACGACCCGCAGTGTCGGCCTGCTGTCGGGGGCCTCGTGATCGCCGAGCCAGGAGAACAGCGACCAGCGGGATAATCCGGAGAACGCCGATCCGAGGCTGGTGAACGAAAACGAGGAGATGGCCGAGCCGAAGGACCCGACCGAGCCGACCGACAGCACCGACCCGACGCTGCCGATCGAGAGGATCGAATACGCCGAACCGATGGAGAGAATGGATCCCTCGGATCGGAAGGACAGAATCGATCGATGAGAGTGCCTGCTCCGGATGGAGCGGCCGGGCCGTATCGAATGTTCGATCGTCGCCATACTTAGCGGTTTACCACAATCCCCACCATGTCATGCGTCAACACCGCGATTCCGCACCGTCATGTCGCGGAGACGACAAAGGCGGCGACCCGGTTGGAGTCGCCGCCTTTGTTCGAGAACTCATGCGACCGTGAAGAATCCCAGGGTCGGCAGGAACGAGCAGGTGCGCGGGTCCGCGTCGGCGGCCTTGGTGGTCAGCGACCCGGAGATGACCGCGACGACCCGGCCGAAACCGGTGTCGGCGATCGCGGACAGGGTGGCAGGCCCGCCGGGGTTGATCTTGGCCTCGTCGGTCAGCGGCAGGATGCCGGACTGGCGGGTATCCAGGTTCATCCACTGCACCGTCATCGGCGGGTTCTGTTCGGCCGTCGGCGCTTTGGTGCCGAGCGCGGTGAACACGAAACCTGCCTGGCCCGGCTTCGGTCCGGGCGGCGGCAGCTGCGCGGGGCCGGGGACGGCGAGCGCGGTGCCGATCGAATCGGCGGTCGCTCCGATGCAGCCCTTGCCGATGGTCGGGTAGAGGAACTGCGCGATGACCGGGCCTTCCTGCGGCAGCTCAGGGCCACCGCCGCCGCTGCCGTCCAGGAAGGTGATGATCCGTTCCAGCGTCGACTTGATCTGCGGCGGCAAGGGCAGCGTGGCAAGCAGATTGCGGGCCTGTTCGAGGATGGCCGACTGGGGGCCGCCCGCGATGTCGGCAGGACCGGCGATCGAGCCGACGATGGCGGGTGCAAGGGCGGCGAGGGCGTCGACCGGGACGCCTTCGGGCACCATGGGCACGGAAATCGGGGTCGCCGCAGGCGCGGGCGCGGGCGCGGCGACTGCTGTCGTCGGCGCGGCAAGCGTGGCGCTCGCCGCGATGGCGAGCGCGGACAATGCGATCCGCGATCCTCGGGTGCGAAGCACTGGTCTAGCCGTCCTTACCTCGGGTACATCTGGGCCGATGCTGAAAAGCCATCGTTTCGGGGGTCACTCTAGGGACATCGCGGCTATGTGTACAGCTGCAGCGTCCCGCAGGTCGTGCGGACGATCAGTGTTATCAGACGGTAGCGCGCGTCAGGTGTTACTGGTGTGAAAGGTGATGCAAATGTTATCAGTCATTCGAGGGCGGAGCCGCGCGGATTCGCGCTGCGGTTAATCTAATCGGAGCTGTCCGTTCTTGTCGCCGAAAACCCGCATTGCCGGGTGCCTGGCCGACGCACCGCATCCGAGTCGAAAGCCTGCGATTTGAACCGTCACCTCCGATGGGCTGTGCTGGCACTCGGGCTATCCGTGCTGGCCAGGTTGGCCTGGATGCTGTTCTCGCCGAACGGGATCAACGTGGTCGACCTGCACGTCTACGTCGACGGCTCGGCGTCACTGCTCACCGACCGGCTCTACGACTTCACCTATGCGGAGAAGACTCCGGACTTCCCACTGCCTTTCACCTATCCGCCGTTCGCCGCACTGCTGTTCTTCCCGCTGCACTATCTGCCGTTCAACGTCGTCGCGGTGGGCTGGCTGCTCGCCACCATCGCCGCGTTATATGTCGTGGTGCGAATAGCTTTCGAGCTGATCCTCGGTGAAGAAGCGGCGCGCGACCCTGGCCGCAGAGCCGCGATCGTCGGCTGGACGGCGCTTGGTCTCTGGATGGAGCCGGTGCGCACCACGATGGACTACGGCCAGGTGAACGTCTTCCTGGTGCTCGGCGCGATGCTCGCGGTGCGCAGCTCGCGCTGGTGGGTGTCCGGCGGGCTGGTCGGCATCGTCGCGGGGATCAAGCTGACGCCCGCGATCAGCGGGCTGTATTTCGTTGCCCGGCGGCGCTGGGTGGCGGTGGTGTGCTCGGCGGCGGTGTTCGGCGCGACCGTCGGGATCAGTTTCCTGGTAGCGCCGCACGAGGCGTGGCGTTACTTCGACAAGTTGCTCGGCGACGCGGACCGGATCGGGCCGGTGGGCTCGGTGTGGAACCAGTCGCTGCGTGGTGCGATGAGCCGAGTCCTCGGGTACGACGTGCAATCCGGACCGTGGTGGATCGCGGGCGTGCTCGTGGTCACGGTGCTCGCCTTCCTCGCCTGGCGCGCGCTCGAACCGGACGACCGGATGGGCACGCTGATCATCGTGCAGTTCTTCGGCCTGCTCGTCTCGCCGATTTCCTGGTCGCACCACTGGGTTTGGCTGTTGCCGACCGTGCTGTGGCTGCTGTACGGGCCGCTGCGTGCGGTGCGCGGTGCCAAGATCATCGCGGGCTACTGGTTGGTGAACACGCTCATCGGCGTGCCGTGGGTGCTGTCGTTCGCTCAGGATTCGATCTGGACGATTCCCCGGCCTGCCGTGCTCGCCTGGCTCGGCACCGTCGACGTGTTCGGCGCGCTGGTGTTCTTCGGCTGGGTGATCTGGTCGGGCCGCACGCGAGCCGGCCGGGACGAGACGGCCGCGCGCGTTGCCGGTGCCGACACCGCGCGCGCCGCGTAGCGACCGCTCAGCTCAGCTCGGCCGCGAATCCGTCGATCTGGCGCGCCAGGTCGACGTCGAGTGCGGTGAGCCCGCCCGAGTCATGGGTGGACAGCGCGAAGGTGACCTTGCGCCACCGGATGTCGATGTCCGGATGATGGTTCGCGGCCTCCGCGGCCGCGGCGACCTCCCTGACGAGCTCGATGCCGGTCAGGAAGCTGGTTGCTTGGATGGTGCGGGTCAGGACGTCGCCGTCTCTGGTCCACTCGGGAAGTCCGGTCAACGCCTCGGCGAGTTCGGACTCGGTCAGCAGGGGAGCGCTCATAGCTCCGGTTCTACACCTACCCCGAGAGTGATATCCGTCATTGCGCCACCGGTCGGTGCGGGCTCCCAGTCGGGCGAGCCGGTAGCGTAGGAAAACGTCAGGCGGCGCGCGCCTGCTTGAGTGCTTTTTTGAGGTCTTTACCGCAGATGCCTGCGGCTTCGCACTTCTTCATCCGCATAATGACGACAGGGCATTTCACGCAGCGCGTCTTCTTACGACAGCACTTCTTCTTGGGTTTCAAGCTGGAAACCTTGGATGCTTTGACCTTGCCCACGTCGGTTAGCATACCCTAAGTCGAACGCCTGAAACTTTGGGGTGACCCGATCGCGGGTAGGGTGTATATGGCCGCAATGCCCGGTGAGTTTCCATTCTCCACCTGTTTGCAGGGGTCGGCCGGTACCTACACCTAACAGCAGGAGGATTCAGCGTGTCGTCTGCGCGCGATTTTCGCAACGTCGCCATCGTGGCCCACGTCGACCACGGTAAGACGACGCTGGTCGACGCCATGCTCCGCCAATCCGGCGCCTTCGCCGAGCGTGCCGAGCTCGTCGACCGGGTCATGGACTCCGGTGATCTGGAGCGCGAGAAGGGCATCACCATTCTCGCCAAGAACACCGCGGTGCATCGGCATCACCCCGACGGCTCCGTGACCGTCATCAACGTGATCGACACGCCGGGCCACGCCGACTTCGGTGGTGAGGTCGAACGCGGCCTCTCCATGGTCGACGGTGTCGTGCTGCTGGTCGACGCCTCCGAGGGCCCGCTGCCGCAGACCCGCTTCGTGCTGCGCAAGGCGCTCGCCGCGTCGTTGCCCGTGATCCTGGTCGTCAACAAGACCGACCGTCCCGACGCCAGGATCGAGGAGGTCGTCGAGGAGAGCCACGACCTGCTGCTCGACCTGGCCTCCGATCTGGACGATTCCGCCGCCGAGGCCGCCGAGCTCGCGCTCGACCTGCCCGTGCTCTACGCCTCCGGCCGCGAAGGCAAGGCGTCCAAGGAGCGTCCCGAGAACGGGCACGCGCCGGACGCGGAAAACCTCGACGCGCTGTTCGAGGTGCTGCTCAACAACATCCCGGCGCCCAAGGGCGACCCGGCCGCGCCGCTGCAGGCGCACGTGACCAACCTCGATGCCTCGGCGTTCCTCGGTCGCCTCGCACTGGTCCGCATCTACCAGGGCGAGCTGCGCAAGGGCCAGAACGTCTCCTGGATGCACGGCGACGGCACCAAGCAGGTGAAGATCACCGAGCTGCTGCAGACCATCGGCGTCGAGCGCCAGCCGGGCGAGGTCGCGGTGGCCGGTGACATCGTCGCCATCGCAGGCATCCCGGAGATCATGATCGGCGATACGCTCGCCGATCTCGAGAATCCCGTTGCGCTGCCGCGCATCACGGTCGACGAGCCTGCCATCTCGGTGACCATCGGCACCAACACCTCGCCGCTGGTCGGCCGGGTGCAGGGCCACAAGCTCACCGCCCGCATGGTGAAGTCGCGCCTCGATCAGGAACTGGTCGGCAACGTGTCGCTGCGCGTGCTCGACATCGGCCGCCCGGACGCCTGGGAGGTCCAGGGCCGCGGCGAACTCGCGCTGGCCATCCTGGTCGAGCAGATGCGTCGCGAGGGCTTCGAGCTGACCGTCGGCAAGCCGCAGGTGGTCACCAAGCAGGTCGACGGCAAGGTGCACGAGCCGTACGAAGAGCTCACCGTCGACTGTCCCGACGAGTACCTCGGCGCCGTCACCCAGCTGCTGGCCGCCCGCAAGGGCAAGATGGTCCAGATGGCCAACCACAGCGCGGGCTGGGTGCGGATGGAGTTCATCGTCCCGTCGCGCGGCCTGATCGGCTTCCGTACCGACTTCCTCACCGAGACCCGAGGCACCGGCATCGCCAATGCCGTTTCGCACGGCTACGCGCCGTGGGCTGGCGAGATCCGGGCCAGGCACACCGGCGCGCTGGTGTCGGACCGGGCCGGTTCGGTGACCCCGTTCGCGATGATCCAGCTCGCCGACCGCGGCCAGTTCTTCGTCGAGCCGGGCGCGGACACCTACGAGGGCATGGTCGTCGGCATCAACCCGCGTGCCGAGGATCTCGACATCAACGTGACGCGCGAGAAGAAGCTGACCAACATGCGCAGCTCGACCGCGGACGTGTTCGAGACGCTGGCCAAGCCGCTGCAGCTGGATCTGGAAGCCGCGATGGAGTTCTGTGCCGACGACGAGTGCGTCGAGGTCACGCCGGAGGTGGTCCGGGTGCGCAAGGTGATTCTCGGCGCGACCGAGCGCGGCCGCGAACTGTCGCGACGGAAGGCTCGGGACCGGGCTGCGCTGTAGTCGCCGCAGTGTCTGATTCGAGGGCTTCGCTGCGCCTGCGTGGTAACGCTGCGCTGCCTCCTCCGGCGCTGACGCTCAGCCCTCAGTAGAGTGCGCATCGTGAGCTCGGAGGGATCTCGACGCGCGACCTGGCGCGCAGTACTGATCATCGTGACGGCGTCGTTGACGGTGTTCGCCGGTTGCACGGCGAACCCGCCACCGCCCATCGAAAGTACCGACAGCCCGAAAACCACACCGGCCAAACCGGGCAAGAGCACGGTGGTCGTCGCGGTCGACACCATCGGCATCGGGTTCAATCCGCACCTGCGGTCGGACCAGTCGCCGGTCACCGCTGCGCTCGGTTCGATGGTGCTGCCGAGCCCGTTCCGGCCGGTGCCGAGTCCGGCCGCGCCGGGCGCGACCGACTGGGTGCCCGACACCTCGCTGATCGCATCGGCCGAGGTGACCGCGCAGGAGCCGTTCACGATCACCTACAAGCTCCGTGACGAAGCGAACTGGTCCGACGGCGCACCGATCGCGGCGGAGGACTTCGAGTTCCTGTGGCAGCAGATGATCGCGCAGCCGGGGGTTGTCGACTCCGCAGGCTATCGATTGATCACCGACATCGACTCCGCCGAGGGCGGCAAGCTGGTGAAAGTGACCATGCGCGAGCCCTATCCGGCGTGGCAGCAGCTGTTCGCCAACCTGCTGCCCTCGCATCTGGCCAAGGACGGGCCCGGCGGGTTCCAGGACGGCTGGGTGAAGCGGATCCGGGTGTCCGGCGGGCAGTTCTCGATCAAGAACATCGATCCGCGGCGTGAGGAAATCCTGCTGGAGCGCAACGCGCGCTACTGGGGCACGCCCGCGGCGCCGGACGAGATCCTGCTGCGTCGTGGCGGCACGCCTGCGCAGCTGGCGGAGTCGTTGCGTACCAACGACGCTCAGATGACGCTGGTGCACGGCGGCGTCGCCACGCAGGCGCAGCTCGCGGCGATCCCGTCGATCCGCACCGCGATCATGCCGCAGTCGCGGACGTTGCAGCTCGCACTCAACGGCCGCACCGGGCCGGTCAGCGATATCCGGGTCCGGCGCGCGGTGCTCGCCCTGCTCGATCCCGCGCTGCTCGCGACGGTCGGCGCGCAGACCGGCGGCTGGGTGGATCCGGTTCGCGCGCAGATCCTTTCGCCGTCCGATCCGGGCTATCAGCCGACCGCGCCGCCGCGCTTGCCTCCCGAGGAAGCGTTCGCGTTGCTCGCGGAGGCAGGGTATGGCCGCGCGCCGGAGCCGCCGCCGGTCAACTCGCCGACCTCGCCCGCGCCGACGCCGCGGCCGATCGCGAAAAACGGTAAATCCCTGTCGATTCGGATCGGCGCGGTGGACGGCGACACCACCGCCATCGCGGTCGCGAACACCGCGGCCGACCAATTGCGCAGTGCGGGAATCGATGCCACGGTGCGCAGCATCGCGGCCGACGAGCTGTACGGGCGTGAGCTGGTCGAGGGCAGCACCGACGCGATCGTCGGCTGGGAACGGGCAGGCTCCGACCCGGCTACGGTGCTCGCCTCTCGCTACGGCTGCCCGCCGCCCGAGCTCGGCACGGGAACCGGTACCGCGCAACCGAACTCGGACCTGGTGCGGCGCGCACCCGCCAACCTGTCCGGGGTCTGCGACCCCGGTCTGCAGCCTGCGATCGACGAGGGACTGCGCGGCATCGATCCGGGCCGGGTGCTCGCCGACGCCGAGCCGAGGCTGTGGGCGTTGGCCACCGTGCTGCCGATCGTGCAGGACAACCTGGTCGCCGCGGCCGGACCTCGGGTCGACGGCGCGTCGCTGAGCGGCAGCATCCAGGTCGGCATCTTCGGCGATGCCGGACAGTGGCGAAAGATCCCGTGACCGGCGGCCTGCTGCTGGTGCACGCGCACCCGGACGACGAATCCATCACCACGGGCGGCACTATCGCGCACTACCGCCGTCGTGGCGTGCCGGTGACCGTGGTGACCTGCACCCTCGGCGAGGAGGGCGAGGTCGTCGGCGACGAGTGGGCGCAGCTGACCGCCGACCGCGCCGATCAACTCGGCGGTTACCGCATTCTCGAATTGACGCGCGCGCTGGCGGCGCTCGATGCCGGGCCGCCGCGGTTCCTCGGCGGTGCAGGCCACTGGCGCGATTCCGGCATGGCGGGCACGCCCGCGGCCGAAAAGCCGAGGGTGTTCGTGCAATCCGGCGCCGAAGCGGTGGACGCGCTGACCGAGGTGCTGCTGGAGCTGCGGCCCGAGGTGGTGATCGGCTACGACCCGAACGGCGGCTACGGGCATCCCGACCACATTCGGGCGCACCAGATCGCCACGGCCGCCGTGCATGTCGCCGCCGACCGCGGCTGGGACATCCCGAAGTTCTATTGGACCGTCACCGACGCGGACATGCTGCGTCAGCACACGGCCGCGCTGGCCAAGCGCACGGTCGACGGGCTGCCCGGCCGACTGCCCGCGGGCTGGCGACTGCCCGCGGACGGCGAGCTCGCGTGCGTCCCCAGCCACACGGTGACGACCACCATCGACGTGTCCGACGTGCTGGCCGCCAAGCGGGCCGCCTTGCGCGCCCACGCCACGCAACTCACGGTGGCGCCGTCGGGCCGGGAATTCGCGCTCACCAACAATGTTGCTCAACCGGTACTGCCGGAGGAGCACTACGTGCTCGTGCGTGGTCGGCGGGGCCAGGTCGGGTCGGACGGCCGCGAACATGATCTCTTCGCCGGACTCGATTAACGAACTTCCATCAATGGCCGCAGACTCTCGCCGTAGTTCCTGCCATGTTTAGGCGAAATTACCGAATGACTTCCTGAACGCCCGCTGAGCTGCGGATATCTGTAGCCTGAGGGTTGCTGTTTGACCTATCCGGTACGCCGGGTACCGTTCCCGTGATCTCGAATTCTCGATGTGGAGGGCGAAGCGGTTCATGACGGCGGTCGGCGACAGGTCTCATCTGAGTGATGAGGACGCGGGATACCACAAGAGTCTCAAGCCTCGACAGCTGCAGATGATCGCCATCGGCGGCGCCATCGGCACCGGCCTGTTCCTCGGGGCAGGCGGCAGGCTCGCCAACGCCGGACCCGGCCTGTTCCTCGTCTACGGCGTCTGCGGCTTCTTCGCCTTCCTGATCCTGCGTGCCCTCGGCGAACTGGTGCTGCACCGGCCCTCGTCCGGCTCGTTCGTCTCCTATGCGCGCGAGTTCTTCGGCGAGAAGGCCGCGTTCGTGGCCGGCTGGATGTACTTCCTCAACTGGTCGATGACCGGCATCGCCGACACCACCGCGATCGCCCAGTACTTCCACTACTGGTCCGGGTTCAGCAGTGTCCCGCAGTGGGTGCTCGCGCTCATCGCGCTGGTCCTGGTGCTCAGCATCAACCTGATCTCGGTGAAGTGGTTCGGCGAGATGGAGTTCTGGGCCGCGCTGGTGAAGGTGTTCGCGCTGAGCGCGTTCCTGATCATCGGCACGATCTTCCTCATCGGCCGGTTCACCGTGCAGGGGCACCCGACCGGGCCGAGCGTGATCAGCGACAGCGGCGGGTTGTTCCCGACCGGGGTGCTGCCGCTGGTCGTCGTGGTCTCCGGCGTGGTGTTCGCCTACGCCGCCGTCGAATTGGTCGGCACCGCGGCAGGCGAGACCGAGAACCCGGCCAAGATCATGCCGCGCGCCATCAACTCGGTGATCGCCCGCATCGCGATCTTCTACGTCGGCTCGCTGGTGCTGCTCGCCCTGCTGCTGCCGTACACGGCCTACACCGCCAAGGAAAGCCCGTTCGTCACCTTCTTCACCATGCTCGGCGTGCCTGGCATCGGCAGCGTGATGAACCTCGTCGTGCTCACCGCCGCGTTCTCCAGCCTCAATGCCGGGCTGTATTCGACCGGACGCATCCTGCGCTCGATGTCGATGAACGGCAGCGCGCCGAAGTTCACCGGTGTGATGGGCCGCAACGGCGTTCCCTACGGCGGCATCCTGCTGACCAGCGGGATCGCACTCATCGGCATCGCGCTGAACGGTGTGGTGCCGGACCAGGCCTTCGAGATCGTGCTGAACATGGCCTCGCTCGGCATCGTCGCCTCCTGGGCCACCATTGTGCTGTGCCAGCTGCAGCTGTGGCGGTGGGCCAAAGAGGGCAAGGTGACGCGCCCGGCGTTCCGCATGTTCGGTGCGCCCTACACCGGCCTGCTCACGCTGGTGTTCCTGTTCTTCGTGGTGGTGCTGACCGGCTTCGACTATCCGGTGGGCACCTGGACCGTCGCGTCGCTGGCGCTGATCATCCCGATGCTGATCGTCGGCTGGCTGGTGGCGCGCAAGCGGGTGCTGTCCATCGCCGAGGAGCGGATGGGCTACACCGGTGAGTTCCCGGTGGTCGCGAACATCCCGATGGACGGCGAGAAGTGATCATGCGGGTCCCGGCCGCGACAGTGCCGGAATAGACTCGCTCCCATGCAGTACAACTGGTCGGTCCAGGACGCGATCGTGGCGTTCGTCGAGAGCATGAAGCCGAACTGGCCCGCGCAGCACGAGCTGTACCTGTCGGCATTGCACGGATTCGTCGAGATGCAGAGTCACCTCCTGACCCTTCTCGGCTTCCCTCCGGTGCCGTGAGGGCGACCATCGACGATCAAGCCACGGTGATCGCCAAGGCGCAGACGTCGCCGGGCCCGCTCGGCACGGTCATCCTCGTGGTGCTGGTGCTCGACGCGTTCATCACGCTCGCGCTGGAGGTCATGTACCTGCCCACCTACGTCGGCAGCATCTCGGTTCCGCTCGCCGGCGTGCTGGCCGGTGTGGTGAACGTGCTCCTCGTGATGGGCGTGCGCAGCGTCTCGCAGCGCGTCGCGGCGATGTTCTTGCCGCTGGCCGCATGGACTTTCGGCTTCCTGGTCTGCGCGACCACCGGGCCGGGCGGCGACATCATGCTCGCCAGCGATTGGCGCACCTTGCTGCTGCTCTTCTGCGGACTGGTGCCACCGCTGGTGTACCTCTACCTCCGGCTCAACACCGCGGTGTTGAGCCGGACCTAGTACCTCGGCCGCACCGCCCGTCCGTGGCGAGGCACTAGCGTTTGTCGAGTCGGCTTGTCCGGTCGCCGAGTTGGCCGGGCGTGACCGAATCGATGAGCGCCCACGCCTGGTCGAGTTCGATGTCGAGCACGTGATAACGCTTCTTGCCCGCCGCGGTGGCCGCGACGACGGTGGCGACGCCCGCGCGACGTTGGAAGAAGCTTTGCCGGACGGTCCAGCCGATCACGCCGGGAGCCTCCAGACAATCCCGGTCCCGGTCCAATGAGCCGGAGCGGGTGATCAACCAGGCTGGGCCGGTGGCGGTTTCGGGCAGGACGGTGTGACCGAGGCCGCGGTAGCGATCCTCGGCCAGCGCGATCGCCAACGGGACGAGCAGGATCGGCACGCACCACCACCATGGCGAAAACGCAACGCCCGCAAGCGAAACGATCAGCATGACGGCCGCGGCGACGGCGATCGGCGCGAGCGTGCGGTTGTACCGCCTGCGGCGCGCGACCGCACCGTGCGCGAGCAGCGGGGCGCTGCCGGGATGTGCGATCGGCTGCGGGGCAATGACCTTGTCCTGGAGGTCATTCGGCGCGAGCAGGTGGCCGAGCGTGTGCTCGATCGCCGGGCGTGGGGCCTGCGGGAGGATCTTCTGCCTCGGGTTCTCGCCGACCATGATGGCCTCGAGTTCGGCGGCGCCGGCCAGCCGCAGCAGCAGTGGTTCGTTCACCGTCGCGCCGCGGAAGCGCGCCAGATCCAAGGTGATCTGGCGGGTGGTGAACAGGCCGTGCCGCAGCTGCAGGGTCCGGCTGTCATCGAGGACGGTCAGGCCGAAATACGTTGCCAGATACCGGGCGCAGGCGGCGGCGCTGACCACGAGCACGATCACGACGACCAGGGCGACCGCGCTGATCGCGACGATCATCGCGCCACCGTTCTCCACCCGGCGCACCGCGTCCGAGCGGAACAACACCTGCCCGACGCCGTACTGGAAGGCGAGGCCGACGATCGGTGCGATGATCGCGAAACCGGTCAAGGACAGAGGCGCGTACCGCACCCAGCGCGGCTGCCAGTGCCCGATCTCACGGGCCGGTGGGCTCGCCTGATCTTCTTGTGCCGCGGCATCATTCGGGTCCGCGTCGGTAACCGGTTGTCCGGCAACGCTGTTCGGTGCGGCCGTGTGCGCGAGCAGCGCGGCCCGCAGCTCGGGAACCAACCGTGCGTCGAGCGCGTCCAGCTTGAACTTCTCACCCGAATCCGCCTGCTGTCCGGTGCCGATGGCCAGCACCGCCAGCCCGAGCAGCCGATGCAGCAGGTCGGCTTCGATATCCACCGAACGGATTCGGGAGCGCGGCACCGACAGCTTCTTGCGCTGAATCAGTCCGGTGCGCAACTCGACATGGGTCGGCCCGACCCGATAGGTGGTGGTGAACCAGCGGGTGAGGGCGAACCCGACGATCAGCACCAGCGGGATGATGCTCCACCCGTGGTTGCCGCTGCTGGTGCCGAGGATCACCGAACCGATCAGCACCGGGATGAACTTGACCACCTCGGTGACCGGATGTACCAGCAACATTCGCTTGTCCAGCCGCGCCCATGGCTGATCCGTCTGCGGTGCAACGGAAGACAGGGGCTCGGCGGTGTTCTCGGTTCGCTCGCTGTGCTCACTCATGTCGCATCGCCTCGATGCTGGGCGGCGATCCTGGTCAGCCGCGTCACCGTCTCCTCGGCCACCGGAAAGTCGAGGCCTTCGATGCGCACCGCGCCCGCGGACGACGCCGTGGTCACCGTCACGGTGGCCAGCCCGAACAGCCGCTCCAGCGGTCCACGTTCGGTGTCGACGGTCTGCACTCGGGAAATCGGCGCCACCCTGCTCTCCTGGGTGATCCAGCCGACCCTGGTGTACACGGCCTCCTCGGTGACCTCCCAGCGATGGACCGCGTATCGCCACCACGGCACCGCCCCGATATTCAGTGCCGCGAGCGCGAGCACCACCAGCAGGACCGTGAGCTGCCAACCGCGATTGCCTGCGTCGAGCACCGCCCAGACGATCAGGCCCGCGAACGGAAACATCCAGAAGAGTGCGGCCTGCACGGACCACAGGAGTTTGGCCTTCGGACTGGGACGCCAGGCCGGATCGGCCAGAATCGTGCGCGGCTGCGACATGCTGCCCATGCTTCCATGAAGTCGCGCTGGTGGGGACGCCGAACGAGTGCGGCGCGGCGCGCACCCGGCGTCGAATACGCGTCCGCCGCCGGGAATATCCAAGGGCCCGCAGGAATAGTGCCGAGCCGCAAGCAGTTGTCAACGCTCACATGGTGCCTCGCTGTCCAGGGCGCCGTGATGAGCGTGGGCTGATCGGTCCGCAGCGTTGCGGTCGTTACGCTCAGTCGTCAGCACTGGAGGGAGACAGTTCCGGATGTGTAGCGCATGATCGAGACCGTGACTGATCTAGCTAACCCGAGCGTCCCATCCGCACCGCCTTCTCCATCGGCCATGCGCCGGGCGTTGCGACGGGCCCGTGACGGTGTCACGTTGAACGTGGACGAGGCGGCGGTGCTGTTGCACGCGACCGGCGACGACCTGATCGACCTGAGCCACAGTGCCGCCAGGGTGCGTGATGCTGGGCTCGAATCGGCGGGGCGCCCGAAAACGATCAGCTACTCGCGCAATGTCTTCATCCCACTCACCAAGCTGTGCCGGGACAAGTGCCACTACTGCACGTTCGTGACCGTGCCGGGCAAGCTGCGCGCCGAGGGCAAGGGCATGTTCCTCGAGCCGGACGAGGTGCTCGACATCGCGCGGCGCGGTGCGGCGCTCGGATGCAAGGAGGCCCTGTTCACGCTGGGCGACCGCCCCGAGGACCGCTGGCCGGAGGCCGCGCAGTGGCTCGACGAGCGCGGCTACGACTCCACCCTCGACTACCTGCGCGCCGTCTCGATCATGGTGCTGGAGGAGACGGGCCTGCTGCCGCACTTGAATCCCGGTGTGATGTCGTGGGAGGAGATCTCCAGGCTCAAGCCGGTCGCCCAGTCGATGGGCATGATGCTGGAGACGACCGCGACCAGGCTGTTCACCGAGAAGGGCAACTGCCACTACGGCAGCCCGGACAAGGACCCAGCGGTCCGGCTGCGCGCCATCACCGACGCGGGCCGCCTTTCGGTCCCGTACACCACCGGCGTCCTGGTCGGCATCGGCGAGACACTGACCGAACGTGCCGAGTCGATCATGGCGATTCGCAAGCAGCACAAGGCTTTCGGGCATATCCAGGAAGTCATCATCCAGAACTTCCGCGCCAAGGACGACACCGCGATGCGCGACGTCCCCGACGCGGGCATCGAGGAATTCCTGGCCACCATCGCGGTGACCAGGCTGCTGCTCGGGCCGGACGTGCCGGTGCAGGCGCCGCCGAACCTGGTGTCGCACGAGGACTGCCAGGCATTGATCGACGCGGGCATCGATGACTGGGGCGGCGTGTCACCGGTGACGGTGGACCACGTGAACCCGGAGCGGCCGTGGCCGAATCTGGACACGCTGCGCGAGATCACCGAGGCGGCCGGATATCAACTGGTGGAACGCACCTCCGCGCATCCGAAATATGTGCGCGCGGGGAGCCCGTGGATCGATCCGCGGATCGGCGTGCACGTCGCCGCGCTGACCGATCCGGCCACCGGCCTGGCCAATTCGGACGCGATGCCGGTCGGCCTGCCGTGGCAGGAACCGGACCAGTCCTGGGAATCCGCAGGGCGCGTCGACCTGAACACCTCGATCGATACCGAGGGCCGCAACACCGAGAGCCGCAGCGATTCCGCGCTCGGCCAGGACGTGGTCGGCGCGTTCGGCGATTGGGACACCATCAGGGAGCAGGCCCGCGATCTCGCCGTCGCGACGCCGGAGCGGCTCGATTCGGATGTGCTCGCCGCGCTGCGTGCGGCCGAGCAGGATCCGGCCGGGCTCACCGACGCCGAGTATTTGGCGCTGGCCACGGCCGACGGCGCGAATCTGGAGGCGGTCGCCGCGCTGGCCGACCAGCTGCGCCGCGACACCGTCGGCGACGACGTCACCTACGTGGTGAACCGGAACATCAACTTCACCAACATCTGCTACACCGGCTGCCGGTTCTGCGCGTTCGCCCAGCGCAAGGGCGATGCCGACGCGTTCACGCTGAGCACGGACGAGGTCGCCGACCGGGCATGGGAGGCGCACGTCGACGGTGCCACCGAGGTCTGCATGCAGGGCGGCATCGATCCCGATCTGCCGGTCACCGGCTACGCCGACATCGTGCGCGCGGTGAAGCAGCGGGTGCCGTCGATGCACGTGCACGCCTTCAGCCCGATGGAGATCGTGAACGGCGCCTCGCGCGGCGGGCAGAGCATCCGCGATTGGCTGGTGGCACTGAAGGAGGCCGGGCTCGACACCATCCCCGGCACCGCGGCGGAGATCCTCGACGACGAGGTGCGCTGGGTGCTCACCAAGGGCAAGCTGCCGACCTCGGCCTGGATCGAGGTGATCACCACCGCGCATCAGGTCGGCCTTCGGTCCAGCTCGACGATGATGTACGGCCACGTGGACAACCCGAAGCACTGGGTCGGCCACCTGCGCGTGCTGCGTGGAATCCAGGACGAGACAGGCGGTTTCACCGAATTCGTGCTGCTGCCGTTCGTGCACCAGAGCGCCCCGCTGTACCTGGCGGGCGCGGCGCGGCCCGGCCCGACCATCCGGGACAACCGGGCCGCGCACGCGCTGGCACGAATCATGCTGCACGGGCGGATCGACAACATCCAGACCAGCTGGGTGAAGCTCGGCACCACCGGAACCAGAGTGATGCTCAACAGCGGCGCCAACGATCTCGGCGGCACGCTGATGGAGGAAACCATCTCCCGGATGGCGGGCTCCCAGCACGGGTCGGCCAAGACGGTCGCCGAGCTCGTCGATATCGCCGCTGGCATCGGTCGCCCGGCTCGAGAACGGACCACGACGTACGGCGTTCCGCAACACAAGGTTTCGGCGTTGCCACTTTCGGTCGGCTGACGGCGTAGGCTGGCCGGGTAACGGCCGCGAGCCGTCGCCGACGATAGTCGGGGCCTGCCGTTGCGATCGAATTCGAGCGTCGGCGGGCCGGCCACGGACTCGGTGGACCGATAGTGACGAGGCCGGGCGCGGAATGCCCAGCTCCGGGCGGTGCTTTCGGACAACCTCAGTGTCGTGCGGAACATCGGAAGTTAGGCAAGGCTGACCCGGAGTAGCGTGGGGTGTCCGGATAGGGTTTCGCTGGGCGGACTATCCCCGCAAGGTGAGGACAGACTAGGAGAACGGCAGTGCCGTACATCATCGCTGAACCGTGCGTTGACGTGAAGGACAAGGCATGCATCGAAGAATGCCCCGTGGACTGTATCTACGAGGGTGGTCGCATGCTGTACATCCATCCCGACGAATGCGTGGACTGTGGTGCATGTGAGCCGGTGTGCCCGGTGGAGGCGATCTTCTACGAAGACGACACCCCGGACCAGTGGAGCGGATACGTGAACGCCAACGTCGACTTCTTCGACGAGCTCGGTTCGCCCGGTGGCGCGACCAAGGTCGGCAAGGTCGACTACGACCCGCCGTTCATCAAGGAACTACCGCCCATGGCGAGTGAGTAGCTCCGTGCCCGCACGTCGTCGGGTCAGCAGTCTGCTCCCTGATTTTCCCTGGGACACCATCGCTTCGGTGAAGGCCAAGGCGGCGGCGTATCCGGGTGGCATCGTTGATTTGTCCGTTGGCACGCCGGTGGATCGGGTCGACCCGCTGATTCGGGAGGCGCTGAGTTCGGCGTCCGCCGTGCCCGGTTATCCGGCCACGCACGGCACGCCCGAGCTCCGCGCGGCCGCGGTCGACTCGCTCACACGGCGCTACGGGATCACCGGACTCGACCCGGCGGCGGTGTTGCCGGTGATCGGCACCAAGGAGCTGATCGCCGGACTGCCTCGGCTGCTCGGCCTCGGTGCCGACGATCTGGTCGTGATCCCCGAGGTCGCTTATCCGACGTACGAGGTCGGCGCGCTGCTGGCCGGTGCGCAGGTCGCCCGCGCCGACGGACTGACCCAGCTCGGCCCTCGGACGCCCGCGTTGATCTTCGTGAACTCGCCGTCGAACCCGACGGGACGGGTGCTCGGCGTCGACCATCTGCGCAAGGTCGTCGAATTCGCCAGGGCGCGCGATGTTGTCGTCGCCTCCGACGAGTGCTACCTCGGCCTGACGTGGGACGGACGGGCGGTGTCCATCCTCGATCCCGAGGTCTCGGGCGGCGACCACACGAACCTGCTTGCCGTGCACTCGCTTTCGAAGACCTCCAACCTGGCCGGCTATCGCGCAGGCTTCGTCGCAGGCGACCCTGCGCTGGTCGCCGAGCTGCTCGAGGTGCGCAAACACGCGGGCATGATGATGCCGTTCCCCATCCAAGCCGCGATGACCGCTGCGCTCGGCGACGACACGCACGAGGCGCAGCAGCGGGAGCGGTACCGCGCCCGCCGGGATGTGCTGCGAAAGGCCTTGGCGGCGGCAGGTTTCCGAATCGACGACTCGGAGGCCGGCCTCTACCTGTGGTCCACCCGCGGTGAACCGTGCCGAACCACTCTCGACTGGCTCGCCGACCGCGGCATCCTCGCCGCCCCCGGCGACTTCTACGGCCCCACCGGCGCCGAACACGTCCGCATCGCCCTTACCGCGACCGACGAGCGCATCGCCACCGCGGCGCAGCGATTGACCGCGGGCTGAGCTGCGCGCCACCGCAGACCCGCGACGACACGCCACCCGCCGCTGACGATCGGCAGCGCTCTCCCGGCAGCGGGGGAGCGCTAGCCTGAAGTATGGACGCTGTCACGGTTGTTCCTGTTCCAGTCAACGAGCCCGTGCATTCCTACGCACCGGGCAGTCCCGAGCGGGAACGGCTTGTCGCCAAGCTTGCCGAGATCGCCGCGGACTCGGTCGAGATTCCGCTGGTGATCGGCGGTAAACACCGGCCCGGCAGCGGCGAGCGGCACACCGTCGTCGCACCGCACCGGCACCGTCACGTGCTCGGCACCTACACCGACACCACACCGTCGGAGGCACAAGGCGCGATCGACGCCGCGACCGCGGCCGCACCCGGCTGGCGGGCGCTGCCGTTCGACGAACGCGCGGCGATCCTGCTGCGTGCCGCCGACCTGCTGGCGGGTCCGTGGCGCGAGACGATCGCCGCCGCGACCATGCTCGGTCAGTCGAAATCGGCGCAGCAGGCCGAGATCGACGCGCCGTGCGAGCTGATCGACTTCTGGCGGTTCAACGTCGCCTTCGCACGCCAGATCATGGCGCAACAACCGGAATCGAGCGCCGGGGTGTGGAACCGGCTCGACTATCGGCCGTTGGAAGGCTTTGTCTACGCGATCACGCCGTTCAACTTCACCGCGATCGCCGGGAACCTGCCGACCGCGCCCGCGTTGATGGGCAACACCGTGGTGTGGAAGCCGTCGCCGACGCAGACGCTGTCCGCGTTCTACACGATGCGGCTGCTTGAGGCGGCGGGCCTGCCGCCCGGTGTGATCAACATGGTGACCGGCGACGGCATCGACCTGTCGAAGGTGGCGCTGGCCGATCCCCGGCTCGCAGGCATCCATTTCACCGGCTCCACCAAGACCTTTCAGTACCTGTGGCAGCAGGTCGGCGCGAATATCGGCCGGTACCATGGTTATCCGCGACTGGTCGGGGAGACCGGCGGCAAGGATTTCATCGTCGCGCATCCGTCCGCCGATCCGGATGCCTTGCGGGCAGCGCTGATTCGTGGTGCCTTCGAATATCAAGGACAGAAGTGCTCGGCCGCCTCCCGCGCCTATATCGCGCGGTCGGTGTGGCGCACGATGGGTGACGACTTCCTGCAGCTGACCGGCGAGCTGAGCTATGGCGACGTGGCCGATCTGTCGAATTTCGGTGGGGCGGTGATCGATCGGCGCGCGTTCGACAAGAACGCCGCCGCCATCCGGCGGGCCAGGGACGCCGGGATCACCATCCCGGTCGGCGGCACCTACGACGACAGCGAGGGCTGGTTCGTCCAGCCGACGGTGCTGTTGGCCGACGATCCGCACGACGAGTCGTTCGCGACCGAGTATTTCGGGCCGGTCCTTTCGGTGTACGTGTACGACGACGCCGAACCCGGTGCGTACGCCGCGATCCTGGCCGAGGCCGAGTCGGCGACACCGTACGCACTGACCGGCGCGGTGTTCGCGCGAGACCGCGCGGCGATCGAACAGGCGGGCGCCGCACTGCGATTCGCGGCGGGCAACTTCTATATCAACGACAAGCCGACCGGCGCGGTGGTCGGCCAGCAGCCGTTCGGCGGCGCCCGTGCCTCCGGCACCGACGACAAGGCGGGCTCCCCGCTGAACCTGCTGCGCTGGGTCGCCCCGCGCACCATCAAGGAAACCTTCGTGCCGCCCACCGGCTACCGCTACCCGCACATGGCGGGTGACGAATGAGCAGGGGGCGCTGGTGAATCCGTTGCGGCCGGTGATTCTCGCGGCGGCGGGGTCGCCGCGACTGAAACGGGCGCTCACCGGCATTCCGGTCACCTCCGATATCGTGCGCCGGTTCGTGGCAGGGGAGACCAGGGACGACCTGATCACCGTCGCGCAGCAGCTGTTGCACAGCGGCCGGATGGTGAGCGTGGACTTTCTCGGGGAGAACACCACCGACCGCGCGCAGGCCGATGCGACAGTGGCCGAATATCTGTCGTTGATCAACGATTTAGCGGCGCTGGAGCGGCCGCCGCTGGCCGGCATCGAGGCCGCGCCGGTGGAGGTGTCGGTGAAGCTTTCCGCGCTGGGGCAGGCGCTGCCCGAAGACGGACCGACGATCGCAACCGAGAACCTGCGCATCCTGTGCACCAAGGCGGCGCAGGCCGGCGTGTGGGTGACGGTGGACGCCGAGGACCACACCACCACCGCGGCCACTTTGGCGACGGTCACCGAGCTGCGCGGCGAATTCCCTTGGCTGGGGGCGGTTGTGCAGGCGTATCTGCACCGCACCGAGGTGGACTGTCGGGATCTGTCCGGCGCGGGCTCGCGAATCCGGTTGTGCAAGGGGGCCTATCGGGAGCCGCACGAGGTCGCGTTCCAGCGGTCGGCCGAGGTCACCGACTCCTATCTGCGCTGCCTGGCGATCCTGATGCGTGGCGACGGCTACCCGATGGTGGCATCGCACGATCCGGCCGTGATCGCCGCCGCCGAGCAGCTGGTCACCGAAACAGGCCGTGGCCCAGGTCGATTCGAGCACCAAATGCTGTACGGCATTCGGGACGGCGAGCAGGTGCGGCTCGCTGCGGCGGGCAAAGCGGTGCGGGTGTACGTGCCTTATGGCAGCCAGTGGTACGGCTATCTGACCAGGCGGTTGGCGGAGCGACCCGCCAACCTCACGTTCTTCCTGCGTGCGCTGGTCAGCAAGTCCTGACTAGACCAGCGGCTTGCCGAGCCGCATCCGCCTGCGCAGGTCGAACAGGTAGGCGTTGAGCGGAAACATCCGCGCCTGCTTGGGCATTCGGTTGGTGACGGCGGCGATGCCGCGCATCATCCGATCGAAGCGGCGCTGATCATTGTCGGTCCAGGTCAGCTGCATCTCGTCGCGCAGGTGCTGCGGCAGCAGCCCGGTGACCGTGAAGCGCTGCAGCCTGGCGAAGGTGAACTGGATCGGCTTGGGCATCATCTTCAGGTCGATCAAGTCGTTGAAGTAGTCGCGCAGCGCCGGTTCGATACTCCGCAGTGCGAGGTTCTCGTCCCAATACTGTTGGAACGCCGCACGATCGGCGGGCCACAGCTCCGGACGCATTTGCAGGGTGGTGCCGAGTCGCGCGCAGTAGCGGTAATAGTCGTCGGCGAGGTCGGCGTCCATCGGCCCGTGCATGCGGGTGTACAGGTCGTCGATGCCCCAGTAGAGGCACGCGGCAACCCACAGCTGCAATGTGGGATCGAAGGCGTTGTATTTGACCGGGCTGTCCGGCCCGGAGCGCACCGGACGGTGCGAGACGTTGACCGCCTCGCGGTAGGCCACCCGCTCGTCCTCGGTGCCGAGCAGGGCGACCGCGATGTAGCTCAGCGTGGTGCGCAGCCGTTTGATCGGATGCAGCGTCACTTTGCCGCTGTCGACGGTGCTCTCCAGCACGCCGCGGCCGACCGGGCGCAGGCTGAGCTGCACGATGACATTGGCGGTGCCGCCGAGGAAGGCCGTGACACCGTCCAGGTACTGCCCGACGTCGTCCGGCGTGAGTGTCGTGGTTGCCGGGCGTGCGGACCGGCTCGAATTCGGATCGTTCGCGGCGTACAGCGGTGCGGTCATCGTCGACCCCGTCTTTCTGTGTCCGCCCGCTCTCCGATGAGCGAACGGTGAGAAGATTATGCCCTCACCATCTCATTGTCTCGGAATCCCTGTCAATGGGCCTGATATCCGGCATCCGGCGTGAAGCTCTGCGAGGATGTTTGTGTCATCGTTTCGTCGACGCGGATAGGGTGGAAGGCATGTCGAGGCTGACCAAACTGCTGCCGCTGGTGCGGAACGCCGGCCCGGAGGATCGCAACCAGGCGCGCGTGCTCGATGCCGCGATGCTGGCCTTCCTCGACTTCGGCATCAAACGCACCAGCATGGTCGAGGTCGCCCGGCGCTGTGGGCTGTCGCTGGCCACCCTGTATCGGCGGTTCGCCAGCAAATCGGACCTGATCGAGGCGGTCGGGCTGCGGCAGACCCGCGAGTTCGTCGAGGGCGTCGACGCGGCGCTGCAACGGCAGGTCGATCGGGACGCCAGCGCGGAAGCGCAGATCGTCGAACTGTTCGCCGCGTTCATCAAGGGCCTGCGCGACAACGAGCTCGTGCACCGGCTGCTCGCCACCGAGCCCGAGCTGGTGCTGCCCTACCTCACCGTCAAGGGCGCGCCGGTCCTCGAACTCGGCAGGGACTATCTGGCCGAGTTCATCAGCAGGTTGCAGCAGGAGGGCAAGCTGCCCGACTACGACCCGGAACCGTTGGCGGAGATGATCGCCCGCACCGCGCTGTCGCTCGCACTGACGCCGCAAACGGTGATTCCGTTGCACGACGATGCGGCGATCCGGCAGTTCGCGCGTGATCATGTGGTGGTGTCGTTCCGGGTGCCGAGCACTCCGCACCGGTCCTGAACTCAGTGCGCGGCAAGCAGTTCGCGCGTGGCCCTCGGTAGCGCCTCGAGCAGGTCGGCGGTCTGGTCGTCCGCCGAACCGTGGCTATGCGCCGCCACTGTGAAGCCTGGGCCGAACGAGGCCGACGCGACATCGGGCGCGCCGACATCGGACCACCCCCACTTGGTGCCGAGGACGAACGGCAAACGTGCGGTGCCCCAATCCTGTTCGGTGCCGTCGACTGCGATCTCGCCTGCGGCGGCCATCCATTCGAAGATCGGTGACGCGGGTTCGGTGCGCTTCTTCGTGTCGAGGAAGTCGGCCACGTCCGCGGTGCTCGTTGTCGCGGCGCCCCAGTCGTCCGCCGCGTGCGTGTCGGCCAGATGGTATTCCGCCGCAACGGCATTGATCGACTGCGGGTACTTCGCCGCCATCGTGGTCGCCGCACTGTCGTCCGAGTAGCGGATCATCCGCTCGGCGAGGTCGCGGTCCGCGCGCGACCCGTCACCGTGGCGCAGCGCATAATCGGCGAGGTAGAGCTTGATCAGCGACAGGCTGGCCCGTTGCTCGTGCTCGTTCGCGGTGCTCCACTGCGCGCCGAAGGGGGAGCGGACCGAGATCGCGGTCCGTGCGGGGACGCCGTCGAGCTCATAGCTCTCCGCGTGCGCGATCGCCGCGGTGAACGCGCAACACGTCGCCGCGGCGGCTGCCGCGATCGCAACGGTCCGATAGCCCATCGTTTCCTCCTGGCTCGGCCCCCCATTGCTTCGGGTGCTGTGCTCGTCGAGACAAACGGTGTTCTTCGTGCCCTTCGAGATAACACTGCGCGGCGGGGAAAACGCGATCGCGACACGCGATTGTTGATCAACTGCCCAGGCGCTCAGACCAGGCGCAGGCCGAGACGGCGGCGGATGCGCAGATCGAGGAGATAGGCATTCACCGGAAGCAGCCGCACCGGCCGCGGCAGCAACGCCTGGGTGGTGCCGACGGCACGCATGATGCGGTCGAGCGCGTGGTCGTCGCGCTCGCTCCATGCGCAGCCCATCTGGTCGCGGAGATGCTGCGGCAGCAGGCCGATGACGAAGAATCGGTGCGCCCGGCCGAAGGCGAGCTGGGCGGGGCGCGGCAGCATCTTCAGGTCGATCAGGTCGTTGAAGTAGGCGCGGATCGGCGGGTCGATGGTGGTGGCGGCGAGGTGCTTCGCCCAGTACTCGGCGAAGGCATGTCGATCGGCGGGCCACATCTCGGCAGGCATCTGCAGCGTGGTGCCGAAGCGGGCGCTGAACTGGTAGAAGGCGTCGGCGGTCGCCTCGTCCATCGGCCCGTGCATGCGCTCGTACATGTCTTGCGCGCCCCAGTACAGGCAGGCGGCCACCCATAGCTGCAGTGCCGGGTCGAAGGCGTTGTACCGCACCGGACTCGACCCGGTCGACCGCACCTGTCGATGCGAAAGGTTCACCGCCGCACGGTAATCCGAGCGCTCGTCGGCGGTGCCGAACATCGCGACGGCGAGATAGGTGACGGTGGTGCGCAACCGCTTGATCGGATGCAGCATGACCTTGCCGCTGTCGACGGTGCTTTCCACCACGCCGTAGCCGACCGGCGGGGTGCTCAACTGCATGATGACGTTCGCGGTGCCGCCGAGAAAGGCGGCGAAGCCGTCGAGGAGCTCCGCGACGTCGAAATCGTCCGGCGGCTGCGTGCGCCCGCCGTTCTCTCGCGGTTCGTGCGTCGATGCGCGATATGGCCTGGTCATCGTTGACCCCTGTCTCATTGAGAAGGCTATGCATGAACCTTCTCACCGCCTCATCGGGTGTGTCAACCGTCACTTCTCGAGGGTGATCCACCTGTGATCGGCCGAGGTTGCCTGGGTGTGTCCGGCCGGGCGAAGTAGTTTGGGCGCATGTCATTCGGTACGCCGCTGCTGCTCAGTTCCCTGGATCCGCTCGCCGTCGCAGGCGGTGCGGATATCCCGAATGCCATCACCATCGACGGGGCGACGTTGTCGCGCAGCGATCTGCTCGGCGCCGCCACCTCGGTCGCCGAGCGGGTCGCCAGGGCCGAGCGGGTCGCGGTGCTTGCCGAGCCGACCGTGACCACGGTGCTCGCGATCGTCGGCTGCCTCATCGCCGGGGTGACCGTGGTTCCGGTGCCGCCGGACTCGGGGACCGCCGAACTCGCCCATATCCTGGCCGATTCCGGCGCGCAGGCATGGCTTGGAAAGGCGCCTGCGGACAGCGCGTTGCCTGCGATTCCGGTGCGGGTGCACGCCAGGTCATGGCATACCTACCCCGAACCGGGTTCGGCCACTACGGCTTTCGTGCTGTACACGTCAGGGACCACTGGCTTGCCCAAAGGTGTTGTGCTCAGCCGCGGCGCCATCGCGGCAGGCCTCGACGCGCTGGCCGACGCCTGGGCGTGGACCGCGAACGACACACTGGTGCACGGACTTCCGCTGTTCCACGTGCACGGCCTCGTCCTCGGCGTGCTCGGTCCGCTTCGGGTCGGCAGCCCACTGGTGCACACCGGCAAACCGACACCGCAGGCCTACGCCGCCGCGCGCGGCACGCTGTACTTCGGCGTGCCGACCGTCTGGTCACGCATCGTCGAAGACCAGGACGCGGCAAAGCAATTGGCCGATGCCAGGCTGCTCGTGTCCGGCAGTGCGCCGCTGCCCGTCCCCGTCTTCGAGCGGCTGCGCGAACTCACCGGTCATGCGCCTGTCGAGCGCTACGGCATGAGCGAAACCATGATCACCCTGTCCACCCGCGCCGACGGCGAACGCCGCCCCGGCTGGGTCGGCACCCCGGTGCGCGGCGTGCAGACCCGGCTGCGCGACGAAGCAGGCGCCGATGTCGCGCACGACGGCGAAAGCATCGGCGGCCTGCAGGTGCGCGGCCCGATGCTGTTCGACGGCTACCTCAACCGACCAGAGGCCACCGCGGAAAGCTGGACCGACGACGGCTGGTTCAAGACCGGCGACGTCGCCGTGATCGATGCGGCAGGCTTCCACCGCATCGTCGGCCGGGAATCGGTCGACCTCATCAAGTCCGGCGGATACCGCATCGGCGCAGGCGAAGTGGAGACCGTCCTGCTCGGGCACCCGGACATCGCGGAGGTAGCCGTCGTCGGCCTGCCCGACCCCGATCTCGGCCAACGCGTCGTCGCCTTCGTCGTCCTGCGCGGCGCCGCAGCCGATTCGATCGAGCAAGACCTGATCGCCTATGTGGCCGAACAACTCTCGGTGCACAAACGCCCGAGGGAGATCCGCGTGGTCGACTCGCTCCCGCGCAACGCCATGGGCAAGGTCCAGAAGAAACGCCTCACCTAACCTGCTGTGCCGCTCAGTCGTTGGCGTGCAGTGCGGCGTTCAGCTCGATGCCGGTTCCCTTGCGCGGCACCACTTCCACGCCGCCGGTCAGCGAGTTGCGGCGGAACAGCAGGTTGTTCTGGCCGCTGAGCGTCGCGGCCTTGACGACGGTGCCGTCCGGGCCGGTGACCTTGGTGCCTGCGGTCAGGTAGAGGCCTGCTTCGACGACGCAGTCGTCGCCGAGCGGGATGCCGAGGCCGGAGTTGGCGCCGAGCAGGGAGCGTTCGCCGATCGAGATGACCGTGGTGCCGCCGCCGGACAGCGTGCCCATGGTCGAGGCGCCGCCGCCGATGTCGGAGCCGTCGCCGACCAGCACACCCGCGGAGATCCGGCCCTCGACCATGGAGGCGCCGAGGGTGCCCGCGTTGAAGTTCACGAAGCCCTCGTGCATCACGGTGGTGCCGGAGGCGAGGTGCGCGCCGAGGCGGACCCGGTCGGCGTCGCCGATGCGCACACCGGACGGAACGACGTAGTCGACCATCCGCGGGAACTTGTCGATGCTGTACACGGTCACCGGGCCGCGGGCGCGCAGCTTGGCGCGGGTGGCTTCGAAGCCGTCGACCGCCGCCGGTCCGTGGTTGGTCCACACCACGTTGCTGAGCAGCCCGAACTGCCCGTCCAGGTTCACCTCGTGCGGGCGGACCAGCCGGTGCGAGAGCAGGTGCAGGCGCAGGTAGACGTCGTGCGCGTCGACGGGTGCGGCGGACAGGTCGGCGATCGTGGTGCGCACCGCGACCACGTCGACGCCGCGTGCCTCGTCGACGCCGAGCAGCGCCGCGTACTCGGCGGGCGCGTCGTCGATCCGCTTCGTCCCGGTCTCGGCGAAGTCACCGAGCTCCGGGCTCGGGTACCAGGTGTCGAGGACGGTCCCGTCCGCGGTCACGTTGGCGATACCGACTGCTGCTGCTCCCTGAGTACTCACGTTCACAGAGGTTACCGACCCGCGGCCGCCGACGGTGACCCTCCTCCTCCGCTGTGTGCCACGGCACCACAGCCCCGCGGTGTGCCTATCGGAGGTGCGGCCGTGTGCACGGTCGTAGGGTGGGGACGTGACCATCGACCTGCGTGCTGATCCGATTACGTTGACCGCTGCCCTCGTCGATATCCCGAGCGTGTCCAGGGACGAGGCGCAGATCACCGACGTCGTCGAGCAGGCGCTGCGCGAGCAGACGACCGGGTTCGAGGTGCTGCGGCACGGGAATGTGGTGCTGGCGCGGACGAATCGCGGGTTGCCGACGCGGGTGGTGCTGGCAGGCCACCTCGATACCGTGCCGATCGCGGACAACGTGCCTGGTCATTTCGCGGTGAACCCGGCGGGGGAGCGGGTGTTCTACGGGTGCGGATCGGTCGACATGAAGTCCGGCGACGCGGTGTTCCTGCACCTGGCCGCGACGGTCGCCGATCCGGTGCACGACCTGACGCTGATCTTCTACGACTGCGAGGAAATCGCCTCGGAATTCAACGGTCTCGGCCACATCGAGCGCGACCTGCCGCAGTGGCTTTCCGGTGATCTCGCGGTGCTCGGCGAGCCGTCCGGCGGCTGGATCGAGGCGGGTTGCCAAGGGACGCTGCGTGTTCGGCTGTCCACCGCGGGGGTGCGCGCGCACTCGGCGCGAGCCTGGCTCGGCGACAACGCTATTCACGCCCTGGCCCCGATCCTGCAGCGGCTCTCCGACTATCGTGCCCGCGAGGTCGACATCGACGGCTGCGTCTACCGCGAGGGATTGTCCGCGGTTCGCGTCGCGGGCGGCGTGGCAGGCAACGTGGTGCCCGATGCCGCAGAGCTGGAGGTGAACTTCCGCTTCGCCCCTGACCGCACGGTCGAGCAGGCCGTCGAGCACGTCCGCGAGGTCTTCACCGGCTTGGAGCTCACCTTCGAAGTCACCGACTCCGCCCCCGGCGCGCTGCCCGGCCTGTCCGCCCCGGCCGCCAAGGATCTGGTCGCCTCGGTGAACAGCCACGGCGGCGGTGGCGTGCGCGCCAAGTACGGCTGGACCGATGTGGCCCGCTTCGCCGCCCGTGGCATCCCCGCGGTGAACTTCGGCCCCGGCGACCCGAACCTCGCGCACAAGCGAGACGAGCACGTCCCGGTCTACCAGATCACCGCCGTCACCGCGATGCTGCGCGACTACCTGACCGGAAAGTCAGGATGAGCTTCGGCACTCGGCCACCGGGACCACATGCGGCTGACCACCACGTTGCGGCGCCGTCTCGGCGCAGAATCGACCTGCTGAACGTCGGACGACTTCTCCTGTCCACCAGGTTGCCGGTGCCGATCTCCCGGTAGCGTGGTCGGCATGTCCACCGACGCCGCCGACCGTGAGGTCGCCAATACGACGAAGCCGAAAGCCAAGTTCCGTGGGCCGATCGTCTTCCGGCGCGAGCGGATGGACGGCGTCGGCACCGCCGACCGGAATTTGCTGGATCAGCGCGGCGACGCCAACTGGGTGCACAACGACCCGTGGCGGGTGCTGCGCATTCAGGCCGAATTCGTCGAAGGCTTCGGCGCGCTCGCCGACGTGCCGCGCGCGGTCACCGTCTTCGGTTCCGCGCGCACCGGGCCCGATCATCCGGAGTACGAGGCGGGCCGCGCCCTCGGCGCCGCGCTGGCCAAGGCGGGCTTCGCGGTGATCACCGGCGGTGGCCCCGGCGCGATGGAGGCCGCCAACCGCGGCGCCTGCGAGGCGGGCGGCTATTCGATCGGCCTCGGCATCGAGCTGCCGTTCGAGCAGAGCCTCAACGAGTGGGTCGACCTCGGCATCAACTTCCGCTACTTCTTCGTCCGCAAGACGATGTTCGTGAAGTACTCGCAGGCGTTCATCTGCCTGCCCGGCGGCTTCGGCACCCTCGACGAGCTGTTCGAGGCGCTCACGCTGGTGCAGACCCGCAAGATCACCCGCTTCCCGATCATCCTGTTCGGCAGCAGGTACTGGGCCGGGCTGGTGGACTGGCTGCGCGATTCGCTCGGCGGCTCCGGCAAGATCTCGCCGGGCGACCTCGGCCTGCTGCACGTGACCGACAGCATCGAGGAGGCGGTGCAGATCATCCTGGCCACCGCCGAGGCGGGCGCGGCGGAGGATGCGATCGGCACCGAAGACCTGTGGTGACCGGGGGCGCGCCCCCGCAGCTGTCTGATTCCGTGGTTCCGCGACGTGTGCGTCGCCGATGGAGGTGAAGTGATGGGCGAGCAGCCCTATGCAGTGTGTGTCTACTGCTCCGCGAGTACCGTCGACCCGAACTATCTGGCGCTCGCCACCGAGGTGGGTGCCGAGATCGCCAGGCGTGGTTGGCAATTGGTATCCGGTGGCGGCAACGTCTCGATGATGGGCGCGGTGGCCGTCGCGGCGCGCACCGGCGGCGCGAACACCGTAGGGGTGATCCCGAAACACCTGGTGCACAGGGAAGTTGCCGACGTGGACGCCGACGAGCTGGTTGTCACAGACACCATGCGGCAGCGCAAGCAGATCATGGAGGATCGGGCCGACGCCTTCCTTACCTTGCCTGGCGGAATTGGCACCTTGGAAGAGTTTTTCGAAAGCTGGACCGGAGGCCATCTGGGACAGCACAATAAGCCCGTGGTGGTGCTGGACCCGGATGGCTTCTACCGCGGCCTGTTCCGGTGGATCGATGAACTCTACGACCGTAAGTTCGTGCCCCAGGCCGCCCTCGACCGCATCACCGTGGTCACCGATCTTTCTTCCGCCTTCGCGGCATTGGAGGCGTGAGCTACACCCCTCATGAGGAGAGCCTGACTGTGAGTTCCGACGGCCGTTCTACGGTGCGATTATTCGACTTGGCCAAACACCTTCCCGCGATGGCGCTCGATGGTCCGGGAATGCTCCGCAATGCGCCAGGTCTGCTGGTCAAGCCGGACGACAGGTCGTCGGTCGGGCGCTACTTCCAGCGGGCCGCGCACAAGTATCCGAACCGTCCGTTCCTGCGCTTCGAAGGCACCGTCTACAGCTATGGCGAGGCCAATGCCGAGGTGAACAAGTACGCGCGCGTGCTCGACCGGCGCGGTGTGCGCCGCGGCCACGTGGTCGGCGTGCTGATGACCAACCGGCCCGAAACCTTGTTCGTGGTACTGGCTTCGGTGAAACTCGGCGCGACCGTCGGCCTGCTCAACCATCATCAGCGGGACCAGGTGCTCGCACACAGCATCGGTCTGTTGCAGAGCGTGCTCAACGTCGTCGGCGAGGAGTGCAAGGAGGCGCTGGACTCACTGCCTGGGCCACTGCCGAATGTGTTGTCCAGCAGCGATCTCCACGCCGCGGCGCAGGGCGAGGAAGACACCGATCCGCCGATCTGCGCGGACATCAGGGCCAAGGAGCGGGCCTTCTTGATCTTCACCTCGGGCACCACCGGCCTGCCGAAGGCCAGCGTGATGTCGCACCTGCGCTGGACCAAGAGCATGGTCGGGCTCGGTGGGCTCGGTATTCGCCTGCGTACCAACGACACTCTGTACTGCTGCCTGCCGCTCTATCACAACAACGCGCTGACGGTCGCGCTGTCGTCGGTGCTCTGCTCCGGCGCGACACTCGCGCTCGGCAGGCAGTTCTCGGTGTCCCGGTTCTGGGACGAGGTCATCCGCGAGGAAGCGACGGCGTTCATCTATATCGGTGAGCTGTGCCGCTACCTGCTCACCCAGGACCCGAAGCCGACCGACCGGCAGCACAAGGTCCGGCTCGCGGTCGGCAACGGCCTGCGCCCGGAACTCTGGGATGCGTTCAAGCAGCGCTTCGGCATTCGGCGCATTGTCGAGTTCTACGGCGCGAGCGAGGCCAATATCGCCTTCGTCAACGCGTTCAGCGTCGATCGCACCGCCGGGTTCGGCCCGCTGCCGTATGCGGTGGTCGAGTACGACGAAGAGACCGGAAAAGCCAAGCGGGACAGCAAAGGACGGCTGCGCAAGGTGCGTACCGGCGGCGTCGGGCTGCTGCTGTCCAAGGTCACCGGCCGCTCGCCGTTCGACGGCTACACCGACAAGGCCGCCTCCGAGGCCAAGTTGGTCCGCGACGGCTTCACCGACGGCGATGTCTGGTTCGACACCGGCGATCTGGTCCGTGATCAGGGCTGGCATCACATCGCGTTCGTGGACCGGCTCGGCGACACCTTCCGCTGGAAGGGCGAGAACGTGGCGACCACCGAGGTCGAGGGCGCGCTGACCCAGTCCGACGCCATCGACCAGGCCGTGGTCTACGGCGTCGACCTCCCCGGCGCCGACGGCAAGGCGGGCATGGCCGCGCTGACGCTGCATCACGATGCGGTGTTCGACGGCCGCGCGCTCGCCGCGCTGGTCTATCAGCGGCTGCCCGCGTACGCCGTGCCGCTGTTCCTCCGGGTCGTCCCGGAACTGGAGCACACCTCCACCTTCAAGAGCCGCAAGGTCGACCTGCGCAAGCAGGGCTACAGTCCGGACCCGCACAGCACCCTCTACGTGCTCTCCGGCCGCGCAAACGGCTACATCCCCGCCTACTCCACCTATCCCGAGGACGTCGCCGCAGGCCGCGCGCCCCGGAACTGAGCCGACGCACGCCCCGTCGGCCGTGCCATTCGTGAGGTCCGTAACCAGTGCGGATCCCGAGAACGGGTGCGAATCAGGCGACAAGGCTGCACCTGGGGACACAGATACATGACTCGGTACAGTCAGAGGATGTTCAGCACTGCCGGTTTGCCGCTTCCTACTTTGTGTGGCAAGCCGGTGGCGACGGATCGAGCGCTGGTCATGGCCATCGTGAATCGCACTCCCGACTCGTTCTACGACAAAGGGGCCACCTTCACCGATGCCGCGGCGATGGACGCCGTCGTGCGGGCGGTGGACGAAGGCGCCGATCTGGTCGATGTGGGCGGCGTGAAGGCGGGTCCTGGTGCGCTGGTCGATGCCGAGGAAGAGGCGCGGCGGGTGATCCCGTTCGTCGCTGCCATCCGCGCGAAGTATCCGGAGCTATTGATCAGCATCGACACCTGGCGGGCCGACGTAGCGCAGGCCGCGGTCCGCGAGGGCGCCGATCTGATCAACGACACCTGGGCGGGCGCCGACCCGGACCTGGTTCGGGTAGCGGCCGAGCACGGTGTCGGAATCGTGTGCAGCCACACCGGCGGACTGGTGCCGCGCACCCGCCCGCACCGGGTTCGGTACGCCGATGTGGTGGCCGAGGTGACCGATACCTTGGTGCACGCTGCCGAAAACGCGGCCGCCGCCGGCGTGCGCGCGGATTCGATTCTGATCGATCCGACCCATGATTTCGGCAAGAACACTTATCACGGTCTCGAGTTATTGCGTGGAGTGGACGTTCTTGTAAAAACCGGGTGGCCTGTCCTGATGGCACTGAGCAACAAGGACTTTATCGGGGAGACTCTAGGTGTCGATCTTTCCGAACGATTGGAGGGCACATTGGCAGCAACCGCATGGTCGGCGGCCGCAGGCGCACGTGTCTTCCGGGTCCACGAGGTCGCCGAGACCCGGCGCGTCGTGGACATGATCGCCGCGATCCAGGGCATCCGGCCCCCAGTACGCACCCTGCGAGGTTTGGTATGAACTTCCACCACCCCCACAGCCGTGAATACCGCCCCGACTGGGCGACGACAAACACCTGGGATACCCCGAACTGGTCGGTCGACGAGCTCGTCGCCGCCAAGGACGGTCGCACCGTTTCCGTGGTGCTGCCCGCATTGAACGAAGAAGACACTGTCGCCGACGTGGTGGCCAGCATTCGGCCGCTGCTCGGCACCCTCGTCGACGAGCTGATCGTGCTCGATTCCGGCTCGACCGACGCCACCGCCGAACGGGCCGCGGCCGCAGGCGCCGAGGTGATCAGCCGTGAACAGGCGGTGCCCGAGCTGGACCCGGTGCCAGGCAAGGGCGAGGTGCTGTGGCGCTCGCTGGCCGTGGCAGGCGGCGACCTGATCGCGTTCGTCGATTCCGATCTCATCGACCCGGATCCGCAGTTCGTGCCGCGACTGCTCGGCCCGCTGCTCACCGTCGACGACATGCAGCTGGTCAAGGCCTACTACCGCAGGCCACTGCGGCAGGGCGGCGCGGTGGACGCGCACGGCGGTGGCCGGGTCACCGAGTTGGTCGCCCGCCCGCTGCTCGCCGCGTTGCGTCCCGAGCTGTCCCAGGTGCTGCAGCCGCTGGGCGGCGAGTACGCGGGCACCAGGGAGCTGCTCACCTCGGTGCCGTTCGCCCCCGGCTATGGCGTGGAGATCGGGCTGCTGCTCGACACCTATGACCAGCTCGGCTTGTCCGCGATCGGGCAGGTCAACCTGGGCGTGCGTGCGCACCGTAACCGCCCGCTCGCCGATCTCGGCGTGATGAGCAGGCAGATCCTCGGCACGGCGCTCGGCCGTAGCGGCGTGCAGGACTCCGGCGCGGCGCTCACCCAGTTCCCGCTGATCGGCGACGCCTTCACCGCGCACAGCACCGAGGTGTCGCTGGCCGATCGGCCGCCGATGAATACGCTGCGCCCGGCATGGGCGGCGGCCTGAGCCGTAGCTGATCCGCGAACCCGGGTGCCGCTGGCGCCCGGGTTCGCGGCATTCGGCATCGAATTCGGCGGCCCGCCAAAGGATGCGATCCGCACATCATTAGTTGTCCTGCGAGTTTGCTGACTGGACGCTAGTGTGGAGGCGAGTCTTAGTTTCGAATTCTGTACGTCGAGATGTCGCTACCGCTGCGCACTCATGAGCAGGAGATACGTCTATGACTATTGGTGAGCTTCCCAAGCAGGACACGCGGCAACCGGAGTTTGCCGGTCCGGATTACACCCTGGCGACGTTGCGCGTGAACGGTCACGTATTTCCGGTGGCATTGTCACCCCGGGTCAGCCTGCTCGACGCCCTTCGCGAATACCTGCGCCTCACCGGCACCAAGAAGGGCTGCGACCAGGGTGCGTGCGGCGCGTGCACCGTGTGGGTCGACGGCAAGCGTGAATTGTCCTGTCTCACCTTGGCATTGAGCGCCGAAGGACGCGAGATCACCACGATCGAGGGCGTGGCCAGCGGCGAGGAACTGCATCCGGTGCAGCGCGCCTTCATCAGTTGCGACGGCTTCCAATGCGGGTATTGCACACCGGGACAGATCATGTCGGCGATCAAATGCATCGAAGAGGGACACACCGGCAGCGACGCGGAGATCGCCGAATGGATGAGCGGCAATATCTGCCGCTGCGCCGCCTACCAGAACATCAGGGACGCGATAAAGGCCGCCAGCGCCGAGATGGGGGAAAACCGATGAAGCCCATCGCGTTTGCCCGCGCGGAGACGGTGGACGAGGCGCTCGCGGCGGTGACCGCGCGCCCGAACACCGTATTCCTGGCCGGCGGCACCACATTGGTGGACATGCTGCGCATCGGCGCGATGGAACCGGACAACGTCGTCGACATCAACCGGCTCCCGCTCACCGATCTGGAACACCTGCCGGACGGCGGACTGCGGATCGGGGCACTGGTCAGGATGAGCGAGGTGGCCGCCGATCCCGGTGTCGTCGAACGGTTTCCGTTCCTGTCCATGGCGCTGTGGAAGGGCGCGTCCGCGCAGATCCGCAATATGGCATCGATGGGCGGCAACCTGATGCAGCGCGTGCGCTGCCCACAATTCCGGGATATCGCGTTCGCGTGCAACAAGCGCGATCCTGGCAGCGGGTGTGGTGCGCAGGAGGGACTACATCGCGGCAACGCCGTGCTCGGCACCAGCGAGCACTGCTTCGCCATGCACCCCTCCGACGTGGCGATCCCGCTGACCGCGCTCGACGCCGTTGTGCATGTGCAGGGTCCGCGCGGCACCAGGGCCATCGCCTTCGACGACTTCTTCCTGCTGCCCCGTGACACGCCGCAGCGCGAACATCCGATCACCGCCGACGAGCTCATCGTCCGAATCGACGTGCCGCCGTTGCCGTTCGGAGTGCACTCGCACTATCTGAAGGTGCGCGACCGTGAATCCTATGAGTTCGCCGCCGCGTCCGCCGCGGTGGCGCTCGACGTGGTGGACGGTGTGGTGCGCGATGTCCGCATCGGCCTCGGCGGGGTAGCGACCAAACCGTGGCGAGCCAGGATGGCCGAGGCGGTGCTGCTCGGCAAGCCCCCGACGAAGGAGAACTTCGCGGTGGCCGCCGCCACCGAGCTCGCGCCCGCCGACGGCAGTCACCTGATGAACACCTTCAAAATCGAACTGGCACAACGAACCATGGTGCGCACCCTGGAGACGGTGACGGCGAAGATCGCGCGGCGGGCTGGTCGGAAATGAGTGCGCCCACCGCGCCGAAGTTGATCGGCCAGGGCCTCGACCGCATCGACGGGCACGCCAAGGTGACCGGCGCGGCCAGGTACACTGCGGAGATCCCGATGCCCAACGCGGCATACGGTGTCCTCGTCGGCGCCGAGATCGGCAGCGGCACACTGACATCCCTCGACGTTGCGGCGGCCATGCGATCCGGCGCGGTTGCCGTGTTCACCCACGAGAACCTGCCGCGGGTCGCGTCGGTGCCGCTGTTGCCGTCCATGTTCGGGCAGGCGGCGCCGGGCCAGACTTTCTTTCCCATGCAGGACACCACGATCCACTACTTCGGGCAGCCGATCGCCGTCGTCGTCGCGGACACCTTCGAGATCGCCCAGGAGGCGGCCCGGCTGGTCGAGGCCACCTACGAGGCGAAGCAGCCGCTGGTGCGACTGGACGACGGACGCGATCAGCAGTACCCGCCCGACCGCATCTTCGCGGGCATGATCCCGGCGTCCCAGTCGCGCGGCGACTTCCCGCGTGCGGCGGCGGCCGCCGCACATACCGTCGACGCCACCTTCCGATTCGCCGCCAATCACCACAATCCGATCGAATGCTCGGTCACCGCCGCGATGTGGAACGGGGACTCGGTCACCGTCTACGACGCCACCCAGGGCATTGTGGCCAGCCAGCTGACCATCGCCGCGTACCTCGGCATCTCGCCGAGCAAGGTGCGGGTGGTCACCGATTATGTCGGCGGCGGCTTCGGCGCCAAGGCCATGATGTGGCCGCATGTCACGCTGGCCCCGCTGATCGCACGGGAGCTCGGCAGGCCGCTGCGGGTGATCCTGAACCGTGAGCAGATGTTCTACGGCACCGGGTTACGCGAAGAGCAGGAGCAGCGCGTCACCCTGGTCTGCGACGCCGACGGCCGATTCACCGGGCTGCGGCACCACAAGCTTTCCGTCACTTCACCTTTCGACGATTGGGCGGAGCCGTCGCTGGAGGTGGCGAGCAAGGCGTACGGAATTCCGCACTGGGAGGGCCGGTATCGGCTCATCAAAGGCAACACGATGACGCCGACGTTCATGCGCGGGCCCGGCGAGGCCTCCGGCATGATCGCGCTGGAATGCGCGATCGACGAGCTCGCCGCCCAACTCGGTGCTGACCCGGTGCAGCTGCGCTTGCGCAATCACGCCGCCGTCGACCCGGAGAGCGGAAATCCGTGGAGCTCAGACGGTTACCCCGAATGCCTGCGGCTCGCGGCCGAGCGCTTCGGCTGGGACGGCACCGATCGGACACCCGGCTCGCGCACCGATGGCGACTGGCTGATCGGCTGGGGCGTCGGCACCGCGGGCTACCCGGTGTACGAACCGGGGCAGCCGCAGCGCGCACACGCCAGGCTGCGTTCGGACGGCTCCCTGGTCGTCCAGGCGGGCACCCAGGAGTTCGGCACCGGGGTGGCGACCGCGATGTCGCAGGTCGCCTGCGACGCCATGGGCATGCCGTTCGACCGCATCCGCTTCGAGATCGGCAACACCGACTACCCGAACATCGCGGCCACCGTCGGCTCCATCGGCGCAAGCGCGGTCAGCTCCGCGGTGCACACCACCTGCACCAAACTGCTCGCCAAGCTGATCGACATCGCGGTCGCCGACATCGACTCGCCGTTGCGCGGTCGCACGCCGGACGAGATCGAAGGAGTGGACGGCCGCCTGCGGTTGATCGCGGACCCCTCGGTCGCCGACGCCTACGCGGATATCCTTGCGCGCAACCAGCTCTCGGACATCGAGACCACCGGCAGCTGGCGCCCCGCCGCCGAACCCGCGCCCTACGGCAAGATGAGCTTCGGCGCGCAATTCGCCGAGGTCGCGGTGGATCCGGAGCTCGGCTTGATCCGGGTGCGCCGGATGGTCGGCGCCTTCGCTCCCGGCCGGGTGCTCAACGTCAAGCTGGCGCGCAGCCAAGTGCTCGGCGGCATGAATTGGGGCCTGTCCCAAGCGCTCATGGAGGGCAGCATCCCCGACGCCCGCGACGGTCGCTGGGCCAACGCCTCGCTGCTGGAGTACCTCCTTCCGGTCAACGCCGACGCCCCCGAGGTGGACATCTCCTTCGTCGAAGTCGAGGACCCGATCGTGAACCCGTTGGGCGTCAAGGGCATCGGCGAGCTCGGCATGGTCGGTGCCGCTGCGGCCATCGTCAACGCCGTCCATCACGCCACCGGCCTGCGCCTGCGTGACATCCCGCTTCGCCTGGAACACCTGCTCTGAGAACTAGTGGTGGATAGGGCCGTTCAGGCGTTCCAACGGCCGCGCGGATCCACCGCCACGCTCGGCGAGGATCTGCGCGGCGATCGAGATCGCGGTCTCGTCCGGCGTGCGCGCGTTGAGATCAAGCCCAAGTGGGCTTTTCAACCGCGCCAGCCTGCTCTCGGTGACCCCGGCCGCGCGTAGTCGTTCGGTGCGCTCGGCATGGGTGCGGCGGGACCCGAGCGCGCCGACGAACGCGATGTCGTCGATGCTCAACGCGGCAGCGATCATCGGCACGTCGAATTTGGTGTCGTGGGTGAGCACACAGACCACCGTGCGCCCATCGATCCGGCCCGCCTCGTGCTCGGTGCGCAGGTACCGGTGCGGCCAGTCCACCACCACCTCGTGGGCGGACGGGAATCGTGCTGCGGTGGCGAAGGTTTCGCGGGCATCGACCACGGTCACCCGATAGCCGAGCTGGCGGCCGGTGCGGCTGAGCGCACGGACGAAATCGTTCGCGCCTGCCAGGATCATCCGCGCAGGCGTCGCGAAGACGTGCACGAAGACGCGGGGCCGTGGGGAGCTGTCCGCCTCGCATTCGTCGGCCCCGACGATGCCGCTGCGGCCCGCGTCGAGCAGCGCCCGCGCATCGCGGTCGACGCCGTGCCAGGCGTCGGTGGTGCCGGGCCGGATCAGCCGCCATTCCGCGGTGGTGTCAAGCCGGGTGGCCAGCGCGACCGGCTCGCCTGCCGCGATCCGCGCCTGCAGCGCCGTCAGCACGGCGAGTCGTTCCTTCGACACCGGTTCGACGAAGACTTCGATCTCGCCGCCGCAGGTCAATCCCACCGCGAGACCGTCGCCGTCGGAATAGCCGAACCGGTCGGTCACCGCGTTGCCGGTGGCGAGCACCTGCCTGGCCGACTCCACCACCGCGGCCTCGACACAGCCACCGGACAGCGATCCGAAGACCGCACCGGAGCCGGTGACGATCATGGCCGCGCCGGCTTCGCGCGGGCCGGGACCTGTCGTATCGACGACCCGGGCCATGGCCACCGGTCCTCGACCAACGAGCTCGATGAGTTGCTCGAGCTTTGCGCGCATCAGCACGGTTCCTCTCCCGAGCGGGGCTGGCCGAGAAACCTCGGCTGCTGCCAGCCTAGCTATTCGGAAGCTATTCGGCCGTGCGGCGGACCGGAGCGCTCAGGAGTCGCCGGACTGCGCGCCGGCCGTTTCCCGCTGCGGGGCGACAAGGCGTTCCTGCGCCTCCTCGGCCAGCGGGGTCCGCTGCTCTTCGGCGAGTCGCGCTCGCACCGCGGCAACGGTCAGCTGGTTGTCCATCGCGTTCGGCCGCCGCCGGACGGCGCTGACCACGCCGAGCAGGCCGATGACCAGGACGGCGACGCCGATGATGATGAACGGGTCCATCACTGCCTCCTCGGGGAACTCATCAGTCGGCCGTCTCGCGGAGCTCGAGGCCGGGTGGGACCGTGCCGAAGTGGAAGTAGGCGGCGAAGATTCCGGCCGCTTCCTCGGCCGTGAACACCTCGTCCGGATAGATCCACGGCGCGGTCATGTTGTCGGGGACTTGCACGCAGATGCCGGGCTCGCCGTCGCGGTGGCCGGCACGGCCGACGGTGAATCGGCGTGTCACGCTGTCGACGGTGGTGCGGAGCTCGAGCTCGAGCGCCTCCGCCGACCCGGTGCAACGCAGGTAGTTCTGTCCGGGGGCGGAGCTGATTTCGGGGGTGATCTCTGCGGGGCTGAGCGGTGCAGGCAGGCGGGTCAGCTGCACCGAGTAGCGGTGGTAGCCGTCGAGCCTGCGTAGCGGGCGGAGAAAGTTGTCGATGGTCTCGCCTGTGCCGACGAAGACCTTCAACCGATCGCTGTAGGTGACCCGATGCGTGCTGATGATCGGCGTCGCCGAGTCGATCGTGGTGGCAGGTGTCTGCTCCCGGGTACGCGTGGTGCGGACGGTGGTGGCCGAACTTGCCGACATCGAAATTGGAACACTCATCTGAGCTCACCTATCAACGCTTAGTTATCTTCCAGCTATTCAAGCATTGCACCGAGATTTCCCTAATGGAAGAGGTGAGTGACCTGCGACACACTGCCCTCGCGGCAGTCATCACTGCCACTGGCGTGCGGTGGCCGTTCGCCGACCTGGTTCAGCGCCGCAAACCCGGTGCGGGAACCCGAGTTTCGGGGTCGTGGCGGTAGACCGGGGTGAGCAGCTCGGCCTCCAATGGCTCACCGGTCGCGCGGTCGAACCGGCAGGCGACGAGCACCGAGAACAGGTGGGTGCCCGCGCGCTCGTGCAAGGTGGCCAATCGGGTCGCGAGCAAACGGATGGCGCCCAGCGAGCCAGGCGGGTGCATGCCGTCGATCATCAACACCGTGCCACGCCCATCCGGACGCGGTAGTCGCGCGAGGTAGGCGATGTCGTGCGGATCGGGTCCGCCCGGCCGGTACACCCGGCGCGCCGCCCGGTCCTCGATGCCCCTGCGCGCGTCGCCTGCCCGCGCCACCGCCCGCCGTAGCCGCGGATCGGCGGAGATCAGCTGGCGCAGGCTGGGGGAGAGCTCGGGCCCGCCGACGACGATCACGCCGTCGCGGTTCAGGTCGACCGGGCGGCCCGGCAGGAAGTGCTCGATCGAGGCGGTGAAGCCGAGTTCGCGGAGCAACTCGACCAGACGATGCGAGGCGGCCGGATCCGGTGCGCCGATCACCCGCCCCGCCCTGACCTCAGGCACCAGCACGGTGAGCGTCCCGTGCCCGAAGAACAAACCTTCCGGTGCGGGGCCCTGCGTGCTCACCTGATGGATGCGCGCGCGGGAAAGTCCGGCTGCCGCACCGATTCTGGCAAAGGTCCAGCCTTCGGCGTGTAGCTCGCGAATCACCGCGCGACGGATCCTGGTGAGTTCGTTGATCGTCTGCTGGGCCGCCGCCACTCCATCGGTGGCCGCCTTCAGTCGCTCGACCTTGTCTTCGATCGCGAAAACTCGCGCCACGTCATCGGCCGACATGGACGAAGTTTAGACAGCTGGACAGGTCCTGGTGTCTAGACTTCTTGACACTGACCCCTTCTCGTGACTCGAGTGCGCCAGTTCCGCGGGCTGAGTCGGCGGGGTGGTATTCGAGCGGCCATAGCTGCCGACGGGGGTGAACTCCGCAGGTAGGGGTCGCGCGGACTCAGGTCGCGTCGGTGTCGATCGGCGGACGTTCGTTGTGCTCCAACGGCTTTTCCGGCTTGGGCATCGGGTAATCCGGCATGCCGCTGTTGGTGCCGTAGATATCTTTCTTGTCCGGCAGCGCGTCCTCCAGGTTGCGGAAGATCGAATCGTCACCGTTGAGAAGATGTTTGGTCACCATCGAGCGCGGCGTCATGCCGCGCAGCTCGTTCAGATCCGCCAGCGGCTTGCGGAGGTCTTCGAACTCCGGGCCGAGCTCGTCCTTCAGCTGTGCGGTGGCGCCGCTGGCGTAATCGCGCACCTGACGCAGGCTGCGCGTGGTCCAGCGAACCGCGCCGGGCAGTCGCTCCGGTCCGAGGATCACGAGGGCGGCGACGAGCAAGATCATCATCTCGCTCCAGCCGATGTTGCTGAACACGGTCTCAGGCTACCCGGCCAGCGGGCCAGTGGCTGCGTGGGATTCCGGCGTCACCAGCAGTCCACCGGTTGTTCGCCGACGCTTGGGATCCAGCCGCGTGCGGGTGGCCACCGGATCGGTGACCACCCGCACGCGCAGGCTCGGTGGGCCAAGCCATTCCGGCTACACCCAGTCCAGCACTTCCTCGCCGTTGTGCGGGCCGCCAGAGCACACATCGATCGTGACCCAGATGCTGTCCGGGTGGCGCACCTGAATGACGCGCCCGCCGCTTTCGCGGCATTGGACGCTGGTTACCGCTGCAGACGCCGGTGCCGCGAAGCACATCAGGAGACCTGAGCTGACGACCGCAGCGACCAGCAGAGCTCGAATGGCACGAATCATGTCGAATTCCCTCCCATGGACGTGAGAGTTTCCTCACTGGGAGCGACACTATCGCGCAGCGCGGGCCGCGCGACTGCCAATGTTTGTGGCACTGCCGATGTTGTGCCAGTACCGGATTCGCGGTGTGGGACTGCTTCAGTCGGAGCCGAGCGTCGCCGAGACATCGACGCGGCGACCGTCCCGGATGAGTTGCACGGTCACGGTTTTGCCGATCTCGTTCAACTGCTCGGCGACCGTCAGTTCCTCGGCGCTGGTGACCTCCCGATCACCGACCTTGATGATCACGTCGTTCTCGACGATCCCGGCCCGATCCGCAGCACCACCGGTCACGACATCGGCGACCTGAGCGCCCGAGAACACTTCATTGCTCACGGTCTTGTTCCGCGTGGAGACACCGAGCGTCGCATGGTGCACCTGGCCGTCCCGGATCAGCGTCTGCACCACCTGGGTCACCCGATCCACCGGGATCGCGAAGCCGAGACCCACGGAACCGCCTGTCTCGCTGCGGATCGCAGTGTTGATGCCGATCACGCGGCCGTCCATGTCGACGAGCGCGCCACCGGAGTTACCCGGGTTGATCGAGGCGTCGGTCTGCACCGCGTCGATCACCGCGTTGGTGTCGCTGCCTTCGCCCTGCAGCTTCACCGGCCGGTGCAGCGCGCTGACGATGCCGGAGGTGACGGTCTTGCTGAGCCCGAGCGGCGAGCCGATGGCAAGCACCTCGTCGCCGACCTGCACATCGCCGGACTTGCCGAGCTTGGCGACCGTCAAGTTCTTCACGTCGACCTTGAGCACCGCGAGATCGGACTTCGGGTCGCGGCCGACGATGTTGGCAGGCACCTTGGTGCCGTCGGAGAAGAGCACCTGGATGGCGGCCCGGTTGGTCTTGTCCTGGGCGGCCATCGACACCACGTGGTTGTTCGTCGCGATGAAGCCCGCACCGTCCATCACCACGCCGGAACCGGTCGCGCCGTTGTCGCCGACGGTGACTCGGATGGACACCACCGACGGCAGCACCGCGTTGGCGACCTTGGCGATCTGGTTGTGCGGCTGCCCCGGGTCTGTGGCGTCCTGGGCCAGCGTGACCTTGCGTGAGGTGAGAGTCGAGGCCTGTTCGGCGGTCAGCCTGCCGACCAGGCCGCCGATCAGGCCGATGGCGAGGGCGATCACCCCGAGCAAGGCCAGTGCCTTGGGGGCGACCCGGGAACCGAAGAGCACCTCGCGGGCGCTGAGTCGCTCTGCTTTCGGCAGCGGGGCGGCTTCCGGGGTCGGCACTGCGGGAGCGCCCAAACGGGCCGCAGCGGCCGGATCACGCCACGGATCGGCGGGGCCTGCGACGGTGGTCGGCCCGTCGGCCGCGTCGGGGTCGCGCTGCAACAGGTCGGCGGAGCCTGCTGGCCTGCCGAACGCCTCGGCGAGCACCGCGTCCGGCGGGCGGTTCTGCACATCCTGGCCTGCCACCGGGGCGGCGCCGCGGGGCAGCGGTTCGGCGAACGAACCCGACTGTCCGGACGGCCTGCGGAAGGCGCGGGCGGTATGCGTGTCGACGTGCGGTCGAAATACCGGGCGCGGACCCAAAACGGGCGCGTCCGACGGCCGCAGGTTTCCCCTGGCGGTCGCCGAATCCGAGAGGCTGCCCTGGACTCGATCCGGGGCGTCGGCCGATCCGGTATTCGTCGATTCCGAAGTCACTCGAGGAACTCTACTTGCGCCACCACGTAGTCCACCGGGTCGCGGCGAAGGAATCGGTCAGAAAGCCGAAAACCGCCTCGTTGCGCGGAGTCCCCGAGGTGTTCGGAGTTTGGCTCGACGCGCCGCCGGGAAGATCGGCGAGCGGAATTCGGGTCAGGCTGTCGTGCAGCCCGGTGGGAATCGAGATCGGGCCCGACTGGCGCAGCGCGATACGCGCCTGCTGCTGCGCGTCGACCTCGGCCGCGCATTCCGGGCACAGAGAAAGATGTTGGGCGGCACGCAGATAGGCGTTCATCCGCAGCTCGCCGTCCACATAGGCCGCGATCGCCTCGCTCGCCAGATGCTCGGTGGGACGGAATCGAGGCGGACGACGACCGGACGTGCTGGAGTCGCCACTCATTCGGTGCTCACCCTTCCAACCGACATCATCCGATCCGTAGGGCGATGCCGGCGTTGTCCGGCTCACCCGATGTTCGCATCAGCGGCTAACCGCTGCTCACTTCCATTATGCGCAAGGTAGTCGCGCAGTGCCTGCCGCCCACGATGAATTCGGCTGCGCACCGTACCCAGTTTCACGCCGAGCGTAGCGCCGATCTCCTCGTAGGAGAGACCTTCGATGTCACACAGGACGACCGCGGCACGGAATTCCGGGGCCAGCGAATCCAGCGCGGATTGCAGATCGGGGTCGAGGCGGGCGTCGTGATAGGCCTGCTCCGGGTCCGGCCCCTCGGACGGGACGCGGTCGTAGTCCTCGGGCAACGCCTCCATGCGGATGCGATTGCGCCTGCGGACCATGTCGAGGAACAGGTTCGTGGTGATGCGGTGCAGCCAGCCCTCGAAGGTGCCTGGCTGGTAGTTGGACAGCGAACGGAACACCCGGATGAAGGTTTCCTGAGTGAGATCCTCGGCGTCCTGCGCATCGCCGGAAAGACGGTAGGCCAGCCGGTAGACGCGGTCGGCGTGTTCACGGACCAGGTCGTCCCAGGACGGCATCGCCGCCCGGTCGCCGGTGGCATCGAAGGCAGCGGTACCGGAAAGCTCGACGGCCTCGTCGGCTTCGTTCGGCAGCTGCTCTGGCAAGGTTGCGTGCTCACGCGCCGCATCGACCATGTGGATGGGGCTACCTCCTACTAGGGACCGCAAACTCGGAACTCGGCTTCTGATCCGAAATCTCATTCGGACCTGGAACCGTTACGTTCGGATACAACAGACAACCTGTATGTCGTTGTTCCCGCGTCCCTCGTCAATCCGGTCGGCTGGTCTTGCGTTGCCCCTACTCTTTCCTGTCCTGATATGGCCTGGATATGGAGATGCTGAGGGATGCCTGAGAAAACTGGCCCGCAGATTGCGGGGCGGCGCGTGTTGTTCGGAACGCCGATACAACGTGCCCAGCACTAACCTCATAGGCGTGGCATCGAATTTGGAGCGAAATCTCGCCTACGTGGAGGAATCCGTCGTGGAAGACGAGATCCTCGTCAGTGCGCGCGAACGGGCCACCGAACTCGGTGCGGTGCCCGTTCCACCGTCGGTCGGTGCGTTGTTGAGCATGTACGCGCAGCTCTTGGGCGCCAAGGCGGTCGTCGAGGTCGGCACGGGAGCAGGCATCAGCGGCCTGTGGCTGCTCGACGGCATGCGCGAGGACGGCACGCTGACCACCATCGATTCCGAGCCAGAGCATCAGCGCGCCGCCAAGGAGGCTTTCCGGGCGGCCGAGATTCCGCCTGCCCGCACCAGGCTGATCAACGGCAGGGCGCTCGACGTGCTGCCCCGGCTCGCGGACGGTGCCTACGACCTGGTGTTCGTCGATGCGGCGCCGCTGGAACATCCGCAGTACGTCACCCAGGCGGTGCGGCTGTTACGCGAGGGCGGTGCCATTCTGCTGCACAACGCGTTGCTCGGCGGTCGGGTACCCGATGCGGCACAACGTGATCCGGCGACCCAGGCGGTGCGCGCCGCGACCAGGGCGATCGCCGAGGACCCCGAGCTCACCAGCGTGCTGATTCCGGTCGGCGACGGCTTGCTCTGCGCGTCACGCGGCTGAGCGCCGGCACGGTTGTTAGCAGCCGTGAACGGGCTTAGCCGGTGCGGTATTTCGCCGTACGGTGGAGAGGTGCCCATCGTTGCGGACTTCCAGGGCTGACTCCGTGATTCCTTCGTCCTGCGCCGGGTACCCAATCCGCAGCCAGGAGGTACGAGGTAATGCGCGGGTACGAATTGTTCGAAATCGGCCACATCGGCCACATCGTCGTAGAGCATCGATCGAGTTGGCTGCGGCCCGCGCTGTTCTTTTTCGGCCTCGTCATTGCCGGGGCGGTGCTTGTGATGGTGGTCGTGAGCAACGCCGATTTCGATACCGGTCCCGCGAAAGTCACACCGACACAAGGGTCTTGCGAACCGTTCTGCACGGTGCCCGCCGCGCCGCCTGCGCAGGGCCGGTAGTCCAACACCGCTGATTCACGCACACCTGCTGGTGTGCGTGAATTCGTGCTGTCGCACCGTTTCCGAATTCGGTTGGCGCACCGCGTCTTGCGGCGTCCGGTGTGGGATGAATCACGGAATGCTAACGCCCCCAAGGGATGTACGCTGTTCAGTTCGCCTCCAGCGGTTGGTTCGAGTCGCGGTCGACAGAGACCGCGCGCAGGGGTCGGACCGGACCGCTGGCGACCGACCCCGGAGGGGTGGGCCGGTCCCAGCGCCGTCTTGCTGCCGAGGGATTGCTGTTGCGGGTTCGTCGCCGAATATCGCACCATCGCGGCGCGGGGAGGCGCATGCTGCTGAGAGCACATCCGAACCGGTACCAGAGCGGAGCGCCCTCCGGCAGGGGCGCGCGGAAGAGGTGCAACCGAGTGATCATGTTCTTGCTGAACAACAACAACAACGACGACAACAACGGGCGTCGCCCGATCCACTGGGGTGGGACGATGATCGCGTTCGGCCTCGTCCTGCTCTTCGGGATCCTCATGGTGTACCTGGTCAGCACCGCCGACTTCGGTCAAGCCCCGACGACCTCGGTGCCGCGCACACCGGGCCCCTGCGCGCCCTTCTGCCCGACTACGCCGTGACCACCGTGCTCAGACCCAGACACCCTTGCCGACGGTGACAACGCCGCCGTTGCTGACCGCGAAGCGTTCGCGGTCGCGGTCCAGATCGACGCCGATGATCTCGCCCTCGGCCACGACGACGTTCTTGTCGAGAATGGCGCGGCGGACCACCGCACCGCGACCGATCCGGACGCCGGGCATGAGCACACTGCCCTCGACGGTCGCGCCGTCGTCGACGACGACATTGGAGCTGAGCACCGAATTGCGCACGGTGGCCGCGGACAGGATGCTGCCCGCGCCGACGATGCATTCCTGTGCCAAACCGCCCTGGGCGAATTTGGCGGGCGGCAAATTCTCCGCGGCGCCGCGGATCGGCCAATGCCTGTTGTAGAGATTGAAGACCGGATGCACCGACACCAGATCCATGTGCGCGTCGTAGAACGCATCAATGGTCCCGACATCGCGCCAATAGCCGCGGTCACGTACGGTCGCGCCCGGCACGTCGTTGTCGGCGAAGTCGTAGACCCCGGCCTGCCCGGAGGCGACCAGCGACGGAATGATGTCGCCGCCCATGTCGTGGTCGGAGTCGGAGTTGTCCGCGTCGGCCTTGATCGAGTCCACCAGCACCTTGGTGGTGAAGACATAGTTGCCCATTGACGCAAAAGTGACATTGGGATCGTCGGGCGTACCAGGCGGATGCGCGGGCTTCTCCAGGAACTGGGTGATCCGGCCGGACTCGTCGGAGTCGATGCAGCCGAACGCACTTGCCTCGCTGCGCGGCACCCGGATGCCCGCCACCGTGACACCGGCGCCGGAGTCGATGTGGTGGGCAACCATCTGCTCCGGATCCATCCGGTACACGTGGTCGGCGCCGAATACCACTATGTAGTCGGGATCTTCGTCGAAGATGAGGTTGAGCGACTGCATGATCGCGTCGGCGCTGCCGGTGTACCAGCGCGGACCCAACCGCTGCTGCGCGGGCACCGGGGTGATGTATTCACCGGCGAAGCCGGACAACCGCCAGGTCTGTGAAATATGCCGGTCGAGCGAATGCGACTTGTACTGGGTGAGCACGCACAGCCGCAGGAAACCGGCGTTGACCAGGTTGCTCAGCACGAAATCGATGAGCCGATACGCACCGCCGAAAGGCACCGCCGGTTTGGCACGGTCCGCGGTGAGTGGAAAGAGTCGCTTGCCCTCGCCACCGGCGAGCACGATCCCGAGTACGTGCGGCTGGCTCCTCACCCTTGCCAAACTACCGGGTAACGGGCGGGCGAGTGGCCCCAGTGGAGGTGAACGTCTACTTTGAACCGGGTGAGTTTCGGCACGGACACCGGGCGCTCGACCGCGGAATCCGGCGCGCACGACCGGCTTCGGGTCGCCATGCTGACCCGCGAGTACCCACCCGAGGTCTACGGCGGGGCCGGGGTACATGTGACGCAGTTGACCGCGCAGTTGCGGCAGCTGTGCGAGGTCACCGTGCACTGCATGGGTGTCGCGCGCACCGACGCCGTCGTACACCAGCCCGATCCGCAGCTCTACGCCGCCAACGCGGCGCTGCAGATGATGTCGGCACAGTTGCGCATGGCCGACGCCGCAGGACAGGTCGACGTCGTGCACTCGCACACCTGGTACACCGGCCTGGCCGGGCACCTCGCGGCCACGCTCTACGGCATCCCGCACGTGCTGACCGCGCATTCCCTGGAGCCACGACGGCCGTGGAAGGCCGAACAGCTCGGTGGTGGCTATCGGCTGTCCTCCTGGTCGGAACGCAACGCTGTCGAGCACGCCGACGCGATCATCGCGGTCAGCGAGGGCATGCGCCACGACGTCCTCGACGCCTACCCCGCGGTGGACCCGGACCGGGTGCACGTCGTGCACAACGGAATCGACGCAGGCATGTGGCATCCCGGCCCGGTCGGCGCAGGCGCGCGGCCGGTGCTTGCCGTGCTCGGCGTGCGCACCGACCAGCCGATCGTCGCGTTCGTCGGCCGGATCACCAGGCAGAAGGGCGTCGGCCATCTGCTCGCGGCGGCTCGCGACTTCGATCCCGACATCCAGCTGGTGCTGTGCGCGGGTGCGCCGGACACCAAGGAACTGGCCGCGGAGACCGCCGCCGCGGTCGAAGAGCTCCAGCGCACCAGGGGCAACGTGTTCTGGGTGCGCGAGATGCTGCCCACCGAGCAGATCCGCCAGATTCTGGCCGCCGCCACGGTTTTCGTGTGCCCGTCGGTGTACGAGCCGCTCGGCATCGTGAACCTGGAGGCGATGGCGTGCGCGACCGCGGTGGTCGCCTCCGACGTCGGTGGCATCCCCGAGGTGGTTCAGGACGGTCGCAACGGGCGCCTGGTGCACTACGACCCGGCCGAAGGCCAGGAGTACGAGCGGGCGCTCGCGGCGGCGGTCAACGAGGTCGCCTGCGATCCGGCGCTGGCCGCCGCATACGGCGCCGCGGGCCGCGCCCGCGCGATCGCCGACTTCGATTGGTCAACGATCGCGGCCGAGACCGTGCGGGTTTACGACCAGGTCCGCAAATTCTGACCGTCTCAGTTCGGCCGATAGGTCGAGATCAGCACCGAGGCGGTGACTTCGGTGGTTTCCGGGAGCGCGGCGAGGCCGGGATGCGCCGCCCCGGCGTGATGCGCCGACGGGCCCATGCCGACGACGTTCGCCACGTCGACCGTGCCGAGCTTCATCGAATACTCGACGAGCACCCGGTCGACGGCACCGAAGTGACCCGACATCGCGGTGTCGAGCCTCCGGTCCTTGTCCGGATCGACGGTCACCATGCCGAGCGGGCCGACCAGCTCGGCGAGGTGTCGTTCGGTCGGCGTGGCGACGACGAATCGGCCGTCCTCGGTGAGCACCCGAGCGACCTCGGCCGGATTGCGCGGCGCGAACACCGAAAGCACCGCACGCACGGTGCGTTCGCGCAGCGGTAGCCCGCGCCAGGCGTCCGCGAGGACCGAGGCGGCCCGTTCGTGCGCGCGGGCGCAGCGCCGCGCGGCGGGCTTGGCGACGTCGAGTGCGATGCCCCGGGTTGCCGGGGCAGCATCGAGCGCACCGGCCAGGTAGTAGCCGGTGCCTGCGCCCACCTCCAGCACGGTGTCCGAGGCGCGGTCGGTGCCCGGCGATTGCCCGCCCGGCCCGATCGCGTCGGTGATCGCCGCAGCGATCGGCGCGAAATGTCCCCCACCTTGAAAGGCGGCACGCGCGTCCAACATGGCCGCCGTGTCGCCGGTCATTTTGGTCGACGCACCGGTAAGCAGGCTGACATAGCCCTGCTTGGCGATGTCGAAACTGTGCCCGTGCCCACAACGCAATACCCGGTCGTGCGCTTCTAGTCCGAGCGCGCATTCCGGGCAGGCCAGCAGTCCGGCCACCGCATCGAGTGCCTGCTGGTTAGCTGGTGACACTCTTCAGTTCGTCGCCGAGTGCCGCGGCCTCGTCCGGCGTGAGTTCGACGACCAGACGCCCGCCACCCTCGAGTGGAACCCGCATGACGATTCCACGCCCTTCCTTGGTTGCCTCGAGGGGACCGTCCCCGGTACGGGGCTTCATGGCCGCCATCCTCTGCTCCCTCCAGATCTGCGCGGTTAGCTGCGCACTTTCTTGGAACTCCAGTTGTCACCAACCAGCGAGCTCGCCGGCATTTGGCGAGCTACACCTGTCCCATTCTTCCCTATCGCGGATGTGGACGGATACCTGAGTTCAAAAAGTGACCGGTCGGCCTGTGTCGGCATGCTCACTACCGACCCAGCAATCGGCCAGGTGATCGTCTACCATCCCGGTCGCCTGCATCAATGCGTAGGCCGTGGTCGGCCCGACGAACCGGAACCCGCGCCGCTTCAATTCTTTTGCCAGAGCTACGGATTCGGGTGTGGTGGCGGGCACGTCCGCGCCGGTTTTCGGGCGTGGCCGCGGCGGCGGAGCGAACGACCAGAGCAATGTGTCCAGTCCGATATCGAGATCGCGAGCAACCCGGGCGTTGCTGATCGCGGCTTCGATCTTCAACCTGTTTCGGACGATGCCGGGGTCGGCGAGCAGTCGCGCCACATCGGCGTCGCCGAACTCGGCCACCTTCTCGATCGAGAATCCGGCGAACGCCGTCCGGAAGGTCGGCCGTTTGCGCAGGATCGTGATCCAGGCCAGACCCGACTGGAAGGCCTCGAGACACATTCGCTCGAACAGCGCGTCGTCGCCGTGTAGCTCCTTGCCCCATTCGAAGTCGTGATAGTCGCGATAGAGCTGGGTTTCCAGCGGCCACGGACAGCGGATCTTGCCGTCGTCCGGCGCGGTCATGCCATCGCGCCGATGCGGTGGGGGTGCACCACTCGTGTGCACAGCAGCGCGGCGACGGGGCCGACGATCAGCGCAGACAGCAACAACGTGAGCATGCCCGTGAGCTTAGGGTGCGGCACCGACATTCTTCCGGCTGCCGCTCGCGGAAATCGGACCGCTAGCTGGGTGTGGGGTCGTGCTGGTCGGTGCTCGGCTTCGGCTCCGGCGCGACCGGCGTCTGCCACTGCACGGCCCGCGCCTCGGCCAGCTGATGCTGCAACTCGTCGATGCGCGCGGCGAGCCTGGCCAGCGCCCAATCCACCTCGCCTGCCTTGTATCCCCGCACCACCTGCTGGAATCGCAGCGCCCGCACATCGGCCCCGGAAATCCCCTCCGCGGGCAGTACGGTCGCCGTCGTCCCCTCCGGCAGCGGCCCCAGCTCCTCCGACCGCCCGAACACCGCGCTCGCGAGGAGGAACAGCACCGCGGCCACCAGACCGACGATCAGCACGTACAACAACAACGTGAGCATGAGCCCGAGCTTATTGGCTCGTCCGCCGCCGTGAAGCACCGGTTGGCGCGGCGGTAGGCCAGCTACAGATGCCGGGTCGTGTCGATGCTCAAGGACATCCCCGCCAATCCGCGCTTGCGGACGGCGAGCTTGTCGGCCACCTCGAGCAGTGCCTTCGCGGCGGGGGACTCGGGATCGCGCAGCACGATCGGCGTCCCCTCGTCGCCTGCTTCGCGCACCGCCTGCTCGATCGGAATCTGGCCGAGCAGCGGCACGGGCGCGCCGACCGCACGGGTCAGGCGATCGGCGACGGCTTGTCCGCCGCCCGAACCGTAGAGGTCCATCCTGGTGCCGTCGGGCAGGTCGAGCCAGGACATGTTCTCCACCACGCCTGCGATCCGCTGCCTGGTCTGCAGCGCGATGGCGCCCGCGCGTTCGGCGACCTCGGCGGCCGCGGGCTGCGGAGTGGTGACGACCAGGATCTCGGCGCCGGGGATCAGCTGGGCGATCGAGATGGCGACGTCGCCGGTGCCGGGCGGCAGGTCGAGCAGCAGCACGTCGAGATCGCCCCAGAAGACGTCGGCGAGGAACTGTTGCAGCGCGCGGTGCAGCATCGGGCCGCGCCACACCACCGGGGTGTTGCCCTTGGTGAATTGCGCGATGGAGATCATCTTCACGCCGTGCGCCTGCGGCGGCATGATCATTCGCTCGACCTGGGTCGGGCGGGCGTCGGTGCCGAGCATGCGGGGCACCGAGTGACCGTAGATGTCGGCGTCGAGCACACCGACGGAGAGCCCGCGCGCGGCCATGGCTGCGGCGAGATTGACGGTGACGCTGGACTTTCCGACACCACCCTTGCCGGAGGCGACGGCGTACACCCTGGTCAACGAGCCGGGCTGGGCGAAGGGGATCACCGGTTCCGCCGAGTCGCCGCGCAGCTGCTTGCGCAGGGTGGTGCGCTGCTCGTCGTTCATCACGTCGAGCTCGACGGTGACCGCGCCGACGCCTGCCACGTCGGCGACGGCCTTGGTGACCCGCTGGGTGATCTCGGTGCGGAGCGGGCAACCCGCCGTCGTCAGGTAGACCTCGATGTGGACATTGCTGTCGGCACCGATCGCGATGCTTTTCACCATGCCCAGTTCGGTGATCGGCTTGCGGATCTCCGGATCGTCGACCTTTGCGAGGGCGCCCCGCACATCCGATTCCGTAACTACTGGCATGGCAGGAATTTTAGGCGTGTCAAATTTTGGGCAGGTCTCCGGGCCGGGGTGTGGTGCCGGTGGCGTAGGAGGTTTCGTAGGCCATGACGTTGGCAACGTAGGCCATCGAGTTGTTGTAGCGCAGGATCGCCCGGGACTGCTGGGCGAGGTCGCGCATGTTCAGGCCGCCGTCGCACAGGTACTTTCCGGCGGTCAGCGCCGCGTCGAAAAGGTTCTGCGGGTCGGCGATGCCGTCACCGTTGCCGTCGGCCGCGTAGTGCGTCCAGGTCTGCGGCAGGAACTGCATCGGGCCGATCGCGCGGTCGTAACCGGCCAGGCCGTCCAGCGCACCGCCGTCGGTATCGCGAATCACGTTGTTGCCGTAGAGGGATCCGTCGAGCACCGGGCCGTAGACCGGCGACAGCGGGTTGCCGTCGTTGTCGGCCTTGCCGCCGTAGTCGTGCGTGGATTCGACGCGACCGATGCCTGCCAGCAGGGTCCACGGCATATTGCAGGTCGGATTCTCTTCCGAGAGAATGCGTTCGGCGTTCTGGTACGCCGAGACCGCGATTCCGGGTACGCCGCCAGGGCCGACGGGCAGGTCTGCGCGCTGCCGACCGTCCATCAGCGCAACGGATTTCACCTGTGGCTTAGGCCTGACCTGTTGCTTCGCCATCGCGTGCTCGACGTATTCGGTCTTGGCGACGGTTTCGGAGATGGCCTGCGGCCTTGCCCCTACTTGTTCGTCCCGATCATCCCCGGGAAGGTGCTGTTCGACTGCCGCGGCGGCCTGGCTGCCCACGTCGGACGCGGCGGTGACGGCCGCGAGTCCGGCGGGAACCAACCCGGTCAGGGCGAGGACGGAGCTGCGCCGGATAGTGATGGCCGGCTGTTTTCGATGACGCCCCACTGTGCGGTGACCCTCCAACTGGCTCGGTGTGAGCCCTTCGTGATGGACGAAGAGAAGGCTACCGCATTCGAGATGTTTTTGTTATCTCTTTGTGATGTGGTCCGAAGTTTCGGATCAGGCGGGCGGGGCAGGCAACGGGATCACCACACCGAACGGCAGCGTGATACCCGGCGGCTGCGTCGGCACCGGCGCCGCGCTCGGCGTCGGTTCGGTCGAGACCGTCGGACCTGTCTCGACCGACACGGTCGGCGGCGCTTCGACCACCACGGTAGGCGGCGCCTCCGGCGTCGGCGCCTGGGCCTGCTGGGCGGCGTCGGGAGCAGGTGCTGGCGGCGTGCACACCGGCGCTATGGGCTGTTCCGGGTGCGCGGGATCGGCGGCGGGTGCGGCCTGTCCCGCCGGACCCGCGGGATTGGGCGGCGCGGCCGGTCCGATGCCGAACGCCTGCGCGGGCGCCGCGGGCCTGATCGCCTCCGGCGCCTGATCGCCGGGCCGCGGCATCGGGGCCGGAACCGTGACGGGGTCACAGGGATTCAGCGGCTTCGGCAGCACCGGGCAGAGCACGCCACACGGGATCGGCGGCAGACCGGGGATTGTGATGAACACCTCAGTCGGCGTTGGTGTCGTCGCGCTGGCAGGCGGCGGCGGAGCGGCCGTTGTCGACGGCGTCGAGGTGTTGACCGCCGTCATATCCGACACCTGCACCGGCGTGCTGCCCGGCGGGATCAGATCGGGCGAGATGGTCACCTGCGTCGGCGCGCCGCCGGTGCGGTAGGCCGCCGCCCAGCTGAGCACATTGGCCGCGTAGGCCGTCGAGTTGTTGTAGCGCAGCACCGAGCGCAGTTCCTGTGCCGGATCGCGCAGGTCGAGCCCGCCCGAACACAGGTACTTGCCCGCGCCGAGCGCGGCGTCGAAGACGTTGTTCGGGTCGGCGACCCCGTCGCCGTTGCCGTCCGCGGCGTACAGGCTCCAGGTGCCGGGCAGGAACTGCATCGGACCGATCGCGCGGACGTAGCCGCCGCTGGCCGCCTTGATGATCTCGTTGCCGGGCAGCGTGCCGTCCAGCGCGGGGCCGTAGATAGGGGTGACCGTGGTGCCCGCGGCGTCGGTGCGCCCGCCGCCCGCGTGGCCCGACTCGATGCGGCCGATGCCGGCGAGCAGACTCCAGGACAGCCCGCAGCCTGGCGCGGAGGATTCCATCGCGAGTTCGGCGTTGCGATACGCGGCGAGCACGACTTCCGGGATACCGAGTGCGCCACCGACCATGGGCAGGGAGATTTCCTGCAGCGGCACTCGCCCAGCAAACGGCGCGGAACCATCCGACGGGGTCATTGCCCGCAGTTTGCGGGGAGCCTCCTGGGTCACCGGAAGGAGTCCGACTGTCCGGGACAGTCCGGTCTCGCTGCCCGTTCCCGTGCCGTCTTTGCCGCCCGTCGCACTGGTCGACGCGGCTAGCAGGGCCTCGGGCGCGGTGGGCGCGCCGGGCGAGGTAGCAGGGTCAGCGGCGGAACCAGAGGCGACAAGACCAGCAACGACCAGGGCCGAGACGGTTATCGGAGCAGATATACGCATTCGGCCACACCAATCCTCTACGTCGTGAGAGCGGCTGTCTGGACCATCCCCTGTCCGGCGCCGCTCGGGACAACGCAGTCCAGGTTACCCACCAGTCAGGTAGTTGTTTGGCATTTCCGGTCAATCGTCAGCTACAGGCGGCGAAACCGGGGCCGGTCCCTGCTTTCGGCCGGAGCTTTTCTTGCGCCGCGGTTTGAGATTGCCCGCCCCCTCGATCCGATCCAGTATCTCCTTCATCTCTTCCAATTCCCTGCGCAAATAGTCGCGCGTCGCGACTTCGCCTACCGCGATCCGCAATGCTGCGAGTTCGCGGGCGAGGAACTCGGTGTCCGCCTTTGTCTGGGCGGCCCGCATCCGATCCTCCTCCAGCGCAACCCGGTCGCGATTGTCCTGCCGGTTCTGCGCGAGCAGGATCAGCGGCGCGGCATAGGCGGCCTGGGTGGAGAACGCCAGATTCAACAGAATGAAGGGGTACGGATCCCAGCGCAACGCCACGACGAAGATATTTAACGCAATCCAAACGATCACGATGATGGTCTGAATGGCCAGGTAGCGGCCGGTTCCGAGGAACCGTGCGACCCGTTCGCTGCTCCGCGCGAGCGCCTCGGCATCCCAATCGATGCGGAACCGTGATTCGACCGGTGTCTCCAGCCTGCCGCGCATGCCGACCTTCTCGCTCATGACTGCGCCTCGCTGACGCTCGGCTCCGTCATGACCGACATGTCGGCTGTGTTGATTGTTCGCTCGCTCATGACGGCGTCTCGCCGGCGCTCGGCAACACCCGCCGCCACTCGGTTCGCTCACTCATGCCCGTGAATCCCTTCGTGCAGCTCTTCCTGATCACGCCAGTCGTCGGGCAGCAGATGATCGAGCACGTCGTCGACGCTGACCGCGCCGAGTAGATGGTTCTCCTCGTCCACCACCGGCCCGCAGACCAGGTTGTAGGTGGCGAAGTAGCGCGTCACCGCGGCGAGCGGCACATCGGGACGCAGCGGGGCCAGATCGGCGTCGAGAATTCCGCCGACCATATGTGCCGGTGGTTCCCGCAGCAGCTGCTGGATGTGCACCGAGCCCAGATAGCGACCGGTCGGCGTCGCGGTCGGCGGCCTGACCACGAACACCATCGAGGCGAGCGCGGGCGTCAGGTCCGGATTGCGCACCCTGGCCAGCGCCTCCGCGACCGTGGTCGACGGCGTCAGGATGACCGGCTTCGGCGTCATCAGGCCGCCCGCGCTGTACGGCGAATGCTCGAGCAGCCTGCGGACCGGTTCGGATTCCTCCGGATCCATCAGCGCGAGCAGCGATTCGGCCTCGCCGACCGGAAGTTCGCCGAGCAGGTCGGCGGCGTCGTCGGGATCCATCGCCTCCAGCACGTCGGCGGCGCGGCGCCGCTCGAGGTGGCCGAGGAGTTCGACCTGCTCGTCGTCGGGCAGCTCCTGCACCACATCGGCGAGCCGTTCGTCGTCGAGCGCGACAGCCACCTCGAGCCGCCGCTTCTCCGGCAGCTCGCGCAGCAGGTGCGCGACGTCGGCGGGCCGCATGTCCTCGAACTGTTCCAGCAGCTGGGTGACGTCCTGGCCGGGTCTGTCGATCTCGTGCGGGGTCAGCCCGGAGACATGGATCCAATCCACCACGTGCACGGTGCGCCGCCGCCCGAGCCTGCGGTGTCCGCGCACGGCGACCCTGGTCACCCGGTAGTCCCTGGTGCGGGTCTGTTCGATGCCGAGATCGACGACAAGGACATCGACGTCGGCGAGATCGGGCAGGTCCGGATCTTCCACCCGGACCGAGGAGTCCACGATCTGCGCGAGCGCGAGCATTTCGCCGGGGCGCTGGGTGAATCGGCGCAGGCTCACCGTCCCGGTGTTCAGCGTCACCACGCCGGGTTCGATCGCGGTCACCCGCAGGATCGGCACGAAAATGCGCCGCCTGGTTGGCAATTCGACGACGAGGCCGTGCACCCTCGGCTGCTGGCGGTCGTACCGGATGGCCACGACCACGTCCCTGACCCGGCCGATAGACTCGCCGTCCGGCCCCAACACCACCAGGCCGGCCAGCCTGGCGACGTACACCCTGGTAGCTGCCATGCTTGCCAGGCTAGAGGTTCGGGGGCGGTGACGTACCACGCCACGATCGACGGGAGTGATCTTGAAGCCGCGCCGCTCGGTGCTTGCCTGTCCAGGCAGCAACACCAAGATGATCGAAAAGGCCAAGGGGCTGCCCGTCGACGAGGTGTTTCTCGATCTGGAGGACGCGGTAGCGCCCGCCGCGAAGGCCGAGGCGCGGGCGAATATCGTGGCGGCGCTCAACGACTCGGCGTGGGCAGCGCCACTGCGGGTGGTCCGGGTGAACGACTGGACCACCGAATGGACCTACGCGGACGTGATCACCGTCGTCGAAGGCGCTGGGGCGGCGCTGGACGCGATCCTGCTGCCGAAGGTGACCGACGCCGGTCAGGTGCGGGCGCTGGATCTGCTGCTCACCCAGCTGGAGAAGGCCAGCGGACTCGAGGTCGGCAGGATCGGCATCGAGCCGCAGCTCGAAAACGCCATCGGCTTACGCAATATCGACGCCATCGCCACCGCGAGCCCACGGGTGGAAGCGCTCGTCTTCGGTCCGGCCGATTTCATGGCGAGCATCAACATGCGCACCCTGGTGGTCGGCGAACAGCCGGAGGGCTACGACACCGGCGACGCCTACCACCACATCCTGATGACCATCCTGCTCACCGCCCGCGCGCACGGCCTGCAGGCGATCGACGGTCCCTACCTGCAGATTCGGGACGTCGACGGTTTCCGGCGGGCCGCAGCCCGCACCGCGGCGCTCGGCTTCGACGGCAAATGGGTGCTGCATCCCGGCCAGATCGACGCGGCGAACGAGATCTTCAGCCCGCGCCAATCGGATTACGATCGGGCCGAACTGATTCTGGACGCGTACGCCTTCCACACCTCGGTCGAAGGCGGTGCCCGCGGGGCGGTCATGCTCGGCGACGAAATGATCGACGAGGCCAGCGCGAAAATGGCTCAGGTGATCGCGGAAAAGGGCCGGGCCGCGGCAATGACGCGCACCACGCGTTTCACGCCCCCAGGAAACCGGTCGGAATAGCAGAATAGAGACATGACGAATCCCTTGGGGAACTCGAATCGCGCACGGCAGGGCCTGCCGACGCCGCCGTCCGGCTGGCCCGTCGGCTCCTATCCCACCTACGCCGAGGCGCAGAAGGCCGTTGACTACCTCGCCGACGGGCAGTTCCCGGTGCAGGACGTGACCATCGTCGGCGTCGATCTCATGCAGGTCGAGCGGGTCCTGTACCGGCTGACCTGGGGCAAGGTCATCGGCGGCGGCGTGGTGAGCGGAGCGTGGCTCGGTCTGTTCCTCGGCCTGTTGCTGAGCCTGTTCACCACGAGCGGCACCTGGGGACCGCTTGCGGTCGGCTTGGTCGGCGGCATCATCTTCGGCGTCATCTCGACCTCGATCCCGTACGCGGCGACCAAGGGCCAGCGCGACTTCGCCTCGACCATGCAGTTGGTGGCCGGACGCTACGACGTGCTGTGCGACCCGAAGTCGGCGGAGCAGGCGCGGGACATGCTTGCGCGGCTGGCCATCTGACGCATGGAGGTGGTGTCGACGGTCCGCACCGGTGTGCTCGACCATTTCGGTGTGCTGGCGACCGGCGTCGATTCGGCGTCGGTGACGTTTCTCGGGTTGGAGCCGATCGAGATCCTGCGGATCGTCGACGGCGATCTGGTGCATTACGCGACGGTGGGTGGTTCCCGTCATCCGATGGGCGATCCCACTGCGCTGCTTGCCGATCCGCTGCGCGGCCCGAGGGCCGAGCTGGTGCTGACGCTGCGCGGCTCGGCGGGGGCGAGTTCGGGTCTGGCCAAGACGCTCGGCGTGCTCGCCGCCGCGCCCGCGGTGGAAGGTGTTGTGCTGCAAGCCGATGCGCTGATGGATCTGGGCGAGCCGATGTGGCACAACGCACCGTTCACCGCGGTGTTGTTGGGGGACAGCGGCATTCCCGAGGTGGTGCTGCCCGAACCCGCCGAGCCGGTGCGCTATTTGGCGGTGACCCCGTTGACCGCCACCGAGGCGGCGTGGGTCCGGGTGCGCGGGGCGCAGGCACTGCGCGAGGCGTGGGCCGAGGCAGGCATCGACGTGCGTGACCCCGAACGTGGTGCGGCCAGAATGTGATTCGCCGCTACAGCCAGTTGTTGCGGTGGAAGTTGACGTACAACGCCACGCAGATGGCAAGGGTGAACGTGATGATGATCCAGAACCCCCACGTCGCCTCCAGCCCCGGCATGTGGGTGAAGTTCATCCCGTAGACGCCAGCGATCATCGTCGGCACCGCGGCGATCGCGACCCACGCCGAGATCTTGCGCATGTCGGTGTTCTGCTGCACGCCGACCTTGGCGAGCGCCGCGCTGATCAACGCGCTCAATGCCTCGTCGAAGTCGGTGATCCGCTCGGAGACACCGGCGTGATGGTCGGCCACATCGCGCATATAGCGGCGAATCTCCTTGGGCAGCGGCACATCCGGCTTGTGCCCGAGGATCTGTAGCGGCACCGAGAGCGGGGTCACCGCACGGCGCAGCTCCACCACCTCGCGCTTGAGCTGGTAGATCGACTCGATGGTGACCCGGCTGCGCGGGGTGAAGACCTCTTCCTCCATCGCGTCGATGTCGAGCTCGACCGACTGCGCCACTTCGATATACGAGTCGACCACGTGATCGGCGATCCCGTGCAGCACCGCACCGGTGCCGAGCATCAGCCTGGCCGGATCGGACTCCAGTTCCTTACGCAGCGTAGCCAATTCGGAGTGCTCGCCGTGCCGGACCGCGACCACGAAGTCCGGCGCGGCGAAGACCATGATCTCGCCGGTCTCCACGATCTCACTGACGGTGTGCAATTCGTGTTCGACGTAGGCGACCGTCCGCATCACCAGGATCAGCGTGTCGTCGTAGCGTTCCAGCTTCGGGCGCTGATGCGCCTTGACCGCGTCCTCGGCGGCGAGCGCGTGCAGGCCGAATGTCTCTGCGATATCGGCCATCTGGGTCTCGTCCGGATCGTGCAGGCCGACCCAGACGAAGCCGGTGCCGCGGTTGCGCACCTCGGCCATCGCGTCCCGATGCGTGAATCTGCCGGGTAGTCGGCGCCCTTCGACGTACACGCCGCAGTCGACGATGGCCCGTGCGGTCGGCACCGGGATGCGCGGCAGCGGCCGCGCCGCGCGGCCGGAACCGCGAAACGACGGGAGCGGCGGAATCGATGGCACGTCCGTGATGCTACGTCGCCTGGGTGTACGGGTCGCCGGTAGAACACTGTAAGACTGGAGGGCGTGCGCATCGACCTGCATACCCATTCGACCGCGTCCGACGGCACCGATACTCCGGCCGAGCTGGTACGGAACGCCGCGGACGCCGGCTTGGACGTCATCGCGATCACCGACCACGACACGACGTCGGGCTGGACCGAGGCGGTCGAGGCGTTACCGAAGGGGCTCACCCTGGTCCGCGGGATGGAGATGTCGTGCATCGGCCTCGGCGAGGACGGCTGGCCGGTCCCCGTCCATCTGCTTGCCTACCTGTTCGATCCGACCGATCGGTGTTTCGCCGAGGAGCGGGAACGGCTGCGCGGCGAGCGGGTCGAGCGGGTGCGTGCGATGGCCGAGCGGATGGTCGCCGACGGGTTACCGATCGATCCGGATGAAGTGCTCGCGTCGGCAGGCCCGTCCGCGGGGCGCCCGCACCTGGCCAGGGCGCTGGTGGCGGCGGGCGTGGTGCCGAACGTGGATGCCGCGTTCGAGGAGCTGCTCGCGCCGCACGGCCCGTACTACGCCGAGAAGGCCGATACGCCGTTGCGCCGCGCGGTCGAAATGATCGCGACCGCGGGCGGGGTCAGCGTGCTCGCCCACACCAGGGCTCGCAAGCGGGGCAGGCTGCTCGCCATCGACGACATCCGCGAGCTCGCCACCTTCGGTCTGGGCGGGCTGGAGGTCGATCACCCGGATCATTCGGCGCCCGATCGCCAGGTGCTGGCCGAGCTCGCCGCCGAGCTCGGCCTGCTCACCACCGGCTCGTCGGACTACCACGGCGCCAACAAGACGATTCGGCTCGGCGACTGCATCACCGATCCTGCGCAATTCGAGGTGCTCGTCGGTAAGGCGACCGGGGTGCCGGTGGTCGTCTCGTGAGAGTGCTGCGCGGTCTCAGTGGCGTCGTTGCCGCGGGAACCTTCGCCCTCATGCTGGTCATCATCGGCGCGGCGGTGATTGCGGCGCGCCGGGATTTTCCGGGTCCCGGTGTCGAATCGGTGACGTGGCACATCGTGTCGGCGGTGATAACGGTTGCGGCACAGATTTATTCGGACAGGCATCGGGGTTTGGCGGCTTTTTCTGGATCTGCGGTTGTTTTTATCGTCGCTGGACTATTGCTGTGGACGCAGTGGTGGAGTTGATATCCGGCTGCTGAGACTTTGCCGTCTCGGCCACGGACTGATCACGTTTCAGACCGACAACGCCGATATTCGCGGTAATGGTTGCGGCTACGTGAATTGTGGCCGAATATTTCTCTTTGTGACGGAACTCGAGACGGACGTACTGGTTCTGGGTGGAGGCCCCGCCGGAACCTGGGCCGCCGTCTCCGCCGCCGCCGCGGGCGCCCGCGTCGTGCTCGCCGACAAGGCCCGTTGCGGCACCAGCGGTCCGACGGCATACGGCACCACCTCACTCTGGAACATCCCTCCGGGACCTGCCAGGGACGAGGCCGTACACCGGGGTTACGCGCACGGTGGTGGACTGGGCGACCAGGACTGGATGCATCGGGTCCTCGAGGAAACACATCAGCGCGTGGAGCAGCTGGCCCGCTGGGGCTACCGGTTTCCCGGCGCTGGCCCCGGTGGGCGCGGGGCGTCGCTGCGGGTATATCTCGACGGCGCGAGTTATCTGCGCCGCATGCGCCGCAGCGCGATCGACGCGGGAGTGCGTATCCTCGACCATCACCCTGCGCTGCAATTGCTCGTCGATCGCGACGGCATGGTCGCGGGCGCGACCGGCGTGCAACAGCACAACCAATGCAGGCAGTGGACCATCCGGGCCGGCGCCGTCGTGGTGGCGACCGGCGGGTGCGCGTTCCTCTCCGGCGGCGCAGGCACCGACGTGGACACCGGTGACGGCCTGCTGTTCGCCGCGGAGGCGGGCGCCCAGCTGTCCGGCATGGAATTCTCCAGCGCATACGGCCTGACGCCGATGCTGAATGTGGCGAACCCGGTGAACCATGCGAACTCGGCACCCGGCCTCGCCCTGCACTTCGCGACGCTCTACGACGAGTCGGGCCAGGCTTTGGACGGCCATCGCGCCGCTGCCTTCGCCGAGATCGCGGACGGCCGCCGGGTATTCGCGGCACTCGACGACGTGCCAGAGACGGTGCGCGGCTGGCTGGCCAGGCACGGCCTGGTCGACCACACCAGGAGGGTGCCGCTGCGCGCCGTCCTCGAGGGCACGGTGCGCGGCACCGGCGGCCTGCGGATCGCGGGCCGCGACTGTGCCACCACGGTCGGCGGCCTGTTCGGCGCGGGCGACGTGACCACCAGGGAACCGATCACCGGCGCGGTGAGCGGGTTCGGCGGACAGGGCGGCGCATGGGCGATCGCCTCCGGCGTGTGGGCGGGCGCGGGCGCGGCCAGGTATGCGCGCACGGCCGACCGACGCGCTCCGGTCCGCGAAGTGCCTGGCGCCGGGCTCAATCCCGTGTCACGGATCGACCCGCGCGCGGTGGTCGGGCTCGTGCAGGAGCACACGCTGCCGTTGCGCCGCAGCTACTGGCGCAGCGCAGGCAGCCTGCACGACAGCATCGGCGAACTCGACACGATGTGGCCAGGCGCCGAATTCGACCTCGGCGGTAGCGGTCTGGACCGGCTGCGGGCCAGGCAGGCGGCGGCATTGCTCGCGGTGGCGCGGTGGACCAAGTACAGCGCGTTGGCGCGCACCGAGACCCGTGGCATGCACCGGCGCACGGATCATCCTGGGGCCGAAGACGATTGGCAGGTGCGGCTGATGTCGGGCGGGCTCGACACCGTGTGGGTGCGCCCGGACGCCCGCGAGAAAGCGGCACTCGACGCCGGCGAGATCGGCGCACTCGACGGCGACACCACGACCGTGACGGCCAGGCCGATCGCGGTGGTGTCCGCCCGGGAGCGCGGCATCGTGTCGAGGCGAGACGTGGCAACGATCGAGACGTTCGGGAAAGGGGCGGCGCACCTGCGCGAGCCCATCCGGTTGGCTGCGCGCTCGGCCGCGGTGCCGGACGCGCCGGAGATCCTGCCCGAAGACGACGAGGGCACCGCACATCTCACACCGGCCGACCCGATCGCGATGTGACAACTCACCGCGCGAGCACGACTGCCTGCGAGTTTTCGCTTACCGCCGGGTAATTCCCGCGCCTTAACCTTGGTACGTGCGTGCGACACGGCGTAAACCCGACCGGTTTGGCAAGTCGCAGACCGTGCTGGCAGAATGTGTCGGATTCCGTACCCAAGCCACCGCCGGGTACTGGAGTTACGGAGATCTCCGCCTCGCGACGCACCGTCGTGACCCGAGGATCACGCCGCATGTTCTGTCTGGACCCACCCGTCCGGCTCTCGCTCCGCGGATCAGTGCCGCGCCACGTCACCGACATCGGCAACGGGGTTTTCGCGACCCGCCGTCCGATTCGAAACGTACCGGTCAGCGCACTCGATGAGCGTTATGAATCCACAGGCGAGCAGCCTGCGGAGCGATCAAAAGACCTTAATACCCAAATACCCGGCGGTAACCGTCCCCCGGTTTGTCCGACCCGAGCAGGAGTGAAATCGTGTCACCTGTGACTGACGCACCGAATGCCACCACGGCCCCGCACGCCGACACCGCAGCAAGCCTTTCCGCAATTACGCACGACGAGATTTTCGCGGGGCATCTTGGCGGCAAACTCTCGGTCGAACTCAGCTCGCCGTTGGAAACTCAACGCGACTTGTCGATCGCGTACACCCCCGGTGTCGCTCAGGTCAGCCGGGCCATCGCGCAGGACGCGGAACTGTGCAAGCGCTACACCTGGACCGACCGCCTCGTCGTCGTGGTCAGCGATGGCACCGCGGTGCTCGGCCTCGGTGACATCGGCCCGCGCGCCTCGCTGCCGGTGATGGAGGGCAAGGCGGCGCTGTTCAAGAAGTTCGCAGGCCTCAACTCGATCCCGATCGTGTTGGACACCAAGGACGTCGACGAAATCGTCGAGACCCTGATCCGGCTGCGCCCCAGCTTCGGCGCGGTGAACCTGGAGGACATCTCGGCGCCGCGTTGCTTCGAGATCGAGCGGCGGGTCATCGAGGCGCTCGACTGCCCGGTCATGCACGACGACCAGCACGGCACCGCCATCGTGGTGCTCGCCGCGCTCAACGGCGCGGCCAGGGTGCAGGGTCGCGGCATCGCGGACCTGAAGGTCGTGGTGTCCGGCGCGGGCGCGGCAGGCGTCGCGTGCACGAATATCCTGCTGGCGGCGGGTGTTCGGGACGTCACCGTGCTCGACTCGAAGGGCATCGTCAGCCGCGAGCGCACCGACCTCAACGAGGTGAAGGCCGAGCTGGCCACCCGGACCAACCCGCGCGGGCTCAATGGTGGTGCGGCCGAGGCATTGCAGGGCGCGGACGTGTTCCTCGGTCTGTCTGCCGGCCTGATCGCCGAGGAGCTCATCGCCTCGATGGCGCCGGAGTCGATCGTGTTCGCGATGTCCAACCCGGATCCGGAGATTCACCCCGAGGTCGCCCGCAAGTACGCGTCGATCGTCGCGACCGGTCGCAGTGATTTCCCGAACCAGATCAACAACGTGCTCGCGTTCCCCGGTGTGTTCAAGGGTGCGCTGGACGCGGGTGCGCGCCGGATCACCGAGGGCATGAAGATCGCCGCCGCCGATGCCATTCTCAGCGTCGTCGCCGACGAGCTCGGCCCGGACAAGATCGTGCCGAGCCCGCTCGACCCGCGGGTCGCCCCCGCCGTCGCTGAGGCCGTCGCGGCCGCTGCGCGTGCCGAAGGCGTTGCCTAGCAGTTACCTTCGCCGGCCGGAAGGCGACTCGCCCCGATTCGGGCGGGGCGCTTTCTGTTTGGCGGCACGGGCCGACATCCTGACCCACAGATTCAGGGCGATCATCGCGCCGAGCGCGGCGAGCAGCGAGACGGCGACCACCGGACTCCGGTCCGAGGACGACGCCCAGACGAACAGCAGGATCGCCACGAGCGCCACATAGCCGCCGATGAACCTGATACTCATCGGCCAGACGTTAGCGGGTTCGCCGTGCCGCGCGTGCGGTTTACAGCATGTGGTCGTCGAGCCAGGCGCGCGCCACCTCGGCAGGCTTGGCCTGCTCGTCCCGGATGCGGCGGAGCATGGTGCCGAGATCGTCGGTGGTGAGTTCGCCCGCAACGTAATTGAGCTTCTTGATCTGCCGATCGTCGAGCGCGCCCTTGCGGAACAGCGACAGCACGTTCTCGGCGCGTACCGCGTAGGTGGTGTCCGACAGGACGGTCAGCCCGTCTGTCGCGCCCGGCGCCGCGGTCGGCGGGCCGGTCAGCAACCCGGCTTGAACCTGCCCGTCCAGCAATGCCTTTCGGAGCGCGGCGGGGTCGGCGAACGGCACCACGTCGGCGAACACGCAGTCCGCAGGCTGCACGATGCTCGGCGGCGCGGGCAGCAGCCCCGGCGCCGAGGCAACGCCGGCGACGAGCCCGCCGCATTTCGGCGCGAGATCGGCGACGGACTTCACGCTGTCCTGTGCGGCGGCCGCCGCGGTGAGCAGCACCCGTGCCCGCAGGTCGGTGCCATCGGCGGGATCGGAAACCACCAGTCCCTCCGGCAGCGACTTGCTCAGTGCGAGAGCGACCTTGTCGGGCAGCCGGTCGGTCGCCTTCGCGTCGAGGAAGGCGAGCAGCGCACCGGTGTGCTCGCCGACCACCGTTGCTCGACCGGCGTCGAGGGCGGCCAGATAGTCCGCGCGACCGCCGAGACCGGTAGCCACCGAGGTGCGCGCGCCGGTCCGAGCCAATGCGCCTGCATAAATTTCGGCGAGCAGGGTCGACTCGATCGAATCACCGGCACCGACCGTGATCGGTGTGCCGTGCTCACCGTTTCCGCAGGCTACGGCCGTTGCGGCGGTCGCAACGACCAGAATTCGCGCGAGCCTGCGCAGCGACGCGGCCAACACCATCCGGCGACACCAACTCTCCGAGAGATCGACAGAGCTAACAGGAACACCCTGAAGCGGGCAGTATGGACTCCCAGAATGTACCGGTGGCTGTCGCGCCCCGGACCTTCGCACTGCCCGTCATGCCGGAAGGACTCCAGTGAAAACCTCGATCACCCCCGATGCCGCGCGGCACGGTCGGTCGGCGCTGCGGCTGGCGCTGCGCGCCACGCGATTCCTCGTTGCCGCCGCCGCGTTGGCCGTCGCCATGATCCTGTCCGCGTGTGGCAATTCCGACCCGCTAGCCAGCAAGGGCGACTGCGCGGGGGAGGGGCTCATCGTCGGCTCGGCGAACTTCCCCGAGTCCGAGACCGTCGCGAACATCTACGCGGAGGTCTTGCGCGTCAACGGTTTCAAGGTCGACACCAAGCTGAACATCGGCAGCCGTGAGGCCTATGTCCCCGCCGTGCGTGAGTGCGCGATCTCGGTGATCCCGGAGTACACCGGCAACCTGCTGCAATACCTGGACAAGAACGCCACCGCGACCAGCGCCGCCGAGGTGGACAGCGCGCTCGCCACGGCGCTCGGCGCCGATCTCGCCATCGGCACCCCTGCACCCGGCGAAGACTCCGACGCGGTCGTGGTCACCCGCGCCACCGCCGACCGCTGGAACCTGAAGAGCATCGCCGACCTGGCCGCGCACGCCGCCGAGGTGAAATTCGGTGCGCCTGCGGAGTTTCAGGAACGCGCGGGCGGCCTGCCAGGGCTGAAGAAGAACTACAACCTCGACATCGCCGCGAACAACTTCGTGCCGATCGCCGACGGCGGCGGACCGGCGACGGTGCGTGCGCTGGTCGACGGCCAGGTGACCGCGGCCGACATCTTCACCACCTCGCCTGCCATCACCCAGAACAACCTGGTGGTGCTCGAGGATCCGAAGCACAACTTCCCCGCGCAGAACGTGGTGCCGCTGCTCAACGCGGCCAAGAAGTCGGACAAGGTGCTTGCCGCCCTCAACGTCGCCTCGGCGAAGCTGACCACCGCCGAGCTGATCAAGCTGAACGAGGCCGTCTCGGGGGCCAGCAAGACCGAACCCAAGGCCGCTGCCGTGGCGTGGGTGAACGCACAAGGGCTGAATACGCCGATCGGGTAGGGGAAAGCGTTGTCCGATATCGAGTTCCGCGGTATCAGCAAGATCTATCCGGACGGCACGCACGCCGTCACCGAGCTCGATCTGCGCATCGAATCGGGGTCGTTCACCGTGTTCGTCGGCCCGTCCGGCTGCGGGAAGACCACCTCGATGCGCATGATCAACCGGATGATCACCCCCAGTGCGGGCACGATCACCATTGCCGGGCAGGACATCTCAGCCGTCGATCCGGTCAAGCTGCGCCTCGGCATCGGCTACGTGATCCAGAGCGGCGGGCTGCTGCCGCACCGCACGGTCGTCGACAATGTCGCGACCGTGCCGGTGCTGCGCGGTGATTCGCGCAAGGCGGCCAGGGCGGCGGCGCTCGAGGTGCTCGACCGGGTCGGCCTGGATCGGTCGCTGGCCGGGCGCTATCCCGCGCAGCTGTCCGGCGGCCAGCAGCAGCGGGTCGGCGTGGCGCGGGCGCTGGCCGCCGACCCGCCTGTGTTGCTGATGGACGAGCCGTTCAGCGCCGTCGACCCGGTGGTTCGGGCCGAGTTGCAGGTCGAAATGCAAAGGCTACAAGCCGAATTGCGCAAGACGATCGTGTTCGTGACGCACGACATCGACGAGGCGATCACCCTCGGCGACCGGCTCGCGGTGTTCGGGCGGGGTGGCGTGCTGCAGCAGTACGACGAACCGGAACGGGTGCTCGCCCAGCCCGCCACCGATTTCGTCGCCGATTTCGTCGGCCGCGACCGCGGCTACCGCGGCCTGTCCTTCCGGACGGCGAAAGCGGTTCCGCTGCACGACATCCGGACCGTCACCGCGGCCGAGGTCGCGGCGCTCCGGTTGGATCGCGGTGACTGGGTGCTGATCGTCGACGCCGAAGGCAAACCGTCCGGGTGGGTGGATGTGACCGGCGTCGAGGCGGTGCGCGCCGGGCGTTCGCTGGCGGAGAGCACCTCCGCGGGCGGTTCGCTGTTCACGCCGACCGGCGATCTGCGCCAGGCGCTGGACGCGGCGATCTCCTCGCCCGCCGGAGTCGGTGTCGCCGTCGATGATTCGGGTGCGGTCCGGGGCGGGGTGCTTGCCACCGAAGTGCTGCAGCAGTTGGCGGGGCAGCGGGCGACCGAGGACGCCGAACGCAATCGGCACTTCTTCGAGCAGGAACAAGCGCAATGAGCACCGGGGGATGGCTGCCTGCGCGGCGGGGAGCAAAGGGTCGGGCGACGTGAGCTACCTGATCGACAACTTCGCCGAGATCATGGGGTTCACCAAAACCCATCTGTACCTTGCGCTTGTGCCGTTGGCACTCGGGTTGGTGATCGCGATACCCGTTGGCGCGTTGATCCGTCGGGTGTCCTGGTTGCGCCGGATCACCGTCATTGTGGCGAGCCTGGCCTATACGATCCCGTCGCTGGCGCTCTTCGTGATCATCCCGCCGATAGTCGGGATTTCCACCATCGACCCGCTGAACGTCATCATCGCGCTGACCATGTATTCGACGGCGCTGCTGGTGATCGCGGTGCCCACCGCGCTGGATTCGGTGCCTGCCCAGGTGGTCGATGCCGCCGACGCGGTCGGGTTCAGTTCGTTGCGGCGCACGCTCACCGTCGACATGCCCTTGGCCATCCCGGTTTTCGTGTCCAGTCTGCGGGTGGTGGTTGTCACCAATATCGCCATGGTCTCGGTCGGCGCGTTGATCGGTGTCGGCGGGGTCGGCAAGCTGTTCACCCAGGGCTACCAGCGTGACTATCCGGACGAGATCGTCGCTGGCATCATCGTGATCCTGGCGCTGGCCTTGATCTTCGACCGCCTGGTCTACGGTCTCGGCCGCTGGGCAACACCGTGGGTGCGCGCCGACGCAGGGGCCGGGCGGGCGAAAGGCGCAGGCGCATGAACCTTTTCCTCGACGCCTGGCACTACTTCACCGACGGTGCGAACTGGACCGGGCCCGCGGGCATCGAACACCGTCTGCTGGAACATCTTTGGTACAGCTTCCTCACCATCCTCAGCTCCGCGGTGATCGCCGTGCCGCTCGGCCTGGTGATCGGGCACACCCGGCGCGGTGCCGCGGTGCTGGTCGGGTTCGCCAATGCCATGCGGGCGCTGCCCACCTTGGGTTTGCTCACCTTCCTGGTGCTGCTGCTCGGTCTCGGGTTGATCCCGCCGCTGCTCGCGCTCATCACGGTCGGTATTCCGCCGCTGCTGGCCGGTGCGTACGCCGGAATCGCCAATGTGCCTGCGGATGTCGTCGATGCGTCGCGGGCGATGGGGATGACCGAACGGCAGATCCTGTTCCGGGTCGAGGTGCCCAACGCGATGCCGATCCTGCTGACCGGACTGCGCGGGGCCACCCTGCAGGTCGTCGCCACCGCGACCATCGCGGCGTACGTCAACCTCGGCGGCCTCGGCCGCTACATCTTCGACGGCATCAGCCTCTATCGCTACGACCGGGTGCTCGTCGGCGCCGTGTTGGTCGCGGTGCTTGCGATGGTTCTCGACGGTCTGCTCGCCTTCACCGTGTGGGCGAGTGCGCCGGGCACCGGCAGGCTGCGCCGCGCCGATGTGCCCACTGCTGACCTCACCGTGCAGTCCGCAGGCTGACCTGCGTTCCGCTGCCCGCCCACCTTCCGGTGGGCGGGCATTTTTATGTCGCCGATCACGTTTCTTATCGGAAGAACCGTCTTGCGGGCCATCTATTCCTCGCCGTATATTCCACGTGGAGTATTTGGCGTGGAGCATGTCGGTGGGCGGGGCTAGCGTTCGCCTCGCAACCAACGCTCCGGTTCGCGCACCGGGCGCGAGCGATCGGCGGGAGGTGACGAAGCAATGGGGCAGCAGGCTCGCCCGGCGGTGACGCCACTGGGCATCGCCGTGCTCGCGCTGCTCGAAGAGCGGCCGATGCATCCGTACGAGATGTATCAGCTGCTGATCGCGCGGCGCGAAGACCTCCTGGTCAAAGTGCGGCCCGGGTCGCTGTACCACACGGTGGCACGCCTGGCCGAACAGGAACTGGTGCGGTCCGAAGGGGTCGACCGCGAAGGCAATCGGCCAGAACGCACCACCTATCGGATCACGACGGTAGGCCGAGCGGCCTTGCGCACCAGGATCGCCGAGATCATGCGGTACCCGACGCCGGAGTACCCGATGTTCCCGATCGCACTGGCCGAGGCGCACAACCTGCCCAAGGACGACGTGCTCGGACTGCTCAGAGAGCGGGCCGGGCACCTCGAAGCCGAACTCGCCGACGTCGAGACAATGCTCGGCTGGGCGGCCGAGCAGCACGTGCCGCGCCGCTACTACGTCAGCCTGCCGTACCTGCGCGCCACGCTCAGTGCGGAGATCGCGTGGGTGCACAGCTTCATGGCCGAATTGGACAGCGGCGCACTGGAATGGGAGGACTTCGACGCGACCACCGGTGTCCGAGCAGGCAAGGGGCAGCACCCGTCGCCTGCCGAGCAGTCCCCGCCCGTCCCGCGCTCAGGAACCGCGCCACCGCCCTGACGGCGATGTCGCCCCACTACTTCTTTGCTCGCTACCGAGCATCTCCGAGATAGGAAATCCGAACCCATGACCACACAACGCAATCCGTGGCTGGCGCTGGTCGCGCTAGTTGTCGGCTTCTTCATGATCCTGTTGGATATGACGATCGTCGCGGTCGCGAACCCGGCGATCATGCAGGACCTGCGCACCGACATCAACAGCGTGATCTGGGTGACCAGCGCCTACCTGCTCGCCTACGCGGTGCCGCTGTTGGTCACCGGCAGGCTCGGTGATCGGTTCGGGCCCAAGAACATCTACCTGATCGGCCTGTTCATTTTCACCGCAGCCTCACTGTGGTGCGGCCTGTCCGGCACCATCGGCATGCTGATCGCCGCCCGCGCGGTGCAAGGCATCGGCGCTGCGTTGATGACGCCGCAGACCATGGCCGTCATCACCAGGACCTTCCCGCCGGACAAGCGCGGCGCGGCGATGGGTCTGTGGGGTGGCGTCGCAGGCCTGGCCACGCTGGTCGGCCCGATCCTCGGCGGTGTGCTGGTCGACGGGCTCAGCTGGGAATGGATCTTCTACGTCAACGTGCCGATCGGCATCGTCGCCTTCGCGCTCGCGGTCTGGTTGGTGCCCGCGCTGCCGACCAACGAGCACAAGTTCGACATCCCCGGCGTCGTGCTCAGCGGTGCAGGCATGTTCCTGCTGGTGTTCGGCCTGCAAGAGGGCAACACCCGCGATTGGGACTGGGTGATCTGGGCACTCATCGCGGCCGGACTGGCGGTGTTGGTCGCGTTCGTGGTCAACCAGGCCCGCAACACCGGTGAGCCGCTGGTGCCGCTGAGCCTGTTCAAGGATCGCAACTTCGCCCTCTCGTCGGTCGCCATCGCCGCGATGGGCGCGACCGTGGCCTCACTGATGGTGCCGACGTACTTCTATCTGCAAGCCGTGCGCGATCTTTCGCCGACCAAGTCGGCGCTGGTCTTCGCGCCGATGGCCATCGTGACCGGCGTCTTCGCGCCGTTCATCGGAAAGTTCGCGGACCGCTGGCACCCGAGGATCGCCCCGACCATCGGCTTCGCCCTGTTCGCCGTCTCCATCTTCTGGTTCTCGGTGCTGATGACTCCGGGCTCCTCGATCGTGTGGTTCCTGGTCTCGGCCGGGCTGGCCGGTTTCGCCAACGCCTGCATCTGGGCTCCGTTGGCTTCCACCGCCACCCACAACCTGCCGGTCCAGCAGGCGGGCGCGGGCGCAGGCGTCTACAACACCACCCGCCAGGTCGGTTCGGTGCTCGGCAGCGCCGCGATCAGCGCCCTCGTCGCCGCCCGCATGAGCGCCAACGGCCTCGGCGGCGGCAAGGTGTCCGAAGGTGGTGCGGGCCAAGGCGCCATCCCCGAATTCGTCAAAGACGCCTTCAGTACCGCCCTCAGCCAATCCACCCTCCTCCCCGCAGGCGTCCTCCTCATCGGTCTCGTAGCCTCGGCCCTCTTCATCCGCCACGGCCAAGCCCCCAAGCCCGGCCCTAAAGACGAACCCGCCAAGGCCGACGCAATAGCCGCCTGACCCCGGACACCACGGTGCCCTGCAGGCGAACCAGCTTGCGGGGCACCGGTTGTCACCGAGCGAGTCCGCTCAGGCGACCTGGAAGGTGACGGTGGGGTGGCCGGTGGCGCCGTCGGGGACGACGTCGCGGCGTTCGGCGGTTTGGACTTCGCCGGTGGCGTCGGTGCTGCGGGCGCGGATGGTGTGCGGGCCGGGGGTGGCGTCCCAGTCGAAGACCCATTGGCGCCAGGTGTCGATGGAGAGTTCGTCGGCTAGGCGGGCGGGTTGCCAGTTGCCGTTGTCGATTTGGACTTCGACGGCGCGGATGCCGCGGTGCTGGGCCCAGGCGACGCCTGCGATGGTGGTGCGGCCCTGTTTGATTCGGCCGCGCGGGCGCGGAGTGTCGATGCGGGTGCCGGTCTTGATCGGGCCGAGCGCGGACCAGCCTCGGCGTGTCCAGTAGGCGGTAGCCCGATCGAAGCGGGTGACCTCCAATTCGGTGACCCACTTGGTTGCGGAGACATAACCGTAGAGGCCGGGCACCACCAGCCTGGCCGGATAGCCGTGCGTGACGGGCAGCGGCTCGCCGTTCATGCCGACCGCGAGCAGCGCGTCCCTGCCGTCGGTGAGCGCGGCCAGCGGGGTGCCCGCGGTCCAGCCGTCGGTGCTGTGCGACAGCACCATGTCGGCGTCGGGATGCGGGCCTGCCTCGGCGAGCAGCGCATCGAGCCGATAGCCGAGCCAGCGGGCGTTGCCGATCAGGTCGCCGCCGACCGGGTTGGACACGCACGCCAACGTCACCAGGTGCTCTTCGACCGCACGATGCTCCAAATCCGCCCAGGTGAGCCGGATTTCCCGATCAACCATGCCGTGGATGCGCAGCGACCAGCTGTCCTTGGACACCTGCGGCACGATCAGCGCGGTGTCGATGCGATAGAAGTCCGAACTCGGCGTCAGGTACGGCGTCAGTCCCGGCACCTGCAGATCGGCTCCCGGCGCAATCGGCGTCTCGGGCGCGACCGGTTGCGGCAATTCCACCGCGGCCCGCTCGCCGGACACATCCCGCCGCGATACGCCGAGCAGTCGCCCCGCCGTCCCGGTGACGATGGCTAGGCCGCCCGCAATCACCAACCCCTGCAAGACCCGTCGCCGCTCTGGTGTTGCCGCGATCCCGGCGGGGTCTGCGGTGACGCCGGATGTCGTCACTGGCTGCTGCGGTGCCGGTCTGGTAGTCGCGGCCGTCCCCTCGGTCGACGCACCCACTCCGTCGGCGGATTCCGTTCCAGCGCTGTCTATTTCACCGGCGGACTGGTCGGCGGTGCTACCGCCGAGACCGGTCGACGACTGCGTCGCCGGACTGTCCGCGAACCCTACGCTTTCGGCATCCGCCTGTTGCGCATCCTCGATCCGTCGCGTCAACGCCCGCAGCGCATAGATCCCCGCGACAACCCCGACGATCGTCGGCAGCGCCCCCGCTACACCGGTGCGCCCCACCGCGACCAGGGTCGCTACCGCACCGAAAACTCCGAGCAGCACCGAACCCGCAGCGCGCGTGGTCCTTTCGACCGCTCCCGCCAGCCCCGCGACCACCAGCGCAACTACCGCCATGCAGATATACAGCACCGTCTTGTCGCTGGTGCCGAACGTGCTGATGGCCCATTCCCGGAGACCATCGGGCGTGTGATCGACGACGGTCGCGCCGAGGGCATTGAGGGGCGCGCTGTCGGCGCCGAAGAACGCCGCGAGCAGTTCCGCGACGCCGAGCGTCACCCCTGCCGAGACGATCCCAGCCACCACCCGCAGTGCGGGCGAACGCAGTCGCAGGTCGGCCATGAATTCGAGCGTACTGCCTGTTCAGCCCGACAATATGACCATTTGGTGACGTGCGCTCCTCCGCCTATTCGGTGAATTCGTCGGCGAGGGTGTTCCAGAACAGCAACTCGTAATGCTGGAAGAGCCGCGCGTACCGGTGGGCCGCTTCGAGATCCAAGCGCTCGGCGTCGAGCCCGGCCTGAATGGCGACCAGCGCCTGCTGTCCGATCACGGGCACGTCCGCGGCGAAGAAGTCGAAGAAGGCGCACGCGGCGTCGTCGAAACCGTAGTGTTCGCGCATCGCGGCCGCGACGATCCCGCAGTACGTGCCGAACGCCGCGAAATTGGCGTAGATCCCGGCGGCGGTCGCGGCGGATTCGCCGTGCAACGCCAGCCATGCGACGAACGCCGGATACGCCTGGCAGCCCGCCCTCGGCAGCTCAGCGCCCGGGTCCGGCCCGGCGGCCGCGATCAATGCGTCCAGCATCGCGTAGGCCTGCTGCTCACCGGGCGCGAGCGTGCCGAAGAAGGTCCGTGCGTCGGGATCGTCTGCGCGCGCGGCCATTTCGTGGAAACTGCGCCAGTCGCTGCGGGTGATCCACCGTTCCTCCGCGGCGAGCGCGGCGAACACCGCCCGCGGCGCCTTACCTGCCGCGATGAGCGGCACGAGCCGGTTGTCGCCGTCGTGTGGCGCGAGCTCCGCCTGAATTTCGTCGAGCAACTCAGCCGCGTTCATGAGAACCCTCCCTGTCCTCGAAGACCTGAGCTCCATTGAACGCCCACCGGCCATTCATGTCCCCGAACACGCGAAAGGCGCTGCCCGCGAGCGAAACTCGCGAACAGCGCCGGTGCGTGAACTCAGGAGTAGATCTTGGCTACGTCGTCGGCGTGCTGCTTCATCGCGACAGCGCGCTTGAGCGACTGCTTCGGGGTGAGCTCCCCGGTCTCCTCGGTCCAATCGACCGGCAGGATGCGGTACTTCTTGATCGCCTCGGCGTGCGAGACCTTCTTGTTGGTCTCGGCGACGGCGGCGTCGATCTCGGCGGTCAGTTCCGGGTTCTCGATCAGCTTCTCGATCGGGGTGTCGGCGGGCACGTTGTGGTTCTTCTGCCAGCCGGGCAGCGCTTCCTGATCGAGGGTGATCAGCGCACCGATGAACGGCTGGCCGTCGCCGACCACCATCACCTGGCTGATCAGCGGGTGTGCCCGCAGCGAATCCTCGAGTACTCCCGGGGAGACGTTCTTGCCGCCCGCAGTGACGATGATTTCCTTCTTGCGGCCGGTGATCGTGACGAACCCGTCCGCGTCGACGGCGCCGAGGTCGCCGGTCTTGAACCAGCCGTCGACGAAGGCGTCCTCGGTGGCTTCGGCGTTGCCCCAGTAGCCGTCGAAGACAACCAACCCGCGCAGCAGCAGCTCGCCGTCCTCGGCGATCTTGACGCTGTGGCCTTCGATCGGCTGGCCGACCGAGCCGACCCGGATGTTGTTCGGGGTGTTCACCGTGATGGCGGCGGTGGTTTCGGTGAGGCCGTAGCCCTCATAGATCGTGACGCCGACGCCACGGAAGAAGTGGCCGAGGCGGGCGCCGAGCGGGCCGCCGCCGGAGATCGAGGCCTCGCACCGGCCGCCGAGTGCGACCCGCAGCTTGCTGTAGACGAGCTTGTCGAACAGCGCGTGCTTGAGCTTGAGCACCAGGCCGGGTCCACCGTTGTCGAGCGATTCGCTCCACGCGATCGCGGTGTCGGCGGCCGCGTCGAAGATCTTGCCCTTGCCGCCGTCGTGCGCCTTTTGCTTCGCGCCGTTGAACACCTTCTCGAACACCCGCGGCACCGAGAGAATGAAATGCGGCTTGTAGCTGCCGAATTGGTCGACGAGGGTGGACCAGTCGGAGGTGTGCAAGATGATCGCTTTGGCGTCGAACACGGCCAGCGCGACAGCGCGGGCGAGAATGTGCGCCAGCGGCAGGAACATCAGCGTCTTCTTGCCCGGCTTGAGGAACTCGCTGAACGCGATCCGGTCCGATCGGGACTCGGCGTAGAGGTTGGCGTGCGAGAGCATCACGCCCTTGGGGCGCCCGGTGGTGCCCGAGGTGTAGATCAGGGTGGCCGGCGAGTTCGCGTTGACCTGCTTGCGGCGGTCGTGCACGGCCTGGTCGTCCAGGTCGGCGCCGCGGGTGGTCAGTTCGTCGACCGCACCCTTGTCGATCTGCAGGGTTTCCTTCAGATCAGGCAGTTCGCCCGCCGCGATCTCGTTGATGACCGTGCGGTGCTTGTCGGCGTCGACGATCAGCAGCTTGGTGGCGGAGTCCTGCAGGATCCACTTGGCCTGCTCGGCGGCGGAGCTGTCGTAGATGGCGACGGTGCAGCCGCCAGCCGCCCAGATGGCGAAGTCGAGCACGGCCCACTCGTAACGGGTGGGGGCCATGATGGCGACGCGGTCGCCGAGTTCGATGCCCGAGGCGATCAATCCCTTGGCGACGCCGGTCACGGTCTTCGCGAACTCCGCGGCGGTGACGTCCCGCAAACCGCCGTTGCCGTTCGGCACGTTGAACAGCACCACGTCGGGCGACTCTTCGGCATGCCGGAAGACATTGTCGGAATTGTTCGCGTCTTCCGGGATGGTGTAGGAAGCCGGGACTTCGAACTCGCGCATCACTGCCCTTCCACGTGGGTTTACTCGTCAGTAATCTACGACACCTGTGTCAGGGCCGTGAGGTCGACCACCGGATACGGATCTGTGCGTGACGCCGAGTACAGATCAGTTCCGTGCTCATCCTAAATCTCGGATATCGACCGGCTGAAGCGCCTCCCGCAGGAACGCGGCCAGTTCGCTGAGCGCCGCCGCGGCCGGGGCGACCAGCGACGCTTGCAGTTGCGAGACATGCCACAGGCCTACGCTTTCGGTGAACCGGACGTGCACGCCTGCCGCGCGGAGCGCGGCGACCAAGTCCCCGCATTGCCCGTGCAGCAGTTCATCGACGTCGACCTGCACATAGGTCGGCGGCAGGCCGACCAATACTCCGGTGAGCGGAGCGTAACCAGGATCACTCGAATCCCCGCCGCCGAGATACGCGGCGGCGCAGGCCCGCGACCACATCCGGTTGATCACCAGGTCGGCGGCGCGTTCGGGGATCCGGTTCGGGTCGGTCCACGGCGCGATCAGGCCGAGCGCGGCCGGCGTGTGCCCGTGCCCGGCGATCAGTCGCTGCGCCGTGGCCATCGACAGGCCGCCGCCCGCGGAATCGCCGGACAACGCGATCTGGTCGGGACGGTAGCCCTTGGTGTCGACCAGCTCGAGGAACGCCGCCTCGGCGTCATCGAGTGCGGCCGGGAACGGGTGCTCCGGCGCCAATCGGTAGTCGAGAACGTAAACGGCCGAACCGGTTTCGTGCGCGAGCCGGGCCGTCAGCGAGCGGTGGGTGGCCGCAGAGCCGACCGCATAGCCGCCGCCGTGCAGATACAGCACCGCGCCGACCGGCTTCGCGGTCGCGGTGATCCGCTCCGCCGGCCTGCCGCCGAGGCGGATTCGGTCGATGGTGGTGCCCGACGGCACCAACTGTGCCACCGAGCCGATCTCCATCAGGCGCCGCTGCCACTGCCACGGCAGCCGGGAATTCAGGATGCCCCGGAAGATCGGACGCAGTACCGTCCGCGCGACCGGCAGCGGAAGAGTGATGTCCCGCATGGGTTTTGCTCGAATCAGGGAAGGAACGGGCGGTTCACGACGGCAGCGATGCGCTGGTAGCCGGAGGCGGTGACGCGGACGAACACGTCGAGCAGCTTGGCTTCCCAGCCGATCAGCACCCGTCCGTGTCCCTTGCGTACGCCTTCGGTGATGGTTTGCGCGGCCATCTCCGGGGAGTGCATGGCCAGCTTCGAGTCGAACAGCGCGGCCGCCTTCTTGCCGTCGATGCCCTCGGCGTAGGTCGAGTTGCGCGCGACGGCGGTCTTGATGCCGCCAGGGTGCACACAGGTGACCTTGACCGGGTGCTTGCCGACGAGCATTTCCTGGCGCAGCGCCTCGGTGAACCCGCGAACCGCGAATTTGGCCGAGTTGTAGGCGCTTTGGCCGGGCACCGCGATCAGGCCGAACAGACTGGAGACGTTGACGACGTGGCCTGCACCCGACTCCATCAGGTGCGGCAGGAACGCCTTGGTGCCGTTGACGACGCCCCAGAAGTCGACGTCCATGATGCGTTCGATGTCCTTGAACTCGGACTTGATCACGTCGCCGTGGTAGGCGATGCCCGCGTTGTTGTAGATCTGGTGCACCTTGCCGAAGTGCGCCTTCACCGCGTCCGCGTAGAGCAGGACGGCTTCGCGTTCGGCGACGTTGATGCGGTCGGATTTCACTTCGGCGCCGAGCTTTTCGACGATCCGCACCGTTTCGGCGAGGCCGTCGGTGTCGATGTCGGACAGTGCCAGCTTCGCGCCACGCTTGGCCAGGTTTTCGGCGAGTGCGCGACCGATACCGGAGCCAGCCCCGGTGATCACACAGACCTTGTCTTTGAAGTAAGCGTCATTGCTCACTGGGAAGCCCCCACTTTCGTTTCGGTTCGGGACGTGTCGGACACGGGAGTCGTCGCATAGGCTGCCACGTCGAATGTTTTGGTCAGCCTACGGAACTCGAAGGTGAAGTCGGGCCACAGTGTCGTGTTGTTGCCGTGCTTGTCCAGATACCAGCTGGCGCAGCCGCCGTTGATCCAGACGCTCTTGCTCAGCTTCTGCTGCAGGTCCTTGTTGAAGTCGTCCTGCACGTCGCGGCGCACCTCGACGGTGCGCAGGTTCTGCTTGTCGATGGTGGCCAGCGCGTCCGCGATGTAATTGATCTGCGATTCGATCATGAAGACCATCGAGGTGTGGCCGAGGCCGACGTTCGGGCCGAGCAGGAAGAACATGTTGGGGAAGTTGGCGACCGCCGACCCCTTGTAGCCCTGCTGGCCGATCTCGTCGAACACCTCGCTGAGGGTGCGGCCGTCGCGGCCTGCGATGGTGTCGTAGGTCGGCGAGTCGGTGACATGGAAGCCGGTCGCCACCACCAGGGCGTCGATCTCGCGTTCGGTGCCGTCCTTGGCGACGATCGAGTTCGCGCGCACCTCGGCGATGCCGTCGGTGATCACGTCGACGTGGTCGCGGCCGAGCGCGGGGTAGTAGTTGTTCGAGATCAGCATTCGCTTGCAGCCGATCCGGAAGTCCGGGGTGACCTTCGCGCGGAGCTCGGGATCGGGCACCTCGTAGCGCAGCTTGGCCCTGGCGATGAGCTCGAAGGCCTGCATCAGCGCCGGGAACTTGGCCAGGCCGACGACCTGGGTTTCCCGGGCCGCGTAGATGGCCGCGCGGGAAAGGCGTTGGACGCCGGGCAGGTATTTGAAGGCCAGTTTTTCCGGTGTGGTGTACGGCCGGTCGAGGCGGGGGAGCAGCCACGGCGCGGTGCGCTGGTAGACGTCGAGGCTCGCGACCTTGTCCGCGATCGCGGGGACGATCTGGATGGCGGAGGCGCCGGTGCCGATGATCGCGACGCGCTTTCCGGCTAGATCCGCGTCGTGGTTCCAGCGGGCCGAATGGAAGATCTCGCCCTGGAAGTCGTTGATGCCCTTGATGTCCGGCAGAGCGGGCTCGCACAACGCGCCGATCGCGGAGACCACGGTGTCGGCGGTGAAGCTGCCCTTGCTCGACTCGATTTCCCAGTGGGCGGCGGTGTCGTTCCAGCGGGCGCTGGTCACGTCGCAGTCGAAGAGGTGCTTGTCGCGCACCTGGTACTTGTCCGCGACGGCCTGGATGTACTGCTGGATCTCGCCCTGGCGGGAGAACGAGCGCGACCAGTTCGGGTTGAGCGCGAAGGAGTACGAGTACAGGTGCGACGGGACATCGCAGGCCGCGCCCGGGTAGGTGTTGTCCCGCCAGGTGCCGCCGACATCGCTGCCGCGCTCCAGCACGAGGTAGTCGTCACGACCCTGCTGACTCAGTCGGATGGCCAGGCCCAGGCCGGCGAACCCACTGCCGATGATGATCGTCTTGTGGTGGCGGGTGGGTCGGCTGTCGACAGCTTTGTCTGTAACCTTGCGACTCATATACCCGAGCGTAGATCCTTATTGAGCAGCAGTCAACAGTATTGAATCACGTTCAGTAGGATGTCGGTGTGACCATGAGTCGATCGGGAGAAACCAAGCGTGTCCGGCTCAGCCCGGACGAGCGCCGCTTACAACTGATCACCCTCGGTGCCGAACTGCTGGCCGAACGCGCGTTGGAGGACATCTCCGTCGAAGAGATCGCCAAGCAGGCAGGCATCTCGCGTGGGCTGCTGTTCCACTACTTCGATTCCAAGCACGACTTCCACGAGGCCATCGCGCGGCACGTCAGCGTCGAGTTCCTGGCCGCGATCGCGCCGAACCACAGTCTCGGTCTGTTCGACATGTTGCGGGACTCCGTCGAGCGATACGTCGACTACGTCGAAGAGAACGGCGCCGCCTACCGCGCGATCCTGCGCGGTCCATCCAGCGTCTACCCGGGCATGCTCACCTACGTCAACGAATCCCGCAGCGCCATCGCCGAACTCGTCCTCGCCGAGGCGCCGATCGCCGCCGACGACCCCGATCGCCCACGCCTCACCCTCGCCCTCCGCGGCTGGATGGCGTTCGTCGAGGAAACCATCCTCACCTGGATGAGCGAAAAGCCCATCACCCGTACAGAACTCATCGATCTACTAGTCGAATCCCTACCCTCACTAACCCTCAGCCCCGTACTGTCAGCCGCCCTGCGAGCCGCAACTCCAGAGACGTTGCCGGGTTAGTTCGGACTCGATGAAAGCCGCGCCTGCATGTACGCGGCAAGTTCTTCGAGCGATCCGGCTAGTTCATGCGGGCCGCTGCCCCCGCCGTTGTCAGTTTGCGTGCACGTCGACATCAGGTGCGCCGCGTACGGCGAACCATTCTGCGAGTTCGGTGCCGCCGAGGAGACGTGGCTCGGTCGTGCCGACGTCGATCGGGCCGAGAATTGTGCCGACGGCACCGGTTACCTCGGTCTCGCTCATCCGGCAGTTCGAGAAATCGGTCCAGCCCAAGCGGCATCGGCTGATGTTCGCGCCGCGCAGATCAGTTCCGGTAAAGGTTGCATCGATCAGGTTCGAGTCGCTGAGATCCACTCCGCGAAAGTCGGCGTCCTCGAAAACCGCACCCTGCAACTGCGATTCACGAATGACCGCATCATTCGCCTTGCAGCCACGGCCCTGTACCTTCCGCAGGTCCGCTCCCGTCAGGTCGGTGCGGCGGAGATCGGCGGAAAGAATCCAGGCTTGATACAGATCGGCACCGACCAATCGGATGCCGCTCAAGTCGGCTTCGTTGAGCGCAGCTTCTTGCAGCTGCAGGCCGGAAAGGTCTGCGCCAGTGAACGTCAGCCCATCGGCGGCAAGCAACGAGTCCACCGAAAGGGACGAAGTCGGCGCTGTCGATAGATTGTCCAGATACTGTTCCAGCGTTCGGCGTGCTTTCGCGTCGCTGGGCCAGCGAATCACACTGTCACGCGACCGTCCGCCTACCTCGGTCATCGGCCCCAAACCACCTTTCCTTGCCAATCGGGATTGTTAGCCACCACCTCTTCGAGGTGGATTCGGCGGGCAGGTGACATGCCGTCGGGGTCGAGCAGAACTCGCTCGCCAGTCGCGATGTCCTTGTCGATCATCCTAGTGAACTGCTCATCCGTCTGCGGATTCGAAATGGGTTGTCCCGCGCCAGGGCGATACCCCGGCTGCGCGTCGGGCGAGCTCTTCACGTCCCATCGTTGATTGTTCGAGTCGATGAATTCGCCTTGGTCCTCGCCGTTCGGACCAGGTTGTGCTCTGGTGATCGGTCCTGGGATCGAACCGTCGTTTTCCGCCTGTAGGCCGACCTCTGCCTCACGCCGTGACTGCGGGCTCGATGCCCCGTTCTTGGCCGGATCCTTTGCCAGCTCGTCGAGTCGTCGTTGGTAGTCAGCTGTGCCAGGCGTATTGGACGCATTGCGCGGACTCGATGACTCGTTGTCATCATCTATGAGCACCTTCATCGCGATAATTCCCGCGAGGGAGGCGAGGGTGCTGCCGAGGTCGGGGACTTTGTCGAAGGAAGTGACGACTCCTACTGCGCCTGCGACTGCGGCGGTGAGGCCGACGGCCTTGAGTAGGTTGCTTCCTTGGTAGACGGTGCGGATGGTGTTGATCGTGTTGGTGACGATTACGCCGACGCCGCCTGCTCCTGCCGCTGCGCTGCTGCCGAAGGTGAAGAGGGCGCCGACTACGGCGACGGCGACGGTGATGCCGATTGCCCACTCCGCCTGGGTGATTGAGGATTGGATGTTGTCGCGGACCGAGACGGTGTTGGTGTGGTATTCGGCGACCGGACCTGCGAGGTTTTGCGACGCGGCCAGCACCTGGTCGGCTCCGCCGCGGAGGGTTTCCAGGCGGCCGATGAGTGCGGGGAGGCCGTTCTTGTCCTGGATGGTGTCGAACAGACCGATGATGGTGTTGATGCGAGCGGGGGCACCGGCGATGGTGTCGTGTTTGGCGAAGGTGGACCAGGTCGAGGACGCTACGGCGAGCTTCTTGACGTCACCGTTGGAGAGTTTGCCGAACTGCTCGAGGATCTGTGCGATCAGCAGATCGAAGAGTTCCTGAACGCCGCCGTTGCGGTCGATCCCGATTCCGTTGTCGCGCACCGAGGTCGGGATCGAGACCTGGTACTGGGACATCTCGCGAACGTCGGGGCGCTGCGGCATCGGATTGCTCTGGTTGCTGACGGCCCAGTTGTAACCGGCCGCGTACAGGATGTAACCGAAGTTGGTGAGTGCGTCGGCCAGATTCGTGCAGGCCTGCATCGTGTCCCTGGCGGTGGTGTCGTATTTCAGACCCCATTCCTTGCAGCCCGGCGCGTCTCCCGCCATGCCAGCGCATTCACCTTTGACCGCGTCGTGCACGGGCTTGTCGGCGCGGCGCAGGTCGGCCGCGAGGTCATGGCATCTCCTGGCGGCGTCGTAATAGACCTCCCAGTCGATGACCAACATGGCTACTCGCCGTTCATCATTCGGTTGTTGAGCTCGATCGCGCGGGTATACCGGCCGTGGGCCTGCTTTGCGGCGTCGCTCATCTCGCGTACCCCCTCGACGAATTCCCTTGCCCCGGTAGCCCATTGACTATGTGCACCCGCATACGCCTGGGCGGCAACACTTTCCCATCCACTGCCGTGCAGCGTCGCGACCCTGTTGTCGATCTCGTCGAGATGTTCGCCGACGAAGCCGGCGAGCGCGGACAACCGGGACACGATCTGGTCGAGGTGCTCGAGGTCGACGGAGAACTGGGAGCTCATGGCAGATCCAGGCTGGAGGTGTCGATGGCGTTGGTCGCATCGCGCGTCTCGTAGGTCGCGGCGGTGACCCCGAGTTTCTCCGCCATGCCGGTCAACGCGCTCATGATCCGAGCACCACCGTCGCGCACGTCGGTCCAGCCGTTGGCGAACTCGGTGGCCGAGTCGCCGGTCCAACCGCCACCGGTGAGTGCGCCGACGTCCTTGGCTGCGGCATCGAGCGCGGCTCGCAAGGCGTCCGCCAACTCGTAGACGTACTTGCCGACCTCGCGCACCTGCTCGGGAACAACCACGATGTGCTGGCCCCCGTCAGTCATGCTGATGGATCTTACGGACCGTCTTCAACGCTGTCGATGAACGCCGAACGCCGGGTCGAATCCGCTGTGAGGAGCGGAATCGACCCGGCGTTCGGGTCACGGAACTAGCTGGTCGGTTCGAAGGCTTCGGCGACGATTTCCGCCTGTTCCACCGCGTGCACCTTGCTCGATCCCGAGGACGGGGCCGACATGGCGCGGCGGGAGATGCGGCGGAGCTTGCCGAGGCGCTCGGGCAGCAGCTCGGGGAGGTTGAGGCCGAAGAAGGGCCATGCGCCCTGGTTGGCCGGTTCCTCCTGGACCCACGCGATGTCGGTCGCGTTGGGGTAGCGGTCGAGCGACTCGTTCAGGCGGTAGGTGGGCAGCGGGTAGAGCTGCTCGATCCGCACGATCGCGACGTCCTCGCGCTTCTGCTTCGCCTTCTCGGCGGCCAGCTCGTAGTAAAGCTTGCCGCTGGTCATCAGGACTCGCTTGACCTTGCTGCGGTCGCCGGTGCCTGTCTCGTAGCCGGGCTCGTCGAACACCGAGCGGAACTTGCTCTCGGTGAAGTCCTTCAGATCCGACACCACAGCCTTGTTGCGCAGCATCGACTTCGGGGTGAAGACGATCATCGGGCGGCGGATGCCGTCCAGCGCGTGGCGGCGCAGCAGGTGGAAGTAGTTCGCCGGGGTGGACGGCACGGCGACCGTCATCGAGCCCTCGGCGCACAGCTGCAGGAACCGCTCGATCCGACCGGAGGTGTGGTCCGGACCTTGACCCTCGTGACCGTGCGGCAGCAGCAGCACGACGTCGGAGAGCTGGCCCCACTTGGCCTCACCCGAGGAGATGAACTCGTCGATGATGGACTGCGCGCCGTTGACGAAGTCGCCGAACTGCGCCTCCCACAACACGAGTGCGTTCTCGTTGCCGAGGGAGTAGCCGTATTCGAAGCCGACGGCGGCGTACTCACTCAGCGCCGAGTCGTGCACCGCGAACCAACCGGGGTCGGTGCTGCCGATGTTGTGCAGCGGGGTGTACTCCTCGCCCGACTTGCGGTCGATGATCACCGCGTGCCGCTGGGTGAAGGTGCCGCGCCGGGAGTCCTGACCGGTCAGGCGCACCGCGCGGCCTTCGTCGATCAACGTGCCGAAGGCCATCAATTCGGCGAACGCCCAGTCGACCTTGCCCTCGTACGCCATTTCGCGGCGCTTCTCCAGCACCGGCTTGACGCGCGGGTGCACATTGAAGCCCTCGGGCACGTTGAGGAACGCGTCGCCGATGCGTTGCAGCACAGCCTTGTCCACCGCGGTCTGCACGGTGGTCGGCACCCGCTGGTCGTCCTCGACCGACTCGCTCGGCTCCGGGGTGTACTTCTCCAGCTCACGGACCTCGTTGAAGACCCGCTCCAGCTGACCCTGGTAGTCGCGCAGCGCGTCCTCGGCCTCTTTCAGCGAGATGTCGCCACGACCGATCAGGCTCTCGGTGTACGCCTTACGCACCGAGCGCTTGGTGTCGATCACGTCGTACATGGCCGGCTGGGTCATCGAAGGGTCGTCGCCCTCGTTGTGGCCGCGACGCCGGTAGCAGACCATGTCGATGACGACGTCCTTGCGGAACTTCTGCCGGAAGTCGACCGCGAGGCGAGCCACCCAGTCGCAGGCTTCCGGGTCGTCGCCGTTCACGTGGAAGATCGGCGCACCGATGAACTTCGCGATGTCCGTGGAGTATTCGGTGGAGCGGCTGTTCTCCGGCGCGGTGGTGAAGCCGATCTGGTTGTTCACCACGATGTGGATGGTGCCGCCGACGCGGTAGCCGCGCAGACCCGACAGGTTCAGCGTCTCGGCGACCACACCCTGACCCGCGAACGCCGCATCACCGTGCAGCATCAGCGGCATCACGGAGTAGCCCTCCGGGCCGTCGCCCTTGTCCAGCAGGTCCTGCTTGGCGCGGACCAGACCTTCGAGCACCGGGTCGACCGCTTCGAGGTGCGAGGGGTTGGCGGTGAGCGAGACCTCGATCTCGTTGTCGCCGAACATCTGCAGGTAGGTGCCGTGCGCGCCGAGGTGGTACTTGACGTCGCCGGAGCCGTGCGCCCCCGCCGGGTTCATGTTGCCTTCGAACTCGGTGAAGATCTTCGAGTACGGCTTGCCGACGATGTTGGCGAGCACGTTCAAGCGGCCGCGGTGCGGCATGCCGATGATGACCTCGTCGAGCGAGTGCTCGGCGCACTGGTCGATGGTCGCGTCCATCATCGGGATGACGGCCTCGGCGCCCTCGAGCGAGAAGCGCTTCTGCCCGACGTATTTGGTCTGCAGGAAGGTCTCGAAGGCCTCCGCCGCGTTCAGCCGGTTCAGGATGTACTTCTGCTGGGCGACGGTCGGCTTGACGTGCTTCTGCTCGACCCGCTCCTGAATCCACTGCAGCTGTTCGGTTTCCAGGATGTGGGTGTACTCCACACCGACGTGCCGACAGTAGGCGTCACGCAGGACCGAGAGGACCTCGCGCAGCTTCATCTGCTCTTGGCCGTGGAAGCCGCCGACGTTGAACGTGCGGTCCAGGTCCCACAGCGTCAGCCCGTGCTGGGTGACGTCGAGGTCGGGGTGGCTGCGGAACTTGTCCTTCACCAGGCGCAGCGGATCGGTGTCCGCCATCAGGTGGCCGCGGTTGCGGTAGGCCGCGATCATCTCGAGCACGCGGGTGCTCTTGTCGACGCCGCGTTCGCGAATGTCCTTGCGCCAGCGCACCGGCTCGTACGGCACGCCGAGGCCGTGGAAGATCTCGTCGTAGAACTCGTCGGAGATCAGCAGCTGGTGGATGGTGCGCAGGAAGTCACCGGACTCCGCACCCTGGATGATGCGGTGGTCGTAGGTGGAGGTCAGCGTCATCAGCTTGCCGACGCCGATATCGGCGATGCGCTCGTCGCTCATGCCCTGGAACTCGGCCGGGTACTCCATCGCGCCTGCGCCGATGATGGCGCCCTGTCCCGGCATGAGGCGGGGCACCGAGTGCACGGTGCCGATGGTGCCGGGGTTGGTGAGCGAGATGGTGACACCGCTGAAGTCGTCAGCGGTGAGCTTGGCGTCGCGGGCACGACGAACGATGTCTTCGTAGGCGGTGTGGAACTGGCCGAAGGTCATCGCCTCGCAGCCCTTGATGGCCGCGACGACCAGCGAGCGGCTGCCGTCCTTGCCTGGCAGGTCGATGGCGAGGCCGAGGTTGGTGTGCGCGGGGGTGATCGAGTTCGGCTTCCCGTCGATCTCGGCGAAGTGCCGGTTCATGTTCGGGAAGGCCTTGACGCCCTGCACGATCGCGTAACCCAGCAGGTGGGTGAACGAGATCTTGCCACCGCGGGTGCGGGCCAGGTGGTTGTTGATGACCAGCCGGTTGTCGATCATCAGCTTCGCCGGGATGGCGCGCACGCTGGTCGCGGTCGGGATGGTCAGCGACGCGGCCATGTTCTTGGCGACGGCGGCGGCGGCGCCACGCAGCACCTTGGCCTCGTCGGTCGCGGTGTCGGTCTTCGGGGCGCCGGAGGTCGGGGCCGCGTTGGAGGTCGGCGCCGGGGTGGTCTGCGGTGCCCGCGCGGTGACCTTC
>NZ_BDAY01000048.1 GCF_001612685.1 Nocardia altamirensis NBRC 108246
ACCGAGAATGAACGGCGCAGCCAGCACGGCCAGCGCGATAGCACCGAGCACCACCGCACCAATCGCCAACGCACCCAAGATGAACGGCGCAGCCAGCACCGCGAGCACAATCGCGATGGGGATAAGGGCGGGAGCCGCGAGCAGTGCGCCGACAGCGAGAGCCGCCAGCGCGAGCAGCACCGGCACCGCCACAGCCAGCAGCACGGGTGCGCCGAGGATCGCGGTCACCACGAACGCCGTGAACGCCAGACCGGCCAGCGCGACCAACCCGGTCACGATGGCAGCCGCGATCACGATCGCCGCGGCGACCGCAGGCACGGCGACGATCACGAGGGCGGCTACCACGGCAGCGGCGACCACGATCGCCGCGACCACCGCGATGGCGGCGAGCGCGACCAACGCGAACGGCCCGGTCCACCAGCCGAAGACGACGACGATCAGTGCCGCGAGCGCGAGCACCGCGAGGGTCGCCGCAACGCCGACGCCGAGCGCACCGAGAGTCGCCAGCGAGGCCAAGGCCAAGCCGACCACCGCGGCGCCCGAGGCGAAGATCAGCGCGCCGACCGTGATCACCGCAGCGAGCGCAAGAGCCGCCAGCGCGATCAGGTTCGCGGTGCCGTACACCAGCAGCGCAACCACGGCGGCGAAGGCAAGCACGCCGAGCACGATCGCTTCGGCGACACCGAGGACAGCGAGGATGACCAACGCGATCGGCCCGGTCCACCAGAGCAGCGCCACCACGATCAGCGCGACGAGACCGATGCCGAGCGTGGCAACCACCGCCGTGAGCGCGAGCGCGCCGAGGGTGATGATGCCTGCCAGGCCGAGCCCGATGGCTCCGGTCACGACCACCGCCGCCAGCGCGCCGAGGGCAAGGACGATCAGCACCGGCGCCGCGATCACGGCCAGTGCGACCGCACCGACCACCAGCGCGGCACCGACCAGCAACACGCCACCGACGATCAGCGCACCGATGATCAACGGCGCGGCCAAGACAGCGACCACGATGATCGCGCCGACCACCAGGGCACCGACGATGCCCGCGGCGATCACGCCGGCGATGATCAACGGAATCGCCAGCAGCGGCAGGACCACGTTGTGGCGGGTGTTTTCCTTCAGCACATTGCCGAGGTCCCGGAGCGCGGGCGCCAAGGCCGCGTGCAGCGTGCCCGCCGGGTCCGCGATGAGCTGACGGATCCCGTCGGCCAAGAGCTGCAACGGATCTCCTGCGCCGACGGTCTGGCCGAGCAGCGGAGCGATAGCGTCGCGCAGTGCCTGCAACGGATCACCTGCGCCACCCACCTGGCCGATGACCGGGGCCAGCGCTTCGCGCAGTCCCTGAATGGGATCGGGTCCGTCCTTCGGGAAGTCGAAGAGGGTGCGGGCCTGATCGATCAGGTCCTCGATCGGGTTGCCCTGCGGATCGCGACGGGAGCCCGCCTGCTCGATCGCCTGGCTGACGAAGGACATCAGGTCTTCGACGGGCTGCCGCAGCGGTCCGCTCGGGAAGGTCTGATCGGCCCAGGTGGCCAGCTGCTTCAGATCGATGCCGGGGCTGATCACCTGCTCAGCGACCGCAGCCAATTCGGAAACCTGCGGCGACACGAAGCCGAGCGGGCCCGATGACGGGGTGATGGCGGCAGGCGTCGTGGCGACCGGCCTGGTCGGATCGGCAGCCATGGCCGGGTCGACCGCGGTCTGCGGCTTCGGTTCGGTGAAGTTGCGGATCATGTCGGCCGCGCCTTCGACCGGAGTGCCCGCGGTAACGCCGTCCAAGGCGCCGAGCGCCTGGTCAACCAGGCTGTCGCCGTTCGGGTTTCCTCCGGTCACGCCGTCCACAGCGCTGAGCGCTTGGTCAACCAGGCTCTGCCCGTTCGGGCCGAGATGCTGCGCGACGACACCGAGGTCGGGCACGCCTGCACCGATGTCAGGTACCCCTCGGCCGAATTCGGTCACCGTGTTGGTCCTCGACATCGGGTCGTGGCCCGGCACCGTCTTGTTCAAGTTGTGCATGAACTCGCCGGGGATGGGCGGCGGCGTCGGCGCATCGGCTGCGGCACGACCGGCCGACATCATGACCGAGGCCATCGAGGCGAATGCAGCCGCGGCGTAGAGACCCTTGCGGTTGCGCTTCACTTCCTTGCGATGGCGCCCGGCGCGCTTGGTTGTACGTTCGTGGGCTGCAGACATGGGGGATGAACCTTTCGATCGAACACTGATGCAGCGAAGACACAGCTGGATTCCGACTGAGCAGGCTGAGCGCAGAGCTCTCTGGAAGGCGACCTCGTTGGTTAGACCGGTCCGCTTTCACCGGTCGCGCAGACCGCGCGCGACCATCCGCCATTGGCACCGACGGTGGTTCCGATGCGGGTGTGCAGGACGCCGCCGATGTCGCGGCACCGGATGTACGCGTGCTGACCGACGCCGGCCCCAGGCTCACAGGTGACCGTGAGTTGATTCGGCACGGCGTAGTCGGAGGTGCAGCCGGCGGGCGGCGGATCGGCCGAGGCCGGACCCACCATCACCGCCATGCACACTGCCGACAGCAGAAACATTGCAGCTAACGCCGCGCTGCTCTTGATTTTGTCCATGAGTACAGGGTTGGGAAGCCATACAACCCCGTCAACGAACAAATTGGTCAAATGAACTATCCGCGCAGGTAAACGCCCTATCCGCACTAATCCGCCGCGGAAAACCCCTACGAGATCTTGACGCGGATCCCCCTTGACAGGCCATGCCTGTTACATCATGTCACACCCACGATGTCTCATCGTAGCGATCTTCCAGCAAACTTTTTGGGCTGCCACCAAGCGTCCATTTGGGCTTTCAGGCGCCCGCCCACAACGAGCAAACCCGGCTCCGCACACATTCGGCGGAACCGGGTTGACGACCAAGTCCGTCGGCCACAGATGTCGGCGACCATACGGTCCGAACGACCACCGAGGAGGTCGCCCAGAGAACGGCAGGAGGATGGATCGACACGTTCGCCGACCCATCCTCCTGCGCTATTCGGTCACCGTGACGCCGCCTTTTGTGACGGCCCGGTCGGTTAGGAGTGGCGGTCGCTGGTCGGGGCCGCTTGCACAGGCGTGCCGAACCAGCGCGTGAGGGCGTCGCGCAGTGCGGCGGCATCGACAGACTCGTCGCCGGTTGCGGTCCATGCGATGTGTGCGTCGGGGCGGATCAGGATGGCGTCGGCCGGTCGGTCTTCGGACTTGGCGATGTGGAGGTCGATGCGATCGTGCCACTCTCGGACGACCTCGCGGAGCTCTGGCCGATCGGCCAGGTCGAGGAAGACCGGGCGTGCGGCGTGCATGAGTTCGGCGACGCTCGTGGTGCCCTGCTCGGTGTGCAGCGTCAAGTTCGGTGCGAAAGTGCCGGTCAGCGGGTGCTGGTCTGGAGACGGGTACCGGATGACGGCGCCGACCAGGGCGCCCATGCGACGCAACGCCTGCTCGTCGCGCAGCAGTTCCTGGAAGAGTTCACGCAGCGCCTCGGCGGCCGGATCGAGCCCGCGTCGCAGCGCCACCTGCGATTGGGTCTGCAGCAGCGCACGTTCGCCCGCGAAATGACGTTCGTCGTGATAGCTGTCCAACAGATCGGCCGGCGCCCACCCGTGCACCGCGGCGGCCAGCTTCCATGCGAGGTTGACCGAGTCCTGCATGCCGACGTTGATCGCGGTGCCGGTGGCAGGCAGCACGTGCGCCGCATCACCGGCCAGCATGATCCGCCCGTCGCGGTACCGTTCGGCCTGGCGCGCCTGGAACTGGTAGCGCGACAGTCGAAGCGGTTCGCCGAGCGGCAGGTCGACACCGAGCACGCGGCGAACACTGTCGTGGAGTTCGGGCATGGTCAGCGGCACATCGTCATCGACTTCGGTGGGATCTTCTTCGGTGGTCTGGAACGAGACAACACCGTCGACGAGCGGTCCGAGCGCGAAGGTGCCGCCCTCGGTGTGATTGAAACCAAGCGGAACCCTGCCGACGTCGGGGACGTTGAGATCGCCGTTGTCGAAGGTGGTCACCGAATCGGGCATGGTGACCGTCGCGAGCCGGTTGACCTCCGGATAACTGGTGCCGGGGAACGGAATGCCGACCAAGTTGCGGACTCGGCTGCGGCTACCGTCACAGCCGACCAAATAGCGGGCGGTCAGCTGATACGCGCCCTCCGGCCCCTGCACCTCGGCGGTCACCGTGTCGCCGTCCTGGCTGACCCCGACCACTTCGTGCCCGCGACGAACCGCACCGCCGAGTTCGGCGAAACGTTCGGCGAGCAGCCGCTCGAGTCGCGCCTGCGGAATCGGAAACGCTTGCATCGGCGATTCTTCCAGCTGCGTGAAGTCCAAATGCACGCCGCCGAACGGGAACCGCGGAGCAGGCATCGGACCGGCGGCGGCTTCCGCGACGCGGTCCAGCAAACCGCGATAACGCAGCAGTTCCAGAATCTGCCCGCCGATACCGTGCGCCTTCGGCGTCTCACGCGATTGCGGATTCCGCTCCAACACCAGCGGCCGCACGCCGGCCAGCTGTAACTCGCCCGCCAACATCAGTCCGGCCGGACCCGCACCCACAATGATCACATCGGCGTCCACGGCCCGCTCCCCCTCGAAATCCTTCGCCACAGCTTTGAACGATCCAGTCGTCGACACCAACACACTCCCATTCACACACGATCTAGCTTCGACGAGCGATTCTGCGGCATGCCCTGGGTCTTGCCGCAAGCCCCCCGGTGCGCTATATGTTGAGAGTGGAAAGGAGCGTTGGCTCCTTTCGCAATCATCATCAAGCCCACGGGGATTCGCGCTACAGCCGCCAAATGTCGACGGCGATCTCGCGCGCCTGCTCACTGAACACCCCGCCCGGGTTCGCATTGCTCAGGAGTTGCCGAAGCTCGCCCTCGAACTCGGCGCGAGCACGGCCGAACAGATGCGGCGCCGAGCTGGACAGCGAGAAGACCGCGGCGACGATTTCGTCGCTCACCCGGGTGACGATCCGGCCCGGTACTTCGATTCGGCACGGTCCCGTGAACCCTGCGGCCCGATAGATCTCCGCCTCGTTCCCTGCCGTGCCGGACGGGAGCGACCCCTGACCCGCCCGACGGACCGGGCCGAGGTACTTGCGAACCAACTCCGTGATCGCCGAGCGCGGCGGCCGTGGGTGCGGTAACACGCTCGTGCTCTGCACCCCTTCATGTGTTGTGGCATGCACATGCACGCAGGCGCCACCGGTGCGCAGCATGCCGCGGACCGTTGCCGCGACCCTGGGCCGATCCATCCAATGGAACGACTGCGCAAAGGTGGCCACCGTGAAGCTGCCGAGTTCGGCGGGCAGCTCCTCAGCGCGCAGCCGAATCCACTGCGCATTGCGTATCCCGGCCTCGTCGGCCAGCCGACACGCTTCGTCGATCATGCCCTGGTCGGCATCGATCCCGACGACCTGTTCGAACCTGTCCGCGAGTAACAACGTCAAAGAACCAGGGCCGCAGCCGACGTCGAGGAGACGACCCGAACCGTCCAGGCCGAGCGCAACGGCCAAAGCCTCAGCGAGCGCCTCGGGGTATGGCATGCGTCCTTGCGTGTAGTATCCGGCACTCCCGGCGTACAGCGACGGATCCCAGTGCCACCCTTCCTCGCTCACACAGGTCAGCCTAGGAACAGCGCACGCTCGCCTCAGCAGGCAGGGAATCTGTCCTGCAGCCGGCCGGGGACGCCGTCGGCCACGGCCTTGGCCCGGCAGACATCGTGTGGGAAGGCAACGTAAGTGGACCAGCGGTCGCCGCCACGCCGGATGATGCGCGCATTGTCGCCGAGCGCCTTCGGCCAAGAGATGAAAGCCCACTTGCCATCGCAGTCAGTGACCTCGGCCTGCAGGTCGCGGAGGTGTTCGTAGACGTTGTCGAGTTCGGCGACGACCTTCTTGGACTCACACAGCGCGGACGGTGCCGGCTCGTTGAAGCGAAGAGTGCCGGAGGTCACGTCTCCGTCGTTGACGAGAAATAAGCTATGGAGCCCCTCCGGGACCGGTGTCGGATCGGTCGGCAGTTTGTCCTTGTTCAGGCCGAAGTAATAGCAGCCGACGGGCACGGTGAAGGTGGCCAATCCGTCGGCGTCGGTGACACCGTCGCGGCGCTGCAACTCGGTCGACCCTGGCGGAATGTCTTTGGGCGCAGGGTTACACGGCTGCACCTGGCGCAGCACGACCGCTACGTTCGGCACCGGCGCGCCGGAAAGTGTGCGGGTACGGATGAACGCGGTGCCTTGCCCAGGGTTGCCGGGCGGCGGTTGATCGGCCGGAGGTTGATTGGCTGGCGGCTTGTTACCTGGTGCCGGTTGATTGGCAGGCGGCTTGTTGGTCGGCGCAGGCTGATTGGCCGACGGCTGCGGGGTTGACGCCGAAGTCGACACCGGCGCACTCGTATTGCTCGGCAACGGCGTCCGCGTCGCCGCAGGCCGTTCCTCGTTCCCACCACCACATGCCGACCCCATCAGCACCGCCGCGGCAAGCACGAATATTTGTAAACCCCGAAGACTGGACATCCCCCACCTTCTCGATCGATCGACCGCCATCCGGTCTACCGCCAATGATCGATGAGACGCATGCCCATCAGCAATCCCCCAAGTAAAGGGTCGTAACACCCTCACGGCACGGATCGATCGACATTGTCGACCTGCCAGCACTCGTTCGCGTTCGCGTATTGCGCCACCATTGCGAAAGAGTCTGCACGACAACGAGGAACGTCCAGCTCTTCCCAGGCAAACCATGGATCGCGCAGCTCTCCGCGACCAGTGCATCCGCAGCCGGGACACGGGACCTGGTCACAGACCGGCCCCGGTCAGCCTGGCAAGTCGCGCACCCTTGACGAAATCCGTCCCGCGCGAGAGGCCACCCAGTTCTAGATCTCGGCGTCCACTGCCGTTCGCCCGCAGCTTGTCGCAGCCGAGGACCAGCTGGGTCGACAGCCCAGAGGGGTGGTTTCGCGCCGAGTGGGAACTGGTGGCGGAGCCTTCTCGGGCGATGCCGCCACCAGTTCCCAGTGATCAATCGACCAACTACAGACCCGGTGCGGAGGTGGGCGACTACGCTTCCGCCGCCCGACGTTTCACCGAGCGCCTGTCTGCTACTAGAGAAGCGTTGCGGCCCTGGGTATTACACTTCTGCAAATCGGGTCTCGGGCCAGCTGTTTCAGCTGGCGGAACGCGGGCTCGCGGCTCAGACGAGCAGGACTCGACGACCGCGAGTGTGTCCGGCTTGGCTATCCGCGTGTGCCACCGCGGCCTCGGCCAGCGGGTATGACCGGTCGACCGGAATGTGCAGTTGCCCGCGCGCAAGGAGATCGACCGCCGCGGCGAGCGCTTCGGGCATGCTGCCGCCGACGCCGGCGAATCGGACGCCGAGCATCGGCGCCTCGAGGTCGGCGATGGTGATCACCTTTTCCGGATCACCGGTCAGGTCGAGGAGTCCGCAGATGACGCCTGCACCGTTCAGGTCGAGAGCGGCATCGACGCGGCCGAGCTGCCGCACCCGCTCGACCCAGCCCGTGCCGTACGTGGTGGCGACGGCGCCGAGGCTGCGCACGTAGTCCTGGTTCGCGGCACTGGCAGTGCCGATCACGCTGATGCCACGGTCGCGGGCGATCTGCAACACCGCCGATCCGACGCCACCGGCCGCGCCGCTCACCAGCAGCGTCTGCCCGGGCTGGACCCCGACCATGCGGATGATCCGCAGCGCCGACTCGACCACGGACGGGTAGCCTGCCGCCTCGGCGAAGCTCAATCCGTCAGGCAGCCGCGCCCAGGAGGACAGCACGGCCTGCTCGGCGTAGGTGCTCGAACCTCGACCGAACACGTTGTCGCCCACCGCGATACCGGTGACACCGGCACCGACTTCGTCCACCACACCGGACGCGTCCTGTCCGACGCCTGCGGGCAATTCCATCGGTTTGATGCGCTGGAACTGGCCGGCGCGGACCCGCCAATCGTGTGGATTCACGCCCGCAGCCCGCACGGCGATGCGTATCTGACCTGGGCCCGCATGCGGCTCGGCGACCTCTGTCAGCTCGAGGACTTCTGGACCGCCGTACTCGGCGAAGCGCACTGCTCTCATGCCTCGACACTAGCGCTAACCGTTAGTGTTTCACAACGGCTAGCGTGTTTCTGTTCGGCGCCGCAAGAGCCTTCCCTTCCACCTCGTTGACGAGATCGACATCCGATGACTTCCTCGACGTGGTGCGAGCAGCTTCCGCAGCGGCGGAAGCTGCGACCACGACACACGGCGTGGCAGCCGCTATCGCTGACCGATCGCCCGTAGTCAACTGCGCCGACAGGTCGGCGCATCCACCGCCACCAGGCACGACGCCGCCTCGCCCCGCTCAGGACCGACGGAATCGACGCGCTGCGGAACCGACCGGACACGCCACATGCCGCTTGTCGCGCGACCATTTCGAAGCGCTACCATTCGAACATGAGTTCGACATCGGATGACGTGCCGCGTACTGAGGGCACGGAGCCGGAGTTGAGGTATCCGAACGCGACAGGGCACTTCTATCGGACGGTGACCTATCCACCGCGGCCGGTGTGGGTGCGGCTGGAAGCGATCGTGATCCGCGACCCGGGGACCCCGAAGCACATCAACGGGGCAGGCGTGATCATGCGCGGTGAGCGTCCCGGTGTGCTCACTCATTGGGTGCCGACGGTGGACGGGGATTGGATGGGCCGGGTGACGTTCACGGTGCAGTACGCCGACGGGCGGCCGGATCTGCACGTAGCCGACCAACTGGTCCCGGCGTATGCGCTGCGTCCTCGACGCGCAGAGGATTCGGGGTAGTGCTGTCGCGCAACGAGATTCGACGCTAGCCGACGATGGTGCGGTCGCCGTGCACGAGTTTGCCTGCGACATAGGTTCGCAGCACCCGGATCGAACCGATGCTGCCCGGTTCGACTTCGAGAGGGTTCTTGTCGAGGATCACGAGATCCGCTTGCTTGCCGACCGCGATGCTGCCCGCGATGTCGTCGACGCCGAGTGCAGCGGCCGATCCCATCGTGTAGGCGCGGAAGGCCTCTTCGGCAGTGACCGCCTCCTCCGGACTGCACAGCGTTCCGTCGCTGGCGATACGCCGCGTCACCGCAGCCTGAATGGCAGGCAGCACCGCATAATCCGCAGAAGGATAGTCGGATGCCCCGGCGAGGGTGACACCGGCGGCAGCCAATGTGCGCATCGGTATCGGCGGCAGGTCCGGCACCAATGATGCTGCGCCCCTGAACGATTCACCGAGTTCGTCGAGCCAGATCGGTGAAACCACCGCGATCGCACCGACATCGGCGATGCGGGTCGCAAGGTTCGGCCCGCAGAACAACGTGTGCTCGAGCCGCGGTCGACCGGGCAGGTTGTCCAGCCGGTCGCCGACCGCCCGAAGTGCGCGAGTGGCTTGCGCGATCGCCGCATTACCCATCGCGTGCTGAGCTGTCTGCAAGCCGTGCTCGGCGGCACTGACAATCGTCGACTCCAACGCCCGCTGATCCCAAAACAACATCCCGCGATGCATCTTGAAATCACGCCCCGGACGAATCATGTTGCCGGACACAGCAGCACGAACAGCAGCAAGACTGCCCCCACCCACCGTACTGGTAACAAGCCGCCCCAGCATGCGTACAGTCTCCCCCACCGACAAACACACCGCACACGCCTCACCACCGTCGAGAAACAACTTCGCCGCTCCGACAGGGCTACCTGCCGGACCACTACCAGTGGCAGGCCCGGTCGTCCGCGCCGCCATCAGCGACTCCGACCCAATCGGCATGCGATGCACCGTAATCGGCAGCATGCCACCACTGACCGCACGCTCGTACAGCACATCGAACTCCGGCGAGACAGCGGCATCTCCCACCCGGGTAATCCCGGACGCCGCCAAATCCCGCCCATGCGCCCGAGCTTCGACAAGCCACGCATCACCCCCATTCGCGACCAACGATCCCCGCGACGTAGCTTCCGCCAGATACAACGCCGACTCGATCACCTCACCCCGAGGTAATCCATTGCGACCAAACGGAATCCGTCCACCATCCGGTACATCCGCTGGTGGCAGCCACCCCATCGCATCGAACCCCGCACTATTGAGCGACCCCGAATGCATCCCCAACGCAATAACGAGCAGCGGCCGATCCGGACACACCTGATCCAGCTCTTCCCGAGTCAGATGGCGATGCTCCCGCAAATCAGCAGGCGAATACCCGAACAGCCGAACCCACCCCGTCCCAGGCGTGCTCACCACATGCTGCTCGATCAATCCCAATATGTCCGCAACCCCCGCCCCCGCCGGAACACGATGCAGGTCAGGACTACGCCGATCCAACGCCCCGAACAAAAAATGATGATGCGCATCGATAAACCCCGGCACCAACGTAGCCCCACCCAAATCCACCTCGGCCGCACCGACATCCCGCGCCCGCCGCCGAACCTCCACCTCACCCCCCACCGCAGCAACCCGCCCACCAGTAACAAGCACAGCCTCGACGACCCCCGCCGAATCCTCCCCCGTCACAACAGATCCCCCGAAAAACACCACAGGCCCGGCCATAAACCCTCCCCCATACGACTACAGGACCCCTCAGAAACGGCACACTCCCAGCACCGTCCCCACGGTCCCCCGAATCTAAGACCTCCCCCCACCCCTGTACAGGCCCTGCCACCAACCCGTCAGAACCCAGCCCCACTGCCACCACCCGAACACAGCTCCCCTACCACGCCTCGACTTATGCCAGCGGCGTCTCCGACGTTGTCTCGGCAACGAATTCGACTGAGCCGAACTCGAATCTCGCCTGGTCGACCGCAGCAGCAACATCAGCGTGCCAAGTATCGGTTACGCAGTTCCACCCCGAGTCGCAGTAGAACAGGTAGACACCAGGATCAGAGTCGTACCGCGCAATCGCCAGACCGGTGAAATGCTCGACGACTTGTCCACTGACCGTATGCCGCGCCGACCCTGTCGGCACGACTCCACGGACGTCCGCTGTGCACAGGATCCGGGCACCATCGATGAACTGCGGAGGTTTCGTCACTGCCCCATTGTCGACCAGTACATCGGACGCACCTTTACTGACGTCTGTTGACGGATCATCTGTAGCTCATCAGGGAATCATCAAGCAATCAGCGACGAATCGAGCATCCCGAATTGCTGGTTTAACCTCGAGGGATGCGTATTGGTCTTGCTCTCCCGCAGTACGGAGGTTTCGCCGACCCGGCGGCGATTGTGGCGGTGTCGAAGTTCGCCGAAGCGAGTGGATTCGACAGCGTGTGGGTCGGTGACCGACTGCTGGTCGCCAGTGAGCCACGGGGGCAATATCCGGGCGGTCAAATACCGCCGGGGTTCGCTCATTTCCTCGATCCGCTCACGGTACTGACGGTCGCCGCCGGGGTGACCGACCGGGTTCGGTTGGGCACCAACACACTCAACGCTCTGTGGCAGCCGCCGATGCTGCTGGCCAGGACGGTGGCCTCGCTGGATCAGGTGAGTCGCGGCCGACTCGACGTAGGGATCGGACTCGGTTGGTCGCCCGACGAATTCGAGGCACTCGGCGTCCCGTGGCCCGGGCGCGGGGCACGACTCGAAGAGACCTTGGATGTTCTCGAAACAGCCTGGGCCCCAGGACCTGTCGAGTACGTCGGCGAACGGTGGACCGTCCCGCACGCACGTATCGACCTGAAACCGCGGCAGACACCGCGGCCGCCGATTCTGCTCGGTGGCCACGCTCCGGCGACCTTGGAGCGGGTCGGGCGCCGAGCCGACGGCTGGCTGGCAGGCCCGCTCCCTATTCCTGCACTCACCGGAATGTGGACCACCGTCGAGCGAACCGCGGAGAAGAACGACCGCGACCCGTCAGCCCTTCGCCTGGTCGTCCGTATCAACCCAGCCGTCGAAACCGACGACGTCGACCCGAAACTGGTCCCACGCCGCGGCTCCATCGCCCAGCTCGCCGGGTACGCACACGACCTAGAGACAGCAGGCGCACACGAGGTGATGTTCGACCTCCAACTCACCACAAACAACGTCGACGAGCTGATCGAGACGGCCGCCGAACTGCACACAGCCATCACCGGGCAACGCTGACCAACTGCGGGCAGACCGGCGGAGTAAACGCGGCGCCTCCGGCGTTGTAGCGCTTGTTGTTACAGCGATCACAACAAGCCGGGCGGTGGTCCGCCCAGGAAAGGCAGCCGATGAGCCTTCGTCAGTTCGAATACGCCCTGGCCGTTGCCGAGGCGGGCTCGGTGACTGCGGCGGCGGAACTGCTGCACGTCGCTCAACCGTCGATGTCCCAGCAGATCCGCAACCTGGAGCGGGAACTCGGCGTGACACTGTTCGCTCGCACACCGACCGGACTGGTGCCTACCACGGTGGGTCGTGCGTTCCTGCGGGAAGCGCAGGTCGCGGTGAGCGCGTCGCGGCGGGCGCGGGCGACGGCGCGGGCCGGGGCCGATGAACTGGTGGGTGAGTTGGTGGTCGCGGCGCAGATGGGGTTCGGCACCCGGCAGTTGCCCGGCGTGCTGAGCACGCTGCGTCGGCGGTTCCCTCGACTGGAGGTCACCGTCTTCGAGGAGCCGAGTTCCGCTGAGCTGGAGCGGTTGTGTCGCCAGGGGGTACTGGATCTCGCTTTCATGGCGGCCTGCGAGCGCGGCCCCGCCGACGCCCACCACCTCGGCTATGAGGAGTTCGTCGTGATGCTGGGCGCCGGGCACCGGCTGCTCGCCGCAGACCGAGTCGAGCTGGCTGAGCTCGAAGGGGAATCATGGGTGCGGTTCGACCGCGACAGCGCCCTCGACGGCGTACTGACCGGCGTGCTGCGCGACAACGAGCTGACCCCGACCACGGCCGCCCGTGTGTCCCAGACGATTACCGCCGCACGCTGGGCCGCCCATGGACTGGGAGTGACGCTCGTCCCCGCCTCCGCGGTGCCCCACGGTTACGAGCACCTCGCACGCCCGGTAGTCCCGGCCGTGTTCCAGCCCGTCGTCGCCGTGGTCCGGCAGGACGCAGGTCCGGCGGAGACGACGCTGCTCGAACTCCTGCGTGCGGAGAACTGGCACGAACCCGCTCAGAGCTGGGTGACACCTCCGTCCACGACGAACTCGGTGCCTGCCGCGTAGGTGGCATCGAAGGCGAGAAATGCTGCCGCCCTCGCGATTTCGTCCGGTCTGCCGAAACGCCGCATAGGATTGTCCGCAACCCGATCGGCTTTGAATTGCTCGGCGGCCGCTGCGGTCATCGAATTCTCCAGAATTCCGGTATCAATGGGGCCGGGGCTGATCGCGTTGACCCGAATTCCGCGCGGAAGCAGCTCGCGGGAGAGGCTGCGGGCCATCGACCGTAGCGCCGCTTTGCCCGCCGCGTAGACGCTGGTCTCCGGCAGGCCCATGACGTTCGCGTTCGAGGTGGTGAGGACGACACCCGCTCCGTTGCTGAGCAGCGGGGCGAGTTTCTGCACGGTGAAGAAGGCGCCCTTGACGTTGATCGCGAACAGCTCGTCGAACATCTGCTCGGTCGTCGATTCGAAGGGGGTGAGGGTGGCGATACCCGCGTTCACGAACAGGGCCTCGATCGTGCCGAGTTCAGCCTGCACCCGGTCTGCCAGAGCCGCCAGATCCGACAGTTCGGCGACATCACCTCGGACGGCAATCGCGTTCTCGCCCAGCCGTTCCCGTGCCGCATCGAGCGTGGTCTGCGAACGGCCGGTGATCACCACGCGCGCTCCACCTTTCACCAGCAGTTCCGCCAGCGCGAACCCTATGCCGTTGCCGCCGCCCGTGATCACTACATTCTTGTCGCGGTATGCACTCATGTCGGGATTCCTCCGTTCTTATCTTCAGCCCCTGGGGAATTCGCCGCCGTCGACGACGAGACTGCTTCCGGTCAGCCAGCTCGCCTTGCCGGATACGAGGAACAACACCGCGTTGGCGATGTCATCGGGCTGACCATCTCGGCCCAGCGGTGGGGCAGTGTTGTCCTCACCAGGCCCCGCCTCCAGGCGTGCCCACTGTTCCCGCGTTGCTTCACCGCCTGGGGTCGCGGTCCGACCGGGCGACACCGTGTTGACCCGAATTCCGAACGGCGCCAACTCCGCAGCCAATCCCCGGCTGTAGTTCTCCAGCGCCGCCTTCGCCGTCGTGTAGTGCAGGAACGGCGGCACCACGGCGGGGACCGCGGCCGAAGAGATATGCACGATCGCCCCCGAACGCCGTTCTCGCATAGCAGGTGCCAGCAACGAGTCCAATCGCACCGACGCCAGGAAGTTCAAATCCAGCGCGTCCTGCCACGCCTCATCCGGGATCGCCAACGCGCCCTGATACGGACCCGCCCCACCCGCGTTGTGGACCAGAATGTCCACCCCACCAAGCACCTCCCGCGCGGCAGCGGCCAACGCCTCCGCCCCAGCCCGCGTCCGCACGTCGGCCGCCACGAACGTCGACCCTGCCGGCCCAATGCTCGTCGCCGACCGGGCGGTCGTCAGCACCTCGGCGCCCGCGTCCAGAAGTTGACGCACAACAGCCGCTCCGATTCCGCGAGTACCACCCGTCACCAAGGCCCGCTTCCCCACAAGTTCTCTTGTCCCTGAAACGTTCTCGATCGTGGTCATGCCACTGGTCCTCTCGACTACATGTGTATCGGCTCGACGCAAATAGGAATCGATATGCCCCAACGCGAAACTTCAGAAACGCGATGAGCACCTCGTCGAGCTGTTTCACGGTATGTCCGCACGAGAACGACAAGCAAAGACCAGAATTCAGCAGACCCCATAGGAAATTCCTATGTCACCACACCACTTTCGCTCGCGGTCGACCCAGAAAGCGGATCGTCCATCAGCAACTCGATCGGCACAATCACCTACCGGCGGCACCGTCTCCGCCGATGCGGTAGCCGTGCCGCCGACTGTTGATCGGCAGGTTTCTGGTTCGAGTCCGACGTCATCGGTGCGCACTACGCCGGTGCCGGGCTCGATGGGATGCAACTCCGCTTGGGGGTGACCACCATCGACGCGCAATAGACCGACATCAAGTAGGTCACGAAGAATGCCGGAAACGTCCAACGCCGCGAGCGCTCGGGCCCTGCGGCCGGACCACTCACCGGCGTTCATTGTCGACGGACGGAAGTGGTGGTTCTTCCACGGCTCAGCGTCTCGATACGAGTTCGGCCCCCGACCAGGTGTATAAAGGCTGGTCAGGGGCCGATCAGGCTCCCCCATCTGGACTCGAACCAGAAACCTGCCGATTAACAGTCGGCTGCTCTGCCAATTGAGCTATAGGGGACTATCTTGGCCTGTCCGTATTGGGCGGGCCGAGGAGAAACTTTAGCGTATGGGCGGGCGACGGCCCAAATCGCGTCGCTACCTGCTGACATGTGGGGTGAGGGTGGCGGTGGGGGCTCGGTGGTCGCTGCCGTTGGCGGGGAGGACGGTGGCGGCGCGGGTGGTGAAGCCTCGGGTGAGGATGTGGTCTGGTCGGGTAAGGGGGAAGGGGGCGGGCCAGGTGAAGGCTAGGCCGGTGCGGGCTTCTTGGAGGTCGGTGGTCAAGGGGGTGAGATGGGGGTCGGTTGAGGCGGTGTTGAGGTCGCCGAGGATCAGGAGGCGGGGTGAGTGGTCTTGGGTGACGAGGTCGGTGAGGGTGCGGAGGGTGCGGTTGCGGGAGGCGGTTTCGCCGAGGCGGGTGGAGCCCAGGTGGGCGGCGTAGACGGTGATGTCGCCGAAGGGGGTGTCGGCTTCGGCGCGGAGGGCTCGGGGCCAGCCTTGGCCGAGGTCGAGGGGTTGGATGTTGGTGAGGGGGAAGCGACTCCACAGGCCGACGGTGCCGACTGTGGCGGTGTAGGGGTGCTGGGGGTCGAGGGCTGCTGCGACGGCGGCGCGGTTGCGGCCGGTGAGTTCTTGGACGGAAACTATTGCGGCGTCGGTTAATTCGTCTGCCGTACCGTTAGATCCGAGATTCATTGTGGCGACTTGGAGTTCGGCGCCGGTTGCGTAGGCATGGGGGTGGTCGATGAGTTGGGGGATGAACAGGATGGACCAGGCCACGAGCGGGGCGCAGACGGCGGCCATGCCGACGACGGAGCGCACAACGAGAGCGAGGGTGGCGAGGAGCAGGGAGGGGATCAGCAGCCAGGGCAGGAAGCTGCAGACGAGCTGGCTGACGCCGCCGAGGTCCGGAAGGACGGGGTTGGCGACCAGTAGTACGCCGAGTACCGCGGCCAGCGATACGAGGCAAGTGTCCCGCGCGATGTTTACTCGAAAGGTCGTCCCATGCAGCATGACCGCAACGATCGACGCTCAGGATGAGAGGTTCATGAAAGTGGCACTCGGCAGCCTGCTGGCGGCGGTAACGGTACGGCAACCATCCGGCGAGGGTATGAACACATTGTGCTGAGCGCCAGGCGAATTGGGAAGTCCTCAGCTACCCCGCTGAGCAAATGGAACGAGGAGGCCGTCATGACGGAATTCGCATGCGGCGATTGCTGGCGCAACGAGAATCTGACCTTCGCACAACGACTGGATCCGGCGCATATCCGCCGCAGCCTCCGACACCTGCTGTGCGACGAGCATCGGGCCCGGCAGGAAGAACTCCGCGCCTCCTGAACCAGGCTTGCAGGGCACCCGCAGCAGCGCAGGGGTGCTTTTCGAAGAGGCCGGTACGGCACGATTCGCAGCGAGCTCGGTCCTGTTCACTCTGGGAAAGACTCAACGCGATGCCCGCATGTCGCGCCAGCGCTCAGTCCGATGTGCGGACCTGGCTGACCACGCAAAGCCGTTCCGAACCCCCGCGGTTGAATGGTCAACTGGCGCAGTCGAGACATGCCCAACCGTCCACTTCCAGCGCACAATCCGCCGTCCGATGAGACCGACCGCTCCGAGCACCCCTCCGGATCGACAGGCCCACTGGACGTCGGGCAGGATAGTGGGCGCGAACAGGCAACTGGGAGGAGCACATCGAGATGCTGCGGTTGATCATCGGCGTGGCGGCCGGATACGTACTCGGCAGCAAGGCCGGGCGCGCGCGCTACGAACAGATCAGTGCGGCGACCCGTGCGCTGACGGAAAGCCCGGTGACCCGCAAGCTGGTGCTGATCGGCAGGCAACGGCTGTCGGACAAACTCAGCACCCGCCCGAAACTGGAGCCGATGGAGCCGCTCGATGAGCGCACCACCGTCCTCGTCCCGCAGGATCAGCTGCGCCGCTGAGCATCTCGACGGATAGGCAGCTTCCGTCGCCGACCTACCCTGTCGCCGAATCATCACTGATCGGGCAGCCACGTGGTGATCACCGTGGACTGCCGAAACAGAGCTGCGGACGACCGCCGCTCTACTAACGGATTGCGCAGCACCTACTGCTCGGACGCAGGTAGCGCGGTAGAGATCTTGGCAGCGCCGAGCATCATGGTCGCGATGACATCCGTCAGGTGCTCTCGGCTGGTGTCGAATTCCCCGCGCAACCAGGCCGCGACCAACTCCAGCACGCCGCTCACGATGGCAAAGGCCGCAAGGTCACTGTCGAGTTCGTTCGGCGCGGCGTCGCCCGCCAGCTCTCGATTCATCGCGACCATCGCCTTGGCGATCATCCGGATGCTCGCCAGGCGCAGTTCGTCGACGACCGGGCTGGCCCTGGCCGCCAACACCATCTGACCGCGCCGCGGATCGGCGATCACGAACCCCAACGACGCCTCGGCGGCCGCATGCACCTGCGATCGGATATCACGCGGCGCTTCCAGGGTCGCGCTGACCACGACCTGCAGTCCCTGCGCGGTCATGTCCTGCGCAACCGCTGCCAGCAACGCGTCACGGTCGGCGAAGTGTTCGTAGAAGTACCGATCGTTGAGCCGGGCACGCGCGCAAACCGCCCGCTTGGTGACCTGATTCAACCCACCTTCGGCGAACAGGTCCAGCGCAGCCTCGACCAACGCCGCCCGGCGTCGGGTCCGGCGTTGTTCTGCGGTCTCACCGCCGTAACTCCGTGATTCCATCTCCCGCATTCTCCCCCACAACCTCTTGACCGGTGCGCAATTGTGGTGCACTCTGACACCAGAATATCTGGTGCAGCAGCGCACCAGATGCTCGGGCACGACGCGATCGGCGTCGGAACAAAGGAGTTCACCGATGACCTGCCCTGTGAGCCACCAGTCGACGTCGGTCCTGCCGTCGGTAGATCGCGCGGCCCGCAACCCTGTCCTCGAACAGTTCGAGCGGTTCAGCGGTTCGGTGTTCGTCGCATTGTTTGCAGGCGCGCTGTTCGACCAGACCATGCTGCCGGAAGTATCCGCGGCGCTGGAGGACACCGGTCGTTTCCGCAAAACGGAGGCGTTCGGGCGGGCAATCCGATCGGCCGCCTCCGAGCAGCTCGCGTTCGCCGGTGACGACACCGATCGGCGAGCGGAAATGGACCGGCTCAAGCGCCTGCATCGCGATGTGAAAGGCGTTGGCTACAACGGAGTTCGGTACAGCGCACTGAATCCACAATCGTGGAACTGGATCATGATCAGCACGTTCTTCATGCATCTGCGCGGATACGAGGCCATGATCGGCGAGCGGCTCAGCGACGCGGACCACCAGGCGGTCTGGGATCGCTACCGCGAGATGGTGGAGCAACTACAACTGCCCGGCCGATCCCGGCTCGTGGAAAGCTACCCGGAGCTGTGCGCGTACTACGACCGCATGGTCAGCGAGAAGCTGGAATCCAACGTCACTCTCGAGAATGTCGTCGGCCTGCTCCGGCGCCCACCGCGACCCGACTTCCTGCCACGCGTCACCGCACCCGCATGGGAGCTGGCCGCCCCGGTCGCCGGGCATGTCGCCGCCGTCCTCGGCTTCGGCATCATGCATCCCGGCGTCCGCAGCCTCACCGGCATGCGGTGGACCGCCCGCCACGACTTCGAATTCGCGGCGCTGACAAAGGTTCTCGGACTGACCTACCGGCTACTTCCGTCCGTCGTCACCGACACTCCCCTGGTCCGCAATCGACGCCGATACGCAAAACTGGTCGAGCGCTACCAGGCCGTCGGGCTGAGTTCGTTCGCCCCCGAGAAACTGAGTTCTTAAGCGCCGGTGGCGAAGTCGTCAGAGCTACCCATCGCCTGGGTGAGCAGACTCTTGCGGTACTGCTCCAGGGCAACCAGATCCCCGAACAACGCCATGTACGCCTCGGGCTCCTCCGTGGACGACACCCGCTGCAGCTTCGACTTCAGCTCGGCGATCTGGCGGCCGACCCAGGCCTCCTGCGTGCGTGCCAGCACGCCCGCGACGAAACGCGGAAGACCGGCTTCGGTCTTGACCGGCAGCGGCTCATTCGCCAGCTCGGAGAGCAGCGCGCGCATGGTCAGGTCGTCGGTGCGATCGGCGACGGCGTTGACCCATTCGGCGCCGCCGAGCCCGGCGGCCGTGCCACCGACCTCGGCGATCAACTGCCGGACCGCCGCGTAGGCGGGGTGCGTGAACGCGTCGGCCTCCAGCGAGTCGAAAACCGCCCCGGCCATCGCCGGATACTGCAGCGCCGCGACGAGCAGCTGCCGCTGCGGCAGCAGGGTCGGATCGTTCGGATTCGGCCGCGCCGCAGGATGTTCGGCGACCACATCGCTTTCCGGGGCAGCCTGTCGCCCGCCGGCGCCACGGGTGCCGCCACCCGCGCGATTGCGCTTGGCTTCCTCGCCGACCCGGCGCACCACGGTCTGGATATCGTCCCAGCCGACCCACCCGGCCAGCTTCGTCGCGTACGCCTTGCGCAGCGCGTTGTCCTTGATCTGCGCGACCACCGGGATCGCCCGGCGCAGCGACTCGACCTGCCCCTCGGCGGTATCCAGGTTGTGGTCGGCGAGCAGGCCGCGAATCACGAACTCGTACAGCGGGGTCCGCCGCGCGACCAGGTCGCGGACGGCACCGTCGCCGGAATGCTGGCGTAGCTCGCACGGGTCCTGCCCGTCCGGCGCGATCGCGATGTAGGTCTGCCCGGCCAGCTTCTGGTCGCCCGCAAAGGCTTTCAGCGCCGCGGCCTGGCCTGCGGCGTCACCGTCGAAGGTGTAGATGATCTCGCCGCGCCAGAAGTTGTCGTCGAGCAGCAGCCTGCGCAGCAGCGCCAGATGCTCTTCGCCGAAGGCGGTGCCACAGGAGGCGACGGCGGTCTTCACGCCTGCCAGGTGCATGGCCATCACGTCGGTGTAGCCCTCGACGACGACGGCCTGATGTCCCTTGGCGATGTCGCGCTTGGCCAGGTCGAGGCCGAACAGCACCTGAGACTTCTTGTACAGGATCGTTTCCGGGGTGTTGACGTACTTGCCCGGCATGGTGTCGTCGTCGAAGAGCTTGCGCGCGCCGAAGCCGATGACATCGCCGCCGAGGTTGCGGATCGGCCAGAGCAGCCGACGGTGGAACCGGTCGATCGGGCCGCGCTGCCCCTGTCTGGACAGCCCTGCGGCCTCCAGCTCCTTGAACTCGAAACCCTTGCGCAGCAGATGTTTGGTCAGGGTGTCCCAACCCGCGGGGGCATACCCGCAGCCGAACTGCTGGGCAGCGGCGGCATCGAAATTGCGGTCGGTGAGGTACTTGCGCGCGGTCTCGGCCTCCGGCTCGCGCAGCTGGGCCATGTAGTACTCGTGCGCAGCCGCGTTGGCGGCGACCAACCTGGAGCGGGTGCCGCGGTCGCGCTGCACCGAGGTGCCGCCGCCTTCGTAATTGATCTGGTAGCCGATCCGGTCCGCCATCTGCTCGACCGCTTCGACGAACCCGACATGCTCCATCTTCTGCAGGAACGCGAAGACGTCGCCGCCCTCGCCGCAGCCGAAGCAGTGGTAGAGGCCGTGATTGGGGCGGACGTGGAACGACGGCGACTTCTCGTCGTGGAACGGGCACAGGCCTTTCATCGAGTCGGCACCCGCGCGCTTCAGCGCGACGTACTCCCCCACGATGTCTTCGATTCGGACGCGGTCACGTATCGCCGCGATATCGCGATCTGGGAGTCGTCCGGCCACGGCAGTGAGCGTACCCGCCGGGTCCGACGTTCTTCACGTTTGGTTCGGCCGCGAGCGGCGTGGTCACGCAGAAGTCGGAGTCGGGCGTCACCGACGTCACACCGAGCCCGCTCTGTCAGTGCCCCAACGCGGCAGCGACCCGCTCGAGCCTGCTCTCGGTGTACGACGCGATCTGGTCGACGATCACCCGCACCCGCGCGGTGTCGTCCTCGGCCGCCGTCCACCACGGCAGCAACAGCGGATCGAGTCCGTGCGGCGCATCGGCCAGCAGCCGCTCGGCCACCGCACGGATGCGGTCGCGCTGCGCGGCCTGCCGGAGCTTGTGATCGGGATCGGACATGACGTATCGCAGCGCGACGGTCTTGAGCACGGCCACCTCCGCGGCGACGACGCGCGGTACCTCTAGGTCGGCGCCGTACCGGGTGAGCGGCGCACCGCCTGCCACATCGCGGGTGGCGCCGATCGCGGCCGTCGCGAAACGACCGACCAGCTCACTGGTAAGCCTTTTCAGCGCAACAGAACTGCCGAGCGTCCCGTCGTAGCCGGCCACCGCCTTGACCACCGGCAGCTCCGACAACCGCTGCGCGGCGGCAACCAGCTCGTCGGCCGACAGTGAGTAATGTTTGTGCCGCCCAAGGCTGCCCAGCGCATCCTGCTCGACCGGGTCGGCCAGCGCACGCAGGTCGATCCGGCCCGCGATCACCCCGTCCTCGACGTCGTGCACCGAGTACGCGACATCGTCGGACCAGTCCATGATCTGGCATTCCAGGCTCCTGCGCCGCTCCGGCGCGTCCTTGCGCACCCAGTCGAGCAGCTCGGCATCGATGTCGTAAGCACCGAACTTCGTGCCGGAACCCGTTCTGCCCCAAGGATATTTGAGGGTGGCGTCGAGTGCGGCCCGAGTCAGGTTGAGCCCGGCGCTCACTCCGTCGCCGTCGAGCACCTTCGGTTCGAGACGCATGAGAATCCGCAGATTCTGCGCATTTCCCTCGAATCCGCCGTGCGCGTCGGCGAATATGTCGAGCGCCCGTTCCCCGTTGTGCCCGTACGGCGGATGCCCGATGTCGTGCGCGAGCCCGGCCAGATCGACCAGGTCCGCATCGCACCCGAGCCCATCGGCGATGCTGCGCCCGATCTGGGCGACCTCCAGCGAATGCGTCAGTCGCGTCCGCGGCGTGTCCCCGTCCCGCGGACCCATGACCTGTGTCTTGTCGGCAAGTCTGCGCAGCGCCGCCGAGTGCAACACCCTGGCCCGATCTCGCGCGAATTCGGTCCGATGCCCGGTCTCGAACTCGGTGCGCGGCGGCCCGAGCCCGGCCGTCTTCGCCCCCTCGACGACGAGACGTTCGTAGTCGAGCCCGCTGTAGTCGCCCACTACTGTCCCGCCGTGTATCGGAAATCCGCCGCGAAATGGGTGAGCTGATACCAGAGCAAAGCGCCTGTCTCCCTGGCGATTCCGTGTGCCTGCGACTCACGGGTGTACACCGCGGGCCCGGTCCTGGTCGGCGCGGTCCACGCGTCGAGGCCTTCGTCCCGAGCCATCGTTCGGGTGCGCAGCGAATGCCATGGATCGCTCACCAGCACCGCGGCCGACATGTCGCGTGCCTTCATCGCGTTCGCCACCGCCTCGACGCTGCGCAAAGTGTCGGAGCCGGTTTCGACAGCCAGAATCTTGTCGCCGGGCACTCCGCGCGACTGCAGATAGTTCTTCCCTGACGCCGCCTCGGTGTACAGGTCACCCTCCTGCTTCCCACCGACGGTGATCACCCGCGGTGCCACCCCGAGCCGAAACAGCTTGTAGGCCTGATCCAGTCGCGCCTCGAACACCGTGGACGGTGTGCCGGAATATTGCGCGGCGCCGAGCACGACGATCGCGTCGGCGGTCGCGTAATCGTCGATCCGCGCCACCTGCCACACCCGGAAGGCGGTGCCCCCGACCAGCACCAACCCCATCAACACCGACCCGACGAGCAGCCGTCGAAACCAGCGGAACGCCCCCGCACCGGAGCCGCGCGGGCGGACGGGGTCGGGCGCCGAATCGACCCGAGCGCGCATTGTTGGCGAATCCACGCTCCAAGTCTGCCAGTACCCGCACTCCGAACGGGTTGTTCGGGACCGACCTGAGACGTTCGGTGTTGATCATGGCGGTCCGTACGGGGAGCACGTCCCGCACGCAACGACCGGCTAAACGGCGGGTGCGGTGTAGTCGTCGGCCCACTCGAAGCTGCGGGGCTGGGTACGCCAGCAGCACATCTGCGGCGCCAGCGGCTGCTCCTCGGTTTCCGGCAACTCCTGCAGTTCCAGGATGTCAGTGTCCATGGTCGGCCTCTTCCCGATAGGCGTTGACTTCTATTCTTTCGTCATCGTCGAGCGTTGCCAAGCGGCCGTTGTCGACCTGCCACGAACGCTCACCTCCATGTCCCAGGCGCAGCAAAAAGTCCAGAATTCCGGCGAGCCCGACGTTATAACTCGCGCACACTCCGCGCATGCTGTCGTCGGGAACCAGCAGCCTGCCGTCTCGCTCTGCGGCTCGGACGTACAAACAGGTGGCGATTTCGGCCGCCCACTGTCGATATCGTTGCTGTCCGGTCGCCGCGGCGAGGTCGAGCAGCAGCTCGGCGTTGCCGGCGATGCCGTGGCAGGCCCCCGTCCCGAGTCGCCAGCGGTCCAGGTATACCGAGTGCGCCGCGCCTTCGGCGAGCTCGAGGAAGCGCGACTCCACGGTGAACTGCCAGAGCCGGACGAGGAAGGTGCCGACACCGGAGGTGCCGTTGCACCAGAAGTTCACGTCAGCGGTCGCGGTCTTGCCCGGCCCAGTCGGCCAGCGCACGCTGTCGCCGTGGCGTTCGGCGACCGCGCAGAGCGCGTGCCCGCCACCGATCGCGATGTCGATCAAGTCCGGCCGCTGCAGGTCACGGCCCGCGGCGAGCAGAAAGCCCGCGTTTCCTGCGACGCCGTGGCCGAAGCCGTAGGAGGCGGAGCCCGCGAGCTCGTCGCGGAAGCGCGGATCGGCCAACCACTCGACCCTGGCGGCAGCGTTGCTGGTCAGCTGGACGAGTCGGTCGGCGCAGGCCATGGTGCGTTCGGCGAACCGGTTGTCCCCGCTCGCGTGCCACAGACGCAGTTGCGCGAGTCCGGCCCCGGCCAGACCGTGGGAGATGTCCGGGTTGGTCCAGTCGAGCGGAATGCGCAGTGCGTAGTCGAGCGCACGCTCGGCCAGCGCGGTGTCGCCGAGTGTTTCGGCCGCGGCGTGCAATGCCCATGCGGTGCCGGAGCGCCCGAAATAGAGTCCGGGCAGGATCCGGCTCTGCCTGGTCAGCCGATCGTCCAGCCAGCCCGCTGTGGTCGCCAAAGCCGGTGCCACCCAGTCTTTTCCGCTGCGCACCGCACGATCGAAGACCGCGAGCACACCGGCCGCGCCCAAGTGCACGTTGCACGGATCGCCGGGCGGCAGTGCGAGCGGACGCGGCCAGAGGTATTTGGCTCTGGGCTGCATCGTGTCCGCCAGGTACGCCAGCCCGTCGTCGGCCAACTGGTCGATCTTGTCGGCAGGCAATACGGGCCCTGGAACAACCTGCGCCGCAACCGGTTCAGCACGCAAGAAGGCGGCGGCCTCGGACAATGTCCAGCGATGCGGCAGGTCGGCGGTGAGACCGCGGATGAGCGGCGCCAGCGCATGCAGCGCGGGACTCGCCGACTCGGCCGCCTCGACAATCGCCGCGATACGTGCTCCGGTAGCACGCTGTCCCGCAGGTGAATCCGCGGCGAGCATCGGGTTGATGCCTGCCGCGACGTACAGCAACGTGGCGCCGAGGCCGAAGCAGTCGACTTCAGGACCGGGCGCAGGGAGCGCGCCCACCCCGTCGACGTACTCCGGCGCGGCGAAACCCGGTGTGCCCGCGACAAATGCGCACTGGTCGGCCCGGACCGCGCACTCCATATCGACAAGCACCGGGACGTCATCAGGCCGCACCATGACATTGCTAGGCGTGAAATCGCGCAGCACGAAACCCTTTTCGTGTGCCGCGCCGATCAACCGGGTGAGGCTGCGCGCCAGCTGCCACACCGCATCCACCGGAACCTGTCTCCCGTTGCGCCGCGCGACCACCGCAGACCATCGCTGGAGGTTCACCCCGGGAACGAGGTCCTCGACGAGGAACACATGCCCGGCAACCTCGACCACCTCACGCAAGGCGGGCGTAATCCCCGTTGGACCAAGCCATTCGAGGACTTCGGCCTCGTGCCGCAACCGATCTCGAACATCCTTCCCGTTCGGATCCGCCGCGATGTGCGGGCGTGCCTCCTTGAGCAGCACGGCCTCGCCCGTGCGTTCATCGGTGGCCCGATAGACGCCGCCGCGGTTGGAATGTCTGATCGCCTGAGTGACTCGGTAGCGGCCCGCGATGACGATCGGATCCCCGCGTTTGCGCCCATTGGTGCTCGGCGGTTCGAAAGGCAGGACGGCCCACTCGGGCGGGGAGAACCACGGGTTGCGCACGTCGGCGCTCAAAGTCCCGTCCGGAGCACACAATTGCCCCTCGTAGTAGCCCGTGTCGTCCAGCTCGGTCGGCCAGGCGAAACACCCGAATCGGTAGTGCACCAGGCTGTCCGGCCGGTAGCGCCGATCCGACAGGATCGCAGGACCGACCAATCCGAAGGTGGCCCGGTGCAATTGGTCAGCGAGCAACCGCAGCTGATCGTCGTCGGCCGGGTACACGGTGAGGAACTTGCCCGACTGCGCGCGATCGGCCCGCACCCCGTTGAGCTCGGCGAGCACGCTCGCGGTCGCGGCGAACTTGAACGCGCACTTGTGCTCGACCAGCACGTGCACCGCGTTCGCCAACACCTGCGGCGCCGACGCAGGCGTCGCGGACACATGCAGTTTCCAGCCCTGCCGCCTGGCGGCGTAGCCGGGTGGCGTGATCATGCACCACGTGTCGTCGACCCGCAGCCGCCACTTCGCGCCGGCACTCGACTCCGCAAGCACCGACATCGCGATCGATCGAAACCCCCGCGTCACTACTCCAGACTCGCACAGCAAGGACACGATTCGACCCGGAATTCACCAGTCAGGCAATGACTTAACTGTTACCAGCCGCGTTCGCGCCACTCGGCGAGGTGTGGACGCTCGGCGCCGAGGGTGGTGTCGTCGCCGTGGCCGGGATACACGACGGTGTCGTCGGGGAAGCGGCCGAAGAGCTTGGCGGTGACATCGCCGTAGAGCGAGTCGAAGTCCTCCGGGTTGGTGGTGCGGCCGACGCCACCGGGAAACAGGGAGTCGCCGGTGAACAGGTGCACCCGTCCGTCTCCGTCGGTCAGGGCGAGCGCGACCGAGCCGGGGGTGTGTCCGCGCAGGTGAATGACCTCGAGGCTGAGCTCACCGATGTCGATGTGCTCGCCGTCGGCGAGTAGACGATCGGGGCGGACGGGGAGCGGGTCGGCATCGAGCGGGTGCGCGGCAGTGGGTGCGCCGGTGGCGGCCGTCGTCTCCTTCAGCGCCCACCAGTGGTCGGGATGCTGATGGGTGGTGACGATCAAGCCGATCTGACCTGGCGCGACATAGCCGACGAGCTCCTCGATGCGCTCGGCTTCGTTCGCTGCGTCGATGAGCAGGGCCGCACCGGTGGCCGCGCATTGCACGAGATAGCAGTTGTTGTTCATGGCGCCGACGGCCATCTTGACGATGCCTGCGCCGGCGACGTCGCGCTGCTGCGGATTCGACTCCGGCGAAACCTGACCGGTATATGGGCGATCTATCGTGATCACGCCCTCGATGCTATCGACCGCCGCCGCTGCCTGCCATCTCGTGCGACCCCGCGCAGGTCAAGATCACGGCGGACCCGTCGTTCCCGAAATGTCCTGCGACCCCGCCACCGACCTCGCACGATAGATTCGTGGCATGCCGCTGCCGAATCGTCTCGCCCGCTGGACCGCCCGGGTGACGCTCAGCATGTTGTTCGCCGGAGCCGCGCTGGTAGGCGCGCCGACGGTGGCGGCAGAGCAGCCGCTACGGATGGACACCTACGTGGTCGACTCGGCGAAGGTGCTCGACGGCGGGCAGGCCGATCGAGTGCGCGCCGCGGTGGACCAGCTGTACGCCGACCAGCAGGTGCGGCTGTGGGTGGTCTATGTGCGCGATTTCGGCGGTCTCGCCCCGGAGGCGTGGGCCGACAGCACCGCGGCGAAGTCCGGATTCGGCAAACACGACCTGTTGCTCGCGGTCGCCACGCAGGACAGCGCGTACTGGCTCTCCGGCGAATTGCCGAGTGGTGTCACCGATTCCGAGCTGGACACCCTGCTGACCCGCACCGTGGAACCCGCCCTCCGCAAGGGCGGCTGGGCCGACGCGGGCGTCGAGATGGCCGACGGGCTGCGCGGCGCGATGAACGGCGGCGGTAGCAATTACCGGGTCCTGCTCGTCCTCGGCGGTGTGCTCGTGCTCATCATCGGTGGGCTCGTGCTGTTTTCGCGCATCCGGCGCCGGGCCAGGGCGAAGGACGAGCTCGCTGCGGCACGACAGGTTGACCCGGAGAACACGACCGCGTTGGCCGCACTGCCCCTCGAAGCACTGCATACCCGATCGCGGGAGGTGCTCGTCGAGCTCGACAACGCGATCCGCACCAGCGCGGAGGAATTGGCGCTGGCGACCGGCGAGTTCGGCGGCACCGCCGCGCTCCCCTTCACCACCGCCCTCGATCACGCGAAAACCGCGGCTGCCAAGGCTTTCTCGATCCGCCAGCGGCTGGATGACGACATCCCGGAGACCCAGGAGGAACAGCGCACTCTGCTGGTCGACCTGCTCGGCACCGTCGGGCGGGCCGATCGTGAACTCGATGCCCAGGTCGACGAATTCGACGCCATGCGCAACCTCTTGATCAACGCCGCCGACCGGTTGGACGGGCTGACAAGGGATTTGGTCGAGCTGAAGAGCCGCATCCCCACGTCCGAAGCGGAATTGTCCAGACTCACCGCCGCACAGCCTGCGAGCGTCCTGGCCCCGATCCATGACAACGTCACCATGGCGCAGGAACGAATCACCTTCGCGGAACAGAACATCGACGCGGGCCGCGCGGCGCTCACCCAGCCGGTCGGCAAGCAGGGTGGTGCGGTCGCCGCGATCCGTGCCGCGGAGGCCGCGGTCGGTCAGGCCCGCACCCTGCTCGACGCTGTCGACAACGCTGCGGCCGATATCCAGCAGGCCCGCGACGGCCTGCCCGCCGTGCTGGACGAGCTGCGCCGCGATATCGCCTCGGCCACTGAGCTTTCCGGCTACGGCGGCACCGAACTCGCGGCGGCCGTCGCGGCGGCCCAGACCATTCTGGGCACCGCCGAGGCCACCGCGGCGGCCAACCCTCTCGATGCCTTCCACACCGCCGTCGCCACCGATGGCGACCTGGACCGGGCCATCGCCGCAGCCACCGACCGCAAGCTCGCCGACGAGGACCTGCGGCGCCGACTCGACCAGGCACTCACCGGCGCCCGCGCCCGCATCACCGCGGCCTCGGATTACATCAGCACCCGACGCGGCGGCATCGACGCCGAGGCACGCACCCGGCTGTCCGAGGCGCAACGCAATCTCGATGCGGCGCAACAACTCGGCGCGAGCGACCCCGCCAAGGCGATGTCGCACGCCCAGGCCGCCGCCGACCTCGGCGGACGTGCACTACAGGCCGCGCAGGCCAGCGTGCGGGCGTTCGAGGCGAGCCAGCCACCGTCCGGCACCGCGCAAGCGGGCGCGATCCTCGGCGGCATCCTGATCGACGGGTTCCTGCGCGGCGCGTCCACCGGCAACCGACGCTCCGGATCGGGCGACTGGAGCGCAGGCTCCTACGGCGGTTCCTCCGGGTCGCGACGGATCAGCCGAGGCGGTCGATTCTGACCGTGCCCTGACCGTGCAGACCGTCCTTGCGCCCCTTCGCAATTCATCGGTCCGCCGTCGACCACCCGCGACGGGGCGTAGGCGCGTCGGATCCGTCTTTGCGCCCCTTCGCAATTCGTCAGTCCGCCTTCGACTGCGTGCGGCGGGTGTATGCGCGGGCGGCACGGACGCGGTCACCGCAGCGCGTTGAGCACCATTGGCGGCGGCCGTGGCGTATCAGGTAGCGATTGCATGGGGCGGAGTCGCAGGTGGTGAGGGACTCGGCGTCGGCGCCGGTGAGTAGGTCGGCAGCGTCGGCAGCGAGAGTCGCGAGGGCGCGGTCGAGTATCTCGTTGGGCGGGCATATCGCCGCTCGGTAGGGGCCGCTCTTCTCGTCCCACTGCAGCAGGGCCGCGGTAGGGGTTCTGCCCATCGCGTCGTTGACGGCGGACAGCGCCGAGGGCAACACCGGCAGCCCGCCGACGTGGGCCGCGAACAGTGCCCTGATGTGTTCGCGCAACGCGCGCAGTTGCGTCGCGCACATCTCCTGCACTCCGGTGTCGGCCGGTGCGAGGCCGTGTTCGTTGAGCCAGCGATTCGTCGATTCGGGGGTGCCGAGCAGGTCGACGAAGTGTCCACCGGGCAGCGCATACGCACTGTTGGCGAAGTCGAGCGCGAGGTGCTGCGCAGCGCCGGGCGCGGGTGGCAACGCGGGCTCTGCGATCAACGGCTCCCTCACAGCTATCATGGTACAGCTTGCATTTATCCGTGAGAACTGCCACGCTTCTCACGTTTAGTTAGCGATTTATCCGTGAGGAGTTCGTCGTGGCGTTCGCCGAAACCAGTAGCCAGCAGGTTCCTATCAGCGTCTTCGGCGGTCCGACCGCACTCTTCGAATACGGCGGCCTGAGATTCCTCACGGATCCGACGTTCGACGCACCCCGCGACTATCGGCAGCCGGGCGGTCTGCTGACCAAAACGGCACCCGCCACCGCCGCACCGGCCAGTCTCGGCCGCATCGACGTGGTCCTGCTCTCGCACGACGAACACCCGGACAACCTCGACAACTCCGGTCGAGCCCTGCTCGCCGACATCCCGCTCACCATCACCACGCCAGGAGGCGGACACCGCCTCGGCAACGGCGCCAAGGGGCTGGCCGACTGGGAATCGATCGAGCTCAACCGCCCCGGCGGCGGCACGATCACCGTGACGGCCGTGCCTGCCATCCACGGCCCAGGCACCCGCGAGGAGGTCGAGCCGATCACCGGCCAGGTCGTCGGATTCGTCCTGACCGGCACGGACCTACCGACCGTGTACGTCAGCGGCGACAACGCCTCCCTCGCCGCCGTACAGGAGATCGCCGAACGTTTCGGCCCGGTGGACACCGCCATCCTCTTTGCCGGAGCACCCTGCTTTTCCGTCCTCTTCGACGGCGCGCCGATCGTCCTCGACAGCGCCGCGGCCGCCGAGGCTGCGCGGATCCTCGGCGCCAAGCGGGTCGTTCCCGTTCACTATGACGGTTGGGCCCACTTCACCGAGGGCCGTATCGAATTGGTCGCCGCGTTCACCGACGCCGGACTCATCGACCGCCTTGACCTGGTCTGACCTGTCATGAGCACATCAGCACCCGCCAGAATCGATGACCGGCCACCCGCCGAGCAGCAGCGCCGCGTCCTGCGCGTCTTGGTCGCCGCTCAGGCCCTCAGTGGCGCCGGACTCGCGGCAGGCGTGACCGTCGGCGCCCTGCTCGCACAGGACATGTTGGGCTCCACCAGCTTTGCGGGTCTGTCCGGCGCCCTCGGCACCGCGGGTTCCGCGCTGGCGGCCGTCGCCGTTGGACGCATTTCGCAAGCCCGCGGCCGCCGCCCAGGACTTGTCGCCGGGTATCTGACCGGTGCGGTCGGCAGTGCGGGCGTCATCGCCGCCGCTGTCGCAGCCAATCCGGTGCTGCTGTTCCTCGCGATTTTCGTGTACGGCGCGGGCACCTCGACCAATATGCAAGCCCGTTACGCCGGAGCCGATCTGGCCGATCCCGCGCACCGCGCCCGCGCCGTGTCCACGGTGCTGGTCGCCACCACCCTGGGCGGAGTGGTCGGCCCCAACCTCACCGCACCGACCAGCGGCCTCGCGCATGCCATCGGCATCCCCCACCTCGCCGGGCCGTTTCTCCTCGCAGGCGTCGCGTACGCGATGGCCGCGGCGGTGCTGGCCGTGTGGTTGCGTCCAGATCCGTTGCTGCTGGCCAGGATCCGAGCGGCCGAGCCCTCTGTGGCGGCCCAGGTGCCGCATCCCGCGGTCGAAAGGCGCGGTTCCGGCGTGCTGGTCGGCACGCTGATCATGGTGCTCGCCCAGCTCGTCATGGTCGCGATCATGACGATGACACCCGTGCACATGCACGACCATGACCACGGCAGCGCGGCCACCGGCCTCGTCATCGCCATCCACATCGGCGCGATGTACCTCCCCTCGCCGCTGACCGGCTGGCTCGTCGACCGCTTCGGTCGCTACCCGGTCGCCGCCGCCTCGGGACTGACCTTGCTTGCCGCCGGAATCGTCGCCGCCAGTGCGCCTTTCGACTCGATCACCCAGTTGGCGGTGGCTCTTGCGCTGCTCGGTATCGGCTGGAACTTCGGCCTGGTCACCGGGAGCGCGCTCATCACCGACGCCGTCCCGCTCGCCACTCGCGCCACCACCCAGGGGCTGATCGATGTCGCCATGGCCGTCGCGGGCGCCGCAGGCAGCATGGCCTCGGGCTACATCGTCGCCGCCGCAGGCTTTCCCGTCCTGTCCATCGGCAGCGGCATCCTCGCGCTGGGTATGGTGCCCGCGGTAGCCTTCGCCGCGCGCCATGGCCGCCGCAAGCAGCCCGGTGCCGACGCGCTTGACCCTGACACTGTGTGAGGCCGTAAACCAGGAGTCGTCATGTTCAGTATCGGAGACTTCGCCAGACACGGACGGGTGTCGGTGCGCATGCTGCGCCACTACGACGCGATCGGCTTGTTGCGACCAGATCGGGTGGACGAGTCGAGTGGCTACCGCTTCTATTCGGGCGGACAGTTGGCCAGGCTCAATCGCCTTGTCGCACTGAAGGAACTCGGCTTCACCTTGGAACAGGTCGGCCGGATCCTCGACGACCAGGTGAGCGTCGCGGAAATGCGCGGCATGCTCATGCTGCGCCGTGCCGAGCTCGAGCAGCGCATCGCAGGCGACCGCGCGCGACTCGTCCAGGTCGAATCGAGGCTCCGGATCATCGAGAAGGAGGGCGCCGTGCCTACCCATGATGTGATCATCAAGTCCATTCCCGCGGTGCGGGTCGCCGAATTGTCCGGCGTTGCCGAGGATTTCGAGCCGGAGTCGATCGGGCCGGTGATCGGGCCGCTGTTCGAGGAGCTGTGCCGTCGGCTGGAGCAGGCCGAGGTGAAGATCGTCGGGTACGGCATCGCCTACTACGACGAACGCCAGGACGGCACCGTGCTCGCGCACGCCGCGATGCCGGTCGCCGTCGAACCGGATGCCGCCTACGACTTCACGATCACCGATCTGCCCGCCGTCCCCGAGGCCGCCACCCTGGTCCACCGCGGCGCGATGAAAGAGGTGCTCGAGCCGTGGCAGGCGCTCGGCCGCTGGATCGATGACAACGGCTACCGCATCAGCGGCCCCAGCCGCGAGGTCACCCTCGTGTTCACCGAGGACCAGAGCGGCTGGGTCACCGAACTCCAGGAACCGATCGTCGCGAAGTAGCCGCTCAGACCTGCACGGTCACCGAGTGGAATCCCGAGGGGCCGGTCGGGAACGGTGGGCGCGGCCTGCCGTCCTGGACCTCGCCGGAGCGGCTGGTGGTGCGGGCCTGGATGCGATGCTCCCCCGGCGGCAGCTCCACCGTGACACGCCAGCGGCGCCACGAGGCGGGGCCGAGTTCGACACCGAGATCGGCTGAGTGCCAATCTCCTTCGCCGACACGGACCTCGACTCCGGCGACGCCGTGCGGCGGTGCCCAGGCGACTCCGGCGAGGGAGGTGGTGCCCGCGGCGACGCGGCCCGGCGCGGCCACGTCGATGCGCGCCTGCGGTGTCACCCACAGTGGTCCCGCAGGCCAGCCGCGTTTCCACCAGTAGTCGACGTGGCTGTCGTCGGCGAGTTCCAGCTCGCCGAGCCACTTCGCGCCGGTGTACTGGCCGTAGAGGCCCGGCACGAAGACGCGGGCGGGGAAGCCGTGCGCGGGCGTCAACGGCTCGCCGTTCATGCCGACCACCACATAGCCTGGCCACTCCCCCGAGCGCAGTGGCTCGAGCGGCAGCGAAATCGAGTAGCCGTCCACGGCTTTGGTGACCAGCCGAGTGGCCCCTGGCTCCGGAATGACATGCTTGAGCAGATCGGCAAGTGGCACGCCGTACCAGCGGCCGTTGCCCGCCCTGCCTTCGCCGGGGCGGTTGTGCACGCACACCATCACCGCGTCGAATTCCACCGCGTCCTCGGCTAATTCGGCCAGCGACAGCCGCAGCGGATGGGCGACCTTGCCGGTCACCGACAGTCGCCAGTGGCTCGGATCGATCCGGGGCGGGCGGAGATTGACGTCGGCGACGTACATCCGGTGCGCCGCGGTGACCAGCGGCGACAACCCCGGCTCGTCCTCCAGTCCGTCCTCGGGCACCAGCCCGAGCGCGCCCATCGGCCCGATCCGCCGAAGGTCGTTGTCCCGCTTGCGATCCAGATCGTGATGCAGTGTGTGCGCGGCCGCGAACATGCCTGCCCCGGTCGCGGCAACGGCCAGTGTGCCGAGCACGCCCCTTGGGCGCCTGCGCAATCCGGCCGCGAGCACGCCGGCGGCCGCGACGGCGCCGGCCACGGTCGAGGTCGACTGCGTCGACTGCCGCATCGCCAGCGCGCCCGCACCCGCACCGAACAGCGCGGCGAGTGGTGTGCGCAGTCGCTGAGGCAGCGCACCGAGCGCGACGGTGGCCGCGATCCCGGCCACACCGACACCGAGCCGGGTGGCCGCCTTGTCGTGTCTGCCGGACATCTCGACGGTGGCTTCGACGACCGGCACCGGCACCACGTCGATCACCGCCCGGCCGACGGTGTCGATCAGCGATCCACCCCGGCTCGCGGCGATCGCCTCGCCGACGCCGAGCGCCGCGACGCCGACCGCTGCCGCCCCGAGTCCTCCGCCGCGTTTCCGGTTCTCGTCAGTCACCGCTGGCACACCCGCTTCCAACCCGATCGTCCGCTTTACCCAGCATTCTGCCCGAACAGTCGAACCCAGCTACGGCTTTCACCGTGCGGCGGTTTCCTCGTTGATCACCTCGTCGGACAGTGCCGTCAGCTCCTCGCGCACGGCGGCGAGCAGTCGATCGGCATCGGCGCCGCCCAGCAGGCCGACGGTGAGCATGCCGTGGAAGGTGTAGACGGGGAAGGTGACGACGGCGGCGGATCCGGTGGACTGCCGGGGATGCGCCGAGAGATAGACGATCTCGTAGTCGGTGAGTTCGAGGTCCGCGGGCGTGCGGAAGAGCGGCACCGCGCCGGTGTTGGTGATCGCGACGTGCTCGGCCAGCGAGTGAATTCGATTCGGCCCGTAGAAGTCGGGGAAGTGCAGCACCGACTGCTGCACGATGCCTTCGGACAGATCGTGGTGTAGTCGTCCCGAAATCTGTTGGGCCAGTTCGATGACATCACCGGACGGGTCGACGTCGGCGGCGAACGACGCGAGCCCGGCCATATTGGTGCCCGCGGCGGGCGCGACCCGAGGATCGAGCCGGGACCGCAAGTCCACCGGGTACAGGCAGCGCAGTCGCACCGAATCGCCTGCGGCATCCGATGTCTCGGACGCGTACGCACGCAACAGCGCGGCCGTGACGAGCCCGTTCACGCTGACACCTCGATGACGGCCCAGCTCGACAATCCGCGCCGTTACCGCCTGATCCAGCCGGATCCGCCGTGGCCTGGCCATCGAACTCGGCCTCGGCTCCCCGGCAGCGGCAGCCTCGGGCGGCGGCGCTCCCGTCACCTCCTCGAAGCCGGATACCGCACCTCGAACAATGCCGCGCCGCGCCGCATGCCATTCCAACGACTGCGGATAGTCCTGCGGCACAACATTTATCGGCGCCGACTCGACGATGTCGGTGTACCAACCCCACCACCGCGACAGCATGTCCACGCAATGCCCGGCATCCGCGACGCTGTGATGCGCGAACAACGTCACCCGCCACCGACCCGCGCCTGCCACCACATCCAGATACGCCAGCTGAGTCGCCGGGTCCAGCTGCTGCGCAGGCAGTCCGATGCTCTCGACATCCCCTTCGGTCACCGACGCCCCGACGAGCGCATCTCCCGGGCGCAGCAGGTAACCAGTACCGGAAGCATCCTCCCCGATCCGGCAGGTCACCACCGGGAAAGCCCGCTGCAGCGCGGCGAACGCCGCTTTCACCGCCGCCCGGTCGAGCGGTCCCGTCACCGACACCGATCGACCTGTATAAGTCCCATGGCGAACAAATCGTTGTTCCGATGGCGCCAACACCCGCTCCACCACAGCCTCATCACGCACTACTGCCTCATCCCGCAACACAGCGCAAGCGTGCGGCACCATCGGCGAACGCGCAAACCACCGCGGACAATCGATCCGGTCGGGAGCCGTCCCCGGTCGGCGCGGCCTGGTGAGAGACTGCGGGTATGAGTCTCGCCGCACATCTGGAAGAACTCGGCCGCCCCATGGTCGAGCATCAGCTCGACCATCCCACCGTGGCCGGCATCGCCAAGGGCGACCTGCCGGAGCCGATCTTCCGCTCCTGGCTGGAGCAGGACTACCTGTTCCTGCTCGACTACGTCCGCGTGTTCAGCCGCCTCGCTTGGCAGGCGCCCGCGGGCCACCTCGGTGACCTGGTCGACCTGGCGCACGCCACCTTGCACGACGAGCTCGCGCTGCACCGCTCCCTGGCCGCCGAGTTCGGCGCCGACCTCGGCGGCGCCACCAAAGGCGATGCCTGCGTGGCCTATACATCCTTCCTACTCGACTCGGCCGCCGATTACGCCGAAGGCCTCGTCGCCATGTACCCGTGCATGTGGGGCTATTCGACGCTCGGCGCCCGCTTGGCCGCCGCACCGCCAGGCGAGCCGCGCTATCGCCGCTGGATCGACACCTACGCCGATCCCGGCTTCGCCGCACTCACCCGCCGCTGCGCGGAGATGATCGACGAGGCGAACGCCCCGCAAGGCCGCGCAGAGGCGCTGTTCCTGGAAGGCATGCGCCACGAGCTCGCCTTCTGGGACGTCCCGCACTGAAGCTCACGGGTGCAGCACGATCTTGCCTCGGGTGTGGCACTGCGCCAGCTGGCCGCACTGCCATTGAACGGATTTCAGTGCGCACACCACCGTTTACCGCTTTACGCTGGCAAGCGTGGCTCCGGAGAACCTGCGGGCGTCTGACGCCGACCGCGAGAAGATCGTCGACCAACTGCGACATGCGATGAACGAGGGCAGGCTGTCCCTGCACGAGTACGACGACCGCCTGCAACAGGTCTATGCGGCAAAGACCTACGGCGAGTTGACCCCGGTCCTGGCGGACCTGCCGCAGCGCCGCAACGCGCCGGCGAGAGTGTCCAAGCGCGTACCGCAGTGGGTCGTGATCATGTGGATCCCTTGGGTTTTCGTGAACATGCTGTGCCTGCTGATCTGGGCAGCGACCGGCGCAGATTACTTCTGGCCGTTCTGGGTCGCGGTGCCGTGGGGTATGGCGCTGCTCATCCCGACGGCGATCGGAATCACGGTGAGCGGGAACAGTTCCGGTCCGCACAACCCACCGACGCCGCCGGTACCGCCGACCCCGCCACTGCCACCACAGCGCTGAATACGAAACGACCCGCACCGATCACCCGGTGCGGGTCGTTTCGCGAAAACCTATGAACCCAGCAGATGCTGGGCCAGATAACCCTCGACCTTGTCCAGGGCGATCCGCTCCTGGGTCATCGAATCGCGTTCGCGGATGGTCACCGCCTGATCCTCGAGGGTGTCGAAGTCGACGGTGATGCAGAACGGGGTGCCGATCTCGTCCTGACGACGGTAGCGGCGGCCGATGGCGCCCGCGTCGTCGAACTCCACGTTCCAGTTCCGGCGCAGCTGTGCGGCAAGGTCTTTCGCCTTCGGCGTCAGATCCGCGTTGCGCGACAACGGCAGCACTGCCGCCTTCACCGGGGCGAGTCTGCGGTCGAGGCGCAGCACGGTGCGAGTGTCGACGCCGCCCTTGGCATTCGGCGCCTCGTCCTCGGCGTACGCGTCGACCAGGAACGCCATCAGCGAGCGGGTCAGGCCAGCCGCAGGCTCGATCACGAACGGCACGTAGCGCTCGTTGGTGGTCTGGTCGAAGAAGCTGAGCTCGGTGCCCGAGTGCTCGGAGTGCGTCTTCAGGTCGAAGTCGGTGCGGTTGGCGATGCCCTCCAGCTCACCCCACTCGTTGCCCTGGAAGCCGAAGCGGTACTCGATATCGGTGGTGCCCGCCGAGTAGTGCGACAGCTTTTCCTTCGGGTGCTCGTACAGCCGCAGGTTGTCCGGGTTGATGCCGAGGTCGGTGTACCAGGAGAAGCGGGTCTCGATCCAGTACTTGTGCCACTCGGCGTCGTCACCGGGCTTGACGAAGAACTCCATCTCCATCTGCTCGAACTCGCGGGTGCGGAAGATGAAGTTGCCAGGGGTGATCTCGTTGCGGAAGCTCTTGCCGATCTGCGCGATACCGAACGGCGGCTTCTTGCGCGCGGTGGTCATCACGTTCGCGAAGTTGACGAAGATGCCCTGCGCCGTCTCCGGCCGCAGGTAGTGCAGGCCGTCCTCGGACTCGATCGGGCCGAGGTAGGTCTTGAGCATCATGTTGAAGTCGCGCGGCTCGGTCCACTTGCCGACGGTGCCGCAGTTGGTGCATGCGATCAGTTCCATCGAGACGGAGTCGGGATCGTCGACCTTGTTCTTGAGCGCGTACGCCTCCTGCAGGTGGTCCTGCCGGAAACGGTGATGGCAGTTCAGGCATTCCACCAGCGGATCGTTGAAGACGCCGACGTGACCGGAGGCCACCCACACCTGGCGCGGCAGGATCACCGACGAGTCGAGGCCGACGATGTCCTCGCGGCTGGTGACCATGGACCGCCACCACTGCCGCTTGATGTTCTCCTTGAGTTCGACACCCAGCGGACCGTAGTCCCATGCCGATTTGGTGCCTCCGTAGATCTCACCGCTCGGGTACACCAGACCCCGGCGCTTGGCGAGGTTGGCAACGGTGTCCACCTTCGACTTGGGTGCCACTCGAGAATTCTCCATCCACTACGAGTCGGATTAGTTCGGTCCGATCAGACCTCGCCCACAGACTATCGGCCCTGCCCAACCGAGTTTCCACCGCACGGACATCCGCGCGCCGCCACAGTGGATCATCGACACTCCGGCGCGTCCGTTTGACATGCGCAATTATGCATATCAAAATGGGATCGCTTTCCAATAAGGAGTTGGTGCCATGACCACCGATACTGCCGCTGCCCATCCGCACAACCCCTACCGCTCGCCCGCGCCCGCGCCGGTGCCGACGCGGACCGTGCTGGAGGACGCAGGCGAGCTGCTACGCGCCCTGGCGGCACCGGTCCGCATCGCCATTGTGCTGCAACTGCGCGAGTCACCGCGCTGCGTGCACGAGCTGGTCGACGCGCTGGGTGTCACCCAACCGCTGGTCAGCCAGCATCTGCGCATCCTCAAGTCCGCGGGCGTCGTCCACGGCGAACGGTCGGGTCGCGAGGTGCTCTACGAACTCGTCGACGACCACCTCGCGCATATCGTCGTCGACGCCGTCGCGCACGCCGAGGAAGGGTGATTCGTGCCAGACAACACCGTCGTACCGCAGAAGCCGGTCGGCATCCGTAGCACCAGGCAGCGCAGTGCGATCGCCGCGCTGCTCGGTGACATCGAAGAGTTCCGCTCCGCCCAGGAATTGCACGACGAGTTGCGCAAGCGCGGCGAGGGCATCGGCCTGACCACCGTCTACCGCACCCTGCAGTCGCTGGCCGACGCGGGCATGGTCGACGTATTGCGCATCGACTCCGGCGAATCCGTCTATCGGCAGTGTTCCACCGGGCACCATCACCATCTGGTGTGCAGGCATTGCGGACGCACCGTCGAGGTCGAAGGTCCGACGGTCGAGGCGTGGGCGGGCTCGGTCGCGAAGGAACACGGATTCACCGAGGTCAGCCACACCGTCGAGGTGTTCGGCACCTGCCGGTCTTGCGCGACGGCGGGCAACGGCGACGGCTGCGCGTCGGTGTAGTCCACGGAGTGGTCCGCTCAGCGGACCGAGGCCTGGTTAACGTCTGCGACTCCCGTGCAGATTTCAACGCGAACCGTGAACACCTGGCGGATCCTGGTGTCAGTCTTGTGGTTTGCACATCTCTGGGAGGCAGCGTGCGCTCGACCCTGATCTCATCCATCGCTCCGGCGCGCCGCCGTCGGATTCGAACGGCCGCAGGAGCATTCGCGCTCCTCAGCGCGGCAACGCTGGCTCTCACGGCCTGCAATGACAAGGACGGCACTGCTACGCCGAGCCCGTCGGCGCCCGCCACCAGCGCGGTAGCCAACGGATCGCCGGGCAGCACCAACACGGGCCAGGCGACGGTGCGCAAGATCGGCAAGACCGGCTGGTTCGAAGGCTTCGACATCACCGTCGACAAGGCCACCGTGGTGCCGGACGAATACGGCGGCGCGAAGGTGCTGATCGACATCACCTACAAGAACACCACGCTCGAGAACAAGACGATGAGCAACAACACCTCGCTGCTGGTCGGCAACCAGGTGGACGGCGGCGCGAGCTGGGACAACCCGACCGTCCCCGGCGGCGGCGCTGCCGCGGGCAAGGTGAGTACTCCGGTCAAGTCCGCCAAGGACGCCGAGCACCTGCTCGACACGATCACCGTGGTGTACGGGCAAGCCTCGGACAACCAGACCAAGATTCCGCTCGCCGCCGCGGCCAAGGTGGAGAGCATCGAGCCGAAGAAGCTCGCCGTCAGCGGGACGCTGGTGCAGGACCAGACCACGATCACGGTGACCGGCGGCACGCTCACCCCGAGCTACACCAAGGACGAGAAGGGCAAGTACGAGCTCGCCCTGCACATCAAAATCACTGGCGGGCCGAACATTCCGGGCGGCGGCCTGAACATCTTCACCGAATACTTCTCGGTGCAGACCTCCGGCGGTCAGGCACTTGTCGCCGACGACCGCAATCCGATCAACGAGCTGCTCGACGCGAACAAGACCATCGACCTGCCGAAGAACAACGTGGTGTTCGTCGTTCCGGCACCGGGCACCGGGCCGTACGTGCTGACCTACAACGCGCAGAAGTCCGAAGGCGCGGCCACCGCACCGACACTCGCGTTGACCGTCAGCTGAGTTCCGAACACCCCTGTGCGCGAGGAGCTTTCGCCCGGCTCCGCGCTCCAGGAAAACAGCAGGCCCACCCGCGTTTCGCGGATGGGCCTGCTGCCTTTTCGCCGTCGTCAGCTCACAGCGACCGGAACCCGTGCGGGAGCCGAGTTTTCGCTGATGCGCTTGGCGCGCAGCGCGCCGACGCCGAGCAGTGCGATCGCGGCAACCGACCAGACCAGCAGAATCGTCAGCGGCGCAGCCGCGCCCGCGCCGTCGAAGAACGCGACCGAGCGGATCAGCGAGGCGGCCGCGCCCGGCGGGAGGTACTGCCCGATCGCGCCCCACGGCTGCGGCAGCAGTTCCGGCGCGGAGGTGGCCGCCGAGAACGGATTCCCGATCAGGAGCATGGTCAACGCGGCAATGCCGATGCCCGCCTGGCCTATTGCGCCCGCAAGGCCGACCACCGCAGCCGCCACCGCGAACGAGACGAGCCCCGCCGCCGCCGACAGCACCAGATAGGTCCCCGGGATCACCGACATCCAGCCGTGCACGATCTCCATGCTCAGCAGCCCGCCGACGACACCGAAGGCGGCCAGGCCGACCAGCTTTCCGCGGACCGTCGGAATCACCAGGCTGAGCAGCACGCCCGCCGTGATGCCCGACATCACCAACGGCAGCACCATCGCGCCGAACGCGGCACCGCGCGGATCGTCGGCGTCGGCGGCGACCACGTCCTCCACCCGCGGCGCCTGCGCCCCGGACAGCTGCTGCCCGATCTGCGTGAGCTGTTGTGCGACAGCAGGACTCGCGCCGGAGGCGATCAGCACCTTGGGCGCACCGTCGCCGGTGACGATCGCGCCGTACACCTCGCGGTCCGCGATGGCGGCGCGCGCGGCGGCCTCGTCGGCCGGGCGGGAGATGTCGAACGCGCCGGGGCTGTGGCCGGCCAGCGTGCCGACGATCATTTCGGCCTGCGGGCCCGTGACGGCCAGCGGCACGTCACGGGGGGCGATGTTGGCGGCGGGCCAGGCAAAGGCGATGAGCATCAGTGCCTGGAGCAGCGCTGCCCCGACGCCGACGGCGAGCGCTCGCTGCATCGTATTCATGGGGTTCTCCCGTAAATCGAATGACCGTTCTTTTTGGTGAATCCACCGTCGCACGCACGCCTTCGGCTTGTCAAGAACGGATGTTCGTTTTACATTGAGCCTGTGCCCAGAGTCAGCGAGGAACACCTCACCCGCCGTAGGCAGCAGATACTCGATGCCGCCAAACTCTGCTTCAGCCGCAAGGGCTTCCACGAAACCTCGATGCAAGACGTCTTTACCGAATCCGGGCTCTCGGCAGGCGCGGTCTACCGGTACTTCAAGAGCAAAGACGAGCTGATCGCGGCGCTGGCCACGCAGACAACGGTCGGCCTGCGCATGGTGATGACCGAGATGATCCACGAGGACCCGCTGCCGACACCGGACCGGCTGGTCGGCGCGCTGGCCGAGCACATGGTCGCGAACAGCGGACCCGATGGCTTCCTGCGGCTGGCGCCGCAGGCATGGGCGCTGGCACTGGTGCATCCCGAGGCGGCCGTGTACGTCAAGGAGGCGATCCTCGCGATTCGCGACCGCTGGTACGAGTACACCGAGCGGATGCGCGACGAGGGCTGGCTGCCTCCGGACACCGACATCCACGCCGTGGCGACCGCCGTGATGGGCGTGCTGCCCGGATTCATGTTGCAGCACTTGATCATCGGCGACATCGACCCGCAAACCCTGGCACGTGGCGTCCGCACGCTGCTCCCCTACGGACCCGCCGCCGACTGAGCCTGCCCCGCACACTGTCGGCACATCGATCCGGACCCGGCCATTGATCTTGCGCAGCGCCTGTGCAAGTGTCGGGAAGCCCCGTAGAAGGGGACCCGTCGCCGGAAGGGGATTACCTGCCGTGACCGTTTCGAAGAGGACCGCCGTCGCCGCGACCGCGTTCGGGGCGCTGTGCGCCGCCGCCGCGACCGCCGCGCCCAACGCCGGAGCCTCGGTCAGCAACATCGACGTCGCCGTCGGCCTAAGCTTCGGCAGCTCGAGTTTCTACGGCGCGAGCTGCTCGTACCAGGTCACCGCGACCGCGAAGCCGGGCAGCACGGTCGTCTTTCTTGACGAAATCGAAGGCGCGCGTACGGACCTGACGTTCAAGCCGGCCACTGTGGTCGCGGACACGTCTGGCCGGGCGGTCACCACTTGGACGCCGGCCAGAAAGGGCGCGCACAAGATCTGGGCAGCCGAATACGTCCAGGGCGAGACCTATTTCATCACGCCGATCACCGTCAACTCCGCACTGGGGATCGGACCGATCTGCGCGGTTATGCCCTTCTGACACCGCGGTGCACGGCCCGCGCCTGCCTGGCGCGAATGCAGTGACCGGGTACCGGGCAGCGATGGCTGTCCGGTACCCGACTGAGCGGCAACAGATTTCGTATTCCGTCGAACCCGGCGAGGCGACCGCTGCCCGGGATTAGACTCGACTCGATGAGTCAGGAACCGTCGGCGCTCGACCGATCGGGACCGCGGCGGCCGCGCCCACCGGATCGGCAGACACTGCTGCGCTTGGCCGCAGTCCTCGCCATCGCAGTCCTCGCCGTAGGCGTGGCGGTCTTCGTGATCCGCCAGCAGTTGCCGCGCGACTCGACCACCCCGGCGACCAGCACCATCGACTCCCCCGCGGACACCACGCCTGGCACGGCCATCTGGAATGTCCCCCAAGGCTTTCTCGGCACCTGGAAGGGCACCGCAGGCGACGGCGCGCACACGATCGACGTCGTACTGACCATCATTGCGGGCAAGACCGCCGAAGAGGTCGCGACCTCAGCGGACACCGATCGGCTCTCCGGCGATCGGTGCGAACGCGCCGAACGCGTGGTGAGCCTGGCCGCGACCGAGCTCACCTTCGCCGGCCGCGCCACCGGTGGCGTCGGGTGTCCCGACAACGGCAGGACCACGACGGTCGAACTCAGACCCGATGGCTCGCTGGGCTACCAAGCCCCTGGGCCCAACGGGTCCATACTCGTCGGGACCCTCCACCTGAGCTAGTCCTGAGGTGTCGGCGAGCGGATCAGAGCCAGCCGAGGCGTTCGGCCGCGCGAACGGCTTCGGCACGGGTAGAGCTGCCGGTCTTGCCGATGGCGGACGAAAGATGGTTGCGGACAGTGCCTTCGGAGAGATGCAGCTGCTTTGCGATCGCGCCCGCGGTGGCGCCGTCGGCGGCCGCGGCGAGGACCTCGCGTTCCCTGGCGGTCAGCGGCGAGGTGCCCGCGGTCAGGGTTTCCGCCGCGAGCGCGGGATCGACTACGCGCAAGCCCATCTGGACGCGGCGAACAGCATCGGCCAGCTCCCGCGCCGGGGTGTCCTTGACGACGAACCCGCTGGCACCCGCGTCGATGGCGCGGCGGAGATAGCCGGGGCGGCCGAACGTGGTGACCATCAAAATGCGGACATCGGGGTGGGCGGTGTGCAATTCGCCTGCGACGGCGATGCCGTCCATGCCGGGCATTTCCACATCGAGCAGCACCACATCGGGATTCGTGCGCGCGACCGCGTCGAGCACCTCGTCGCCGCGGCCGACCTCCCCGACCACCTCCAGATCGGCTTCCAGCCCGAGCAACGCCGCGAGCGCGCCGCGCACCAGCGCTTGGTCATCGGCGAGCAACAGCCGGATCATCGGTCCCTCCTCCTGTTTCGGGGTGATGCCGCAGGCGGCGCAACGGTGGCAGCGACCCGCACGCCGCCCTGCGTCGACGCGGACATGGTCAACGTGCCACCCGCGGCACGGACTCGCTCACGCAGGCCGGCGAGGCCCGAACCGGATGCCGCGCCGGCGCCGAGGCCACGGCCGTCATCGACCACCTCAATAGAGCTGTCGCCGACCAGCACCGTGCAGTGCCTGGCCGCGCTGTGCCTGATCACGTTGGTGACCGCCTCGCGCAGCACCCAGCCGAACAGCTCGCTGTGCGGTGTTTCGGGGAGCTGCGCGGGGTCCGGGAGATCGGCGACGATATCCGCCGCGGCCAGTGCGGTTTTCGCGTTGACGAGCTCGCCGCGCAGCGAGACCTCGCGCAGGCCGCCGACGGTATCGCGCACTCCGGCAAGCGCTTCGCGCGCGAGTCGTTCGATATCGGCGAGCTCGGTCTTCGCCCGCACCAGATCGACGTCGATGAGTCGTTGCGCCAGTTCGGTTTTCACGGTGATCACGGTCAGCGAGTGGCCGAGGATGTCGTGCACGTCGCGCGACACCCTGTTGCGCTCTTCGACAATCTCCAGTTCGGCGCGCTGCCGCCGTGCCAGCTCGGCGAGCCGCTCGCCGCGCACACCGAGCTGCCTGGCCAACCAGACGGCCACCGGAACGAAGGCCAGATAGAACGGCATCTCCGTCGGCTGCCTGCCGGGCAGGAGCACCGGAAGAAGCAGCATCGCCGACATCACCGCCAGGACCACATACCCGGATTCCCTGGCGGGCAGGGCGAAGATGGCAACGATCGCGATGTAGATCACGGTCGGCAGCGCGACCGGACCGAGCAGCACCACCAGCGCCACGTGCAACGCGATCATCAGCCCGAGCACCGGCCAGATTCGACGGTCGATCGGCTGCTCGAGCACGGGGTCGCGCGGACCCGATCTGCGCGCCATCAGGAACGACCCGAACACCAGCGCCACGAACGCCACAAAGCATGCCGTCGCGAGACCCGCCTGCACGGTATCCCCCTGCGACCAGCGCTGCGCGATCGGCGGTATCAGCCAGACCAGCCACACCACCGCGACGAGGATGCCCCACCAGCCGCGGCGCCTGCTGTTCATCGCGCCCAACGACTGATCATCGACCGCCCGATCGAGGAGACCGGAAAAACCAGCGGCACGCAGCGAAGCGAGCCCTGACCTCACACCCATGCGTCGCTCCCGCACGAGAGGCCACCGTCTGTGCTGCACGAGCCCTGGTCGATCACGAGGACCGACGCTACCGAACCGGTGTCGGCCCAGGTAGGCCACGTCCTGTGTGGCGCGCCACCGCACGCGCCGCGGCTGTCCACCCCTCGTTCGGGACGGCCGCGGCGCGGTGCGCGAACCAGGTCAGCGGGCGGTGTCACGGCGGAACAGCACGGTCGAGCCGCCGACGAACACCGCAGCCCAGACGACGACGTTGAGCACCGCGATCGCGATCTCGCCGGAACCGGTGTCGCCGAACGGCATTCGCGACAGCGTGGCGACGCCGTTGGTCGGGAACACCCGTGAGACGGTCTCGAACCAGCCGTGCAGCGGCATGAACAGCCCGCCCGCGAAGGACAGCGCGGCAAGCACCGGTCCGAGCAACTGCATCACATTCTCCGACGGCAGCAGGTAGCCGACGAACAGCCCGAATGCCGCGAAGACCAGCGAGGTCAGCCAGGCGATCAGGAAGCAGCTCACCCACGCGACCGGCGTGAGATGCGCGCCGAACAGCCCGCCGACCACGAACACCGCGGCGACCGACACCAGTTCGAGCGCCATCGCGACGGCGACCTTGGTGGCGATGTAGGCGACCGGATGCAGTGGGGTGAGCCGTAATTGGCGGCTCCAGCCGGTGGCGCGTTCGATCGCCACCATGGCGCCGCCGCTGGTGGTCGCGAGCATCGCGCCGTAGACGGCCATCGACACCATGATGTAGCCGGTCACATTGCCCGACCCGAAAGCCTGTGTCCGGTAGTTCGATTGCAGGCCGAAGATGACGAAGAACAGCGGCGGGATGAGCAGCGTGAAGATCATGGTGCGCCGGTTGCGCAGCATGCGGCGCAGCTCGAGGCGCAGGAACCCGGCGCTGAAGCCGCCGAACGGGGTCGGCCGATGGGTAGTCGAAACCGCCGGTGCGGCAAGGGTGGTCATGTCAGTTCTCTCCGGTGGTGAGCGCCAGGAACGCGGATTCGAGGTTGTGCGAGGTGATTTCGAGATCGACCGCGGTGGTCTCGGTGAGCAGGTAGCGGGCGATCGCGTCGGAGTCAGCGGTGTGCACGATGATTCGGTCGCCGCGCACTTCCACTTGATCGACACCGGGGACGGCGAGCAGCGCACTCCGCACCGCGCCGGGCATGGTCGCGCTGACCGCGCGGCCCGAGGCCAGGTTCTTGATCTCGGCGGCACTGCCGTCCGCGACCACCTTTCCTGCCCGGACCAGCACGATCCGGTCGGCGTAGGCGTCGGCCTCGTCCAGGTAGTGGGTGGCGAACAGGACGGTGCGGCCACGCGCGGCGTCCGCACGCATCGCGTTCCAGAAGTCCCTTCGCCCTTCGACATCCATGCCGGTGGTGGGTTCGTCGAGCACGATGAGGTCGGGATTGGGCAGCAGCGCGAGCGCGAACCGGAGCCGTTGGCGTTGTCCGCCTGAGCATTTGCCGACCAGACGGCCTGCGATCTCGGTGAGCCCTGCGCGCGTGAGCGCCTCGTCGACCGGGCACGGGTTCGCGTGCATACCGGCAACGAGCCGCACGGTTTCGGCGACGGTGAGGTCGGGCAGCAACCCGCCGGATTGCAGGACCGCCGAAATCCGGCCCACCGCAAGGGCTTGCGCCGGCGTGCCGCCGAATACCTCGACCGTGCCAGAGTCCGGCCGCGTCAAGCCGAGCACCATGTCGAGGGAGGTGGTCTTGCCCGCACCGTTGGGGCCGAGGAACGCGACGATCTCGCCCGGTTCGATCACCAGGTCGAGTCCGTCGACAGCCTGCACCACCCCGCCGCCCGGTACCGGAAAGCTCTTACGCAGCTCGCGCAGTTCGATCGCGGGCGGCACCCGGTGCTTGCCGGCCGCACCCGCCTTCAGTGCTGATGTCATGCCTCAACGGTCGCCCACCAGCCACCGAAAGCCCCCACACACCTGTCACCCATCCCCCATGACACATGTCATGGACGTGTGGTCAGGGCAGCAGCAGTCCTTGCCTGGCCCGGCCAGCGCCGGACAGCACCAGGACGAGCATGGTGGCCAGCGCCTGATCGTCCAGACCGGCGGCAGGGAAGGTGTAGCGCAGAATGACGTCGGCCTGCTTGTCGTGGCCGATCACGGTCAGCGAGCCGAACTGGAGGTCGTTGTTGCGCTCGGCGACCCGCTTGTGCAGCTGCGGCTTGAGCGGGCGATCCCAGGCAAGCACGCAGGTCAGCGTCAGCACATCCAGGCCTGGCGCGAGGCTCACCGCGCGCAACGAGCACAGCGCGCCCTCGTATTCGAAGCCGATCGAGCCCTCGGGATCGACCCGCACCTCGATGTCGTAGAGCGACAGGCACGCGCCGGCCTTCGCCTGCAGTTCGATCTCGGGACTCACCGAAGATTCCATCTCTGTGCCGCCGTTCACTTGGTGCCGCCGAAGCGTCGGTCACGCGAAGCGTACTCGAGGCACGCTTCCCACAGATTGCGCCGGTCGAAATCGGGGAACAGCGTGTGCTGGTAGACGTATTCGGCGTACGCGGACTGCCAGATGAGGAAGTTCGAGCTGCGGAACTCGCCGGAGGGGCGCAGGAACAGATCCACGTCCGGCATGTCCGGCTCGTCGAGGTACTTCGCGATGGTCGCCTCGGTGACCTTCTCGGGGTCGATCTCGCCCGCCGCCACCCGCCGCGCGATTTCCCTTGCCGCATCGGCGATTTCGGCACGACCGCCGTAGTTGACGCACATGGTGAGGGTCATCACCGTGTTCTTCTTGGTCAGCTCCTCGGCGATCTCGAGCTCGTTGATCACGCTGCGCCACAGCCTCGGTCGTCGCCCCGCCCAGCGCACCCGCACGCCCATCTCGTTCATCTCGTCGCGGCGGCGGCGGATGACGTCACGGTTGAACCCCATCAGGAACCGCACCTCGTCGGGGCTGCGCCGCCAGTTCTCGGTGGAGAAGGCGTAGGCCGACAGCCACTTCACCCCGATCTCGATGCAGCCCTCGACGGTGTCCATCAGCACGGCCTCGCCGCGCTCGTGGCCCGCGGTCCGCGGCAGTCCACGTTCCTGCGCCCACCGGCCGTTGCCGTCCATCACCAGCGCGACATGGTTGGGCACCAGCTCGGCCGGAATCTCCGGCGGACGGGCTCCCGAGGGATGCGGCGACGGCGGACGAACGGTGCCGACCGCGTCGGGCCGCGCAGAGCTCGACTTGGTCGCGGTAGAGGAGTCACGGCGCAGGATCACGGCCCCCATCCTGCCTGATGGTTGTGGAGGCCTTGTGTGGGTCTCGGCTCTAGGCGAGCGAAACGCGGACTCAGGCGGGCGAGCTCACCGGCCGCGACCGCTCGATCAGCGGCAATGTCCGCAATTGGCGTTCCAGATGCCATTGCAGATGCGCGGCGACCAGGCCGCTGCCCTGCCTGCGCACCCCGTCGGGCACCGACTCGACGTACTCCCACTCGCCGCGCAGCAGCGCGACCAGGAACTCGAGCGCCCCCTGCTGCGGTGTCGCCGCACCGGGTGGACGGCAATGCACGCACACCGCGCCTCCTGCCGCCACATGGAACGCGCGATGCGGGCCGGGGGTCGCGCACTTGGCGCATTCGTCCAGCGCGGGCGCCCAGCCGGCAAAACCCATGGCGCGCAAGAGGAATGCGTCCAGGATCAGCTCGTGCGGCCGCTGTTTGGCCGCGATCGCGCGCAGGGCGCTCGCGGTGAGCGCGTGCAGCCGCGGCGCGGGCGCACGTTCCTCACCGGCCAACCGCTCGGCGGTTTCCAGCACGGCACAGGCGGTGGTGTAGCGCCCGTAGTCGTCGATGATGTCGGCAGCGAACGCCTCGACCGTGTGCACCTGGGTCACCACATCCAGCGTGCGCCCAGGATGCAGTTGCACGTCGATGTAGGCGAACGGCTCCAGCCGGGCGCCGAACCGCGACTTGGTCCTGCGCACCCCCTTGGCCACCGCGCGCACCAATCCGTGCTGGCGCGTCAGCAACGTGACAATGCGGTCCGCCTCGCCAAGCTTGTGCTGGCGTACCACCACCGCCACATCCCGATACAAACGCACGCCTCATCCTCCCACGAACACCCGACAGCCGACGGCAGGCGCGGCAGCGCGCACCGACCCCGTCGCCTGCCGTCCCGGTTGTCACGGCCTGACTTCCGGCGACGAATCGACCATGCCGCTCCGCGCGCTGTCCTATTCTTTTTCTCTACCGCACTGCTGGGGAGGGGCTTTCAGATTTGGACGACCTATTAGGGACCGGAACCGCCGCTGGCTTCCGCGCCACTCGTGAGTTACTCGGCTTGCCGGTGCCCTGGTGCGCCAGGCTGTTCGCCGTCGCCGAACGCACCGTGGAACGGTGGGAGAAGGGCTCTTTCCAGATCCCGGACACCGCGGCCCGCGAGCTCGCCGAAATCGCCGACGAGACCGAACAGGTCGTCGAGGCGATGGTCGATGCCATCGGGGCAGGCGAGATCTCACCACGACTACACACCTATCGAACAAACGACGACTACTGCCGCCACGAGCCGGGCACCCGCTACCCGGCCACCTGGCACCGCGCCGTCTGCGCGCGCGTCATGGTCGAATTGCCTCAGGTAGAACTGCAATTCGTCGAATAGCGGATCAGCGGTACACCGTCGGCTCGACGACGAGCTGAAGGACGGGGGTGTCGATACGCACGGGGGGCAAGACGATCGCGTCGAGGTCTGCCGGCCTGGCGCCTGCCCCATCGAACAGGCAGTGTCCGTTCGGATTGATCACCAAGGTGCGGCCGTCGGCCGCACCCGGCAGGGTGACGCGTGCCGCACCCTGCACCTCGATCGCGGTATTCGGCGCGACCGGAACAAGGTTGTGCACCCACGGCGCCAGATAAGGGTGCGCAACGACGGTCGTCGCGTCGCCGCCCCGCTGGACGTCCGGAGTCGGCACCTGGATCGGCGAGAACGCCGGAGTGAGGGTCGGACCGTCGATGTCGCCGACGCCATTCGGCGGCTGGGCGTAGTCGGGCGTCAACGGCTGTGCCTGTGCTGCTCCGGCCAGACCGAAGCCGACCGCGAGACCGATACCTATCGCTACGAGCTTCATTCGCTGATTCTCGGTGGGTGGCCGATCGGCGACGACGGTTGCGCTCGAGCTGATTCGTCAGGTGCGCAGCAGGCCGGAGATCAGGAGCAGCACCGATTGCTGCGCCTCGGCCCTGGCCGCGTCCTTGTCTTCGGCGTGCGCGACGATCAACGACGCCTCCGTGAGGGCGCTCAGCAACAATTGGGCGAGCACCGGGATGGGCGCATCGACCAGCATGCCCGCATCGCGGACGCGCTCCAGATGACCGACGATCATGCCGAGACCGTGCTGGCTCTCGAATTCGCGCCAGGCCTGCCAACCCATCACGGCGGGCGCGTCGGTGAGCGCGATCCGCAGCATCGCCGGGCGCTGACACATCTCCAGGAAGAGGCTGAGGCCCACCGCCATACCGCCCATCACATCGTCGGGATCGACAGCGGCGATGGCACTTCCGATCTCTTCGGTGAGTTCGGTTTCGATCTGTTCCAGGACGACGAGGAACAGGCCGCGCTTGTCGCCGTAGTGGTGGTGCAGCGCGCCGCGGGTGACCCCGGCCTCGGTGACCAGCTCCTCCGCGGAGGTCGCGGCAAAGCCGCGCTCGGTGAACAGGCGACGGCCTGCCTCTTCGAGCGCGGCTCTGGTGGTGCGGGAGCGATCCTCCTGGCTACGGCGTGGCATGCAGCCGAGTGAACTCCAGGATCGCGTCGGTGAGCAACTCGGGCTGGTCCTCCGGGAGGAAGGTGTAGGAATCGTCGACCACCCGCAACGTCGCGTGTGGCAGGTCGCTGGCCAGGCGCTGGGCGAAGGACAGCGGGAAGATCTTGTCTTCGCGCGACCACACCAGCAGCACCGGGAAGTCCACGGACGAGAAGTGCTTGGCGGCTTCCAGCGTGTAGCTGTTGTTCGCCGACTTCAGGAAGCGCCGCAGATCCTTGCGGATCGCGCCGGACCTGCGGCTCGGCAGCAGGTAGGAGTCGGCGATCTCCGGCGGCGGCATCCGCTTGGCGACCAGGCCGAAGGCCAGCGGCGTCTTGTGCAGGGCTCGGATGCGCATCGGCTCGATCAGCGGGCGGATCGAACCCGGGATCTTCGCGATCCAGCTGAACAGCGTGAACGGCATGGGCAGGAAGCCCTCGTAGCTGTCGACCGCGGCAAGCACCACTCGGCCGATCCTGGCCGGATGCCGGGTCATCAGCACCTGGGTGAGGGCGCCGCCGGTGTCGTTGGCGACGAGGGTGACATCGGTCAGGTCGAGCTTGTCGAGGAATGCCGCGATCAGGTCGGCCACGCCTGACGGTGTCAAATCCAGGTCGGGGACCGGGATTTCGTGCGCGCCGAGCGGCCAGTCCGGAGTCAGGCAGCGGTGGCCCGCGGCGGCGATGCCGGGGACGACGTTGCGCCACAGGTCCGCGTTCACGAGCAGGCCGTGCACGAAAACGACCGGCGAACCGGTCCCGGTCTCGTGGTAGCGGATGCGACCGCCGGGCAGGTCTACCTCGTGCGTGTCGCCGAGTGCGGTGCTGAATCCCATGGTTCCCTCCAGTGCCGATGTGATGCCAACACTTTTACATACATACGGTATGTATGTCTAGAGTGATTCTGAACCGGGCGAGCGAATCCGAGCTTCCCGGTAGCGAACTCGCCGCGCTGACACGCGCCTGCCGACCGCAGAGCACACTCGTTGCACGGAGCGCACTGGTCACTTGACCAGACACGCGCTACCGTCGTCGCGAAAGCACGACGAGACGGAGCTCACCATGACGGTGTCCGAACCACCTCGGCCGCCCGCCGAGGCACTGGCCGGCCTCGGGCTGGCCGACCACGCCGCCGCGCTCGCGCAAGGCACGATCAGCTCCGTCGCCGCGGTGGGTGCCGCGCTCGACCGGATCGAGGCCGCGCAGCCGACGCTCAACGCGTTTCGGATCGTCCGCCGTGAACGGGCGCTGAGCGAGGCAGCCGATGCCGATCGACAGCTTGCGGCCGGTGTGCGACTGCCGCTGCTCGGCGTGCCGATTGCGGTGAAGGACGACACCGATATCGCCGGTGAGCCAACGGCTTTCGGATGCGGTGGCAGCTTCGCGCCGCAGACGACGGACGCCGAATCGGTGCGACGGCTCCGTGCGGCGGGCGCGGTGATCGTCGGCAAGACCAACACGTGTGAGCTCGGGCAGTGGCCGTTCACCAGTGCGGCGTCCTTCGGCCACACCCGCAATCCCTGGGCCGCCGACCGCACGCCAGGCGGTTCCTCCGGCGGCTCGGCGGCCGCGGTCACGGCCGGATTGGTGCCTGCCGCACTGGGTTCCGACGGCGCGGGCTCCATCCGCATCCCGGCCTCGTGGACCAATCTCGTCGGCATCAAACCGCAGCGTGGCCGCATCTCGACCTGGCCGCACGCCGAAGCGTTCTACGGGCTCACCGTAAACGGCCCGCTGGCAAGGACGGTCGCCGACGCCGCCCTGCTGCTCGATGTCGCCGCAGGGCCGCACTCCGGTGATTTACACACTCCCGCACCAATTTCCGCGACCGATGCGGTCGGCCGCGACCCCGGCAAGCTGCGGATCGCACTGTCGCTGCGCACCCCGTTCACCGCGACCAGGACCATGCTCGACCCCGAGGTAGCGGCGGCAGTGCGGCGCATCGGCGACACCCTGCGTGCGCTCGGCCACACCGTCACCGTCGCGGATCTGCACTACGGCCTGCTGATCGGCGCGTCGTTCCTGCCACGTTCACTGGCAGGCATCCGCTCGGTCCACCGGAATATGCCTGGCGCCCAGGTGGATCCGCGCACGCTCGCCAATGCCCGCTTCGGCACGCTGCTCGACGGACCCGCCCTGTTCGCCTCCAGGAAGGCAGAGCCCTTCTTACACAAGCGCATAGGCACCTTCTTCCGCGACTACGACCTGGTCCTCGCGCCGACCACCGCGACACCGCCGCCGCGCGCCGAAGACATCGACGGCATCGGCGTGCACGCGACCAACAACCTCATCACCGCCGCCTGCCCCTACACCTGGCCGTGGAACGTGCTCGGCTGGCCGAGCGTGAACGTGCCCGCCGGTTTCACCGACGCGGGCCTACCGGTCGGCGCGCAACTGATGAGCACGGCATCGACCGAGCCACTGCTGATTTCAGTTGCGGCGCAATTGGAATCAGAACTGCACTGGGAGCGGGAACGCCCTAGCCCGTGGTGGGAATCTCGCTGAACGACGCGACCCGAGGATGCGTGCCGACCTCCGGCGAACCGTCCTCGACGCGGGACACACCCACTGTCCGCAAGCCCGCAGCGGCCGCGGCGTCCAGCTTCTCGACGGCGCCGGAAACGAACCGAATCCGCTCAGGACTTACACCGATCACCTTCGCGATCAACCTGTAGGACAACGGATCGTCGACCTCCCCTTCCGCCGTGCTGTCGAAGTGACCGCTCAGCCCGCCGGACAGATCGCCGAACTGTGAGTTCGCAAACCAGATCTGTTGCACCAGCTCGGATTCGGCCGAGAAGACATACACCTGCACCCCCGCCTGCGCCCAGTTCGCCAGCGCAGGCGGCACGTCCGCATAGAACTGCGCGGTCAACGCCCCCGACGCGAACCCGTCTAACCAGATCAACCCCTGCAACGCCCGCAACGGCTCGGCCCTGATCTCGAGATCCGCCCACTGCTCCAGCCGCCCGGTAACCGCCGCCGCATCAGCGTGCACATCCCCCATCGCCAACCGCAAAGTATCGACGATGCGCCCGATCTCGGGCTCCGGCCTGCGGATCCACTCCGCCAGCCGCGCGCGGGCATAGGGATACAACGAGTCTCGTATAGCAGCAACAGGACTCACCGTGCCTTCGATATCGAGCAGCACAGCCTCACTCATACGACAACCTCATCTCGGTCGGCACTACGGTGGCGATCCGGCCACCCTACCGACCGAGTCACCTCGCGACAGCGCCGGAAGTGGCATCATCGATGGCTCACGATTGCCCAGCAGACAATCAGAACCCCAACTTGCCCAACTGCTTCGGATCCCGCTGCCAGTCCTTGGCAACCTTCACATGCAGGTTGAGGTAGATGCGGGTGCCGAGAATGTGCTCGATCTGCTTGCGGGCGTTGGTGCCGACCTCTTTGAGGCGCGCACCACCCTTGCCGATGATGATCGACTTCTGGCTCGGCCGTTCGACGTAGAGAATCGCGTGCACGTCGAGCATGTCTTCGCGCTCTTCGTACGGGAGGATCTCTTCGATGACAACCGCCAGCGAGTGCGGCAGTTCGTCCCGAACCCCCTCGAGCGCGGCCTCGCGAATGAGCTCCGCCATGAGGGTTTCCTCCGGCTCGTCGGTGAGCTCTCCGTCGGGGTAAAACGCCGGTCCCTCAGGCATTTTCGAGGCGATCACGTCGACGAGGACCTCGACCTGCTCACCCTTGACCGCGGATACCGGCACCACGTCGGCTTCAGGGCCGAGCAGTTTTGACAACGCGAGGAGCTGCTCGGCGATCTGGTCCCGGCTCACCTTGTCGATCTTGGTGACCACACCGAGCACCGTCGTCTTCGGCGCCATCTGCTTGATCTGCTGCACGATCCATCGATCGCCCGGCCCGATCTTCTCGTCGGCGGGCACGCACAGCGTGATCACGTCGACCTCGGAATACGTATCGCGCACAAGGTCGTTCAGCCGCTGGCCGAGCAGGGTGCGCGGCCGATGCAGGCCTGGCGTATCGACCAGGATGAGCTGCGCGTGTTCGCGGTGCACGATGCCGCGGATGGTATGCCTGGTGGTCTGCGGGCGCGAGGAGGTGATCGCGATCTTCTGGCCCACAAGCGCATTGGTCAGCGTCGACTTGCCGGTGTTCGGCCTGCCGACGAAACAGACGAAGCCGGAACGGAATTCGGCGTCTGCCCGACCGTCAGCCACCGGAGACCTCGCTGGCAGTCTGTGCGTCGACGGCGATTTCCGCGTCGTCGACGATCTCGAAGACCGCACCGTTCTGGTCGGTGAAAATGATCCTGGCGGCCGGCGACACCTCACGCACCGCGGCGACCCCGTAGTCGGACAGGCGCCCGCCGACCACCACGGCCGCCTCGAAACCCTCTGCGCCGCTGGAGATCGCGGCCGTGACCGCCGCCTGCAGCGCGGTCATCCGCAGCGCGGTCAGGCTCACCTCGCCCGCCGCGTAGGTGCGGCCGTCGGTGTCGCGGATCGCCGCGCCGCTCGTGCCACCGGTGCGGCCCATCGCGCCACGCGCCAACACCACCAGTTTGTTGTCCTCGGGATCCAATTCGGTCATTCGGTGTCTCCGTCCTCGTGTCGACCGGCCGGGACTTCCCGATCCGAGCCGTTGCCTTTGCGCTTGCCGTTCGGCTTGCGGTCCTCGCCGCTCTGCGCCTTGTCCGTCGCCTTGCGCACCACCACGGTGTGCACCCGCACCCGCCCACGCGTGTCCGCGCCGCCCTCGCCGCGCAACACCAGCCCGTGCACCACGACCTTCGAGCCGGGCAACGGCACCCGGCCGAGTTCGTGCGCCATCAACCCGCCGACCGTGTCGACGTCTTCCTCCTCGATGTCGAGCCCGTACAGCTCACCGAGGTCTTCGACCGGCAACCGCGCCGACACGCGATAGCGACCGTCGCCGAGGTCTTCGATGGGTGGCGTCTCGTCGATGTCGTATTCGTCGGCGATCTCACCGACGATCTCCTCGAGCACGTCCTCGATCGTCACCAGCCCGGCTATCCCGCCGTATTCATCGACCAACAGCGCCATGTGGTTACGCCTGCGCTGCATTTCGTCGAGCAGGCTGTCCAAGGGTTTCGAGTCGGGCATGAACACCGCGGGCCGCATCACCTCGCCGACGAGCACCTTGCGGCTGCGTTCCGCATACGGCACAAGATCTTTCAGATACACCACGCCGAGGATGTCGTCGACGTTCTCGCCGATCACCGGGATGCGCGAGTGCCCGGACCGCACCGCGAGCGACATCGCCTGTGCCGCAGTCTTGTCCGCCTCGATCCAGACCATCTCGGTGCGCGGCACCATCACCGCACGCGCGGCGGTATCGCCGAGTTCGAAGACGGACTGGATCATTCGGCGTTCGTCGTCGGCGACCACACCGCGCTCGCTGGCCATCTCGACCACCTCGCGCAGCTCGATCTCGGAGGCGAACGGGCCGTTGCGGAAACCCTTACCCGGCGTGATCGCGTTACCGAGCAGGATGAGCAGCCTGCTGAGCGGGCCGAGCAGCGCGCCGATGAATTGCAGCGGCAGCGCGGCGATCAGCGCGATCGAATAGGCGTGCTGGCGGCCGAGGGTACGCGGGCCGACCCCGATCACCACATAGGACACCAGCACCATGACCAGCGCGGTGGCCAGCAACGCCCACTCGTCGTTCCATACCGCGATCAGTGCCGCCGCGAGCAGCACGGTGGCGCCGATTTCGCACAGAATGCGCAGCAGCACCATGAGATTCACGTAGCGGGCGCGGTCTGCGACGATCTTGCTGAGCCGCACCGCGCCAGGCCGGTCGGCCCGGACCATGTCGTCGACCCGTGCCGGAGAGATGGTGTTCAACGCCGAATCGACACCCGCGAACACCCCGCCCACCGGGACGAGCAGGACCGCGAGCAGGATCAGGGTCAGCGAACTCACGCGGGTCCCAGTGCGTCACCCGGTGTGGTGAAGCCCGCCTTCCCCAGCAACCTGGCGTCCCTGGCGGCGAGTTCGGCCCGCCGCTGTGCCTCGCGCAGGCTCTCGTACCACTCTTCGAGCAGCCGGTCCTGCAGCGCGAACATTTCCTTCTCCTCGTCCGGCTCGGCATGGTCGTAGCCGAGCAGGTGCAGGACGCCGTGCACGGTGAGCAGCGCGAGTTCGTGGTCGAGCGAGTGCCCGGCCTTGCGCGCCTGGCCCGCGGCGAACTCGGGGCAGAGCACGATGTCGCCGAGCATGGACGGGCCGGGTTCCGGACTGTCCGGCCGCCCGCCCGGCTCGAGTTCGTCCATCGGGAACGACATGACGTCGGTCGGGCCGGGTAGATCCATCCAGCGCATGTGCAGGTCGGCCATGGTGTCGAGATCGACGAGCACCATCGACAGTTCCGCGGCGGGGTGCACGTCCATCCGGCCGATCACGAACCGCGCGACACTGACCAGATCCTCTTCGGGTACGTCGATACCCGACTCGTTGGCGATCTCGATACTCACCCGGTAAGCCTATGTCACCGCAGATGGCCGGTTGCCGCGCAACCCGAGGTCCGGGTCACGCGACAACCTGCGATGTCAGCGCCGATCGCCGCGGCTCGCGGCACGACGTTGCGCCCGGTTGCCCGGATAGTGCGGGCCGACCTGCGGCCTGGCTTCCGACTCTGCCCGGTCGTAGGCGTCGACGATGTCGGCGACCAGCCGGTGCCGGACCACGTCGCTGCTGGTGAGATACGAGAAGTGGATGTCCTCGATATCGGTGAGGATCTCACTCGCCGCCCGCAGCCCCGACCGTGCGCCGGTCGGCAGGTCGACCTGGCTGACGTCGCCGGTCACCACGATCTTCGAGCCGAAGCCGAGCCGGGTGAGGAACATCTTCATCTGCTCGGCCGTGGTGTTCTGCGCCTCGTCGAGCACGATGAACGAATCGTTGAGCGTGCGACCGCGCATGTACGCCAGCGGCGCGACCTCGATGACGCCTGCCGCCATCAACTTCGGGATGGCTTCGGGATCCATCATGTCGTGCAGTGCGTCGTAGAGCGGGCGCAGGTACGGATCGATTTTCTCGTTGAGCGTGCCAGGCAGGAAGCCGAGCCGCTCACCTGCCTCCACCGCGGGGCGGGTCAGGATGATCCGGTTGACCTGCTTGGTCTGCAGCGCCTGCACGGCCTTGGCCATCGCCAGATACGTCTTGCCGGTACCGGCAGGGCCGATGCCGAAGACGATGGTGTTGGCGTCGATCGCGTCGACGTAGCGCTTCTGGTTCAGCGTCTTCGGCCGGACGGTCTTGCCGCGCCGGGACAGGATGTCCAGGCTGAGCACCTCGGCCGGGGACTCCGATGAGCCCTCCGTGAGCATGGATACGGTGTGCCGCACCGCTTCCGGAGTCACCACTCGATTCCGGCCGGTCAGCGCGATGAGCTGTTCGATTACTCGCTCGGCGAGCGCGACATCGGCCGCCTTGCCGGTCAGGGTGACGGAATTGCCGCGGACATGGATGTCCGCATCGAGCAGCTCTTCGAGTTCACGCAGATTCTGGTCGGCCGAACCGAGGAACGGGAACACGGATTCGGGAGCGAGTTCGATACTGGAACGCACGGTGCGTGCTGCGGGGCCCGAGCCGTTGTCGTCGGCGCCGATGCCTGCCGTTGATGGAGTGGTCGGGTCGCCGATCTCGCCTTGTGTTCTCAAAAGTGGCTATAGCCTGCTTTCCGGTCTCGACGTGCTGCTGTGTTGAGGAAAGTTTAACGCGCCCCACCGACACCGCCCAGTGAATAAGCCGCTATCGGAGGGACCGGACGATCACGGGATTCCCCGGCGGCGCTGTGCCCAATCCTCGGTGAAATCACGAAAGCGTCGCGTCGCGCCCGATGGCGCGATCGCGGCCGACCACACCAGGCCGACATCGCGGGTCGCGCCCGCGTCCGCGAGCGGGATCAGCACCGGTCCAGGCAGGCGTTGCTCCGGCTTCGCGCCGACCACCCGCGGGGCGCTCGCCGGGCCGAGATCCTCCTCCGGCAGCACACCGACGCCGAGACCGGCGGCGACCAGGCCTGCGACGGTGACGAGGTCGCTGGACTCGAAGGCGATACGCAGGCGCAGGTCGGCGGCGGCGGACAGGTCCTCGACGATCCGGCGCATCCCGTAGCCGGGATGCATGGCGATGAAGTCCTCGTCGGCGATTTCGGCGAGACGCACCTGCCTGCGGCCGACCAGCCGGTGATCGGCGGGGACGGCGAGGGCGAGCCGCTGACGCAGCAGACCGCGCCAGCCGATGCCAGGCATGGTCGGGCGCGGCGAGACGATGCCGAGATCCGACGTGCCGTCGAGCACATCGGTGGCCACCATTTCCGAAGGACCCTGCCGCAGCGCGAAAGAGATTCGGGCGGAACCGCGCCGGAATTCGCCGACCAGTTGCGGCACCAGCCAGCCGCCGAAGGAATGCAAAAAGGACAGGCGCACAACACCGTTGGCCGGGCTGTTCAGATCGGCGATGGATTGGCTCGCCGCGTCGAGTTCGGATTGCGCGCGGCGGGCGTGTTCGTAATAGATGCGGCCGAACTCGTTGAGGGTGATGCGTTTGCCGCGTCGGTCGAACAGCTCGACGCCGAACTTGCGCTCCAACCTGCCGAGCATGCGCGACAGGGTCGGCTGAGCGATGTGCAGGCGCTCTGCGGCCGCGCCGACCCGTTCCAGTTCGGCCAGCGTGGTGAACCATTCGAGGTCGGCGCCAAGCATGGTTGTCTGCTCCTCAGGTCAGCGTGGTGCTTGTCACACCACGTTCCGGCGTCGCGGTCGGCATCGGCGAGCACTCTGTCTATATGCGCTCGGTGCATGAACTTCTCTATTATTATTCATTTCCCTTCGGAAGACCGGGTGACGATCCTGGATCGGTGACCCTCACGAAGACTCGCCCGGCCGCGGTCCGCGACATCGCGCACGAGCGCCGGATCATCACCGCGCTGTTCGCGGCGGGGTTGGCGACCTTCGCGACGATGTACAGCGCGCAGGCGTTGCTGCCGAGTCTGTCCGCCGAGTTCGGTGCCGCGCCCGCCCATGCGGCGCTTGCGGTTTCGCTCACCACGGGCGTGCTCGCGCTGGCGATCATCCCCGTCAGCGCGCTGTCGTCGCGCATCGGCCGCACCAGAGTGATGACGGTGTCCGCACTGAGTTCGGCGGCGATCGGACTGCTGCTGCCGCTCAGCCCTTCGCTGGATGTGCTGCTCGCCGGGCGGGCCTTGCAAGGCTTGACCTTGGCCGGAGTACCCGCCGTCGCGATGGCCTATCTCGCCGAAGAGATCGGCGCCGAGGGTCTCGGCGCGGCGATGGGCGTCTATATCGCGGGCACCAGCATGGGCGGGCTTGCCGGGCGGGTGATACCGGCTTTCACCCTCGGCGTCGGGTCATGGCGGTGGGCCGAAGCGTCGATCTCGGTGGCGGCGGCGGTGTGCACCCTGTGGTTCGTGCGCGGTCTGCCACCGTCCCGCGGCTTTGTCCCGCAATCGGCCGGAATCCGTACGGTGGTGGGCGATCTCGTGGTTCAACTCCGCCATCGCGGCCTGCTCGCACTGTTCGGGCTCGCGCTGGTCCTCGTCGGCGGATTCGTTTCGCTCTACAACTTCCTCGGCTACCGGCTCACCCAGCCGCCCTTCGAATTGCCCAGCGCGGTAGCAGGTTTGGTGTTCGTGCTCTACGCCGCGGGCAGCGGTGCTTCAGCGGTCGCCGGACGGCTCGCCGATCGCATCGGCCGCCAGTGGGTGCTCGCCGCCGCGGTGCTGGTCATGGGCATCGGCTTGGCCATGACGCTTCCCGACAACCTCGCCACCCTGATCCTCGGCATGGCCCTGTGCACCGCAGGCTTTTTCGGCGCCCACTCGGTCGCCAGCGGATGGGTCGGCGCCATGGCGGTCGGCAACCGCGGCGCGGCATCCTCGCTGTACCTGTTCTCCTTCTATGTCGGCAGCGCCGTCATCGGCGGCGGGAGCGGCATCGCCTACACCCACTACGGCTGGACCGGCCTAGCAGCCAGTGTCGGCATTCTGCTCGTCGTCGCCGCAATCCTCGTGTCTGCATTGTCGATTCACGCGACAGCCGCACGACGATCGGCGTCCTGCGCCGAGGCGGGTCAGGCTGCGTAGCGCCGCCAGGACCCCCGAATTTCGGGCACGATTTGTGCCGAAGACAGCGCTACGCTGCGAGCCATAGGTGTTACACGGGAGGACGGCACCTGAATCGCTTGTACGGCTGCTCTTTTCCGCCATCGATGCGGCGAGCTGCTGCGAGCTCAACGGGAGGAAGCCACCGATGTCGACACCACGGCCCAAGCGCCGGATCCGATTCGGGTTCATCGCCACAGTCCTGTGCGGCTTCACCTTGGCAGGGATCCTGATCGCGGTTGGATTGCCGGGTGATCGCGAATCCCTTGTCTTCAACGACACCATCGTCAGCTCCACCGACGAATGCGTCGTCATCAACGGCGGCCCAGGCGGACAAACGCGCCGCGGCAGCTGTGCGGACTTGGGGCACAAGGAAATCCGATACCACCCCGCGCAATGGTGGGCGATCCTGTTGGGACTTGGCGTTGCCGGGTTGGTCGGGTCCTACGCCGTGCGCACGGTGGTCAATGGGCGTCGTGCCTACAAGGTCGAAAAGGACACCGTCAGCGACGGTACCGAGCTCGACCAAGTCGCAGCACTTCATCAGCTCGGCCACCGCCAGGACATCTTCGTTCTGACGCGTGGCGCGGTGATCTCGAACGAGACGGCGCTGCTCGGACAGTTCGGCGAGGGTCTGGTCGTCTGCAGCACCGCGGTCGCGCCGCGCGCCTACCGGTGGGACCAGATCGTTTCGATACGACATGGCACCACGCACAGGTCGTCCAACAGCGGTTATGACGGCACCGACTTCGAGCATGCGCTGACCTTCGACGATGGGACTGCGCTGGCGGTCGAGGGCTCCTACAAGGATCCGGCACGATCATCCGACTACGAGCCCAATGAGCAAGCAGCGCAACGACTCGACGTGCTCGGCGGTCAGATCGCCTGGCAGGTCTGCACGCTGCGGCTACCCGCTGCTCAAACCGCATTGATCGAGGGCAGATCGGTCGACTTCGACGGCATCGCGGTCAGCACCGCAGGCCTGGTACACAACGGCACAACGGTAGCCTGGCCGTCGATCAAGGCGGTGCAGGTAAATCTCGGAGTCCTGACCATCTCTCAGTCAGGGCGGTTGCGCCCGGTGGTCAAGAAGGAAGTCGGCAAGATTCCGAATCTGTCGATGCTGCTCACGCTCTGCGAGGCACTGCGCCGCACCACCGCATAAACATCCAGCCGTGCCGCCTGGTGACGACACCCTAGGGATTACCAGCGAGGGGTCAACGCACCCAGGGCGCCGAGAGCCACCGCGGCTGCCGTGGAGGTACGCAGGACGGTGGGGCCGAGCAGGACGATGTCTGCACCCGCCTCGGCGAGGGCGGCGAGTTCGGCGTCGTCGAGACCGCCTTCGGGGCCGACGATCAGCACGATCTCGGCGACGCCTGCGAACGGGAGCTCGGTGAAGCGGCCGGTGCCGGATTCGTGCAGTGCGGCGACAATCGCGCCGTCCGCCTTCGACTTTCGGATCAGGTCGAGGAGGTCACGGGTCCGATGTAGGTCCGCGACCTCAGGGATGTAGGGGCGCCGCGATTGCCGGGCGGCCGAGCGGGCGGCGGCGCGCCACTTGTCAACGGCCTTGCCCGCCTTGCCTTCCCAGTTCGCGATGCAGCGGGCAGCCTGCCACGGGACGATCGTGTCGGCGCCCGCCTCGGTCATCAGCTCGACCGCCAGCTCCGAGCGATCGGATTTCGGCAGCGCCTGCACCACCGTGACCTGCGGCGAAACCGGTTTCGCCACAGTACGATTCAGCACCCGAAGGTCAAGCCGGTCACGTTGCGCCGCAACGACTTCCGATTCAGCGAGCACACCGTGCCCGTCCGACAACGTGATCGGCTCACCGACCCGGATGCGGCGCACCGTTGCGGCGTGCCTGCCTTCCTGGCCGTCGAGCACGGCGACGGCACCCGGTTCGGGCACCTCGTCGAGGTAGAAGACCGTCGCGGCCAACTAGCGCCCGCTGAACGAGGCCCGCAGCCTGGCGAACAGGCCGCTGTTGTGCTCGGACTGCGTCGACATCACCTCGGCGCGCTCGTTCGGGCGCATGCCCTTGTACTTGCGCAGCAGGTCGGTCTGCTTGCCGTCTAGCTTGGCCGGGATCACGATGTCCAGGTGCGCGAGCAGGTCGCCACGCGCGCCGGAGCGCAGGCGCGGCATGCCGTGGCCGCGCAGCACCGAAACCTCGCCGGGCTGGGTGCCCGGCGCGATGCTCAGCTCGGTCGGTCCGTCCAGGATCGTGTCGATCACCACGGTGGTGCCGAGGGTCGCGTCGACCATCGGGACGCGGATGGTGCAGTGCAGGTCGTCGCCGTCGCGGACGAACACGTCGTGCGGCTGCTCGACGATCTCGACATACAGGTCACCGGCGTGCCCGCCGCCCGGTCCGACCTCGCCCTGCGCGGCCAGTCGCACCCGCATGCCGTTCGCGACACCGGCCGGAATCGGCGCGGCGATCTCGCGACGCGCACGCACCCGGCCGTCGCCACCGCACTTGTGGCACGGATCGGGGATGGTCTCGCCTGCCCCACGGCAGGTCGGACACGGACGCGAGGTCAGCACCTGGCCGAGGAACGAACGCTGCACGGATTGCACTTCGCCTGCGCCACCGCAGGTTTCGCAACGCACCGGCTTGGATTTGCCGTTGGTGCCGGCGCCGGTGCACACATCGCACAGGATCGCGGTGTCCACCGTCAGATGCTTGGTCACGCCGACCGCGCATTCGGCCAGGCTCAGCCTGGTCCGCAGCAGCGAGTCCGCGCCGGGCTGCACCCGGCCGCGCGGCTTGCGCGCGCCACCGCCGGAGGCACTCATGCCGCCGAAGAACGCCTCGAACACATCCCCGAGCCCGCCGAAACCGGCACCCGAGAAGCCGCCACCAGCGCCGCCGCCGGATTCCAGCGGGTCACCGCCCATGTCGACGATGCGGCGCTTCTCCGGATCCGACAGCACCTCGTAGGCGGCCGATACTTCCTTGAACTTGGCCTGCGCCGTCTCGTCCGGGTTGACGTCGGGATGGAGTTCCCGCGCCAGCTTGCGGTAGGCGCGCTTGATCTCCTGGTCGGTCGCGTTCTTCGCGACGCCGAGCAGTCCGTAGTAGTCCCGTGCCACTTGAGTTCTCTAGTCCTTGGTCGTTCTCGACAGTGCCCGACGGTGGCCTTCACCGTTCCAACCGCCATGCTGACAACAGCATTAGTCGGATGCACTCAACTTTATCCGGCCGGAATTACGAGAGTAGCAGCGGTGCCGGTGCCGTCAGCGTTCGGCGAGGACCTCGCCGATGTACCTGGCGACCGCCGCGACCGACGCGATGGTCCCCGGATAGTCCATCCGGGTCGGGCCGAGCACGCCCATGCCGCCGAGTACCGCACCGGAGGTGCCGTAGCCCGTCGACACCACCGAGGTGCCGCGCATCTGCTCGACCTGGGTCTCCTCGCCGATGCGCACGGTCACGGTGCCAGGCTGCTGTGCGGCGGCAAGCAGTTTCAGCACGATCACTTGCTCCTCCAACGCCTCGAGCACATCACGCAGCGAGCCGGGGAACCCGAAGTCGGCAGCGTTGCGCGTCAGGTTGGCAGTACCGCCGAGCACGAGGCGCTCCTCCGGATGCTCGACCAGGGTCTCCACCAACACCGTCGACACCCGAATCAACACATCCCGCAACCGCAGCGGCGACCGATCAGGCAGCTCCGCGACCGCGGCCGACGCCGCGGCCAGCCGCTTTCCGTCCATCGCGCCGCCGAGCATGCCGCGCAACGCGGCCAGGTCTTCGTCATCGACCAGCGCGCCGAGCTCGACCAGTCGCTGATCGACGCGCCCTGTGTCGGTGATCACCACGAGCAGCAGGCGCGCGGGATTCAACGCGACCACCTCGATATGGCGCACCGTCGACGCGGACACCGACGGGTACTGCACGACCGCGACCTGCCTGGTCAGCTGGGCCAGCAGCCGCACACCGCGGCGCAACACGTCATCGAGATCGACCCCCGACTCCAAGAACTCCATGATCGCGCGCCGCTCCGCCCCCGACAGCGGCTTCACCTCGGCGATCCGGTCCACGAACTGCCGGTACCCCTTGTCCGTCGGGATGCGCCCGGAACTGGTGTGCGGCTGCGTGATGTACCCCTCCGCCTCCAACACCGCCATGTCGTTGCGCACCGTCGCACTCGACACCCCGAGATTGTGCCGCTCCACCAGGCTCTTCGACCCGATCGGCTCCTTGGTCGCGACATAATCCGCGACGATCGCGCGCAGGACCTCGAAGCGCCTGTCCTCGGTGCTCGACATCGGTCCCACCTCCTCGCTCGTCCTCGGGTACGCCCGCACCATGGCCACCAGCGAACCCGTCCCATCACACAGCCGGAGACCGTTCCCGGCCCAGCCTGTTTATCCAGTCTAATTGCCAGACCCCGAATCGCCCGCTCCCGCGCGCGCGAGACCGGACACCCGCCTACTCCCAGTGACCACGATCACCCGCACCGCCCTTCGCGCCGAATTCGAATTCGATGGAACCGATCGTCGGCTCGCTGCGTCGGATTCAAGTGACGGATCGAATCTCGAAGCGGGGGTGGACCGGTGCACGATGAACGGCGCGAGATCGCGCAGGCACGCAACGACGAACTGCGGGATCAGATCGGTGCACTGCTCGAGACCTTCGACCAGCAACGCCGGGAGCTGGCCGAGGCACAGTCCACCCTCGCCGCAACCACGGTGACAGCGTGGTCCTCCGACAAGCTGATTCGCGTGGAGAGCAACGCCGCCGGGGTTCCGGTGGCGGTGCACGTCGAACCCGACACGTACAGACGCATCAGCCCCGCCGAGCTCGGACAATCCATCACCGAGGCGGTGCAGGCGGCTGCACAGCAAGCCAGGGACGTCACCCAGCAGACCATCGCGCCCATCGGGGAACTGGCGGGCGGGATTCCGGACCTCGCCGACCTCGTGCCAGGCGCACCCGCCATTCGCGATCTCGTTCGCTCAATGCTCCCGGAAACCCCCGCGCCATCGGTGGCCCCCAGAGTGTGGGACGAGGACGCTGAGGACGAGTACTACCGCAACCGGTCCTACCTGCGGGAGCGCCCGTGACGAACTTTCGTGCCGACCCGGATACGTTGCGCGCCAACCGCTCTGGGTTCGCTGACGTCGCGGATCGAATCGCCGCCGCAGCGGCGAACCTGCGGCGGGTGCTCGACGCCGAGGGCGAATGCTGGGGATCGGATCAGATCGGACAGAGTTTCGCCAAGAACTACACGCCAGGCGTCCCGAAGGCCTTGGACGGCGTCGACAAGCTCGGCACCACGATGAACAACCTCGGCGATCGGGTGGTCGCTGTCGCGGACGCACTACAGAATCGTGACCAGGCCAACGCCGGCGACCTGGGCCAGGTCCCCCGCTGATGGGCATCGAGATCCCCGAATCCCTGCAATGGGTCGCCAAATGGATTGTCGGGGCAGGCGATTGGCCCGAAGGTGACGAGACCGCCATGTGGCGGGTCTCCGATGCCTGGTCGGGGATGGCGTCGGCGCTCAACGACATCGACGACGACGCGCACCACACCGTCCAGCAGGTACTGGCCGCGATCGACGGCCGAACCCATGACTCGATCGAGGAATACTGGGACCAGCTGATGGGCGAGAAAGGCGCCTGGGCGGGCCTGGTCAAATATCTCGACAGCATGGCCGACCAAATCGGTGACGGCGCAGCCGATATCGAGCAGACCAAGCTCGTGATCATCGGCACGATGGTCGTCTTCGCGATCGAGATGGCGCCACTGCTGGCGACCGCGTGGACCGGGATCAGCGCCGCGGGCGCCGTAGCGCTTCGAGTGGCCACCCAGATCACCATTCGCATGGCGATCAAGGAACTGATCGTCCGCATGTTGACCCGCGCGGCGGCCAAAGCCGCTGCGCGTGCCGCATTGCACGGGGCCTTCGCCGAGGCGCTCGAAGAGGGCGGCCTGGAGATCGGCACCAAATTCCTGCAGTTGGGCATAGGCCACCGCGACGACGTCACCGTTCAGGATTGGAAAGGTGCCGGTGTCGCCGCCGCCGCGGGTGCGGCAGGTGGTGCTGTCGGTGCCGGGCTCGGCAGCAACGGACTGCTCTCCGGTGCGAGCGACGCAGCGTCGAGTCGGCTCGGCCGCGCCGCCGTCGAAGGGACCACCGAGGCGGCGACGGGCGTCGCAGGCGAAATCGCAGGCGCCGCAACCGCTGCCGCGCTTACCGATCAGCCGTTCAACCTCACGCTCGACAGTGTCACCTCGTCCGTGGCGCAAGGAGTTCCTGCCGGCGTGCATGCTGCGGGCAACCATCACAGTGATACTGATGCGCCGCCCACTCCGGACATCGACCGCGCCGGTGGAAGTTTGCCGCCAGCCCCTGCCATTGACCGCGCGGACGGCAACGTTCCGCCAGCGCCGACCAGCGATGGCAACCCGGCCACCGTGCCTAACACGAGTCCGCCCGAAGGCACCGCACCGACGGCCGAAAACCTAGGCGCACAAACCAACCTCGCTGGTGTTGAGCAGAACTCGACGCCATCGAGTCCTGTCGAGAGCACCAGCCCAGCCAGTGCTGACCGAAGCCCGACGGAGACAACACAAAAACCGGCGGACCCGACCAGCCCCGCTGTGCCATCGCCTAACGAGAACGCTGCTGCGAGTACGACCAGTCCGCAGGCGCAAGACCTAGCCGCCAACGTCAGCCATGACGCAGGGGCGTCGTCGGACACCAGCTCCACTGTGCCATCGCCTAACGAGAGCGCTGCCGCGAGTACGACCAGCCCACAGGCACAAAACCTAGCCGCCGACGTCACGCCGGACGCAGGGGCGTCGTCGGACACCAGCTCCGCTTCTGAAGGTGCTGTCGATCAGCCGAAACCGAGCTCGACGACTACATCGACGACTACGGACACTCCGACCGCACCCGTGCACACCAGCGACACCCCAACAGCACCCACGCACACCAGCGACACTCCGACCGCACCCGCGCACACCAGCGACACTCCGACCGCGCCCACGCACACCAGCGACACCCCGACAGCGCCTGCGGACACTGGCGGCACTCTATCCGCGCAGACGCAATCCCTCGCCGACGTCGGCACCGATACCACCGCGCCCACAAACACGACTGTTCCGACAGATACCGATGTAGAACAACCTGTTTCGAGCCAGAACCCGCCGAGCACCACCGAGGTCGAGACCACCACGTCTCCTGGCGATGCCCCGGGCACCGATCCACATCACCAGAACCCCGCTGAAACGCACGGCACTGCGCCTACCACTCAGGACTCCACCCTGCCGCCGAATCCAAAGAGCGCACTACAGGATTCGAGTCCCCCAACCACCGGCCCTCCCGGAGATCAGCCTGCACACGCAACGCCCTCCCCTGCCGACAACCTCACGAACCCCGCACCGCCGAAACACGAGACGCCGCCAGCCGTAGATCCCACGCCGAGCCGAATCGATTCGTCAACCAGCGCCCCAACCCCGCCGACCCCCGCAGCGGCGCCCCCTGCTCCAAGCGAAAGCTCCACCACCACAACAACACCCGACTCCACCACCGCGGCAACCGCAGCCGCCACTCCGCTGGGCACCATCCCCAACACAGCCGCGGTGACTCCGACTGGCGATCCCCCTCACCGCACAACCACCACAACACCCGACCCCGCGAATCCGCCACAGACAACCACTCCTGCACCGAGTACTGCCGCCGCACAGCCCAGCAACGTCACGCCGCACGCGACCGGCCCCACACCGCCTGCACACACCTCCCCACCACCTGCGACAACCTCAGGTCCTGCAACTACCTCCGCACCACCTGCGGCAACCCCCGCGCCCGCGACCGGATCCACACCGCATGCGGTAACCCCCACGCCAGCAACAACCCCCGCGCCACCCACAGCCGGACCCACACCACCCGCGACCACTTCCACACCACCCGCGTCAACCCCCACGCCAGCAACAACCTCCACGCCGCCCACAACCGGGTCAGCACCACCCACAACTGGACCCACGCCACTCGCAACCACCTCCACACCACCCGCAGCAACCCCCACGCCAGCAACAACCACCGCGCCACCTACGACCGGATCCACACCACCTGCGACAACCCCCACGCCAGCAACAACCTCCACGCCGCCCACAACCGGGTCAGCACCACCCGCAACTGGACCCACGCCACTCGCAACCACCTCCACACCACCCGCGGCAACCCCCACGCCAGCAACAACCACCGCGCCACCCACAGCCGAACCCACACCATCTGCGGCAACCCCCGCGCCTGCAACAACCTCCGCGCCACCTACGACCGGGTTGGCGCCGCACGCGACCACCTCCGCACCGCCTGCTGCTGACCCTCGCGCCGCAGCTGCCAGCCCAATGCCGCCTGCGGCGGACCACACGCGCCAGAACGTCGCCACACCAACGACGACCGACGCGACGCGCTCAGCACCGGCACCTGCTTCCGACCCGGGACGGCCGAACCCGGCCAGCCCTGCCCCGTCGGCAGCGGACACTGCACGTCAGACCCCGCAGGCTCCGACCGCTGCCGAACCGGCACGGCCCACACCGGCGAGAACTCCGACGGACCTTCCCCACCTCGGAACTCCGCCGAGGAACCCCGCGGACCAACCGCGCCACGAAACCCGCCCGCCCATCGACGGTTTCATTGCCCACGCCCCTGATTCGCCACCGCAGCAACGCCGGCCCGGTCATGATGGGTACCCGCGACAATCCACCCGGCACCCAGTGAATCCTGTTGCACATCAACCGGATCAGGCCCGCGCCGCACGGGAGCACTTCCGCAACCAAACACCGGAGGCAGGCAGGGTCACCCCTGTCATCGTCAGCGCTGACCCCTTCGCCGCCAACACGCCGGCCTTCGACGTACGCCGCTTCCCCGACCAGTCGATCAGCGTGATCACCATCCGAGTCCACATCGATGCAGGCCCATATGTCTCGTCACAAGACATCCGCAACCTCATCGAAACCGCCCAAACAGCAGCAGATCGCGCCTTCAACACCGCACCCCGCCTCCTCAACGGCGACCGCCTGCTGATCGACGTCGTCTTCGCACCTGACCCCGCCACCGCCCACCTCCAAGTCACGGCCAACCAGGCCCCCGGAGATCTCAATAACTGGTCAATCCACGCCCGCCCCGAATCCCTCATCAACAACATCCGCCGACAACTCGGCCTGCTGCCTCACGAGCCCGGCACAGATCCCTCCTTCACACCCACCGAACTGCGGCAACTCAGCAACGACATCGCCGCAGCAAACACCCCGATCCGCTACACCAACCTGCCCGACACCCGAACAATCGACCATCATCGGCTCAGCGACCTCGAAGACGAGGCATACCAGGCGATGGTCGAAGACTCGCTGCGCGACGGCGACCAATTCACCCGCGGTGCTGACCCTCGCATCCACCCCTACGGCAGACTCATCAACGACGGCGGGATCCTTGTTGACGGCCGCAGCAACAACTGCCTGGACAATGCGCTGGCAGCACTGTCCTCGTTCTTCGGGCGCCCGCACGTCGCCCTCCCACGATGGCCGGATCCACTCCCTGATGGGACTATCGATCAAGAAAGCGGTGAATACGGCGGACTGGCGCGTGCCGCTGGCTGGCTCGGCAGCGGACTCGTTCACTTTGGTAACCAAGGCCTTTCGTTACCAGAGCAGTTCAACGCAGTCCACGACTGGATCGCCCACCTGGGCCCCGGCTCGGCCGCACTTGTCGTCAACGTGTGGCATGCCCGCGACGCAAACAATGCGTTCCGATACGACTCCGATGGACGCCCGATCGCGAGCGGCAGTCACGCGACCGTCATCGTGTATCCGCCCGGCGCGACAGGGCCGGTCTGGTGGGACCCTCAATCAGGCGTCACATCTGATCACCCGTCACCGTGGATGGTCGGCTATTCCATCGAACTGTCCTTCACGCCGATTCCCCCGGATCAAGGAGTAGGTAATGCCGGAGCAATATCGAACCAGGGACCAAGTGGAGCAGTACCTGGCACAGATCTTGAACCCCAACCGGAAGTACCAGCTCAATCCGTTCGAGGGCGGGTGGGTGGTTAGCTCGATCCTGACTCCGGAAGAGATGGCGAACGGGCAGGGACTCGGGATGACGAGAATGGTGGTCGACTCCGAAACCGGGGTGGTGCTCAGATACCCGAGTTGGTCGGACCAGATGGTGATGGACGACTACAGCGAAGCGAAGCGGACCGGCCGACCGCCGATGGGCCGCCAAGTGTATCCACCCCAGTGGAAGGTGAACTTCGAACAGATACGGGAAGACTCGAACGAAGTGGAGTACATGGTCCACGCTTCCTCAGCAACGGAACCGCCCATCTACCACCAGCTGATCATCAACAAACAAACACTCCGCGCCCGAACAAACACCCCGGCAATCCATCCCGCGTGCGCGCGGGCGAAAGCATGGGCACACGCGAACCGGAGTCCAGACGGGACATGGCCGTCACGGGGAACGTTCACTTTCTAGCTTCGCCACGCGGAAGGTCGAATGATGGCGCTGTATGCGGAGATTCGGAAGATCGATGAGGATGGTGGACATATCCGGTACGGGTACACCGACAGTGCAGGGGTAGAGCGGATGGTGTTGCTGGACAAGGCGGCTGAGACGATCAGGCCCGAAAGTGGTACCGAGGACATGCTCTACCTGGCGGTGGCTCGGAAGATTGCGTCCGCATGGATAAGTGGGCTGGTTCCGGAACGGATGATCGTGCAGTCGTGATGTCCGGACCTGAGATCAAGGGCAGCGGGGTTGGTTTCTGGTCGAGGGGGTAATGGTGCAGGTGGCTTCTCGCGCGATGCCTACACCATTACCTCGTGATCAACCGACCAACTCCAGAACCGGGTGGATGCAAAGCAAGGGGCGGATTTCGGCTGGCGAGGGCGGTGGGGTGGGGCCGTAATCCCCTACTCGTCGGGGGTTCTGGGGGCCAGGATTGGGTTTGATGTTGGTTGGTTTGCGGGTCGGGATGTCATCCCAGTGGGCGCCGAAGCCTTGGGGCCGACGAAGCTCATCTCTTCACAGATGTACCTGGGCGTGGTGGCGGGTCTGGCCCCCGGACCGGGGTCTGGGTGCTGCTGCCCAGGTATTCGATTCTGCGGAGCCCATGGATCGGGTGGTGGCGAGGGCCGGTGATGGCGGAGGGGCAGTGATGCGGCGAGGGGCGCTGGACGCGACTTATCGCGGGGATTGGCGCGTGGTGAACCTTTGGGGGCGGGCCTCGGCGAGGGGTGGCGGGGCGTTCAACGCGACCGTCGCGGCGACCGCGACCGTCGCGGCGACGGGCGCGTGGCGAACCTTTGTGGGTGGGCGGGCCTCGACGCGGGATGGCGCGGGGCGTTCAACGCGGCTGTCTCGGCGAGGGCGCGTGGTGAACCTTTGGTGGACGGGCGGGCCTTGGCGAGGGGTGGCGCGGGGCGTTCGACGCGACCGTCGCGGCAAGGAGGGCTTGTGGTTGAGCCCTTTGCCGACGGGAGATCAGGGCACCGGCCGGCCGACTGAGCGGGCTCAGCGGATCGACTCGATAACGGTGGGCGCGATCTGGGCGGCTTGGGTGCAGGCGTCGAAGGGGAAGGGTGGGGTGGCGGGGGTGAGGTTCAGGGAGACGCGGACCAGGTGGGCGTTGTTCGCGGTGGGCGGGTCGGCGCGGCGGTAGTTGAGGGTGAGGCCGCAGCTGGTGTTCTGGCGGGTGGGGTCGGTGGATTGGACCGAGCGGATCTCGATGCCGGTGAGTCCGTCGAGGGTCATGTGGCGGGCGTATTGGATGGATTGCCCGCCGTCGAGCCCGGAGGGCAGCCGCAGGATCTCCCCCGCCTTGACCATCTGCTCGGAGCTCTGCTCGAACGACACCTCGACGGTCGAGCGGTGCGTGCCGCCCGTCTGGACGAGAGTGATCGCGCATTTGTACGCCTTGGTCCAGCCGACCGAACTCATCTCCCATCCAGGGAACTGGGTGCTGATCTGAGGTTCGGCGGCGCAGGGGTCGCGCTGCACGAGTGATCGAGGGCCGGGTTCGGTGGGCCGCGCGCGTAGTGCCATCAGGTTGTCGATGGTTGCGGCGAGGTAATCCTTGGTGAACTGGCACGGCTTCGACCACGGGACCGGCGCCTTGGTCGGACCGGACACCTTGCTGATCGTCAGGCCGTGCGCGAATCCGGTGTCCTCGACCGGGATTCGATAGTCGCAACTGGAGGCATCCGGTCTGGCGTCGTCATTGCCGATGCCGCGGAACACGATGCGGCCGTTGACCTGTTCGGCGGTGTCGCCGACGCGCTTGTCCGAGGTGTAGACCTTGTCCAGCTCCACGTTGACCAGGTACGAGGCGTCCGGGGCGTCGTTTGCGGCGATGATCAGCCCGCATCCGGTCCAGCCGCCGCCACGTTCGGCGCCTGGGCTGCGATCGAAGCCCTGGAAGGTGCCGAGGCGTTCGGCGAACTCACGATTCAACAGACTGCACGGGTCGGTCGCCCGTATCCGGGCCATCAGGTCGGCGGTCCCCGGCGCGATGGCGGCGAGTTCGACGGAACCGGGAACCCCTTGCACCTTCGATGTTTTCGGGGCACGGGCCTCGGTGGTGGAACGCACGGTGGGTTCGGTGGTGATGGTGCCGCAGCCGCATACTGCGATGGCGACCGCAATGCACAACGCCACCACGGTCGCCCAGCGCCGTCTGCCGCCCACGAACACCGGCAACTCCCTCGGCTTATCGAACGATCCCCGGCAGGTTAACCGACCGAGACACCGCATTCTGTCGGTTCGCGAATACCCGGCAGCTGTCAGGTGAATTGGTGGCGGGATCGGCCGCCTCCGCACGAAACTCATGATCAACGCCTGTTGGGCAGGCGACGGCGCCCTGCGGCGAGTTCGGCGGCGAGGTCCTCGTAGCCGATCGCCAGCTCAGCGAGGCGTTCCCAAGCGAACCAGATGTCCCACTCGGATGCCCCCGCGGCATTGGCGCATGCGGTCAGCTGGGCGAGGCGGTCGAGGATCGCGCCGACAGTCTCGGTGTGCAGGTAGGCGCCGCCATGGGGGACCGGCAGGTTCACCGCAACCCACCGATCGATGTCACGGACCTGCTTGGCGCGATATTCGTCGATACCGCAGATGTTTTCGTGGATTGTCACCAGTTTGCGTTCGTGCAGGACGGCGAGCTCGCGGGCAGCGCCGAGTATCGGATGGTCGACATCGACCTCGGCACGACATGCTTGCAGCACTTGGCTTCTCGTTGGCAGCTGTTCGGTCATCGGGCAGTCCCCCTTGGAATGTCGGGTTTTGTCGGTTGCACGGTGCGCCCGGCCCGAGTGGACCTGAACCCGCTCTCGCCGATAAGGTTTCAAGACTTCGATGACACGGACCGGGCGCGCTTTCAGTAGAGCACCGGAATTGATCGACGGGACTGTTCCCGAGGGTGGAACAAGGGGAAAAGTCGCAAGGTTCCAAAGAATCCCGTCACAGCGGTTCCAAATTCATACCTGGCCAATAGTGAGGCTACGAAAGGGAATTGCCCGTGCCCCCGACTGGATCGACCCTGCCCCGCCGCATGCTCGCCCGTCAGCTACGCGAACTCAGGGAGCAATCAGGTGTCAGCGCAGAATTCGCCCGCAAGGCGATCGGCGTCGGCAAACAAACGTTGTGGCGGATGGAGACTGGACAACCGGTGCGGTTGAACCCGTTGTTCATCGCGCGACTGTGCGAGGTGTACGGCGCGCGCGAAGAGCTGTCGCGGAAGTTGCTTGCACTGACCGCGGAGACGTTTCGGAACGGATGGTGGCACGCCTACAGTGACGCGATGCCGAAGCACTTCGACTTGTTCGTCGGACTGGAAGAGGCCGCGCAGCGGGCCATCTCGTATCAAACGGTGCTGGTGCCGGGGATCCTGCAAACCGCAGGATATCGGCGAGCTCTGATCTGGGTCGACCACCCCACCATGCCCGCCGCGGACGTCGAACGACGCATCGAATTGCTCACCCGGCGCAAGAGCCGACTCAGCTGCACAGAAAGCCCGTTGGCCCTCGAGGCCGTCCTGGACGAGGCGGCGCTGCGCCGAGCGATCGGCGGCCGTGGCGTCATCACTGAGCAGCTGAAACACCTGTCGGAGGTCGGTGCACTGCCGAACATCTCGGTGCGCGTGATTCCGCTTGCCGCCCAGGCGTATTCCGGGCTGACTATCGGCCCCTTCGACATGCTCGAATTCCCGCAACATCCGACCACGCACCTCATGGAACCTCCCGTCATCTATTTGCAAGGCAAGACCGATGCGCAGTACCTCGAGAAGGCGGATGAAATACAGGAGTACCAAAACGCGTATACCGATTTGCAACGTTCCGCATTGGACGAGAGTGACAGTCGAGCACTGATCCAGCAGATTGTGACGGAGTACGAGTGGTGAGTCGGCCGTAACCGGGCCGCCCTCCGAGCTGAAGCCCCGGGACCTCGTCCATGACGAGTCCCCGGGCTCAGCCTGCCTATGCCTGCGACACGCTTGCATGCAGGTAGGGCGATCAGTAGCGTCAGGTTGAACTGCAGGGGGCGGAGGAGCCGGTCCGGACCCGTGCGATCGATGTGTGGGCACCGGCGGGCGAAGGATCCGATGACGAGCAGGTCGAAATCGTGGCGATTGGGGCCCCTCGCGCTCGGCGCCGTGTTCGTGATCGCCGGGTGTGGGCCGTCGGATGGTGACCCGAAGGCTACGAGTAGCCCGACGAGCTCAGGCGTCGCTACCGACGTGCCTGCCGGGTACGACCCGTGCAACGACATCCCGCAGTCTGTCTTGGACTCGGAGAAGCTGCACCGCAAGGAAAAGGATGACTCGACTGCCTCCGGCGGAATCAGGTGGCGCGGTTGCGCATGGGTTCAGTCGGACGGGTATGCCGCGAGTATCCAGACGACGAACATCACGATCGACATGGCGCGGGCGAAAAAGTTCCCTGATACCCAGGAGTTCACCATCAGCGGCCGGCGGGCGATTTCTACGCGCCAAGTCGATACGCACCCCGAGTCGGTGTGCACGGTGGATGTGGAGATGAAGGGTGGCAGCCTCGAGTTCAACCTCACCAACCCGCCATCAAGTCGCAATACGGGAAACCTGAACACGTGCGATCTTACTCGTGCTCTTGCTGAGAAGGTCGTACCGACCGTGCCTGCCGCGGCATGATCAGCGGCTAGCAGTCGTTCTTTATTGGGAGGGATGGATTCATGGGAGACGACAACGCAACATCGCCCCGCCCTATGGCGAATGTTCTGACGGAGGCACGCGAGGGTCGGCTAGGCATTGCGATGACGGCGGAGGACTTCGTCTACATCGATCGCGACTGCCAATACTTCAAGGACACGATCCTCGCCGTTCAGAGAACCGCAGACGCCATCCATCGACAGGACAACTGGGGGTTGGGCGAGAAGGAAGGCAAGATGGTGTCGGCCCAAACTCTCGTAGGTCGGTTTCGTTCCAAGGCCAACAACGCTGGCGATGGCAACTCGGTGTGGCAGATCATGGAACAGCACTACAAAATCGTCGAGGACATCCAAGAGGTCCACCGGGTGGTCCGTGAGCGAATGATGCAGTCGGACAGCAATTTCGCCGCCGAGTTCAACCACCTGAATGAAACTTTGCCGGAGCGACCACCAGTACCCTTGAAGGTCGGACCCTACGTGCTTCCCGACGGGTCAGCACGATGACAGGCTACGAACCGACACGAATCCCCGGGGGCGGCGAGCATACCGACAGCTGGGAGCATCCGGAGATCAAGGATGCCTTCGACCCCCTCGATACCACTGACGCGATGGCCCAGGCACAGAAGTACTGGGAGATGCACCAGAATTGGGAGCAGGGCGTGGAAACCTTCGCGCGCTCGATCCAGAAGTCGATCGCCCAGGCGTGGTCAGGTCCGGCCGCCGAAAAGTCCAAGGAAGCGATCCAGAATTACACCACCGACGCGCACACCTTGACACCCGCTCTGGCGGAACTGCATACCCGTGTCCGCGACGCCGCGATCGCAATCGTCAACACTAAGAAGGCGATTCCCGATACCGTCGACACCTCGTTCGGCTCCCGAGTGTTCCACCCGAGCCGCTGGTTGCTGCAGAGCGAGAAGAACGAAGAGGCGCAGAAGGCGCGCGTCGCGATGAACGAGCACTACGTGCAGCCGTTCAGCCAGATGGACGGCAAGATCCCGGTGCTTCCGACGCCGACCAGCCCGACCAAGGCGGTCGACATCCCCGCTCCTTCGCCGAGCGGGTACCAGAACGGCGATGGCGGTCAGCCGAACCAGTCGAATGGCACTGGTAACGACTCCAATTCGAACAACTCCACCCCGGGCACCACCGACAAGACCAACGATCCGGGAACTCAGGATCAGCAGTCGACCGGCGAGCCGAAGACCGACCAGACGACCACTGCGTCGACGAACGGGACCGATTCTCAAACCACCCCGGCAAGTACCACGGGCACACCCACTTCCACCGACCAGACGAAGACCGTGCCCTCGAACACCGGCACCCCGTCCAGTCCTGGAACACCGGGAACTCCCACCACCACAGGCGTCCCCGGCAGCCCAAGGGGCACAGGCACACCCAGGGGCACCGGCACACCGGGCTCGCCGAATTCGGCAACCCCACAACCGGGCCGCAGCATTGCGGGCAGTCCGATCGCAACCGGCACACCAACGTCCGCCGCCGCAACAGCAGCGGCAGCAGGCGCCCGTGGCACCGCGGGCACCCCCGGTGTCGGTGGCGCAGGCATGGGCGCGGGCCGCGGCAAGTCCGATGACGACTCCGAGCACAAGGCCCCCGACTACCTGATCACCCAGGAGAACACCGAAGAACTACTCGGCGAGCTCCCGAAGACCTTGCCCGGCGGCGTAATCGGCGGCGACAACACCACCTGACCTCATGCACCCGCACCGCTCATCGAACGGGACATCGCCGAGGCGACACGCGCACTTCGCCGCAGCCATGTCCCGTTCGACGCCCGAGCCATCGGCCAGGCCCGGGAGCAGCGGGGTGGCAGGGCGGGCCGACCCAGGACGAACGGCACAGCGGAGCCGGACGACGGCTGGGTGAGCCAGCACGGCGCGGCCGGCGACGACATCTATCGAAGTAGTACAAAGAAGCGGATTGGGGACCGGCAATGGCGGAATGGACTTGGGACACGGACGATTTCGCGGCCCTGTGGTACTCCGACGCCCATGACCGGTTCCCCAGCCCGCTGCGGTACACGAGCCGCTTCGCACTGCGTGACGAGTTCGCGGCGCACCGCCGCGCGGTCAGGGAGCGGTATTCCGGCGACGAGCTGGAGGAGATCCAGCTGGCGCTGCACACCCTCGGCACCTCGGATCTCCGGATCGAAATCCTCGGCGGCACCTGCAAACACAAGAACAGCACCGGCCAGGACGACGTGCGCGAATACCGAATCATCGGCGCACGCAACACTTATCGCGCGGTCACTCTGATGCAGGCGGGCACGGACGGCGAGCACGGCCCGATCCGCGTGCGCATGGTCGGCCCGGACAGCCTGCCCATGCGCATAGTTCAAGCCATTCCGGCCTGTACCCCTGGCAGCGCCGCCGCTGCCACCTTCCACGCCGAGGATCTCGGCCCGCGCCGCGACGGCTACTTCGAGGACGTCGCCCGTCAAACCCCGCGCGAGCAGTATCAGCGGCTGCTCGGCCGTCCTGCCGACGGCGGCGGCAGCGCTGTCCTGCTCGCCGCTCCCCTGCACACGCACGCACAACCCTCGAATGTCTTGCAATGGCACGACATCACCGACGACGGCCGCTACACCGAGATCCGCGGACCGCACGTGACCGTCCGCCCCACCACCCCGGCCGACCTGGCCACGCATTTCGCCACGTGGATCGAGCGCGCCATGAAGCGTCTCGAAGAGTCCCGCCTCGATACCTGGTAGCTGACACGACAACTCACCGCAGACAGTCCGAAAGTGTTATGTGCACATCTCTTCTCAGCTAAACGCATTCTCCAATATGCAGGACTCGGAATTCGTACATATCACAATGAATCCAGCGAATTCTCCCGAAATGCCCGCTCCTGGACGGGCATACCGCGCTGCATCAACGCGGGCCGATACGGGTGCGCTTCCTCCGGTTCGGTGCGCAGCGGAGTCAACACAACAGTCGGTTCGACGGCAGTGAGCTTGATGTAGGCCGGTTTTCTCCGCGTCGAACCTGAATCCGTTTCACCGGTCTCGGATTCGGCCCCAGGCCGGTCCGCCAGATTCAGTCCGACCGCGCACAGGACAATCAACACCCCGCCCGCGATCCCACTCCACGTGGGTACCTGCTGGAAGAAGAGCAACCCGAAAAGCAGCCCCCACACACATTCGAGGGTCAACAGGTTGCCGCCCTGCACTGGGTTCACGTGTTCGAACGCGTAGTTCATCAGGAACACATTCAGCACACTGAGCACCCCGGCGACGCCGATCGCGCCCCACAGCAACCCGGGCGACACGTGCGCCGGAACCTGTGGCAGCCCCTCCCATTGAGCGGCGGAGGTCAGCGCGACGCCAACGGTGCCGACACCGACGGTCAGCGCGGTGATCTCGTAATTGTTCAGCTGACCGCTGTGCCAATCGCGCCCGAGGTAGCTCAAGGAAATCGCCACCATCGCGACCAGCGCGATCAGATCGCCCTCGTTGCCCGACACCGCAGCCCCGCCGAAACCGATCCCCAATCCCGAGAGGATGGCGACCCCGACCGCGGATCCGCTGACGAAGAACACCCGAACGGCGGTGACGCGGACGCGGCGCAGCAGCAATCCGAGCGCGGACACGAGCGGTAGTGCAGCGATGAACGAAATGTTGCTCACGGTCGTCATGGTCGCGGCCTTCGCGAACAACGTGGTGCCGAATACATAGAGCAGGGCGGTTCGCCCCACGATCACGCCCCATTCGCGGAGTCCGATGTGCAGCACGACCCGCCAGCTGATCCAGCGACCGAATGCGACAATCGCGATCAGAAATGCGATACCGGTGCGTAGGTAGACCTGTTGCGCGATGGTGAAACCGCTGTCGAGATAGCGCGAAAAGACCGTCAACATGGCAAACGAGGCGGTCAGCAGTACGAGCGCCCCGATACCACGCAGGTCGATGACATTTCTGCGTTGCGCGAGCACGGAACCGTTGATTCGCTGAGCCTACCCAGCGACTCAGCCAACGGTTCCGTACTAGCGGGTATTTTTCGGTTCGGCTTACCAAACAGCCGCTACCGACAGTGGCACAGTTCTACACGGCTCCTCCCACAGGTTCCTGCCTCCGAGGATGCCGATGGTGCCCGCCACAGTGACAGCGCCGGCCACGTGCCAGCCAGCCAGCCGCAACCCATGCCACCGCCAACACCGATACCGTCGTGATATCCAGTGCCGCAGCGCAAGTGACGAACGCCGCCAGTGCCGTGATCACGGTCGCGACGGCGGTCATCACGTGTGCCACCTGCATGACAGGTGACGGATGATGATCCTCATCGGCCGCGGGCAGTGCGTGGTGCGTCGCAAACTTTCCGACGATTCCGATTGTTCTCATGCACTCAGCGTGGCCCCCACCGCGCCGACCGGGCCAGTGCCGTCGCGACCTTGCACGCCTCGCGCGCAGAACCGGCGGAGTATAGACGTGAGACCAGGCAAAACGATAGCGTCATCTTCTGGGACGACGCCGAGACCACGTGCGTCCGACCAGCGGAACTGCAGGGGATCCGGAGAAGAGGGTGAGCAGCCAACACAGCATCGCGTGTGGCCGCAGAGTCGTGCGCGAATTCCAAGCCACCGGAGGGTCGACATGGGAGACCGTCCACGCGGTGAAGTCGCATTGCGGAGTTTCTTTGCTCCGTGCCCATCGAATCACCTACGGCTTCACCCTCGTCGAGGTCGCGCAGCGACTGCAGCAACTGGTCAACGACGGCGAATCGGCGGGCCGAGGGCTGTCGCATCAGAGTGTGTCGCGCTGGGAGACCGGCCTCGACATGCCGTCCTACCAATTCCTGGACGCGCTGTGCAGGCTGTATCGCACCCGGCCTGATCGGCTCGGCTTCGGCCACGACTACACCGACGACGAGCAGGAAAAGCAGCGCAGCCGTTTGCTTTTGCGCCACGAGCTGCGCGGCGGCCCGACACCATCGGAGACGGTACGCGCACTCGAAGACAGCCTCGCACTGTCCGGCTACCTGGTCTATGTGCTGCCGCCGTCGGAGTACATTCCCGCGCGGATGCGTGATCTCGCCCAGATCCATCAGCTGAAGCTGGCCGAACCAACGCCCGACCTACGCCAGCGACTGCACAGAGTCGAGGCGATCGTCGCGGGGCTCATCGCTTTTCGGCTGAACGACGTTGCCGATCTGCACGACACGTTCATGTGGTTCTACAAGGCCCGCCGCGCCGCGCGTCAAGCCGGGGATACAGCTTTGGAAGCCTGGTTGCACGGCCATATGGCGCATACCCACGAGTGCTATCGGCACGCACTCGACCAAGGCTTGGCCGCGGCCAAGTCGGCGCAGGCGGCGGGCGGCCGAGTGCCGACCGCGGCAGGCGTTTTCGGCCTGCTCGCCGAGGCAGGCATCCAGGCCAGGATTCGGCGCCGCCGGGAAACCCTCGTCTCCATCGCCGCCGCGGAGCGCATGTTCACCGAGCTGCCGCTGGAGGAGACGACCGACGACAACCTCGGCACCTCCGAATACATCCTGCGCTGGCACCAATCCCACGCGCTGAGTTCGATCGGCGACTGGCGTTCGGCGGAGGAGATCCGCACCCGCATGCTCGAACTCCCGATGGCCGACAAGGACCACGTCGGCCGTTCCCTGCTCGATCTGGACATGGCCGCCGTGTATGCCCGCCAGGGCGATATGGACCACGCCCGCGAACTGATCGGCCAGGTCTGGCGGGCGCTGCCGCCCGAACTGCGCGTCGGCCAGGTGCGGCGCAATGTCTCGCAGCTGGTGGTCGGGCTGCCGAACAGCATGCGGGACGGCATCTTCGAGAAGTGACGGCGCAGCGTCACGGGCGCGGCAGGTGGGCGCGCTGGTCGTAGCCGACCAGGCGATAGCCGTCGGCGGCGCGTTGCCAGCTGGTGATCGATCCGTTGCCGACCAAGCCGACCTCCGCGATCGCCAAAACCTTTGCGGCGGTGAGTTGTTCGAGGATCTGACGCAGGAAGAGCACGACCGCGTCATGCGCGACGATCAGCACCCGGCGATGCCGGTGCTCGGCCGCGAGCGAGGCGACGACGCCGCGTAGACGGGCCGCGACGTCCTCGAACGATTCGCCGCCTGGTGGCCGGTAGCCAAGCGGGTCATCGGCTTCCTTCGCGGCTTCCTCGGGGAATCGCGCACGCACGACCAGCGGGGACAGGTGCGCGAAACTGCCGCGGTATCGATCGAAGAGGCGTTGGTCGATGTCGAAACAGGGTGGGTTGCGGTGCGCGGCACGCAGTTCCTGCTCGGCGAGCTGCCAAGTCTGCCGGGCACGTAGGTACGGCGAGCACAGCACCAGCTCGGGTAGTTGGTCGAGGCCGGCCAGCCACTGCCCGACCGCGACGGCTTGCCGTTCACCCAGTTCGGTCAGGGCGATGGACATGTCGTCGGATTCGAGGGTGGTGTTGGCCGCGAAGGCGGCATTGGCGGTGCTTTGGCCGTGCCGGACGGCGTCCAGCCGGGCTACCGATCCGGAATGTTCCTGGTGTGGGCAGGGCGCAGCGAAGACGCCGCGCTCCCAGCCATTGTCGTTGCCCGGTAGCGACGCCTGCTCATTCGTGCTCACACCGCATTATCCGTCGAGCGGTGCACCGGTGGCCGATTCCGTGGCCGTCGCACCGTAAAAAGTCGAGCAAGCCACATCGAGGATCACGTCGAAAGAAAGCTGAGATCGCTGCTGGCGGGGCTATTTTCGGGGCACCGACACGGCGGTCTGATAGTCGAGTTGAATAGCCGGGCTTTCCTGGAAACAATAATGGCATGCCACCGTAATAGCGAAAGATCCACTGTCACAACCGGTCCGCTACAACATGAGCCCTCGGGGGGCGACTAGATGGCAAGGGAAAATCTACGGGGTCTATGCGCGGAAGCGGTCAGCCTCCTCAAGGCGCTGCGCAACCGGCTGCGCGCGGTCACGGCGGAGATCGACGCCTGGACCTACGAGGCAGGCGACGGCAACGCGTTCGTGACCGTCGCGGCCGACGGCCGACTCCTCGAGCTCGATCTGCCACGCGGACTGCTGCTCACCGGAACCCTCGACGCGGACGGCAGCACCGTGCTCGGCTGGGCGGACTCGGACGCCGCCTTGCAGCACGCCTGCCTGACCCTGGTCGACGCGATCAACAGCGCGCGGTGCAACGCCCAGTGCGCGGCAGCCGAGGCACTACGTCGGGAGTTCCCGGAGGCCTTTCCGCTCAGGACCGCCGGGTCCTGCGGGGACGGCATCGACGCGGTGGTCAAAGACCTCAATCGCGAGTGGGATTATGCGGTGCGGCTGATGTGCGTCGGGCGACCCGAACGGTCGCGCGAGCGGCACATAGTCGCGATCGTGGAGAAGTACGCAGACCTCGGCACGGTGACCATCGATGGCAACGGCGTGCTGCATGCCATCGACCTCGATGCCGACACCGTGCTCGACACCCGCGAGGACACCGTCATCGACGCCGTCACCACCGCCGTGAACGCGGCGATCGCCATGGTTGCCCCCACCGCCACCAGCGTGCTCATCGACGAAACATGGTCACCCGCACTGGGAATCGCCGAGTGAGTTCACGAAACAACTGGGCCGTCGAACGGCATCGAATCCTTCGGCGCGCCCGTCGCCTGGAGTGCGCCGGTCCACATCGTGACGACGAGTTCGACGACGTCGTCGGTGCGCCGATCCGGCGGCGGCTCGATGACGGCGCCGTGCATCATGGCCGTGATGCCTTGCACGAGAAGCAAACTCGTCAGATAGGGGTCGGATCCGCCGACGTTCATGCGGCGCAGCTGGCGCTCGACTTCGGTCGCGAGGGTCGTTTCGAGTTCGCGCACATGGTCCGCGAAATCCGAGCTGCGCTGCGCCTGCAGGGTGAGCATCCGGTTCAGGTGCGGCTCGTCGTGGTGATGACTCGCCAGTTCGGTGATCACCTGACGCATGGTGTCGGGCAGCGACGGATTCTCTTCGTGCAGCACGGCGAATCGAGCGAGCAGCACGTCCCGGTTGTGGTGATCGTGCCTGGTGGCGAGGGCGTGCAGCAGCGCGTCCTTGTTCGGGATGTAGTGGTACAGCGTGCCGATGGATATCCCGGCAAGCTCGGCGATCTTGTTGGTCGTGGTGTTCAGGTAGCCGTCGCGTTCGAAGAGCTGTGCAGCCGCATCGAGGATGGCCTCGAAGGTGAACTGAGAGCGCTGCTGTCGGGGCCGTTTGCGGGGAGCGGACACGTTGCCTCGGGTCGAGTTGTTAACCGGAATTCTCGAAGCAATCATGTCATGCGGCGGCCGCACCGAAAAATATTCTGGCGAAATCGATTGAGCACCGAACTGAATCCCCATGAAGCGCGCTGAGCCACCGACCTCCCCACCCGGCGAAAACGCCGAGGTGCGCCGAGGTCGGCGGCTCGGGCGGTCAGCGTGGAACGGCGGCCTCAACGACTGCGGCGACGCTGTCGGGTCGCGATACCAGCCCGGCGTGCGACGCGTCCAGTTCACTCGTGTGCGCGCCCATGCGCTTGGCCATGAACCGCTGGGACGCGGGCGGAATGACCCGGTCGGCCCGGGAGACCAGGTACCAGCTCGGCGTGCCTGCCCACGACGGAGCCCCGGACGGTTCGAGGTTGGCCGCGACCGCGATGGATTGCTGGTGGGCGAACATGTCGGCGGCCGTGGCCGGACTGACGTCCTGCGCGAAGACGGTGTTGAACTGATCGGCGGCGACATAGCCGTCGAGGTTCTTGCCGCCGATGCCGGTCGCATCGTCGACGACGGCGACCTGGAGGGCAGGCGGGAGCAATTGGCTGCCAGGGAAGCGAATCGGATCGAGCAGCAGTTGCGCCACCTCGCCCTGCGCCGGCGCGAAAGCCGCTATGTAGACCAGGGATTCGATCTTCGGGTCGTGCACGTTGCTGATCACGAAGCCGCCGTACGAATGGCCTGCCAGCACAACGGGTCCCGAGATGGTGTCGATGGTGCGTTGGACAGCGGCCGCGTCATAGGCCGGGCCGCGCAGCGGATTGTCCGGTGTCACAACGCGATAGCCGTGCTCACGAAGAATGTCGGCGACGCCGTTCCAGCTGGTGGCGTCGGCGAAAGCGCCGTGCACGAGGACGATGGTCGGCAGCGGAGCGGCGGTGGCCGGCACCGCCGCCAACGTCGTTGCCGCGGCGACGGCCAGCGCCGCGACGGCCGCGCGCAGACTGCGAACGGGGTTCATGGGCGTCCTTTCGGTAGGCATTCGCGGGTGCGTGCCACGCTGCACGGTTCGCGCTCTATCCGAAATGATCTCGCACCAGATGTCGATAGCGGACAACTATCGCGGGAATCGACCGGGCGTCCTCGAGACAGCAGACGCCGCGCGATCGCAATGATCGCGCGGCGCATGGCTTTTCGGCGTGCAACACCACAGTCGATGAGTGCGCGACGCTATATTCAACACCTACCCTGCGCCGCATCTCTGTGCGCAGGAACCTTCGCCACCTCGCGCAGAGCGCGGGTCATTTCCTGCGCACGGTGAAGGATGCCTTCACCGACGAGGGAAGGATTTCAGCTAGTCGCAGACCCTGGCTTGCTTGCCCGCGAGAGCGTCGAGTCCGAGCATTGCCAATAGAGACTGACAATCATCGGCATTCTGTGAATAACTGGCGACCGTGCGGGCGGCCACCGCGCTCTGTCGCGCAGATTCGGCCTTTTCCGCTGCCCGCGCCTCGGCGAATTCGCCCGGTTCGTGGATGAGGGTGATGTGTCGTGCCGGGGACATGAATCTCCTTGGGGTTGATCGAAGCCTACAAGGGTCGCCCGCTCCTTGACAGCCGAACCGACCCTGCAGTTCGCTGAACCTCGGAGAACTCGCACGCAAATGCCGCAAACCGACCAGTCTCCGCAACCTCCCCGGCCCCCGGCGCCCAAATGCCGCCCCGCCCACCCCTCCGCGCCCCCTCCTCGGTCGTGACTCACATCACAACCAATTCGACGAGTGGCACATGGCTGTGGCATTTGTCGAGAACGCCTCTCCACCATGTGCCACTCGTTGCGTCAGGGGACGAGGAGCTGGCGGACTACTCCGTCGGCGAGGAGTCTGCCTCGGTCGGTGAGGACGAGGCGGTCCGCGGAACTGGTGGCGAGGCCGTCGGCGATGACGCGGGCTGCCGCGGCCGTGCCGACGGTATCGAGGTCCGCGAGTGGGAGGCCGGTGCGCAGGCGGACGGCCAGCATGAGGCGTTCGGTGTAGCGCTCGTCGGCGGTGAGTTGCTCCCAGCCTGCGGCGGGCAGACCGCCCGCGGCCACCCGGTCGGCGTAGCGAGCGGGATGTTTGACGTTCCACCAGCGGACACCGCCGACGTGACTGTGCGCGCCGGGGCCTGCACCGAGCCAGTCGCCGCCGTCCCAGTAGCCGAGGTTGTGCCTGCAGGCCGCGGATTCGCCTGCGGCCCAATTGGATACCTCGTACCAGGTGAGCCCGGCCGCGCCGAGGCGAGCGTCGATGCGTTCGTAGCGAGCGGCGAGCACGTCGTCGTCGGGCGCGGGGAGTTCGCCGCGGCGCACGCGTCGAGCGAGCGCGGTGCCGTCTTCGACGATCAGTGAATAGGCGGACACGTGATCGACGCCCGCGCTGAGGACCGCGTCGAGGCTGGCATCTAGATCGCTGTCGCGTTCGCCGGGGGTTCCGTAGATCAGGTCGAGGTTGACGTGCTCGAAGCCGACGGCACGCGCCTCCCGTGCGGCGGCGACGGCGCGTCCCGGCGTGTGGGTCCGGTCCAACACCTTCAGCACGTGCGCCGCGGCGGACTGCATGCCGAGCGAGATGCGCGTGAAGCCTGCCCCGAGGAGCTGCTCGAAGAATTCCGGGGAGGTGGATTCCGGGTTGGATTCCGTGGTCACCTCCGCGTCCGGCGCCAGCGTGAAGTTCGCCCGCACCGCATCGAGCACCTCGGCCAATCCGGCGCCGCCGAGCAGCGACGGCGTGCCACCGCCGATGAAGATCGTCGACACTTCGGGCGTCGTCGTCGGCAACGCGGCGAACTGCGCTGCCGCCGTGGCCAATTCGCCACGCAGCGCAGCCAGCCAGGATTGCGGCGACGCCGAGGTGCCGAGCTCCCCCGCCGTATAGGTGTTGAAATCGCAGTACCCACACCGCGTCGCACAGAACGGCACGTGCACGTAGATCCCGAACGGCCCACCGCCGAAATCACTGAGCTCCGGTCCGGACATCTCGGTGCCGACAGGAATAGCCGCAGGTGAACTCACCCCTCCAGTGTGCAGGTCCCCCACCAGCCGCCCGCAGGCCGGGTCCGCCGACCTGCCGCCGCCGACTCGAGGGTTGAACTTAGTTCAAAATACTCGATATAGTGATTTGAACTTAGTTCAAATAGTCTCAGGGAGTTCCCCATGCCGGTTTCCGTCGCGCTAGCGGCCACCCTTCAACTGCTGCTGGCGGCGACGTTCGTCGTCATGCTCGTCGCCTTCCACTTCGTCGGGCCCCGGATGCAACAGGCTGCCGACGCGGAGGCACGCCGACAAGGCGTGCCGCCCGCCGTGCTCGCCGAGCACGGCATCGTATTCGCCGAGGGCGCATGGGCTTTCGTGGTCGGCTACGCCATCGCCGCGATTGTCACCGCGTTGGCATGCCTGAACCTCGCGGGCAACGCAGCCGGTCAGCTGTTGTCCTGGATCATCGAACCGCTGGTCATGCTCGGCGTCGGCTACGTCACGACCATGCAGGTCTTCGCGGCGCGGTACACGGTGCGCGTCCTCGCCAAGTCCGCCGACCAGCGAGCACGAGATATCGACGCGCACAAGGTGATTCGCGTCGCGAGCGCCACGTTGCCGTCGTGGTACCGCCCCGTGACGGTCGTCCGCTGGATTCTCGCGACGCTCGGCTCGGTGCTTGTCATGGTGCTGCTCGCAATGCCTTCGGCGACCGCGTATTTCAGGTAGCGAGTCGCGCTGCCAGCCCGTCGAGAATCGCGCGCAAGCCGAAGTCGAAGGTCACCTCGTCCGGCAAGGCGGGCGTCGTTTCCATCGACGGCATGGTGCGGGCGCGCAGCCGCGGAAACTGGTGCGCGATCTCGCCGATGCGGGCAATGGTGTCGCGCAGGTGCTGGTCTTCATCGGCGCCCGCACGCCGCAGATCGGCGCGCCAAGCCGCTTCGGCGGCCTCGCCCTGCGCCGCGCCGATGACGAACATCAGCACGGTGGCCGACGCCTGATCCGCGTCGGGCTCTGTGAAGCCCGCATCCTCGTAGATGGCGAGGCAATGGTCGTCGTAGCGGGCCTTGTTCGGGCCGTAGATGAGGTGGGTACTCATGGCGGCCAGCAACCAGAAGTGCCTGCCGATCATCGCGTGCACGCTGCGAGCCAGCTCCGAAGTCGCTGTCCGCCAGCCGATCTCGGCGGAATCGGGGAGTTCGACCTCACCCCACACGAGATCGGCCGCGAGCGTGACCAACTCGTTCTTGTTCTTCACGTGGTAGTACACGGCGGTGGCCGCGACACCGAGTTGAGTGCCGAGCCGCCGCATGTTCAGTCCGCCAACACCCTCGGCATCGAGAACTTCGACGGCGGCCCGGACGATCTGCTCCCGGGTCAACGACTCACGCGGCATGGCCTCAACCTAGTCGGCGAGCACCGCGTTCCGGTCCGCGGCCGAGCAGCCAGCGGCCGTTCTCCTTGGACATCACGTACATCGGAGAGCCATTGCCGGTGCCGTGGTCGTCGGCGGACAGGTCGACCGGCAGCGGTCAATACGGACACAGGGTGGTGCGGTTCACTTCGGACCTAGCGGTCATATCACCCGACGCGGGTGCGTGCTGATCTATGACGGCCGTCACAGATCAGGTCAACAGTCCAGGGGATTTCCCGCAAAAATCCGGAAAATACCGACGCACCGTCAGAAGGCGGCCGCTGACATGGCACAATAGGCTCCATGCGCGCATTGGGAGTACGACTTGTGGCACGTCGCCACGTCGACTACAAGCGCGTCTGTAGTGCCTGCTGTCTGGCCATCTCTTCTCGGTAGCTCAGCGGCGCCCTTTCCCGGTTCTATCCGGCGACTTTCATATCGGCTTCATCGCCTCCGCTGACACCGCAGGTGCGAGCTCAGCCCCTCGCGCCGCCAGACGGATATATCACCAAAACTTGCAGGAGCGACCCCATGACGTCGAGTACCGACGCCGGTCAGACCGACCAGTCCGACCCTGAATCCCGGCCAGCCCGCCCGGATCGCCCCGCCTCCGAACGCCGGGTCCGGCCCGACCGGCCGCGTCCCGAAACGCCGGCGGGCCCGCGCGCCCGCACCGGTAAGCCGGTGCGCCGCAAAGCGGAAGGACAGTGGGCACTCGGCTATCGCGAACCGCTCAACCCGAACGAACAGTCCAAGAAGGACGACAACCCGCTCAACGTCCGCGCCCGGATCGAGAACATCTACTCGAAGGCGGGCTTCGACAGCATCGACAAGGGCGATCTGCGCGGCCGATTCCGCTGGTGGGGCCTCTACACCCAGCGCGAGCAGGGCTACGACGGCACCTGGACCGGCGACGAGAACATCGACCTGCTCGAGGCCAAATACTTCATGATGCGCATCCGCTGCGACGCGGGCGCGCTGAGCGTCGCGCAGCTGCGCACCCTCGGCCAGATCTCCACCGAGTTCGGCCGCGACACCGCCGACCTGTCCGACCGCGAGAACGTGCAGTACCACTGGATCGAGGTGGAGAACGTTCCGGAGATCTGGAAGCGGATCGAAGCGGTCGGCCTCAAAACCACCGAGGCGTGCGGCGACTGCCCGCGCGTGGTGCTCGGCTCGCCGCTGGCCGGTGAATCGTTCGGCGAGATCATCGACCCGACGCCGGCGATCGACGAGATCGTGCGCCGCTACATCGGCAAGAAGGAGTACTCCAACCTGCCGCGCAAGTTCAAGACCGCGATCTCGGGCCAGCAGGACGTGGTGCACGAGATCAACGACATCGCGTTCATCGGGGTCGATCATCCCGAGCACGGGCCCGGCCTCGACCTGTGGGTCGGCGGTGGCCTGTCCACCAATCCGATGCTGGCGCAACGGGTCGGCGTGTGGGTGCCCCTCGACGAGGTGCCCGATGTGTGGGAGGCCGTGGTCTCGCTCTACCGCGACTACGGCTACCGCAGGTTGCGGACCAAGGCGCGGCTGAAGTTCCTGGTGAAGGACTGGGGCATCGAGAAGTTCCGCGAGGTGCTCGAGGAGAAGTACCTGAAGCGCAAGCTGATCGACGGCCCGGCGCCGGAGCAGCCGACCAAGCCGATCGACCACGTCGGCGTGCAGAAGCTGAAGAACGGACTGAACGCGATCGGCTTCTCCCCCATCGCAGGGCGGGTCTCGGGCACGATCTTGACCAAGGTCGCCGACGCGGTCGAGCGGGTCGGGTCCGATCGCATCCGGTTCACGCCGTACCAGAAGCTGATCGTGCTCGACGTCGCCGACGACAAGGTCGACGCGCTGATCGACGAGCTCGCGCCGCTCGGACTGCAGGCCCGCCCGTCGCTGTGGCGGCGAAACCTGATGGCCTGCTCCGGGATCGAGTTCTGCAAGCTCTCGTTCGCCGAGACCCGCAAGCGGTCCCAGGCGCTGGTGCCCGAGCTCGAGGAGCGGCTGGCAGATCTCAATGCGCAACTGGATGTTCCGGTCACCATCAACATCAACGGCTGCCCGAACTCGTGCGCGCGTGCCCAGATCGCCGATATCGGGTTCAAGGGTCAGCTGGTCGACGACGGCGACGGGAATCACGTCGAGGGCTTCCAGGTTCACCTCGGCGGCAGCCTTGGTTTCGACAGCGCCTTCGGGCGAAAGCTGCGTCAGCACAAGGTGACCAGCGACGAGCTCGGTGACTACATCGAGCGGGTGGTGCGCAATTTCATCAAGCACCGCGAGGACGGCGAGCGGTTCGCCCAGTGGACCGTTCGTGCCGACGAGGCAGATCTGCGATGAGCCTCGCTTGCGACAAGCACTTGTGCTGGTGACGGGAGATCAACTGTGACAACAGAACTGGTGGCAAAGGTGGCCGAGGACGAGCTCAGGGCCATCGCCGAAAAGGGCGCCGCCGACCTGGGTCCGGACGCGTCCGCGCTCGACCTGCTGCAGTGGACCGAGCGCACTTTCGGCGACGGCTACATCGTCGCCTCGAACATGCAGGACGGCGTGCTGGTCCATCTGGCCGCACAGATCCACGCCGGGGTGGATGTGCTGTTCCTCGATACCGGCTACCACTTCGCCGAGACCATCGGCACCAGGGACGCCGTGGAAGCGGTGTACGGGGTGAACGTGGTCAATGTCCGCCCGGAACACACTGTCGCCGAACAGGATCAGCTGCTCGGCAAGGATCTGTTCGGGCGTGATCCCGGTGAATGCTGCAGGCTGCGCAAGGTCGTCCCGCTGCAGAAGTCGCTGTCGGGCTACAACGCCTGGGTCACCGGCATCCGCCGGGTGGAGGCGCCGACGCGCGCCAACGCACCGCTCATCTCCTTCGACGAGGCGTTCGGGCTTGTGAAGATCAATCCGATCGCCGCGTGGTCCGACGAGGAGATGCAGGCCTATATCGAGGCGCACGGCATTCTCGTCAATCCTCTTGTGGAAGAAGGCTATCCGTCCATCGGCTGCGCTCCGTGCACACGGAAGCCGGAGCCGGGATCCGATCCGCGAAGCGGCCGCTGGGCCGGCCTCGCCAAGACCGAATGCGGGTTACACCAGTCATGACGGAGACCTTTGTGAGCGAGCCTTCGAACGAACTCATCGGCGAATCCCCGAGCACCGAGCGCGCCTTCGGCATCAGCGATTTCGACACCCTTGCCGCGCTGGAGTCCGAGTCGATCCATATCTTCCGCGAGGTGGCCGGTGAGTTCGAGCGACCGGTGATCCTGTTCTCCGGCGGCAAAGACTCCACCGTGCTGCTGCATCTGGCGCTCAAGGCATTCTGGCCCGCGCCGCTGCCTTTCGCGTTGCTGCACGTCGACACCGGGCACAACCTGCCCGAGGTGCTGGAGTTCCGGGACAAGATCGTCGAGCGGTACGGGCTCCGGTTGCACGTGGCCAAGGTCGAGGACTACCTCGCCGACGGCAGGCTCACCGAGCGCCCGGACGGCATCCGCAACCCGCTGCAGACCGTGCCGCTGCTGGACGCGATCAGCGAGCACCGCTTCGACGCGGTGTTCGGCGGCGGCCGCCGCGACGAGGAGCGTTCGCGCGCCAAGGAGCGAATCTTCTCGCTGCGCAACGCCTTCGGGCAGTGGGATCCGAAGCGGCAGCGGCCTGAGCTGTGGAACCTGTACAACGGGCGGCACGCGCCTGGCGAGCACGTCCGGGTGTTCCCGCTGTCCAACTGGACCGAGCTGGACATCTGGCGCTACATCGCCCGCGAGGACATCGACCTGGCGAGCATCTACTACGCGCATCAGCGTCCGGTGTACCAGCGCGACGGCATGTGGATGACGCCTGGCGTCTGGGGCGGCCCCCGCGAGGACGAGGCGCTGGAGACGCTGTCGGTGCGGTACCGCACCGTCGGCGACGGATCGTCCACCGGCGCCGTACTTTCCGACGCGGCCGACAACGCGGCGATCCTCGCCGAGGTGGCCGCGTCCCGATTGACCGAACGCGGTGCGACCCGCGGCGACGACCGAGTGTCGGAGGCCGCGATGGAAGACCGCAAGCGAGAAGGATATTTCTGATATGTCCGACCTATTGAGGCTGGCCACCGCCGGTTCTGTCGACGACGGCAAGTCCACCCTGGTCGGACGCCTGCTCTACGACACCAAATCCGTACTGGCCGACCAGATCGACGCCGTCACCCGTGCATCGGTGGACAAAGGTCTTGCCACGCCGGATCTTTCGTTGCTCGTCGACGGGCTGCGCGCGGAACGCGAGCAGGGCATCACCATCGACGTCGCCTACCGCTATTTCGCCACGCCGCAGCGGTCTTTCGTCCTCGCGGACACCCCTGGGCACGTGCAGTACACCAGGAACACGGTGTCCGGCGCGTCGACCGCGCAGCTGGTGATCCTGCTCGTCGACGCACGCAAGGGCGTCATCGAGCAGACCCGCAGGCACGCCGCGGTGCTCGCGCTGCTCGGGGTGCCGAAACTGGTGCTCGCGGTGAACAAGATCGACCTGGTCGACGACGCGGCGACCGTGTTCGCGGACATCTCGGCCGAATTCAACCGGCTCACCCGCACTCTCGGCTGGTCCGACGACGACGTGCTGGAGATCCCGGTGTCCGCGTTGCACGGCGACAACATCGCAACCCGCTCGGACAAAACGCCCTACTACGGCGGCCCTTCGCTGATCGAGCACCTCGAATCGGTGCCGGTCGACGCCGACAGCACCGGCACTCACACACTGGGCCTTCGCTTTCCGGTGCAGTATGTGATCCGGCCGCGCACGGCCGAGTACCTCGACTATCGCGGCTACGCCGGTCAGATCGCCGCGGGTGCGGTCGCGCCCGGCGACGAGGTCGTGGTGCTGCCCTCCGGGATTCGGACCACGGTCGAGCGCATCGACACCCCGGACGGCGAACTCGCGGTGGCGCAAACGGGTCGCAGCGTGACGCTGATCCTGTCCGATGAGGTCGACATCTCCCGTGGCGACATCATCGCCTCGGTCGCCGATGCGCCCGAGCCGATCGACACCTTCGACGCCACCGTCTGCTGGTTGGGCGACAAGCCGCTGCGGGCAGGCGCCCGGTTGCTCTTGAAGCACGGCACCCGTACCACTCAGGCCATCGTCGGCGCGCTGCTCGAGCGCTTCGACGAGCAGCGACTGATCGCCGATCCGAGCCCGGAGTCGTTGGCGCTCAACGATATCGGCCGCATCGCCCTGCGCGTCGCCGAGCCGCTCGCGGTCGACGACTACCGGGTGAACCGGCACACCGGCAGCTTCCTGCTCATCGACCCCTCCGGTGGCAACACCCTCGCCGCCGGGCTCGTCGGCGACGTGCTGTCGGCGGTCGAGGTCGGCACCGGAGTCTGAGGGGAAGGGGCCCCGCGATGACACCGTTGGACGGCGTACCTGCGCCGGGCGCTGCGACGGAATCGCGGGCGGCCGCGGCGCCGCCTAACATTGTTGCGGCAGTAAACAAGCACACGGGCCGCCGAGAGTCGCGGTGGGAACACTCTGGCGAAGACGAGGTGGCGGTAATGCGAGACCTGCCTGCGCTGATCGCCGTTGCGCACGGCAGCCGCGATCCGCGGTCCGCAGCGACCATGGGCGCGGCCCTCGCCCAGGTCGCGGCCCGCCGACCGGATGTGGATGTGCGGCTGGCGTTTCTCGACCTCAGCGCGCCCTCGGTCGAGCAGGTCGTCGATGCCGTTGCGAACAAGGGATATACCCGTGCGGTGGTCGTGCCCGTGTTGCTCGGCGACGCATTTCACGCACGGGTCGACCTGCCTGAACTGCTTGCCGTCGCGCAGGCCAGGCATCCGCACCTGCACTTGACGCAGGCCGATGTGCTCGGCCCCGACAACCGGCTGATCTCCGCGTTGCGCGACCGGGTTTCGGAGGCGTGCGGGCTGCTCGAGGTGGCACACGATCCGCTGGCCTGGTCACACAGCAGTGTCGGCATCGCGGTGGCCGCGGTGGGTTCCTCCTCCGCCGCCGCCAACGCCCGCACCGCCGAGGTGGCGCGGCGCCTGGCCCGCCGGACCGGGCATCTCGCCGAGATCTGCTTCGTCACCACGGAACCGAGTGTGTCCCAGGCGATTTCCCGCCTGCACGCCGGTGGCGCCGACAACATCCTCGTCGCCCCGTGGTTCCTGGCTCCGGGCCTGCTCACCGATCGCCTGATCGCCGCGGCCCCGAACCTGACGCACGCCGACGTGATCGGGCCGCATCCCGCGCTCACCGAAATAATCTGGGACCGCTACGACGCCGCGATCGCAGGCACGCTGACCCTGTCTGCCTGAGGTTCAGCTCATCAGGTTGTCGACGATGGAGCGGGCGGTGGCCACGCCCCACTCGTTGCCCATCTGGTGCGCCGAGTGGGCGGCGCCCAGCACCGCGTCGAGCTCGAAGGCGACGACGTCGGCATTGCGGTCGGTGAGGTGGCCTTGGTCCTGGGCGAGGCGGATCTCGTTGGAGAGGAAGGCGAGGAAATCACGGTTGCCCTCGGCGATCGCGTCGCGGACCGGGCCAGGTCGGCTGTCGAACTCGGCGAGCGTGGCCACCCGGAAGCAGCCGCCGGGGAAGGCAGGCGCGGCGACTTGCGCGAACCAGCGCTCGACCAGCGCCCGCAGCCGTGGCATGCCGCTCGGCTCGGACAGCGCAGGCGTGATCACTTCATCCATGAACACCTCGTTGGCCGCTTTCACCGCGGCCAGCTGCAGCATTTCCTTGCTGCCGAACAGGGTCGCGATGCCGCTCTTGCTCAGGCCGAGGTCGGTGGCGAGCCTGCCGATGCTCACGCCGGTCAAACCCTCGACGGATGCGACGTCGGCGGCGTGTCTGGCGATCGACGCGCGGGAGCGTGCGCCCTTCGCGAGGCGCTGATCGGTACCCGACTGCTCGTTTCCGGCGGATATGGACTCGGACATACTTCTATTCTTCCACGAAATTTTTCGAATACGAACGTACGGACGCATTAGGCAGCACCCGTCGCTGATCGGATGAGAACATGACTGCGGCATCATCCGGAAACGTCACCATAGTGCGCGGTGCAGCGGCGATGCCGTCAAAGAGTGGAACATCACTGAGTCAGAAGTCGGGAAGATGCTTCGTCGCCGTCAGGGCTGATACGCGGTGACGAGTTCCGCGCCGATCCGAGCGAGTTCGGCGCGAACGGACTCGGGTTCGACGACCTCGATGTCGGCGCCCCAACCTGCCAGCTGCTGGGCCAGCATCCAGGCGGTGGGAGCGGTGACCTGGACGCGGATGCGACCGTCGGCGATCGGGCCGTCGACGACACAGTGCCTGCCTTGTTGATTGCGCAGGATCGGCAGCAGCCGTTCGGGGACGAGAGCGGTTGCCGCAGTGGCGGCGCGGCGCTCCTCCATTTCGTCGACCACCGCGTCCCACGCGGTCGCAAGATCGAAATCGGAAGGGCGGTGGGCAATGTCGTCGGTGACGACGGCCTCGGCGATGCGGTCGACGCGGAACGTGCGCTGGCCATGGTCGGTGCCGGCGAGGAAATACCAGATGGCGTCCTTGTCGACCAGGCCCAACGGGTCGACAAGACGTTCCGTGTGTTCGCCGCCCTTACTGGCGTAGCGCAGGCGAACCTTGTTGCGCTGCACCACCGCTCGCTGCAATAGCGCGACAACCGGCGGCAGCTCCCGATTCGTCGCGCCCCAGCGCGCCGGATCGATCACCACGGCATCGGCGGCGGCCGCGGCATCGGTGCGGAAGGTCTGCGGCAGCGCGCGCACCAACTTGCGCAGCGCGGATTTCGCCTCCGGCACCGAGCCCGCCGACGGACCCGCCAACAGGAACAGCGCGCGTGCCTCGCCCGCCGTCAAACCGGTGAGGTCGGTGCGGGCCCCGCCGACCAGCGACCAACCCCCGCCCCGACCCGGCTGCGGATACACCGGGACACCCGCGGCCGACAGCGCCTCGAGATCACGACGCGCAGTCGCGACCGACGTCTCCAACTCTCCGGCGACCTCCGCGGCGGTCACCCGCCCCCGGGTCTGCATCATCAGCAGGATCGCCACCAACCTGTCCGCTCGCATGCGCACAATTCTGCCGAAAAAAGTGCTCATTCGGTGCGCACTTTAACTCGGATGATGGTTTTACAAGCAAGCACGAACCGATGAAGGAGACCCGACATGCTGCGAGGAATGGCGACGAGCACGTTCTACGCCGACGATCTGGAGGCCGCGAAGGACTGGTACACCGAGTTCCTCGGCCTGGAGCCCTACTTCCACGTCCCCGGCGGCTACTACGAGTTCCGCATCGGCGACTACCTGCACGAATTCGGCATCATCAACCGCGCCTTTGCGCCGGCCCGGGCCACCAAGGGCCCCGGCGGGGCCATCGTCAACTGGCACGTCGACGACTTGCAAGCCACCTTCGACCGTCTGCTCGCCCTCGGCGCCACGGAATACGACCCGATCACCGCGCACAGCGAAGGCTTCGTCACCGCCTCCGTCGTCGACCCGTTCGGCAACGTCCTCGGCCTCATGACGAACCCGCACTACCTCGAAGTCCTGGCCAAGACCGGACCCGCGTAAGCCCAGGTCGCTGCGCGCCGCAGACCCTGCGGCGCGCACAGCGGCTGCGGTTCCGCAGAGGTTCCGTACGGTTCACAGAGTGTCTGGCCTCTGTGAACCGTACGGAACCTCTGTGGTCCCAGGGGACCGAGCTATCACGGGACAGCCGCAGCATGTGAATTCGACACGCCGTGCGACGGCGGCGAATCGTGTGCTCAGGCGAGACGGGTGCCTGATGTGCTGCGCCAGCGGGTCACGCTGGTCGGTTCGGGCAGTTGCTGAGGCAGGGGCCATGTCCCGCAACGGATTCCGGGTTGGACCGAGCAGACTTGGTAGCTCGTTAGTTGTTTGCCGATGTCGGCGGGGGTGGGGTGCCGGGGCCACCGGGTGGCTGGTCCACGGGGTTCAGCGGGGTAGCCGGGGTGTTGCGAACCGGCGGGCATCATATGATCTGGGCCAATCCGCCGTTGTCAGGTGAACGGCTTCCGGCTTGGTCAGGCTTGGAAGGACACACCCTATGGTCATCCCCGCCCGAGCAGTACACGGTGCCGATGCGGCGCGCGGCACAGCGAACACTCCGGAGATGCTGATCCGCCGCGTCGGGCGCGGCGACGAGGAGGCGTTCGCCGAGCTCTACGACATCGTGGCGGGCCCGGTGCTCGGCATCGCCACCCGGGTTTTGCGCGATCACGCCCGGTCCGAAGAGGTCACCATGGACGTGCTGATGGAGATCTGGCAGCGGGCACCGGAGTTCGACGCACAGCGGCATCGGGTGCTGCCGTGGGCGATGACGGTCGCGCATCGCCGGGCAGTTGATCGGGTGCGCGCCGCCGAGGCCGACACCCGCTGCGACAGTCACGCCGGACAGTCGGAACTGCGCTGGTGCTTCGACGAGATCGTGGAGACCACGCTGGATCGCATCGAGCACGACGCGGTCCGCCGGTCCCTCGACGAACTCACCGAGCTGCAACGCCGTTCGCTCGTCCTCGCCTACTACGGCGGCTACACCGACAACGAAGTATCCGAAGCACTGGACAAGCCGGTCGGAACGGTCAAAGCCAGGATGCGCGACGGGCTGATCCGCATGCGTGACGCGATGGCCGGGCAACCATGACCGCCGAAATCCACAGCCGCACCGGCGCCTACGTGCTCGACGCATTGGACGACGACGAACGCGCCGCCTTCGACGAGCATCTCACCGAATGTCGCGCCTGCCGCACCGAGGTCGCCGACCTGCGCCCGGTCGCGGCGCGGCTCGGGATCGCGTTGACACCGATGTCGGCGGGCTCGTTGAAGGAGCGGGTGCTCGCCGACCTCGGCGCACACCGGCAACTGCCCGCCACTGCGGCACTCGGCAGCACCCAGATCATGCCCGCGGTGGACGACCTGACCAGGACGGCGGTCCTGCCGTCGCTGGAAGGATGGACGGACGACGACTATCCGGAAGAAGACCGGCGCTGGTGGACGCATTCGATCACCATCGGCATCGCTGCGGCAGCCGCGGCGATAGTCGTCGTCCTCGGCGGGCTCGCCCTCGTCGACCGGACACCGGCGAGCGAAACCACCGTCGCGATGGAGCAGGTGCGCGACGCGCGCGACGCCGTGACCAAAACCGGGCGCGTGGTCACCGGCAACGGCATGGCGACCGCGGTGCTGTCCCGCAGCCTCGGCAAGATAGTGGTGTCGGCGAACGGCCTACCCGCCGTGGATGATCGGCACGGCTACCAACTGTGGACCATCCCCGCCGACGGAACGCCATGGTCCGCCGGGATGATGCACACCTCGGGCACGCACGCCGAGCTGGCGACCGACCTGCGCGCAGGCACCACCCAGATCACGATCACCACCGAGCCCACCGAAGGCTCCCCCGAACCGACCACGCCGATGGTGGTGCGCATCGACCTGAGTTGATCCGTTGCGGGGCCCTCGTTGCGCGTGCAGGGACTGCCGAACAGGTCTGATCGAACCGGTACCAGCGCAACAGGTCCGCTCGAGACGGAATGCCGGCGGGGCATGACCGAGCCGACACGCGCAATCCGGCTCAGCTATGTCCCACACGATCTACCCGTCGACCACCAACGGAACATGGCAGAGCCGACACGCGAAACTTCGCTCAGCCGTGTCCCGCCCGATCGGTCCGTCGACCACCAACGGGACATGCACGATCTACCCCATCGAGCGCCGACGGGGAATGGCCGAGCCGACGCGCGAAACCTCGCTCAGCCGTGCCCCTCTCGATCGGTCCGACGATCACCAACGGGGCATGGCCGAGGCTGCACGCGAATCAGGGGTGCTGGTCAGTTGGTGAACCAGCGTTCGAGGATGGTGGCGACGCCGTCATCCGTGACAGTGCTGGTTACCTCGTCGGCCAAATCTTGGACGGCGGTGGGGGCGTTCGCCATGGCGACGGAATGGGCTGCCCAGTTGAGCATTTCGCGGTCGTTGTAGCCGTCGCCGATGGCCAGCGTCGCGGCGTGCGGGATGTCGAGGGCCAGGCGAAGGCGTTCCAGGGCCCAGCCTTTCGACACACCCTGGCGGGAAACGGTCAGCCATGGGCCGAATTCGCCATGCACCCAGCTGGCGCCGGGCACGTGTAGCTCGCCGAGCAGGCCGAGCATTTCGTCGAGCGAGCCCTGTGGCCACCAGCCGTTGAGCCGCGGGGTCGGCTCGCTGCTCAGCGCACCATCGTCGACGAGCAGATATTCGCCGATCGAGTACTCCCCCGGGCTGACACCGGTCGCCCAGTACCCGACGCCGACCTTCTCCACCGCGAAAATCATCTCGGGAATCAGGGCACGCAATGCGGCGACCGCGGGCGCCGGATCGAAGTCCTGCACGGTAATCGGCACGCCCTTGGCCACATCGACGTGCACCGCACCGTTCGAGCACAGCGCGTGCCCTTCGATCAGACCGAGCTCGGTAAGCACCGGCCGAGTCGTCAGCACACTCCGCCCCGTCGTGATCACCACATGCGCACCCGCCGCAACGGCCGCACGCACAGCATTGGCCACGCGCTCGCTGACCGGACTACCGGTGTCGAGCAGCGTTCCGTCCACATCCAGCGCGATGAGCTGAGGTCCCCCGCTTGCCACCAGCCCATTGTGCCTCGACACGCACCCCCCGTCATCCGAGAAACCACACCGAGACCCGCACGCACACCACCGATTAGAGCCCGCCACCCCCTATGGGCGACCGCACTGGGGACCACACGCGTGGCCCGTCGCCGCTATCCGAAGCCCACCACCCGGTGCGCACCGATTCGCCGAATGAGCGCCGCCGGTCCATTTCACCAAACCTACTCACCCCGAGGGACGATCACAGCATCCTGCTCGCCAGCACCACCGGGAGTGACTGCGACCGTTGCACTCCAGCAGCCCTACCGGAAACGCCGAGTGGCCGACCGTGCACGTACGGAGGGTGACGATCGACGGCTCGAATCCGCACTCGTTCTGAGGATCTGCACTG
>NZ_BDAY01000049.1 GCF_001612685.1 Nocardia altamirensis NBRC 108246
CTCCGCAACCGGTGCGAATGCGCAGTAGGGGTGCGGATTTCGGTGTTGAGGCACGGCTTGCCACGGGTGCTGGTCTCGGGGAGGCCTGCGATCTCGGTATGTGGGATCAGAAGGGTTGGTTTCGTGCTGAGGGGGCACTGGTGGCGGGGCTACTCGGATGATGCCGCCACCAGTGCCCCGTGATCAACCGACCAACTCCAGAAGAGGTGTGGATCTATGGAGGGGGATTGCCTGGGGTGGGGGATTGGGGCGGGCGAGGTGGGGGTGGGCGTGGAATGCTGGCTTGGTGACCTTGTTCGAGGTGTGGGCGCCGCGGCCGGAGCGCGTACGGGTGGAGGTGGATGGCGCGATTCATCCGATGGAGCGGGCGCGGGGCGGGTGGTGGCGGGCGGAGGTGACGGCCGCGACGGGGGCGCGGTACGGGTTCTTGCTCGACGATGATTCGACGGTGTTGCCGGATCCGCGGTCGGCGCGGCAACCCGACGGAGTGCATGAACGGTCGGCGCTGCACCGCCTCGATCCCTCGGTGTGGACCGATGGCGACTGGACCGGGCGGCCGTTGGCGGGTGCGGTGTTCTACGAGATGCACGTCGGCACCTTCACCGCGGCAGGCACGTTCGACGCCGCCATCGAACGCCTCGACCATCTGGTCGATCTCGGCATCACCGTGGTCGAGTTGATGCCGGTGAACGCGTTCGACGGCACCCACAACTGGGGTTACGACGGCGTGCTCTGGTATGCGGTGCACGAACCGTACGGCGGGCCCGACGGCTTGCAGCGCTTCGTCGACGCCTGCCACGCGCGCAACCTCGCGGTCGCTCTCGACGTTGTCTACAACCATCTCGGACCCTCCGGCAACTATCTGCCCCGGTTCGCGCCGTATCTCACCGATGGTCGCAACACCTGGGGGCAGAGCCTCAACCTGGACGGTCCCGGCTCGGACGAGGTGCGCAAGCACATCATCGCCAACGCGCTGCGCTGGCTGCGCGACTTCCACATCGACGCACTGCGGCTCGACGCGGTGCACGCCCTGGTCGACCGCACCGCCACTCATGTGCTCGCCGAGCTCGCCGTCGAAACCGAACGCCTGGCCCCGCACGTCCGCCGCCCACTCACGCTGATCGCCGAAAGCGACCTCAACGACCCGACTTTGATCACGCCGCGCGCCGCAGGCGGTTACGGGCTGACCGGGCAGTGGAACGACGACCTGCACCACGCGATCCACACCGCCGTCTCCGGCGAACGTCAGGGCTACTACGCCGATTTCGGTTCGCTGCGGTGCTTGGCGAGTACGTTGAAGCACGGATTCTTTCACGCCGCAACGTTTTCCAGCTTCCGCGGCCGCATCCACGGTCGCCCGATCGATGAGAGCCTGATCCCTGCGAGCGCGCTGCTCGCCTACACCTGCAACCACGATCAGATCGGCAACCGCGCCGTCGGTGACCGCCCGAGTGCCTATCTCACCGACGGTCAGCTGGCGATCAAAGCCGCACTGGTGCTGTGCTCGCCGTACACGCCGATGCTGTTCATGGGGGAGGAATGGGGCGCGCGCACCCCGTTCTTGTTCTTCACCTCGCACACCGATCCGGTGGTCGCCGCCGCCACCGCGAGCGGTCGTAAAGCCGAGTTCGCGGAACATGGTTGGCACACCGACGAGGTGCCCGACCCGCAGGATCCCGCGACTTTTCTTCGCTCGAAACTGGATTGGGCCGAACCGGAGTCGGCCAGGCACGCTCAGCTATTGAACTGCTATCGCAAACTGATCGCCTTGCGCCGGATCAGGCCGGAGCTCACCCATCCCTGGCTCACCCATGTGTCGGTCGACTACGACGAGCACGCCCGCTGGATCGTGTTGCGCCGCGGCGCGCTGCTGCTGGTGTGCAATCTGTCCGAAGATCAGGTGACGGTGCCGGTCACCGGCGTTTCGCTGCTGTCGTGGGAGCCGCCGACTTTGGGCCCGAAGGCGACAACGATTCCCGCACACTCGTTCGCGATCCTCTCGGTCGAATAACCGGTGTGGTGAGGTAGCGCCGCATTCGGGTAACGGATTCCGCACACCATCAGCGACGTCCAGGCAGCGGGGGTCGAATCCGGTTGCGGCGACATCACAATGCGTCACTGTCCGAGACAGATGCATTGCCCGGGGTGACCCTCGCCATTACCGTAGAAAGATGAGCAATGACGCTTCCGGGGACTTAGCGCCGATCCCCGCCGGGATGGCAGGCCACGCCACCGCCGAATTCGCCCCACTGGTACGCGCTTTCGCCAGGACCTTCGGACATCGGAAGGGCGCGGGCGGCGCGCTGACGGTGCATCTGCACGGGGAACCACTGCTCGACATCTGGACCGGATCCACCGGAAGCACCCCGTGGACGCACGACACCGGGTCGATCATCTTCTCCGCGACCAAGGGTGTCACGGCCACCGTCATCCACCGGCTCGCCGACCGCGGCCTGCTCGACTATGCCGCCCCGATCGCCGAATACTGGCCCGAGTTCGGCGCGAACGGTAAGGACAAGATCACGGTGCGCCAGGCGATGACGCACAGCGCAGGCCTGTCCGCGCTGGCGCCGATCGCCACCGGCATGGACGACGTGCTCGACCATCAGCTGATGGAGCAGCGGCTCGCCGAGGCCAAACCTGATCGTCTGCTCGGTGTTCCGGCCTATCACGCGCTCACCTATGGCTGGCTGATGGCGGGCCTGGCCCGCGCGATCACCGGCCGTGGCATGGCGGAGCTGTTCCGCACCGAGGTGGCCGACCCGCTCGGTATCGACGGCATCCACCTCGGCAGCCCGCCTGCGCAGGCGGCGACGAGCTACGCGCCGCTGGCCGGGACGCAACTCACGGCGCTCGGAAATCCCGTCAGCGCAATGGTATTGGGCCGAAGCCACTTGATTCCCGGCGCGCTCGGCGCCGCGACCCGCTGCCTGTTCCTGCCAGGACTGGAAGGTCTCCTGGCGGGCGAGGAACCGCCGATCCTGCGGACCGAGCTCGGCGCGGGCAACGGGGTCTGCACCGCGCCCGCACTCGCCACCATGTACGGCGCGCTCGCCAATGACGGTATGGCGGCAGGACATCAGTACCTCAGCAGGCGAACCATCAAGGCGATCAGGCGAATTCAGACGTACCGGTTGGATTCCGCGCTGTTCTACGCGCCTATGATGTGGCGCCTCGGCTACCACTCGCTGCCGATGCCGGGTGCGCGCGCCGGGTTCGGCCACATCGGTCTCGGCGGGTCCTTCGGCTGGGCCGAACCGCGACTGGGCCTTTCGGTCGGGTTCGTGCACAACCGCCTCTCCGCGGGCCAGCTGAGCTACGACCAGTCCGCAGCATTCTGGCTGCTGCCGATGCTGATGAACTGCCTGCGCGCCACCCGGCGCGTCCCCGTTCAGGAGACCCGCGAGGTGGCGGCCTAGCGGCATTCGCGTCAGGCCCGGAGGCGGTAGCGCGGCGTCACTACGGAGGGGCCGCGAACGACGCCGATGGGGCGCAGCGGTGTTCGCGTCAGGCCCGGAGGCGGTAGCGCGGCGTCACTACGGAGGGATCGCGAACGACGCCGATGGGGCGCAGCGGTGTTCGCGTCAGGCCCGGAGGCGGTAGCGCAGCGTTACCGCGGAGGGGCCGCGAACGACGCCGATCGGCACAGCTCAGGTCAAATAGCGGTAGGCGGGTGAGCCTGGCTCCAGCCGTTCGCACTGGATCGGCGACTCGTCCATCCGTTCCAGCAAGGGGCCCAACCCATCCGGGGCGCCGAGCTCGATACCGACCAGCGCCGAGCCGGTTTCGCGGTTGTTGCGCTTGACGTACTCGAACATGGTGATGTCGTCGTCGGGCCCGAGCACCTCGTCGAGGAAGCGGCGCAGCGCGCCGGGCTCCTGCGGAAAGTCCACCAGGAAATAGTGTTTCAGGCCGCGGTGCACCAGCGAGCGCTCGATGATCTCGCCGTAGCGGGAGACGTCGTTGTTGCCGCCGGAAACCAGGCACACCACCGTCGATCCGGGCTCGACCGCGATCTCGTCGAGTGCGGTGACCGCCAACGCGCCCGCTGGCTCGGCGATGATGCCTTCGTTCTGGTACAGGTCGAGCATGGTCGTGCAGATCGCGCCCTCGTCGACCTGCATCATCCGGAACGACCCTGCGCCGCTGGGGGATTGGGTGGTGGTCAGCAGCGGCAGCGAAGCGTGCGAGACCACCCGGCCGCCGAACCCGGCGACCGCGGCGAACGGCACCGCGCCGATGCGCCGCACCGCGGCGCCGTCGACGAACGGGTCGATCTCCGGCAGCGTCACCGGACCGCCCGCGACCAGCGCCGCGGCCATCGAGGCCGCGCCCGCAGGTTCCACCCCGAGCAGCGAGGTGCCTGGGGACCGATCCCGCAGGTAGGTGCCGACGCCGGCGAGGCAGCCGCCGCCGCCGACCGGAACGATCACCAGGTCGGGCGAGGTGCCGAGTTGCTCCAGGATTTCCGGCGCGATGGTGCCCTGCCCGGCCGCGGTCCGCGCGTCGTCGAACGGCGGCACCATGGTCGCGCCGGTGCGCTGGACATCGGCCGCGGCGGCCGCGGCGGCGGCATCGTAGGTTTCTCCGACCGCGATCAGTTCGACGAATTCCCCGCCGTGCACCCTGATCCGGTCGCACTTCTGCTTCGGCGTGGTGGTCGGCACGTAGATGCGGCCTTTGATGCCCATCGCATGGCAGGCGAATGCCACGCCCTGCGCGTGATTCCCGGCGCTGGCCGCGACGACACCGGCGGCGCGTTCACTGGCGGTCAGCTGCATCACCAGGTTGTATGCGCCGCGCAGCTTGTAGGAGCGCACCGCGGACAGGTCCTCACGCTTGAGATAAACGTTGGCGCCGGTCTGCCGGGAAAGCCGCTCACTGCGCTGCAGCGGAGTCGGCTCGATAATGTCGGCAATGCGCTTGGTGGCAGCGTCGATCTCGTCCGCGCTCAGCGCGGGACGAGAAGCGGACAGTGCGTCGATGACATCAAGCGGATTGGACACCCGAAATATGCTGCCACCCGCCGCATCGGGTGGATGCGGCGGGTGGTAGTGCTGGGATGAATTGCCGTGCCGTCGCGCTGGCGAATTGCTGCGGCGCGCGCGTCGAAATGCGACAGCGCTCGCACTGTTTCACTGCGGAACTGCGGGCCGCTTTTACCGCGGCGTGAGCACGAAGATCGGAATCACCCGGTCGGTCTTCTTGGTGTATTCGTTGTAGTCGGGCCAGACCGCGGCGGCCCGGTCCCACCACAGCTGGCGCTCTTCGCCGACGACCTCGCGGGCGGTGTAGTCCTTGTTCACCTCGCCGTCGCGCAGCTCGACGTGCGGCTCGGCCTTGATGTTGTAGTACCAGACGGGGTGCTTCGGTGCGCCGCCCAGCGAGGCGACCACCGCGTATTCGCCGTTGTGCTCGACCCGCATGAGGGGGGTCTTGCGCAACTTGCCCGTCTTGGCACCTTTGGTGGTGAGCAGGATGACTGGCTTGCCCTGCAAGATGGTGCCCTCGGTACCGCCGGAATTCTCATACGCCTCGGCCTGCTCGCGGGCCCAGCCGGACGTGCTCGGTGCGTACTCTCCTGTCAATGGCATATTCCCGCTAACGCCGACGCGGGGTGCTGTGTTCCCGGCAACACAAAGTTCGGTGGACCGAACTTCCCTGTGCGTCTATCCTCAGTAGATGGCAGTTGTTCACCCTTCGGTCCGCTCCGCGACGGTTGAGATCGCGGGCAGCGCGTGGCCCGTCTACAAGCTCGAGGCGCTCGCCGCCGGGCTGGTGACCTGCCTGATTCTTGCCATGATCACCGGCTCGCCGCAGCTCGCGGTGCTGGTCGCCGCCGCGGTCGGCGTCGGCCGCTGGCTCGTCGGCGTCGCAGCCACCCGGCGTGCGGCCAACCGACAGTAGGCCCGCATCCGACAGGGATGTCGACAAAGGCCCTAGGTCGCGTCGAGCGACAGTAGGCCCGCATCCGACCGGGGCGTCGACAGAGGCCCTAGGTCGCGTCGACCGGCAGTAGGCCTGCATCCGACCGGGAGGTCGACGAAGGCCCTAGGTCGCGTCGGGCGACAGTAGGCCTGCATCCGACCGGGAGGTCGACGAAGGCCCTAGGTCGCGTCGGGCGACAGTAGGTCCGCATCCGACCGGGGCACCGACAGAGGCCTAGGACGCGTCGAGTGGCAACTCCGCGAGTTCACCCCGCGACACCACCCCCAGCTTCGGATACGCCTTGTACAGGTGATGACCGACCGTGCGCGGGCTGAGGAACAACTGCGCCGCGATATCGCGATTGGACATGCCCTGGGCGGCCAGCCGCACGATGTGCAGCTCCTGCGGTGTGAGCCGGGCCAGCGCACCCTGCGCGGGCGTGGCCGCGCCACTCGTGCGCAAGCCGAGCGCGCCGAGTTCGGTGCGGGAACGCTGAGCCCACGGTTCGGCGTTGAGCCGCTCGAAGGTCTCCAGCGCAGACTGCAGATAGGTCCGCGCGTCAGCCTTGCGGCGCGTCCTGCGCAACCATTCTCCGTACAGCAGCTGAGTTCTGGCTTGTTCGAACGGCCTGCCGCCAAGCCGAAGCGCCGCGAGATAGTGCGGTTCGGCGTCGGCGTCCGCCGCGGTCAGCGCGCGGCATCGGGACAGCAGCGCCGCGATCCAATCCTGCCCGGCGCTCGCCGACCACGCGGCCAGCCGGTCGAGTGCATCACCCGCCCGGTCCGGGGCACCGAGCCGGACTGCCGCCTCGATCAGTTCGGGCAGCGCCCGCAGGCCGGCCACATGATGCCGCGCGGGCTCAACGGTGAGCACGTCCAGCCGGGTGAGTGCACCTTCGATCTTGCCGACGCCCAGTTCCAGCAGGCCGAGCGCGAGTTGGGTCCACGGTGCGCCGGGCGCCGCGCTGCCGCCGAGTTCCTCGGCGAGCGCGCGGTCGACCAGGTCCCTGCAGTCCTGCGCCCGTCCTTCCAGCGCGGCCAGATATGCGAGATAGGCGGACAGTTGGCTGATCCACTGGCCGTGCCCAAGGTCGGTGGCGATCTGCAAACCCTCGGTCGCGGCCACCCTGCCCTCGCCGGGCCTGCCGAGGAACGCCTCGGCCTCGGCACGGAAGAACAGCAGCGTCGGCAGCAGGGCGATCCTGCCCTGTTCTCTGCCTTCGGCGATGAGCTCGCCCGCCAGCTCGGCGGCCTGGTCGTCTTGGCCGACGACCAGGCCCATCCCGCACATCTGCACGAGGTCGCGCGGACTGTCCGCGCCTGCGGCTCTGGCCGCGGCGGCGGCCGTCCGCAGGTCGACGGTGCGCGTGCCCGTCATTGCGGCGATCACATAGCGCGTGATGGGCGCCATCGGTTCGGTGTCGGGCAGCGCGAGTGTGGTCAGGAAATCGCCGGCCTCCGCCAGCTCCGCCGACCCGAGATACCAGGCCGTGTGCAGCGCTTGAATGAGAATGCGCGCGGCCCGCAGCGGATCGGACTCGCGCACCGCCGCGGCAGCGCCGAGCAGCAGGCGATGGGCCGAAAGCGGCTTGCCCGCACCGAATTCCGCGATACCACGAACCTGGTCGAGGCGGGCGAGCACCTGCTGGTCGGTGGTCTGCGCGGCGGCGCGGTCGGCTAATCGTCCCGCGAGTTCGGGGAGCCCGGTTTCGCCTGCGGTCTCGGCGGCGAGCACCAGCCTGCGCGCCCGGTCGACCGTGGTGGTGCTCAGCCCGGCGGCACGTTCGTAGGCGGCGACGGCGGCGTGATAGCCGCTGCGCTGCCTGGCCCGGTCGGCGGTGTGTTCCAGTGCGGCAGCGGTGTTTTCGTCCGGGCCGGTGGCCGCGGCGGCCAGGTGCCAGGCCCGCAGGTCCGCGTCCTCGGGTGCGGTGAGCGCGGTGGCGAGGGCGTGGTGCACCGCGAGGCGCTGGGTGAGTGGCGCGCCCTGATAGATCGCCGAACGCAGCAGTGGATGACGAAAGCTGAGCGTCCGGCCGTCGCTGTGCACGAGTCCGGCGTCCTCGGCGGGCTGCAGATCGGGCAGGTTCGCGTCGAGGGCAGCGCCTGCGCGCAGCACCGTGGCGAGATCGGCGGTACTCGCGGCGGCGGCGACGAGCAACAGCAGCCTGGTGCGCGCGGGCAGCCTGCTCGCCTGCCCGTGGAAGGCGACTTGGAGTCGCTGGGTCAACGGCAGCGGATTCGGCCCTGCGCCAGGCGATTCCGCCGCGAGCACGGCGGGCAGTTCCCGCAACGCCAGCGGATTGCCACCCGCCTCGCTGAGCAGCCGGTACCGCAGCGCAGGGGACAGGTCGGGGTCGCGGCTGTCCACCAGCGCGGCCGCGGCCGCCTGTGGCAGGCCCGTCAGTGTCAGTTCGGGCAGGCCGGGCGCGGGAAAGTCGTCCGCGCCGGTGCGGGTCGCGAAGATCATCACCACGCCCTCGGCATCGAGCCGTCGCGCCGCGAACAGCAACGTCTCCGCGGTGGCCCGGTCCAGCCAGTGCGCGTCGTCGATGACACAGAGCAGCGGACCGTCCGCCGACTCCTCGGCGAGCAGCGACAACACCGCGAGGCCGATCAACATCCGATCGCCAGGATCCTGCGCGCCGAGCCCGAAGGCGCCGCGCAACGCGGCCCGCTGCCGTTCGGGCAGCGTGTCCACCAGCGCCATGCCCGGCCGCACCAGCAGGTGCAGCGCCGCGAACGGCAACTCCGCCTCCGACTCGATCCCCGCACTGCGTACGGTCGGAATTCCTTGCGCAGCGGCATAATCCAGCAGCGCCGTCTTCCCGATCCCCGGTTCGCCCCGCACGACCAGCGCGCCACTGTGTCCGTCGCGTGCCGCCGCAAGCAGCTGGTCGATCCGCTGTTGTTCGGCTTCGCGTCCGTGGAGCATGTCCACACCGTAGCCGTCGACCCGATAGGCGATCGGACGGTCGTCCTCAGCGAGGTTCGGGACACGAGCTGCCGGTCGCGGGCGTGATCTCTTCGCGATCAACGCCGTGTCGTGCGCCACTGACATAGCGATCGGCTACTACAGTCTCGGCTATGGCGTCGATGAACGTGAAGAGTGCTGCGCGGGCACTGGCCGGTACAGCCGTGGCCTGCGCGACTGTTGCTGCCCTCACGCCGTCGGTGGACGCCGAAATCCTAAGCATGCCGGGGCACGAGCGGACCTTCACCGCGCCCGGTGAAGCCGCGATGAAGTTCACCGTCGGCAGCAGGGACGAGACGATCAACCGGATCCCGCCGCTGAACTTCATGGGCACCACTCGTGAAGCGCTGGTGAGCACGGTCGCCTACGGACGGCTCAACGGTGCGACGGGTGGCAAGCTGCGGATGGGCTACCACGTCGGCTGTGCGGTGACAATCGGCGCGGGCACCATGGGTATGTCGCCTGACATCATCATCGCGCAGAATCCCGCCTTCAATCCGAACCCGCTCGCCACCCTGAACCTCTCCCCGGGCGAGGTCGGCGAGATCGCGCTCGCGGAGAAGGAGATGATTCCGGGCAAGCTGATCCAGGTGAGCGTCCGGGACTTCCACATCAAGGTGAACTCCTGCACCGGCCCGGTCATGATCCGGCAGTACGCCTACGTCGACGCGAAGTCGCCGGAGGTCGATGACTCCGGCGCCGTGTTCGGTGACCCCACGTGGCTCTGACGGGTAGTTCGGACCGGCATCCCGCGCCGAAAACTGTTGAAACAGACGTTTTTCATTAACGTCGCGTAGCCGCTGCTCGATGATTCGAGTAGTCGAGTACGCGGGTTTCATCAGGATTCCGGCGGGAGGATTGGGTCCATGAAACGCCTGGTCGTGTGTTGTGACGGCACCTGGAAAGCAGAGTCGAGCACAACGGTTTCGAACATCATCAAGATCGCGCAGACGATCCGGTTCGACGCGCCCGGTCCCACGGGGGAGAAGATCCAGCAGTGGGTCACCTACGTCTCAGGGCCCGGCGCGCGCGGTTTCCTCACCGACCGCGTGTTGGGCGGTGCCTTCGGCCTCGGCCTCGAGGCGAACCTGTCGTCGGCGTACTGGCACCTGGCCCTGAACTGGGAGCCGGGCGACGAGATCTACATCTTCGGCTTCAGCCGCGGCGCGTTCACCGCGCGCAGCCTGGCGGGCCTGATCGACCGCATCGGGCTGCTGACACCCGAGGCGATGATCAGCGGCAAGTACCCGGAGGCACTGCGGATCCATCATGAGGTGCCGCCCGCCGACGGCTCGATTCCGCAGGCGTGGAAGGACTTTCGTAAGAAGAACTGCCACGAGCAGGCGCCGAAGATCGATTTTCTCGGCGTCTTCGACACCGTCGGTGCGCTCGGCGTGCCAGGCCTGACCTCGCTGCGGTACAAGTTCCACGACGTGAAACTCGCCCCGAGCGTGTTCTGCGCCAGGCAGGCGCTGGCCATCGACGAGCGGCGGCGCAATTTCGAGCCGTGCCTCTGGGAGGTGCCGATCGAACCGAACGTGAAGTACCGCAGGGGATTCCAGCGGGTGAAGCAGGTCTGGTTCGAGGGCGTGCACAGCGATATCGGCGGTGGGTACCAGGAATGCGGGCTCTCCGACATCACCCTGCGCTGGATGGTGCGCGAGGCCGAGTCCGTCGGGCTCGCCTTCGACCGTGAGCGGCTCGAGCACCTGTCCGAGCGTTGCCGCGCGGCGGGTCCGGATCACATGCGGCCACATCCCTCGCTCGGCCTGGGCTACCGCATCCTGAATGTCATTCGCACGCTGCGTCATCCGCGCAGCACCCGGTTCTACCTGGACTCCTGGCGGCAACTGGCCAACGGCCACGAGCAGGGGATCCGGCTGGCCACGCTGGTCAACGAGAATGCGGACTACGACCCGCCCAACCTGCGCCGCTGGCGCACGCGGCTGGGCGGCATGTTCCCCGAGGAGCTGCTGGAGAAGGTCAGCCCGGTCTCAGCGCACCAGTAGGGCGACGGGCAGCCTGGCGAAGAGCTTCTCCAGTCGCGCCCGGCCCTGGAAGGTGTGGCCGGTGAGCCGGTCGGTCCAGTTGCCCTGCGGCAGATCCAACGTGGTGTCTGCCCAGCCGGTTTCGGCGAGGTCGACGCTGTGCCTGGTGGCCGCGACGATCACCTCGGGGGCCTCGCCGACGCGGCCTCTGGCATAGGACACCAACCTGCTCGCCTGCTCGCCGGTGGCGAACAGCGGCAGGTAGGTGCCGCCGACGAAGCAGTCGGGGCGTTCCCGGCGCAGCCACAGGGCGTAGGCGACGATCCACATCTTCGCCGCACCGGTGGTGTCCAGTGCCGGTGTGCCGGTGAGTGATTGCAGCATGCCGGCGCGGACCGCGAAGTCGACCGGACGGCGGTTGTCGGGATCGACGAGGGTGTCCTCCCACAGCTCGCAGCCCTGGTAGATGTCTGGGATGCCGGGCCCGCACAGCTGGAGCAGCTTCTGCGACAACGCATCCGACCACGCGTGCGGCGCGAGCTCGTGCACCAGGTCGCCGAGTTCGGAGCCGACCGGGCCGTCGATCACCGTGTCGATCCAGGCGTGCACCGCGGACTCGAAGTCGGCATCCGGCTCCTCCCACGAGGATTTGCGGTCGGCTTCGCGAATCGCCTTCTCGGCGAAGCTGTGCAGCCGCTCGCGCAGGCCGGGCACCGAGGCGGCGGGCCTGCCGTCCGCAGGCCAGACGCCGAACATGTTCTGTAACAAGAACAGTGTGGTCGCGGCGTCGGGTCCCGGCGCGGTCTCCGTCCATGACTCCACATTGCGCGCCCACGTGTCGGCGGCCTGGGAGAGCACGCCGATGCGGGCCCGCACGTCCTCGCCCCGCTTGGTGTCGTGGGTGGACAGCGTCGTCATGGTGGCGGGCCAGCGCTGCGCGCGCTCGCTGTTGGACAGGTGGAACTCGTTGAGCGAGTGGCCGAATCGGGCCGGGTTGCCGCCCACCTCCTGCAGCGAGACCAGCCGTGCGGCCTGATAGAACATGGTGTCCTCCACCGCCTTCGCGGTGACCGCGCCGCAGACCTGGCTGAACCGCGCGGCGGCCTCGCCGTCGGAGGCGAGCGCGGCGACCAGCACCGCGAGCGGCGCGGTGAGCTCGCTGTTGCGCTTCTCCACCTCGGCGATGACCGCGCCGATCATGCCTGCCAGCGGCGCGTAGTCGGCCCGATACACCGGCATGAACGCGAGCACCTCGATGGTGGCGTTGGTCAGCGCCATGGTGTCGAAACTCGCCGCGTTCGCGTCCCGCTTGATCGCCGCGACCAGCCGCCGCATCTCCGGCGCCAGCAGGTTTTCCGCGACAGCCCGCTTGATCCGGTGCTCGGTCTCGCCGATCCAGGAGCGGTCGCTGCCGTGCCCGGCGATGCGCCGCGACAGCTCGGTCAGCGCCTGCTCGCCGTCCGGATCGATGAGCACGTTGCCGTAGTCGGCCAGCGCGTCGTAGCCGGTGGTCCCGTCGACCGGCAAGGTCGAGTCGAGCGGCTCGCGGTTGGCCAGGATCTTCTCGACGAGCAGCAGCCGGTGCGGGCCGATCAGCCTGCGCACCTTCGCCAGATACGCGGCGGGATAGGACAATCCGTCCGGATGGTCGATCCGCACGCCGTCGATGAGGTCGTGCTCGCACCAGGCGGCGAGCTCGCGATGAGTGGCGTCGAAGACCTCCTGGTCCTCCTGCCGGATCGCGGCGAGGCTACTGACCGCGAAGAATCGACGGTAGGTGCAGACGCCCGCTTTCCAGCTCACCAGGCGATAGTGCTGCTTGTCGTGGATGCGCAGCGCGTTGTCGCCGTCGGTGCCCGGCGCGATCGGAAAGCGCAGATCATGCAGTGCCAGTGTCGGTTCCGGGCCGGACCGGTCGACGGTGAGTGCGGCCGGGTCGTTCTCGCTCTGCAGCACCGGCAGCGCCAGGCGCCCGCCCGCGCCGTTGGCCGGACTCCAGTCGATGTCGAAGTAATGCGCGAAGCTGGATTCGCGGCCGTTGCGCAGCACGTCCCACCACCACGGGTTCTGCCGCGGATCGGCGACGCCGACGTGATTGGGCACCAGGTCGACCAGCAGACCCATGCCCCGGCTGCGCACCTCGTCGGCCAGCGCCTTGAGCCCGAGCGGGCCGCCGAGTGCCGCCGACACGGTGGTGGGATCGGTGACGTCGTAGCCGTGCGTCGACCCGTGCGTCGCGGTCAGGATCGGCGACAGGTACAGGTGCGAGATGCCGAGCTGCTGCAGGTATTCCGCGATCGCACGGGCATCGTCGAAGGTCAACGCGTCGGGACGCAGTTGAAGCCGGTAGGTGCTGCGGACCGTGGTCTGCCTGGCCGGCGTGCGGCGCATCGACAGCGGGTCGGTCACAGCTCCACCTCGCTGGCGCTCGGTTCCGCTGCGACCGATGGTGCTGTGTTGATTGGTTCCCTCGCTGCGCTCGGTAACATGCGTCTTGGCGGATTCCGGTGTCGGCATGGGCGTTCGGGTCATGCGACGTTACGGAGGACGAGCAGGCAACGGGATTCGACGGGCACCGTCGCCGCGGCGGGGTAGCTTGCCTCGGTCAGGCCGGTCGGTGTCGAGCAGTCCAGTGCCACAGTCCATTCCAGGCCGTAGTCGGTGTCGGGCAAGGTGAAGTCCATTGCCTCGTCATGGGCATTGAAGCACAGCAGGAACGAGTCGTCGGTGACCCGCTCACCGCGCGGGTCGGGTTCGTGGATGCCCTTGCCGTTGAGGAACACGGTGAGTGACTTGCCGAATCCGCTGTCCCAGTCCGCGGTGGTCATCTCCGCACCCTCCGGGGTGAGCCAGGCGATGTCGCGGGCGCGGTCCTTGGAGCGCACCGGCCTGCCGTCGAGGAAGCGGCGGCGACGGAAGATGGGGTGCTCGGTGCGCAACGCGATCACGTTGCGGGTGAATTCGAGCAGGTCCGAATTCGTGTGCATCAGCGACCAATCCATCCAGGCCAGCGGGGAGTCCTGGCAGTACACATTGTTGTTGCCGTGCTGGGTGCGGCCCATCTCGTCGCCGTGCGCGAGCATCGGCACGCCCTGGCTGAGCACCAGGGTGGCCAGCAGGTTGCGGCTCTGCCGCGCGCGGAGCGCGAGGATGTGCGGGTCGTCGGTCGGGCCTTCGACGCCGCAGTTCCACGACCGGTTCCAGCTCTCGCCGTCCCGGTTGTCCTCGCCATTGGCCTCGTTGTGTTTCTCGTTGTAGGACACCAGGTCCCGCAGCGTGAAGCCGTCGTGCGCGGTGACGAAGTTGATGCTGGCGCTCGGCCTGCGGCCGGTGGCCTCGTACAGGTCCGAGGAGCCGGTGAGCCGAGAAGCGAACTCGCCGAGCGTCGCAGGCTCGCCGCGCCAGTAATCGCGCACGGTGTCACGGTATTTGCCGTTCCACTCGGTCCACAGGCCGGGGAAGTTGCCGACCTGGTAGCCGCCCTCGCCGACGTCCCACGGTTCGGCGATCAGCTTCACCTGGCTGACCACCGGATCCTGTTGCACCAGATCGAAGAACGTGGACAGCCGGTCGACGTCGTGCAGTTCGCGGGCCAGCGTGGCGGCCAGGTCGAAGCGGAAGCCGTCGACGTGCATGTCCAGGATCCAGTAGCGCAGCGAGTCCATGATCAGTTGCAGCGTGTGCGGATGCCGCACGTTCAGGCTGTTGCCGGTGCCGGTGTAATCCATGTAGCGCGAAGGGTCGTCGTCGACGAGGCGGTAGTAGGCGGCGTTGTCGATGCCGCGGAAGCCGATGGTCGGTCCGTGGTGGTTGCCTTCGGCGGTGTGGTTGTAGACCACGTCGAGGATCACCTCGATGTCCTCGGCGTGCAGTGCACGGACCATCGCCTTGAACTCGGTCACCGCGCTGTCGGCGCGTTTGATCGCGGCGTATTCGTTGTGCGGGGCGAGGTAGCCGAAACTGTTGTAGCCCCAGTAGTTTCGCAGTCCTTGATCGAGCAGCACGCGGTCCTGCAGGAACTGGTGCACCGGCATCAGCTCGATCGCGGTGACGCCCAAGCCTTTCAGATGCTCGATGATCGCCGGGTGCGCGATGGCGGAGTAGGTGCCGCGCAACTCTTCCGGGATATCGGGGTGGGTGGCGGTCATGCCCTTGACGTGCGCCTCGTAGATCACCGTCTCGTGATAAGGCCGGTTCGGCGCGCGATCGGTGCCCCAGTCGAAGTACGGATTGATCACCACGCAGGTCATGGTGTGGCCGAGCGAATCGAGGCCGTACGTGTACAGCGACGGGTCGTCGTCGAACGCGCCGTCGAAGGCCTTGCCGTACGGATCGAGCAGGAGTTTGCTCGAATCACAACGCAATCCGCTCTCCGGGTCGTAGGCGCCGTGCACCCGGAACCCGTAGCGCTGGCCAGGCCCGACCGCGGGCAGGTAGGCATGCCACACGTAGCCGTCGACCTCGTCGAGCACGACCCTGGATTCGGTGCCGTCCCTGGCGATCAGGCACAGCTCGACGGCGTCGGCAACTTCTGAGAACACGGAGAAATTGGTGCCTGCGCCGTCATAGGTCGCGCCGAGCGGGTAGGCGGTGCCGGGCCACACACCGAGTGGTGTCGCGTCACCGGACGCTGTGTCGGGCTGAGCCATAGCAACGACATTAGCGGCAGCGGCCTATCACTCGGCGTGGGTGGTGGAGATCGGGCGGGTCACCGAGGAACCGGCGGTGCAGGCGCCCACCGTCGCCGGTAGCCGAGCAGGGTGGCCAGGCGAGCCAGGCCGCCGAGGACGAGGTGTTGTGCCCAGCGTGGCACGCCGCCGAGATAGCCGTCCTGGTAATCCCACAGCAATGCCAGCGCGAGTGGATTGCGGGGCAGGCGCGAGCGGGTGGTCTTGCCTGCGACGTCGAGCTTGTGCCAGAGCTGGAACATCTCCCAGTGCCGCAGCGGCGGCCGAATCTCGTGGTCGAACAGGGTATTCGGCGCCTCGGTCCAGAATTCGTGCACGGCGCCGGCCGGCGCGGTCATGGTGTCGCCAGGGTTGGCGATGGTCTCGACTCCGTCGATCTTGAACCGCGCGCGGCCCTGGCGAATGGTGAACCACTCGGTGAGTTCGGGGTGCCAGTGCGGTCCAGCCTGGCGTTCGGCCTTCGGCAGCGTGTGACACAGCCGCAGGTACGGTCCTCGCTCGTCCGTGCCCCTGGCAACGAGCGTGACCTGGTGCCCGTTGCGGAAGGTGAGCGTTGTTTCGTCTTCCATGACTCAAGATATAAAGGTAACCTTCGTAATATGTCAACGGTCGACTCGGACGCCACCCTGCTTAAGCTGTTGTTCCAGGCCACCGCCGCCTATGAGCGCATGCTGGACCGGGAGTTGCGGGCGCGCCTCGACGATCAGCTCCGCCCCGCGCACTACGCCGTCTTCCGCCACCTGGACCCGGCCGGTTCGCGGATCTCGGCACTGGCGGAGTCGGCGTATATGACCCAGCAGTCGATGGGGGAGTTGGTGACTCATCTGGAACGCTGCGGACTGGTCGAACGGCAGGTCGACCCCGCCGATCGGCGAGCGCGACTGGTGCTGCTGACCGAAGCAGGCCGAGCCGCGCTCGGCACTGCGGCCGCACAGATTCGGCGCATCGAAGGCACGCTCGCCGAGGCGCTCGGCGCCGATGGCCTCGCGGACCTCCGCCGCGCGCTGGTCACGGTTCGCGCGGAACTCGCCGACGAACCCGTTGGGGCACAAGCCAAGTCAGTCGGCAGGGCCGAGTGAGCGGCGCCAGGTCTGACCGACCAGGTCCGCGCCCCAGCTGTGGTGCGGCTTCTCCTCGACGAGTTCGAATCCGGCGCGCTGATAGATGCGCCGGGCCGAGCTGAGGACATCGTTGGTCCACAGCACCATCTCCCGGTATCCGGCGGCGGTCGCGAAGCGCAGGCACTCCTCGACCAGTGCGGATCCGACACCGAGGCCGCGGGCGGTCGGCTCGACCAGCAGCAGGCGCAGCCGGGCGGTGGTCTCGTTCTCGGCGACGCAGAAGATGCTGCCCACCGGTTGGCCGCCGGATTCGGCGATCCAGGCGCGCTCGCGCTGCTCGTCGTGCGCGTTCAGATAGTCGGCGACGATCCGGACGATCAACTCCTCATACGTTCCGTCCCAACCGTATTCGTCGCGGTAGAGCCGGGCGTGCCGCTCGATGACCCAGCCGTAGTCGCCCGGTTTCGGCGCCCGGACGACGAGCGCGGGCGCGGCGGCCGCGGCGGCCGGATGGTCGAGGATCTGCTCGATGGTGCGCATCGCGGCGACCAGGCGGGCCCGTGACGCCGCTGGTTTGGCGTTGAGCAGGTAGCCGATCTCGTCGCTGGAGCGTTGGTCGAGCACGGCGAAGATCTCCTTGCCGCGTGCGGTCAGCCGGACCTCTTGGCGGCGGCCGTCGCTGTCGGAACGGTTGCGCTGGACCAGGTTCGCCTTCTCGAAGCGGGCCAGGATCCGGCTCAGGTAGCCGGCGTCGAGGTCGAGTGCCTGGCGCAGTGTGACCACCTCGGTGATCCCGGAGTTGGCCAGCTCGAACAGGATTCGCACCTCGGTCAGCGAATATTCGCTGCCGAGTAGTCCTTCGCGGAGCACACCGATGATGCGGGTGTAGCGGCGGTTGAACTCCCGAACGGCGGCGATATCGGCGGCAGCGGCGACGGTCACGACGGCTCTCTTTCTCGATGGCCCGGCAATCGTTGACTAAGTCAAAGAATACGGCGTGTGATCGCATCGCGTCCGGAAATTCGCACGGACGCCTTTCCGTCGCGGGCCCGACTGGTAACTTGAACGCCGTTCAAGCTGTGCTGCGCGACCGCGAGGATTCCTGTGACACTGACTCCTGACGAGATCACCGCCCTCGATGCCAAGCATGTCTGGCATCCCTACGGTGGGTTCCCCGCGACCACCGAACCGCTGGTCGTCACCGAGGCCTCGGGCGTCCGGCTGACGCTGGGCGACGGGCGCACGGTGCTCGACGGCATGAGCTCGTGGTGGGCGGCCATCCACGGCTACCGGCACCCCGTGCTCGATGCCGCGCTGGTGGCGCAGTCGCAGCGGATGAGCCACGTGATGTTCGGCGGGCTCACCCACGAACCGGCGGCCCGGCTGGCCGAGTTGCTGGTCGAGCTGACGCCGGGCGGGCTGGACAAGGTGTTCCTGTGCGATTCGGGGTCGGTGTCGGTCGAGGTCGCGGTGAAGATGTGCCTGCAGTACTGGCGGGCGCTGGATCGGCCGCAGAAGCGGCGGCTGCTCACCTGGCGCGGCGGCTACCACGGGGATACCTTCACGCCGATGAGCGTGTGCGATCCGACCGGCGGCATGCATTCGCTGTGGACCGATGTGCTGGTGGATCAGGTATTCGCGCCGATGCCGCCGAGCGATTATCGGCCCGAGTACGTCGCGGAGCTCGAACGGGCCATCAGCACCAACGCGGAGGACCTCGCGGCGGTCATCGTGGAACCGGTCGTCCAAGGGGCGGGCGGAATGCGCTGGCACGATCCGCGCTATCTCGCCGACCTGCGCAGGCTGTGCGACGCGAACGACGTGCTACTCGTCTTCGATGAGATCGCGACCGGATTCGGCCGCACCGGAACGCTTTTCGCGGCCGATCAGGCCGGCGTTCGCCCGGACGTGATGTGCGTCGGCAAGGCATTGACCGGCGGCTACCTGGCGCTGGCCGCCGCACTGTGCACCGCGCAGATCGCCGAGACGATCAGTGCGGGCCACGGCGGGCTGATGCATGGGCCGACCTTCATGGGCAACCCGCTGGCCTGTGCTGTCGCGGTGGCTTCCGTCGAGCTACTGCAGGCGGGCGATTGGCGTGCGGAGGTGGCGCGGATCGAGGCCGAGCTCGAGGCCGGACTTGCCCCGCTGCGAGGGCTGCCCGGCGTCGTCGAGGCGCGGGTGCTCGGCGCGATCGGCGTCGTCGAGCTGGACCGGCCGGTGGACATGCGCAGCGCCACCGATGCGGCGGTGGCGGCGGGTGTCTGGCTGCGGCCGTTCCGGAATCTCGTGTACGCCATGCCGCCGTTCATCAGCAGCTCCGCGGAGATCGCGACGATCGCGGCGGGGATCCGCGCGGCCGTGCTCGCGCAGTCTGCCTAGCGCGCGCTATGCACCTTGAACGGTGTTCAAGTATGCTGCGGAGCTGTGACTACCGATCCGTTGAGTTGGTTGGATGAGCGCGCGTCGGCGCGGGTGGCCGCTGGGCTGCGCCGCGAACTGCGGCCGAGGGCGGCGCAGTCGCCGTCGATCGATCTGGCCTCCAACGACTACCTCGGGCTGGTTCGCCACCCCGAGGTGATCGACGGTGCGGTCGAGGCGATTCGGCGCTGGGGTGCCGGGTCGACCGGTTCGCGCCTCGTCACCGGAACCACGGCCGAGCACGAGCTGCTGGAGCGCGAGCTCGCCGAATTCGTCGGCGCCGAGGCGGGATTGGTCTTCGCCAGCGGCTATGCGGCGAACCTCGGCGCGGTCACCGCGCTGGCCGGGCGCGGCGCGCTGGTGGTGTCCGACGCGGGCAGTCACGCCTCACTTGTCGACGCGTGCAGGCTGTCTCGCGCGCGGGTCGAGGTCGCCGCGCACGGCGATGTCGACGCGGTCGACCGAATCCTGGCCGCGCGCACCGAGGAACGGGCATTGGTGCTCACCGACTCGGTGTTCAGCGCCGACGGTGATCTCGCGCCGCTGATCGCGCTGCACCGGGTCACCAGGGCGCGCGGAGCGGTGCTCGTCGTCGATGAAGCGCACGGGCTCGGTGTGCGTGGCGACGGCGGGCGTGGGTTGGTGCACGAGCTCGGGCTCGCGGGCGAGCCGGATCTGGTGATCACTGCGACGCTGTCGAAATCCCTTGCCGCGCAGGGCGGTGTCGTCCTCGCCAGCGAGCGCGTGCGCGCCCACCTGATCGACGCCGCACGCACCTTCATCTTCGACACCGGCCTAGCGCCCGCGGCCGTCGGTGCCGCCCGCGCCGCGCTCGGGGTGCTGCGGCGGGAACCCGAACTGGCGAGCCGAGTGCTGGACCGCGCCGCGGACATCGCGCGCATTGCCGCAGTGGACAAGCCGGATTCGGCGGTTGTTTCGGTCGTCCTCGGCAAGGCGCAGGTTGCGTTCGAGGCGGCCCAGGCCTGTCGGACCCGCGGCCTCGATGTCGGGTGCTTCCGTCCGCCCTCGGTGCCGGAGGGCACGTCGCGACTCCGGCTCACCGCGAGGGCGAACCTGACCTCTGCTGAACTGGACACCATCGCAACGGTTCTCGGTGAGGTGCTGGCCGAGGCGCGGAGCGCGGCCGACACGGAGTCGGTGACCGTGCCGGTGTGAGAGGTAACCCGCGGGCGCTGCCGATTACTTGCCCGCGGCGAAGGATCAAGAGTCGAACTGAGTGAGGTGTGGGTATGAGTGTTCTGCTGATTACCGGGACGTCAACGGAAGTCGGCAAGACCATCGTCACGGCCGCGATTGCGGCAGCGGCGTTGGCCGAAGGCAAAACGGTCGCGGTGTGCAAGCCGGGCCAAACCGGTGTCCGCCCTGGTGAACCCGGCGATATCGCGGCCATCGAGCAGCTCAGCGGCGTTACCCGGACGTTGGAGGTGGCGCGTTACCCGGACCCACTTGCGCCCGATACCGCCGCGCGGCGTGCAGGCCTGCCGGAGTTGACGTTGGCCGAAACGGTTGCCGCCATCGACACGCTCGCCGACGTGGACCTCACCTTGGTCGAGGGCGCGGGCGGATTGCTGGTCCGGCTCGGAGATTTCACCCTGCTCGATCTTGCCGAGAAGCTCGACGCTCCGGTGGTCGTGGTGACCGCGGCCGGGCTCGGCACCCTCAACCACACCGAATTGACCACCCGCGCACTGCATTCGGCGGGCGTGCGGTGCTCGGGGCTGGTCATCGGCTCCTGGCCGGTCGAGCCCGATCTCGCCGCCGCGTGCAACCGCGTCGACCTGCCGCGCGTCACCGGCGTCGACATCGTCGGTGCGATTCCCGCGGGCGCGGGTTCCTGGACCAGGGAGGGTTTCGCCTCCGCGGCGCCGGGCTGGTTCGAACCGACCTGGTCACCCTTCGCCTGATACCGACCGCTACTTCTCCGAGATGGCGATAGGCCGGCGGCCGATCGATCTATCGTGGCGGCATGGCCACAACTCGACTTCACTGGCACGTGCAGGCACCGAAGGCGACCGTGTATCGCCTGATTCTGGATGCCGACGCGGTCAGGCAGTGGATGGTGCCCACCGGCATGACCAGCGAGGTGCACGAGTTCGACGCCCGTGAGGGCGGCGCGTTCCGCATCTCGCTCACCTACGACAACCCGACCGAGGCAGGCAAGACGACCGCGCAGACCGACACGTTCCACGGTCGGTTCGCGCGGCTCGTCCCGGATGAAGAGGTCGTGCAACTCGTCGAATTCGAGACCGACGACCCGACGGTCACCGGCGAGCAGACGATCACCTACGCGCTCTCCGATGCCGACGGCGGCACCGATATCGCCGCGGCGCACGAGGGTCTGCCCGACGGTGTTTCGGCCGAGGACAACGAGATCGGCTGGCGCATGTCGCTCACCAAGCTCGCTGCCCTCGCGGAGAACCGCGCCGTCGACTGATCGTCAGCGGATGGCGTCGTCGGCCTTCGGCGCAATGCTGGAGGAAGGCACCAGGTGCCAGCTCTCGAGCTGCTTGCGGATCTGCTCGGCGGCGTCGATGTTGAGCGGCCCGCTGGTCCACATCGCGTAGGGCAGGTTGAGGAAGCGGCCTTCGGTGACGGCACGCAGCTGGTTGATGCCCGGCTTCGCGCGCAGCGCCTCGACCTTCTGGGCGAAGGTCTGCGGCGGGTAGTCGACGAACATGATCGCGTCGGGGTCGGCGGCGGCGAGTCGCTCCCAGGACACCCGCGTCCAGGTGTCCGCCACATCCGCCAGCGCGTTGCGGCCGCCCGCGGCATCCAGGATCGCCTGGGGCGCACCGAAACTCCCGCTCGACATGAGCGAATCGGTGGCGCTGTCGAACAGGAAGACGGTGGGGGTGCGCTCGCCGCGCGGCGCGGCGCTCAGCGCGGCAAGTCGTCGATCCAGGTCGGCGGTGAGTTCGGCGGCTCGGTCGGCGCGGCCGGTGATGGCGCCGAGGTTGGTGAGGTCGGTGCGCAACGCGGTCCACGGTTCGACGATGCCGCGCGGCCGTTCGCCGTTGCGCTGACGGCAGCTCTCGGTGAGCGTGTAGGCCGCGATACCGGCCTTGCGCAACGAGTCGGGGGTGAGGTTCTTCGCTTCGTCGTAGCCGTAACTCCAGCCTGCGACCATCACGTCGGGGCCCTGCGCCAGCACCGTTTCCCGCGAGGGGTATTCGGGTGCAACATCTTTCAGCTGATCGACGGCGGGGCCGTAGTGCCTGCGCAACGTGTCCGCGTCCCGCTGCACGCTGGACACCGCGACCACCTGGTCCTGCACGCCCAACGCGAGCGCCATCGAGATCAGGTTCCCGTCGTTCACGAACAGCCGCTTGGCCGGCGTCGGAAACTGCACGTCCTCTTCGCAATTGCGGACCGTGAGATTCCCACCGGCCGCCTTGTCCGCGCCGCATCCGGCCAGTGCCGCCGCGACGACAACCGCCGCAAGCACCCGGGAAACATGCCTCATTCGTTCGCCTTTCCAATTCAACAGACCGCTAGTCATGGGGTCGGCTCTCTCGGGGTGATCAAGAGATGCGGGTGATTGGTCTCCGGGTGCGCGACGCGCAAGGCACGGACGTTGAAGACCGTGTCGACGACATCGGGCGCGAGGGCCGTCTCCGGTGCTGTGAGGGGGTGGGCTGCGCCGTTGTGCAACACCAGGATTCGGTCGCAATAGCGATCGGCCAACGTCAGATCGTGCAGCGCCATGATGACGGTGCGATCAAGCGTGCGAGCCAGGGCGAGCAGTTCCAGGCGATGAGTGATGTCGAGGTGGTTGGTCGGCTCGTCGAGCAGCAGCACCGGGGTGTCCTGCACGAGCGCGCGAGCCAGCAGCACCCGCTGCCGCTCACCGCCGGAAAGATGGTGCACTGGACGCTCGGCGAAACCAGCCAGATCGACAGTGGCCAAGGCCTTCTCGATCTGCTGCTGCTCGCGCGGTGAACCGGCGCCCCACGGCGGCAGGTACGGGGTGAGCCCGAGCGCTACCACCTCACCGGCGCGCAGATCGGCGGGCGGTCGCTCGTCCTGCGCGACCAGCGCCACCGTCCGTGCTCGCTGCCGCGACGACAAATTGTGCAGCACAAGACCATCCACGTGCACCCGGCCGTGCGCCGGTCGGCGTACTCCGGCGAGTACCTGCAGCAGCGTCGTCTTCCCTGTCCCGTTCGGCCCGACGATCCCGATCGTCTCCCCGCCATGCACCGCGAAGCTCACGTCGGCAACCACGGTCCGTCGTCCCGCAGCACACGCGAGCCCCTCGACCACCACCGCTCCGGCAGTCGGCGGCCGCTTCGCTGTGCGCGTTGCGCTCTCGGCGCGGTTCACGATTCACCGAACCGGTAGCGCCGCCTGCCCATCAGGATCAGGAATGCGGGGGCGCCGATGAGACCGGTGAGGACGCCAACGGGGATCTCGGTGGGGCGCACCACGATTCTGGTCGCCGCGTCGGCGATGACGAGGAACAAGGCGCCGCAGAGCGCGCTGGCGGGCAACAGGATGCGGTGGCGCGGGCCGACCAGGAGCCGGGCGGCATGCGGGACGACCAGGCCGACGAAGCCGATGCCGCCCGACACCGCGACGAGCACGCCGACGAGGATCGAGAGCAGCAGGAACAGGCCGATGCGCAGCTGCTTGACCGGAACCCCGAGTGACGCGGCGGTATCGGCGCCGACGGTCAGCGCGTCGAGCCAGCCGCTGGCGCTGAGCAGTGCGACAACGGCGAACGCGACCACGCTCAGCGGCAATGCGATGCGCGTCCAATCGGCGCCAGCGAGGCTGCCGAGCAACCAGAACAGTACCGATTGCGCGGCCGACGGATCAGGGCGACGGAAGATCAGGTAGCTGCTCAACGCGGCGAACGCGGAGCCGAGCACGGTGCCGGTCAGCACCAGCCGCAGCGGTGTCAGCCCACCCTGCGCGACCGCGATCACGAACACCAGCGCCGCGGCGGCCAGCGCACCGACCAGTGCCCCGCCGGACAACGCCCAGACGCCCGCGCCTGCGAACAGCCCGGAGGTGATGACCGCGGCAGCTCCGACGCCTGCCCCGGACGAAACACCGAGCAGGTAGGGGTCGGCGAGCGGATTGCGCACCAGCGTCTGCATGGCGGCGCCCGCCAGCGCCAGCCCCGCGCCGACGATCGCGGCGAGCACTGTGCGCGGCACTCGCAGTTGCCAGACGATGGTGTCCAGCCCGAAATCGGTGGGGGCTTGTCCGGTGACGCGGTGCCGCAAGACCTCGAGAACCGACGAGACCGGCAGCGTCTCGGCGCCGAAACCGGTGGCGAGGATCATCGCGCAGACCAACAGCGCCCCGAGGACGGGGAGGACGATCGCCGTGCGGACACGGGTCATCGGTGGTGCTCCACAGGCAAGTCGCGGCCTCTCCAGAGTGATCGCGGCAGGGGAGGTCTGACTTTCGCCGGGCGGCGATCACAGTGGCGCGACCGTTCCGGAATTGCACCGGATTCCCGCACCTGCCAGGTAGGACGGCGGAACTCTACCGTTCGGTCCGGTTCATCCGATCGTCGGGTTGTGGAATGACAATCGTCCACAGCCGTGCCTACAGTGGAAAAGATGTCGCCGCTGCAAGATCGGCACCCGTCCACCATCGCGGACTGGGACGACGCGCGACGCAGAGCCCGGCTACGGGACACCAGCCCGTGGCATGAGTGGAAGACGTTGCGCCGCACCAGGTCCGTCGCGGTTCGAGTGCTGGTACTGCTCGTTGCCGTGCTCATCGGCTATGCGCAGTACCTGACCCATGACGTGAAACCCGAACAGGAACGGCTCGCGCGCACCGACCCCGCGATCCTGCCCGTCGGCCCGCCCGTCGACCCCAAGGATTGGGACACCGTCGTGGTGGACATGGTCGGGCTCGGCGTGCTCGACGCCAGCGCGACCGCGGGCGCATTGCCTGCGCTGCGCCGGATGGGTGTGGTGTGGGCGATCCGATACGACAACGAAGGTATCGACACCAAGGTGATCGCCGACCTGATCATCCGCGCCACCGAACTGTCGGGGTTGCGCAACATCGTGCTCGCCGGGCACAGCATGGGCGGCGTGATCGCGCTCGAGGTCGCCAAACACATCCACCTCCATAGCGACCGCCGCGTGGTCGGGGTGATCCTGGACTGCACGCCGGTGGACCTGAACGCGGTCCGGCCGGAGAGCCGGGGCCGGGGCGAGGACATGGTCCGTTGGATGGGCTGGCTGCCCGGCGCGCGCGAAAGCCGGCTGCTGCGCATCGCGGTGGAGACCTACGCGCGACGGGACCGGTTCGTCTCCGACGGCGGCAACGGCGTCCCGCCCGGCATCCGCTTCGCCGAGTTGCGTGACGTGCTCAGAGACGTGTTGCGCGAGAAGATCTTCTCGCGCAACGCGGCGAGCAACGGCCTGATCGAGGCGCAGTTCACCGCGATCGTGGCGGGCGGCGCGGCCGGTGACCTGCGCGCACTCGCCGAGCCCAAGGACGAAAAGCCGCGGCCCGCCATCGTTTTCATTCGCCCGAGGGATCCGGATCGGGACCGGGTTGTCGATGTCGAGTACTCGCATCGGGTGCTGATCGATGTGTCGGGCGGCGTGGACGGCACCCTGTCGGTGGTGCTGGCGCGCAACACCGGGCATGCCAATCCGATGCAACGCCCGGTCGAGTACAACACGGTGATCGAACAGCAGATCCTGCCGTTCATGCAGCGCTATCAGCAGCAGCTTCGAGCGACCTCGACCTCAGCGGCACCGCGCTAGCGCCTCGGCACCGCAGTTCGAACCAGCCTGAGACAAACGGTGTTCGGGCCGGTTTTGTCTTGTTTGAATCCGAGTATGTACCGACCACGCACCTCCCTGTTCGGCCGCCATGGCCGCACCGCCGCCGCATTGCTCGCCGTGGCAACCGTTGCGACCCTCGGACTCACCGGCTGCTCGAACAGCGAGAAGTCGGGCGGTCCCGTCGCCGCGGATACCCCGCTGCCCACCGAGATTCCGGCGGGCACCAAGCTCGTCCTCGCCGACCAGTCCGAACGCCTGCAGTCGGTGTTGCGGTTCTCCGGCGAGCTCGACAAGCTCCCGTTCAAGGTCGAGTTCGCCAATTTCGTTGGCGGACCTGCCGTTCTGGAGGCGTTCCGTGCCGAGGCCGCGGACGTCGCCTCCGTCGGCGATGTGCCACCGATCCACGCGCTGGTCGCGGGCCAGGACGTGCCCATCATCGCCGCCTATCAAACCAGTACCACCGCCTTGAGACTCGCGGTGGCTCCTGGCAAGTCGATCACCACTCTCGCCGAGCTGAAGGGCAAGAAGATCGCCTACGCCGAGGGCACCGCCCAGCAGGCGGCAGTGCTGCGGGCACTCGACAAGGCGGGACTCAAACCCGCTGACGCGCAGCTGATCCGGCTGCAACTCGGCGAGTTCCCCGACGCGATCCGCACCGGTCAGGTCGACGTCGCGCCGCTCATCGAACCGAATATCACTCGCTTCCTGCGGACTTCGGGCGCCTCCCTGATCCCGGCCGACCAGACCAAGGACATCTATCCAGGGCTCGCCTACCTGTACGCCCGTCGTGCCGTGGTGCAGGATCCGGCCAAGGCCGCCGCGACTCGGGCTCTGGTCGCCGCCTACATCCGGGCCAACCAGTGGATCAACACCCACCAGGACGAGTGGGCCCGCCGGTACTACGTGGAGAACCAGAAGGTCAGCGCCGAGGACGCGAAGCGCATCGTGGAATCGCTCGGCACCTTCACCTTCCCGCACCTGGATGAGCAGCTCGTCGCGCGCCAGCAGGCCACCATCGACGCCATCGACAAAGCGGGCGAGTTGCCGAAGAAGGTGCAGGCCGCCAAGGGCTTCGACCTGCGCTTCGACGCCCCGATCACCGAGGCGGTCACCGCGAGCGGTGCCGCCTTCGCCCCGAAGGAACGCTGATGGCCACGCTTGACGCCGGCGTACTGAGCAGGCTCGGTCGCGGCAGCGCACCGGCGCGCGTGCTCGGCAAACGCAAGCCTGCCCGGCCGCGACTCGGCCCAGGCCACCCCATTCCGTTCGGTGTCGCTATCGGGCCCACCCTGCTGATCGTCGCCTGGGTACTCGGATCCGCTTCCGGCACACTGGATCCGGAGACATTGCCCGCGCCGTGGACCGTCGCCGAGACCGCCGGTGACCTGATCTCCGACGGCAGGCTGCAGTCGAATCTGCTCACCTCGGTGCAGCGGGCCGGGATCGGGCTCGGCATCGGTGTCGTGGTCGGCTTGGTCCTCGCGCTGATCGCGGGGTTGAGCCGGATCGGTGAAGCGCTGGTGGACGGGCCGATTCAGATCAAGCGCGCGATTCCGACGCTCGCGCTGATTCCGCTGTTCATTGTCTGGTTCGGCATCGGCGAGGAGATGAAGCTGCTGGTCATCTCGACCAGCGTGGCCATCCCGATCTATCTGAACACGCACGCGCACCTGCGCAGCGTCGACGCCAGATATGTGGAACTCGCTCAGACGGTGGGACTCTCGCGCTTGGCCTTCATTCGCAGGGTCGCGCTGCCGGGGGCGCTGCCCGGCTTCTTCACCGGATTGCGACTGGCGGTGACCATCTCCTGGCTGGCGCTGGTCGTGGTGGAACAGGTCAATGCCACCAGCGGCATCGGCTACCTGATGACGCAGGCGCGCACCTACGGACAGATCGACGTGATCGTGGTCGGGCTCGTGATCTATGGACTACTCGGACTTTTCGGTGATCTCGCCGTGCGCGCGGTGGAAAGGAAGGCGCTGTCATGGCGACAGACATTGGGCGACTGAGCGGCGCGGTCGGCTCGAGCGTGGTCCGCACCCGTGCGCTGCGCCGCGGCTTCGGCGAGCGGGTAGTGCTGCGCGACCTCGATATCGACATCGCGCGCGGGGAATTCGTCGCGCTGCTCGGGCGCAGCGGTTCGGGCAAGAGCACGCTGCTGCGGGCACTCGCGGAACTCGACTACGACGTGCCAGGCTCCGGCGAGCTGACCGTGCCCGCCGAGCGGGCCGTCGTGTTCCAGGATTCCCGGCTGTTGCCGTGGTCGCGGGTGCTCGAGAACGTGACCTTGGGATTGACCGGCTCCGACGCCGCAGAGCGCGGCCGCGCGGCACTGAGCGAGGTCGGCCTCGCCGGGCGCGAAAAGGCCTGGCCGAAACAGCTTTCCGGCGGCGAACAGCAGCGCGTCGCGCTGGCCCGCTCGCTGGTGCGCGAGCCGGAACTACTGCTCGCCGACGAACCGTTCGGCGCATTGGACGCACTGACCAGGATCAAGATGCACACGCTGCTGCAGGACCTGTGCGCCAGGCACAAGCCCGCCGTGCTGTTGGTCACCCACGATGTCGACGAGGCAGTGCTGCTCGCCGACCGGGTGCTCGTGCTCGACGAGGGCAGCATCGCGGTCGATCTGCGCATCGACCTGGAACGTCCACGCCACCACAGCGATCCGGCTTTCAGTAACTACCGGTCCCTGCTGCTGGCCAGCCTCGGCGTCGGTCCAGCCGACCAGCCGACCCACCGTGAAGAAGAGAAACAAGCCTCATGAGTAGCCCTCGTCAGCTCAGCCTGAATGCGTTCATCTATCCGTCCGGTCATCACGAGGCGGCGTGGCGGCATCCCGACAGCCAGCCGCATCGGATCTACGACGCCGCCTACTACCAGGAGATCGGCCGCACCGCCGAAGCCGCGAAGCTGGATGCGGTGTTCTTCGCCGATGGTCCCGCGCTGCGCACCAACGTCAAGCACAACGCGGGCTCCGGCCTGGAGCCGATCACGCTGCTCACCGCGATCGCCACGGCGACAACACATCTCGGCCTGATCGCGACCGCGTCGACGACGTACTACGAGCCGTACAACCTGGCCAGGTTGTTCTCCACGCTCGATCACCTCTCCGGCGGCCGGGCAGGCTGGAACATCGTCACCACGGGCACGGACCTGGCCGCCGCCAACTTCGGCCTGGACAAGCACCCCGATCACGCCGAACGTTACGCGCGGGCCAGGGAATTCGTGGACGCCGTTGTCGCGCTGTGGGACAGCTGGGAAGACGACGCCATCGTGCTCGACCAGGCGAGCGGGGTGTACGCCGACCCGGACAAGATTCACCCGATCGATTTCGCGGGCGAATACCTGCGGGTCCGTGGGCCGTTCAACGCGCCGCGCACGCCACAGGGATATCCGGTGCTCGTGCAGGCCGGGGCGTCCAACGAAGGTCGTTCGTTCGCAGGCAAATACGCGGAGGCGATCTTCACCGCACACCAGCGGCTGGAGGACGCGCAGACCTTCTACGCCGATATCAAGTCTCAGGCACAGGGTTTCGGGCGCGACCCGGAACACGTGAAGATCCTGCCGGGCATCAGCCCGTTCATCGGTGACACCGAGGAGGCCGCCAAGCGGCTGGAACGCGAGTTCAACGAGCTGACGGTTCCGGAATACGGTCTGACGCAACTGGAGAACATTGTCGGCAAGAGTCTGCGGCATCTCCCGTTGGACGGGGACGTCCCCGTTGACCTGTTCGACGACGCAGGCAATGTCACCGACAACGGCCGCAGTCGCTTGCAGGTCGTCGCCGGAATCGTGCAGCGGGAACGGCCGACCGTGCGCGGCCTGCTGCATCGCCTCGCGGGCGCGCGCGGACACCGGGTCTTCGCGGGCACCCCGGAACAGGTCGCCGACACCATCGAGGAGTGGTTCCGCAACGGCGCCGCCGACGGCTTCAACGTGATGCCGCCGTACTACCCCGGCGGCCTCGAGGTCTTCGCCGAGACCGTCGTGCCGATCCTTCAGCAGCGCGGCCTGTTCCGCACCGAGTACACCGGTACCACCCTGCGCGACCACTTCGGCCTGCCTCGCCCCGAGAGCCGGTTCGCCCGCCACCCCGCGCTAGCACAGTGAGGGGCGAGACCGCTTATCTCCCTTCCCATTCGAGTCGGTCCGCGCGCTGCGGCATGACGATGTCCGATGGATCGCGCTGTGTCGCGGCGCGATCCGTCGCGGCGACACGGCTGCGGCGCTCGGTAACAGGTGTGCTCAGCGAACGCGGCTCGGGCGCTGGGCAACTCGCCAACGCCTATCCGGCGTCGAACCGGTGAGCGCCGAGGTCAAAACCGAGGCTGTCCAGCCCGTTCGGCTGCGTTCGCTCACCTGGACGGTGTTCGTGCCGATGGTGTTGTACGGCACGGGAGCCGGCGCGGCGACTCCGATGTACGCATTGCGCGCGCTGGATCTAGGTGCGTCGATCGGGCTGGCAGGCGTGCTGGTCGCGTTGAGCGGGCTGGGGATGGTGGTGGCCGATCTGCCTGCCGGGCGGATCGTTGCGCGGATGGGGGAGCGGGGCGCCATCGGCGTCGGCTCGGCACTCGGCGTCATCGGTGTGCTGCTGGCCATCCTCGCGCCGAACTTGTGGATGCTGGCGATCGGGATGGCGCTGAACGGTGCGGCCGGTGCGGTGTGGGGTCTGGCTCGCCAGACCTACATCGTGGCCGTGGTGCCCGCCGCAGACCGGGGCCGGGCGATGTCGACGCTGGCGGGCTCGCATCGGCTCGGGTACTTCTGCGGACCGTTCCTCGGTGCCGTGCTCGTCCACGGGATGGGACCGAGTGGTGCGCTGTGGTTGCAGCTCGTCACCACGGTGCTCTCCGGTGCGGCGATGGTGGCGATACCGTCGCCGGACGGCGACCAGGTCGTCGGCGGCCACACGCTGCGCTCGGTGGTCGTCGAAAACATCGGAGTGCTCGGCACTTTGGGGTCGGCGGCGCTGTTGATGGGTGCGGTACGGGCGGCCAGGGTCGCGGTGCTTCCGCTGTGGGCGGCGCATATCGGGCTGAGCGCCTCGGCAACGAGCGTGGTGTTCGGCATTGCGGGCGCGGTGGACGTGCTGATGTCCTATCCGGCGGGCATCTGGCTGGACCGTCGCGGCAGCCGGGCAGTCGGTGTTCCGGCAATGGTGTTGTTCGCGATCGGATTCGGAGTGTTGCCGCTCACCTCGTCGATCCTCGGCTTGGGCGCGGTCGCCGTGCTGCTCGGGCTCGCCAACGGCGTAAGCAACGGGGTGATCATGACCGTTGGCGCCGACGCGGCCCCGGACGGCCGCCGGGCCGAGTTTCTCGGCGCATGGCGGTTGACCCACGACATCGGAATGTTCGCCGGACCGCTCGTGGCGGGTGCGATCAGTGCCGTTGCGCTGCTGAGTGTTTCGGCCCTCGCCCTGGCCGGTGCCGCCGCCGTCGGCGCCGCTGCCATGTACCGCTGGTTCCCCGGCGCACACCACCCCCACCTGGCACAACCCGACCCGACGTCAGCGTGATCGCGTGCGAATCCGGCGCCGAGTGGGAACTCATGGCGGTGGCTTCTCGGGCGATGCCGCCGTCAGTTCCCAGTGATCGGTCGACCGACTCCAGCAGAGTGCGGAGGAGCTCAGCGGACTCGGGTGCCGAGGAGGTGGTGGATGCCTGCGATGAACAGTTGCAGGCCGAAGTCGAAGCGGGCGGTGGGATCGGGGGTGTTGTCGAGGGGGGTTTCGTCGTCGGCTAGCGCGCCTGCCGAATCCATCTGCATCCGCGACTGCTCGTCGACGGTCTGGCCGAGGACGTAGTACAGCAGCGTGAACGAGGCATTCTCGGCTTCGTGCCGCGGCATGCCCGCGCGAATGGCCGCGCTCGCCATGCGTTCCCGGCCCTTGCTGGTGGTGAGGCGGGAAGCGTAAGTGGCCGAGACCAGTTCGGCGCCGTCCCGGTAGGCGAGCAGGCAGTCGCGCAGCCGGTGCGCGAGTTCGCTGATCTGGCCGGACCATTCGGTCGCGGTGATCGGGTCCTCCATCGGCGCGAGAATCTTGTCCGCGACCGCGCCGAGCAGCGCCTGCTTATTGGGGAAGTGCCAGTACAGCGCGCCCGGCTGCACTTGAAGCGAGCCTGCGAGCCTGCGCATGGTCAGGTCGGCGAAGCCGTACTGATCGAGAATCGCGATCGCGCCCGCGACCACGTCCGCCCTGTGCAGCTGCACCCGAATTCCTCCCACCGATGTTTTGACTCATTGGTACCACTACCCTAGCCTGAACACCGTTCAAGTTGGGCGGCCACGTCGGCCGAACGAAGGGATTCGCGCAGTGACCCAGGCTCCCGTTGACATCGCTTCACCGACCTTCCCGGCCAAGGCGAAGGTGAGTGCACCCACCCCGCAGCCGCCCGGCAACCCCGAGATTCTCGCACTCGCCAGGGAACAGGTGCTCGAGCGCGGTCACGGCCTGACCCAGGACCAGGTCCTCGAGGTCCTCCGCCTCAGCGACGACCACCTCGAAGAGCTGCTCGCGCTGGCCCACGACGTGCGGATGAAGTGGTGCGGCCCCGAGGTCGAGGTCGAGGGCATCATCAGCCTCAAGACCGGCGGCTGCCCCGAGGACTGCCACTTCTGCTCCCAGTCCGGCCTGTTCCAGTCGCCGGTGCGGGCCGCGTGGCTCGACATCCCCAGCCTGGTCGAGGCCGCGAAGCAGACGGCCAAGACCGGCGCCACCGAGTTCTGCATCGTCGCCGCCGTGCGCGGGCCGGACGCCAGGCTGATGGCGCAGGTCGCCGCGGGCGTCGAGGCCATCCGCAACGAGGTCGACATCCAGGTCGCGTGCTCGCTCGGCATGCTCACGCAAGAGCAGGTCGATCAGCTCGCCGCCATGGGCGTGCACCGCTACAACCACAATCTGGAGACCTCGCGCTCCTATTTCCCCAACGTGGTCACCACGCACACTTGGGAAGAACGTTGGGACACCCTGCGCATGGTCCGCGAGGCAGGCATGGAGGTCTGCTGCGGCGGCATCCTCGGCATGGGCGAAACCCTGGAGCAGCGCGCCGAATTCGCGGCGAACCTGGCCGAGCTCGAGCCCGACGAGGTCCCGCTGAACTTCCTCAACCCGCGGCCGGGCACCCCCTTCGGTGACCTCGAGGTGCTGCCCGCCGCCGACGCGCTGCGCGCCGTTGCCGCGTTCCGGCTTGCGTTGCCGCGCACCATCCTTCGCTTCGCGGGCGGTCGCGAGATCACCCTCGGCGACCTCGGCGCCAAGCAGGGCATCCTCGGCGGCATCAACGCGGTGATCGTCGGCAACTACCTGACCACGCTCGGCAGGCCCGCCGAGGCGGATCTCGATTTGCTCGGCGAGTTGAAGATGCCGATCAAGGCGCTCAACGAAACCCTGTGAGCGAGCGTCAGCGAGCGAACCACAGGCATAGCGTGCTCGTGGCACGACGGAACCGGGCGGCAGCGACGTGTAGTCGTGACGTGCCCCATGAGTAATGTCATGGGCATGGACGAGCGCTACAACCCGTTCACCGGCAAGCGGATCGTGCCCGGGCTCGAGGACGCCGTGCCCGCAGCCGCCGCGCTCGGTCTCGAGCCGCCACGCTTCTGCGTGGAGTGCGGCAGACGGATGGTCGTGCAGGTGAGCCCCGACGGCTGGTGGGCCAAGTGCTCCCGGCACGGCGTGATCGACGCCACCAGCCTGGAACGGCGCTAGTGGACGCGCAATTGCGGCGCGAGGCGCGGGCGGCCGTGCTGATCGCGGTCGCCACCGTGCTGTTCAGCGCGCTCGCCGGCATCGGATGGGGACTGGTCGCGCCCACCGAGCAATTGTTCGTGGTCGAGCAGGGGCGCGGCGCGCTGCTGACCGGCGAGAGCACCCACCAGTTCGACGGGCTGGCGATGTTCCTGTGCTTCGGCGCGGTGGTCGGTGTGTTGACGGCGGTGGCCGCGTGGCGGTGGCGCACGGTGCGCGGGCCGCTGATGCAGGCCGGGGTGTTCTTCGGGTCCGTCCTCGGCGCCGTGGCGATGGAGCTGCTCGGCGAGCAGGTCACCGAGTGGTTGCATCCGCGGCCGCACAATCCGCCGGTCGGACAGTTCGTTTCGTTGCCGGTCGAGGTGAGCGGTTGGCTCGCACTGATCATGCAGCCGCTGATCGCGTCGCTGGTCATGCTGTTCTTCGCGGCGCTGAACCCGTCCGAGCATCTCGGCACCGGCATTGTCGCACCGGCCGGAATATACGACCGGGCAGGCGCATTCGGGGCCAGCGCGTATCCGCAGGACGACGCGATCTCGTCGCCGTACCCTGCGGCAGGCGGCACCCTGCCTTACGGTGAGTACGAGCCGGCCAGGGAAGCCGGTTCCGGTTCGATGCCGGAGTCTCGGCCCCGTCGCTGAGCGTTGGCCGAACTGTTGCCCGCAGGACAGTACAGTCGTCCCGGAAAAGCCTAGAATTATGGGACACGCTGTGCGTTCAGAGAGGAACGAGTCGTGGCGTTCGTCGATAGCGGGCTGGTCGTCGAGGAGCTCGATGCCAAGTTCTGGCGAGTGGTGAACCCACTCGTCTACCAGGGTGACACCGAAGAATTCGTGATCCCCGCCGGATTCCGTACCGACTTCGCCTCCGTGCCACGCGCACTGGTCTGGCTGGTGCCGCGCTACGGCGCTTACACCAGGGCCGCCATCCTGCACGACTTCCTGCGCAACACCGACGTGGTGAGCACGGTCGACGCCGACGGGCTCTTCCGTCGCTGCCTGCACGAGTTCGGTGTCTCGCTGCCGCGCCGCTGGATGATGTGGGCCGCAGTGCGATTGGCGAGTGGGCTGCGCGGCGCGAGCATCGGCGATATCGCGATCTGGCTGGTGATCGCCGTGCCCTCCGTGGTGTTCCTGGCCGTCCCGGTGATCGTGGTGCAGACATTTCTGCTGCTGTTCTGGTTCGTGGAACTGGCCTTCTGGAGCGCGTCCCGGCTCACCCGCCGCACCACGGCCCCGCCGCCGAACCCGCAACTGAAGACTGCCTGACCGCACATCGTTGCTTTTGTGACGAGTGTTCGGAAGTAACGACTGCGGTACGAGCCTCGGTGAACAACGCTTGCTGCGGTACCGTTTTCGGCGTGCGAGAACGGATATGGCGACGACGCGCCGATCCGATGGTCGAGCAGGTGCGCCGGATGCGGGATGCGCTGGTGGTTCCGGAACCCTGGGATCTCACCGTTTTTCTGGAGCAGATTCCCGGCATGGTCGGCAAGCGGATTCGGCTGGTGACGCTGCCCGATCGCAGTGGGCTGCCGTGCGGGCTGGTGGTCGAGCAGATCGAGGACATCGTGATCGCGTACGACGCGGAGAGTTCCGGTTATCACGCGGATCATATTGTGCTGCACGAGATCGGGCATCTGCTGCTCGACCACGGCCCCGACGCGGGGGCGCGCACCCAGCGCGGCACCCTCGAGCTCCTGTTCCCCGATATTGATCCGGATACCGTGCTGCGGGTGCTGCAGCGCAGCGACTACGACGACGCCGCCGAACGGCAGGCGGAGCTGTTCGCCTCGCTGGTGATGTCCGAATCACGCACGGCGCCAGCGGGTTCGCCGTTCCGTCGGACGATGTTCCCCGACTGACGTGCTGCACTCGTCGTGGCCGACCGCGCTGTCACTTGCGCTGGTCGGTTACCTCTGGCTGCTGGTTGTCTTGCGCGTGTTCAGCTTTCACGCGACGGCCCTCGATCGCGCCGCCACCTTCGCGCTCGGGATACTTGCCCTGACGTGCAGCATGCGCGAGCCGACGCTGCAGGGCGCGATGGTGTCACTGTCGGGATTGTCGCCCGCGTTCTACTTCCAGTTCGCGATGATCTTGATGGGTGCTGCCGTCGGCTTCAATGTGCTGACCTTCGCCGCCGCGCTCGGGCGCAACTATCGACCGGTGCTCGTGCACTGCCTCGCGCTCGCCAGTGCGCTGATCGCGTCCCTGTGCGGCGCCGAAGCCCGCGCGCGTGGAGTGGCCATCGAGGACGTCACCGGTTGGGGCCAACTGGGTTTCTGGTTGGCGCTGCTGCCGATGACGGTCTGGCTGGACGTCCTGATGCTGAAAGTGTGTCTCGCGGAACTGCGCAAGCAGCCCGACGGCCGCGAGTATCTGGTGCACGCGGGGCTCGCGTTGTTCCCGCTGATCCACCTCATCGCGTTCAGCGCGGCGCCGATCGCGGCGGTGTTCCTGGTTCGCAACGAGCACACCATCTTCGCCTCGGTGCTCGCCGCGGGTGACCGCGACAGCCTCATCTATCAAGCCGCCGTCATCGCACTCGGGCTCACCGTGCCGTCACTGCTGCGGGTCGCCACGCGGCTCGGCCTCGACGAGGCCTCGCGCAGTCGTAAACGGTTGCTTCCGCTGTGGGCGGATCTGACTGCCGTCTGTCCCGAAGTCGTCTACCGCGACCCGGTCGTCGACGGCCTCGGTAGCCGATTCCTGTTGCACCGCACCGTGATCGAGATCAGGGACTGTCTGCACGCGCTGTCGCGGTACACCGAGGGCGACCGCGGCGACGATCATTCGGTGGCCGACTACGCGGTGCGGCTCGCCCAGGCCTGTCGCGCCAAATCGGCCGGAGCGGCGCCCGTCGGCAGCGCCTACGCATTGCCCTCGACCGCCGGCGACGTCGAGGCGGAGATCGACGAGCTCACCGCGCTTGCCGCGCAGTGGAAACGGGCTCGCGCGGTCGCGGGCTACGAGCGGACAATGGGGTAGGTCCCGGAATAGCCGACGCGGTCGGCGTTGTTGTCGACAGCGCGCGGAAATTCGCTGGTCCGGCGGCGTCCGCGCCCGTACCGTTGGCGGCCGGACCCGATCGGAGAGCAGAAGGGAGGTCCGGGATGAGTGACGACAAGCGGGCGGCATCGGTGCCGGACCTCGCCCGCGGGCAGGCAGGCGAGCGCGCGGATCTGGTGGCCTGGCGGCGCCGGGATGCGTTGCGGCGCAGCAATGCCGCGCAGCCGTTGCCGAACAAGCGGCGGTACCGGCGGGGGAGCAAGCACCGCAAGGCCACCATCGATTCGTAGGTCGGTCAGGTCGGTGGCCGCAATGCGGCGAATTCGTCGGTGACCCGGATGCCGGAGTCGGTGTAGCGGTAGACGGCGGCCGGACGACCGCCCGCCCGGCCGGGAGCTCGGGTCTCGCCGGTGGGCGTGATCACCTTGCGGCGCGACAGAACTCGCTGCAAGTTGGTGGTGTCGACGTCGTAACCCAGTGCCGCACAGTAAATTTCACGCAGCGTGGACATGGTGAAGTCGGCAGGCGCCAGCGCGAACGCGATGTTCGTGTAGGAGAGCTTGGCGGCAAGCCTGGTGCGCGCGTGGTCGACGACCGTGCCGTGGTCGAACGACATCCGTGACGGCAGCGCGGACACCGGATGCCAGGCGGTGTCGGAGGGTAGCTGCGGGTCTGCTGTGAGGGGGACCAAACCCAGGTACGCCGAGGCGATGCGCCGCGGCGCCGGGACCCGATCGGGCGCGCTGAACACCGAGAGCTGTTCGAGATGGGCCAGCTCGCGCACGTCGACCTTCTCTGCGAGCTGGCGGCGCGCGGACGTGTCGAGGTCCTCGTCGTCGCGAAGACGGCCGCCGGGGAGCGACCAGGTGCCCTTCTGTGGGTCGAGTGCGCGCTCCCACAGCAGCACCGCCAATTCGGTCCGTTGACCAGGTGGACAACGGCCGATGATCGTGTTTTTGCCGTCGGCAGGTCGTTGACCTGCGGCGACGTTTGCGGGGAAGCGGCGAACCTGGAACACCGCGGTGAGCGTTTCGTGGATGGTGCTACTATGGGGCACGTTTTCGATTATAAGTCGAAAACCTGGTTAGGTGCGAATCGGCGAAGTGCACGGGGCATGAAGTCGACCGCACGACGAAGGGAGCCATCATGGCGACGATGGGTGCGAAACTGGCGCCTCCGCTGATGGGACAGGTGTTCGACGGGCCATCAGGGTTCACGGGTGTCGAGGCGACCCCGGAGTGGGCGCGGGAGGTCAAGCGACTCGCTCGCGAACGGAACGCGACGATTCTGGCGCATAACTATCAGTTGCCCGAGATTCAGGACGTGGCCGATCACGTGGGTGATTCGCTGGCGTTGTCGCGGATCGCGGCCGAGGCGGCTGAGGACACGATCGTGTTCTGTGGTGTGCATTTCATGGCCGAGACCGCCAAGATCCTGAGCCCGGCCAAGACGGTGTTGATTCCTGATCAGCGGGCGGGTTGTTCGCTGGCGGACTCGATCACCGCCGAGCAGTTGCGGGCGTGGAAGGCCGAGTACCCGAACGCGGTGGTGGTGTCGTATGTGAACACCACCGCCGAAGTGAAGGCGTTGACCGATATCTGCTGCACCTCGTCGAACGCGGTGGAGGTGGTCGCTTCGATCGATCCCGATCGTGAGGTGTTGTTCCTGCCCGATCAGTTCCTGGGTGCACACGTCAAACGGGTCACCGGGCGGGCGAATATGCACATCTGGGCCGGTGAGTGTCATGTGCACGCGGGTATCAACGGTGAGGAGCTCACCGAGCAGGCCCGCACCCATCCGGACGCGGAGTTGTTCGTGCACCCCGAATGTGGTTGTGCTACTTCAGCGTTGTATCTGGCCGGGGAGGGTGCGTTCCCGGCCGAGCGGGTCCATATCCTGTCCACCGGCGGGATGATCGACGCCGCCCGTGAGGTACGTGAACGCCGTGCGGGTGGGTCGACGCAGGTGCTGGTGGCCACCGAGATCGGCATGCTGCACCAGCTGCGTAAAGCCGCCCCCGGCATCGACTTCCAAGCCGTCAACGACCGGGCCTCGTGCAAATACATGAAGATGATCACCCCCGCTGCGCTACTGCGCTGCCTGGTCGAGAACCGGGACGAGGTCCACGTCGACCCCGAAACCGCAGCCCGCGGCCGCAACTCGGTACAACGCATGATCGAGATCGGCAGTCCGGGCGGTGGTGAATGACCCGACCGCTGCCCTGGTGGCGGTGGTCGGACAGTTAGTCGGCGGGAACGCGAGCGGTACGGTCGGCCCGGTGCAGCCGGGACGGCCACGCGGTCAACGATTTTCGCCGTGGAACGCGCAGAGAGGCGTGTGCGGATGACTCCGATATCGATCGATGGAGACACCGGGGCCGACGTGATGATCGGCAGCGGTAGGGCCCGATCGCCGGTCGGCCGCGTTACGCCTGCTCGTGTCGCGAACGCACAGAGAGGGGTCAGCAGATGACCCACATGTCGATCGAATGGGAAGCCGACGCCGATCTAGTGGTGATCGGTGGCGGTGTTGCCGGGTTGACGGCGGCGCGCACCGCGTCCTTGCGAGGACTGCGGGTACTGACTTTGAGTAAAGGCGGCGCCACCGACACCTCGACGCAGTACGCGCAGGGCGGGATCGCTGTCGTTGCGCCGCACGGTGATTCGGTGGAATCCCACGTGCAGGACACGGTGGAGGCCGGTGCCGGGCTGTGTGACGCCGCCGCCGTCCGGTCCATCGTCGAAGGCGGACAGGCCGCGGTGGCGGCGCTGACCGACCTGGGCGCGGTCTTCGATCTGGGCCGGGACGGGCAGATTTCGCGGACTCGCGAGGGCGGGCACAGCACGCGGCGCATCATCCACGCGGGCGGCGACGCGACCGGTGCCGAAGTGCAGCGGGCGTTGAACGCGGCAGGGCTGCCGGTGCTGTTCGGCGCGGCAGCGTGCGAGATCCTGACCGATGGCAACGGTGTGCAGGGCGTTCTCGCGGTGTCCGACAAAGGGTTCGGTGTCGTGCACGCGCCTGCGGTGCTGCTCGCCACCGGCGGTCTCGGCCAGCTGTACGCGCTGAGCACCAACCCGCCCGGCGCGACCGCCGACGGCATCGCGCTCGCGCTGTGGGCCGGCGCGAGCGTGTCCGACCTGGAGTTCGTGCAGTTCCATCCGACCGTGTTGTACACCCCGGGCGGCGTCGGGCGGCGGCCGCTGATCAGCGAGGCGGTGCGCGGCGAAGGCGCGATCCTCGTTGACTCCGAAGGAGATTCGGTGACCGCCGGCATCCATCCGCGCGGCGATCTGGCGCCGCGCGATGTGGTGTCGCGGGCCATCGCCGCTCGCATGCGCGCGCTCGGCACCGATCACGTCTATCTCGATGCGCGGGCGATCGATGGCTTTGCCCAACGGTTCCCGACGATCACCGCCTCCTGTCTGGCGGCCGGCCTCGATCCGAGTACCGACCTGATCCCGGTCGCTCCGGCCGCGCACTATCAATGCGGTGGCGTGGTGACCGACACCTCGGGCCGCACCGCCGTGCCCGGCCTCTATGCCGCGGGTGAAGTCGCACGCACCGGACTGCACGGTGCGAACCGATTGGCGTCCAACAGCTTGCTGGAGGGTCTCGTCGTCGGCGAACGGGTCGGCGCCGCGGCGGCCGAGCGGCTCGGTGCGCACACCCGCGTCACCGAAGTGTCCACCCGGACAACCGAGTACGTGGACCGCGACGTGCTGCAAGAGCTGATGACCACCCATGCCTCCGTCGTCAGGGACGGCGCAGGCCTCGCCGAGGCGCTCAAGCGACTGGCGGACGCGGTCACACCGTCGACCACCGCGTCGACCTTGTCTGAACGGATCGCGGGGATCGAAGACGCCGCACTCACCTTGGCCGCCCGAACTCTGCTGCTAGCCGCCGGTGCCCGCACCGAAAGCCGCGGCTGCCACACCCGATCCGACCACCCCGACGCCGATCCTCGCCTCCGCCACAGCATCTCGCTCACCCTCGACGAGCGCGGACGCCCGCAGGCGGCGTCATGAGCGAGCGTATGCAGTCGAACAGTCGCAGGCCGACCGACGAGTGGCACATGGCTGCGGCAAAGTGCGAGAAGGCCTCTCCATGGTGTGCCACTCGTGGACGAACTGGGCGCGTGGTTGCGCGCGTATCTAGCTGAGGAGTGAGTTGATGGGTCTGGATAGTGGGCTCGATCGGGATGAGGTGCTGACGCTCATCCGGACGGCGCTCGATGAGGATCTGCGGTACGGGCCGGATATCACGACCGCGGCGACCGTGCCCGCCGACGCGGTGGTGAAAGCGTCGGTGGTGTCGCGGCAGCCGGGCACGGTGGCCGGGCTCGACGTGGGTCTGCTGGTGCTGGACGAGGTGATCGGCGCGGGGAACTACGAGGTCACCGGGCGGGTTGCCGACGGAACCCGGGTTGCCCCTGGGCAATCCGTGCTGACCGTCGTCGCACCGACGCGAGGACTGCTCACCGCCGAGCGCACCATGCTCAACCTGGTCTGTCACCTGTCCGGCATCGCGACCGCGACCGCCGCCTGGGTCGACGAGGTCGCGGGGACCGACTGCAAGATCCGGGACAGTCGCAAAACCTTGCCCGGGCTGCGCGCATTGCAGAAGTACGCGGTCCGCCTCGGCGGTGGCGTGAACCACCGCATGGGTCTCGGCGACGCCGCGCTGATCAAGGACAACCATGTCGTCGCCGCGGGTTCGGTGGTCGCGGCGTTGCGGGCGGTTCGTGCGCTGGCGCCCGACATCGCCTGCGAGGTCGAGGTGGACAGCCTCGAACAGCTGGACGCCGTGCTCGCCGAGGACGTGGAACTGGTGCTGCTGGACAACTTCCCGCTGTGGCAGACCCAGGCGGCCGTGCAGCGGCGCAACGCCGTCGCGCCGAACACCAAGCTGGAATCCTCGGGTGGGCTCGGCCTCGAGGTCGCCGCCGACTACGCAAGGACCGGTGTCGACTACCTCGCCGTCGGTGCGCTCACCCACTCGGTGCGTGTGCTCGATCTCGGGCTCGACATGTAGCACAGCGGCTCACGCCGTCAGTTCGCGCTCCAGCGGAGTGCGGAATCGGGGGATGGGCCGGACGTCGCCGAACCATGCGCCGGTCTTCGCTGCCTCGGCTTCGATCATCGCGATGGCGTCGGCGCCGACGTCTTCCAGTAGGCGATAGACGATTTCGCCGTCCTTGCGCTGTGCCCAGCCGCCGACGATGCGGCCGTCCCACCAAATGGTCGGCCCCACATTGCCGTTGCGGTCGAACAGGATCGGCGCGTGCGGGCCGAGATACCAGTCCCTGGACTGCCAGCCCATCGGCGTCGGGTCGAGCGCGGGCAGCAGGGCGGCCCACGGCTCCGGCGCCGCAACGGGTTCCGTGTCGTCGGCGAGCAGCAGCCCGGTGCTGCCGCCGAGATCGACCTCGACCAGCTCGAGGTCGGTGAGCGCCTTGCGCACCTCGCCGAGCGTCCAGCCGGTCCACCATTTGATGTCGGAGACCGGCGCGGGGCCGAACGCGCGCAACCACTGCCGGATCAATTCGACGCGCGCCTGCTCGGCGGGGATCGCCGGAACACCGTCGGCCAGCCAGGATTCCATCGGCGACCAGGTGTACTGGCTGCTCGACCAGCTGCCGTTCGGGCGCCCGCGCACGATGCGGCCCTCACAGCCGAGCGTGACCAGCACCCAGGTCGTGATGTTCGTCGGCTTCGAATACGCCTTGTCCGGCGCGGGATTCACCTGCGTGCGCAGCCGAGGCACTTCCTTGCTCAGCTGTGCACCGGTGGCCGCGCCCTTGGCGAGCAGCGCATCGTGGGTTTCGGCTTCCACGGCCGAGAGCCAGCTCTGCACATCGCCGTCGCCGATGCCTTCCAGCTCCAGATACCGGCCGTAGGTGCGACGTTGCTTGTGCGCCAACGCCTCCGCGCAGGACGACTGCAGCACCGGCACCAGCCCGACCGGGACGACGAACATGGTGCGCCGCATCGCCAGCATCCGCAGCAGCGTGCGGTCGTCATAGAGCGCCCGCTCGATATCGGGCGGGGTGAGCGTGTCGCTACGCGCCCCGACCGAAAGAAACACCGTCGCCGGATCGGTCGCATGCAACGCGACCAGCGACCGCGCGATCTCGGTGACCTGATCAGCCCGGGTAGCCGGCGTGAGCCGATGCCGGACCGCGAGCCTGGCCCGCCGCTCGGCAACATCAATCGAACGCATAGGCGAAAGTCTAGTGCCCCACCAGCCGGTGTCGAATTGCGAACACGGTTCCTAGTCACTCACGGAACAGCAGAATTGCACATCCCGATGTCGTTCGACTTACTACATCGAGCCGCGAATTGCAAAACCTGGTAGCGCGAAAAGGTGCACAAAGTACGCGTACACGCTGCAACCTTCATAGTGGACCGTGCGTGATGTAATCCCGATCACTCCGCTTGACGGTTTGATTCCGGTCGGTAAGATTCCCCTTGTAAGTGATGCGTCCTAGGGGGATCAACAAGTTACTCAGCGGTATTCGATCGAGAATTGCTCAGATAAGCCGGGGGCACGTGCGTGAGAACTCGATATCGAATCGAAGCGGCATAGTTCCAATGCTATTTGGCATGCCATTTCTATGCGTGACCTTCCGTCGAAGCGCTCTACGACGAAAGTTTGGTAATTAAATGCGGAGCACACTACACTACCGTCACGGATTGAGCTGTGTGACGGGCAGTACGCACACATGGACTGTTGAGGCCGTGAAACAGGTCGAATACAAAGTGCGGCTCGTCGATAATCTTTTCGACACCGTCGATCTGCCTATCGACAGTGATTTGAAAGAATGCCTGGGGGTCGGGGCGCGTCGGCTGATCGTCATCGACGACACAGTGGAAAGAATCTACGGCGAACAGCTCAGGAGTTTCTGCCTGCGCAACGATATCGCGGCAAAGATCGTTCCGGTCGCTGCGAACGAGACCGTCAAAAGGTGGGATTCAGTCGTCGACGTGCTCGATGCGATGGACGAGTTCGGTATCGACCGTCGCCGTGAGCCCGTCATCGCGGTCGGTGGTGGGGTCCTTACCGACGTTGTCGGCTTCGCAGCCAGCATTTTCCGGCGCGGCACGCCCTATATTCGGGTCCCGACCACCCTGATCGGACTCGTCGACGCCGGAGTCGGCGTAAAGACAGGGATCAACTACCAACTGGGCAAGAACCGGCTCGGCACCTACGCGCCTGCGACGATGACTCTCCTCGATCGCATGTTCTTGCGCACGCTTCCCGACCGTCACATCAGCAACGGTCTGGCAGAGATACTGAAGATGGCGCTCATCAAGTCCGAAGAGCTGTTCGTTCTTCTCGAGTCCAGCGGCCGTGACGTACGGCTCGACCAGTTCCAAGGCAGCACACCGAACTTGGACGAAGCGGCCCGCAGCATCATTGCCGACTCCATCCATTTGATGCTCGAGGAACTGCAACCCAACCTGTGGGAAGCGGACCTGGAACGCTGCGTCGACTACGGGCATACGTTCAGTCCCACCATCGAGATGCATACCCTGCCTGCGCTGCTGCACGGCGAAGCAGTCTGCATCGACATGGCCCTCACGACCGCCATCGCGCTGCTGCGCGGGTACGTCACGCCGTCGGAGGCCGATCGAATCTATGCCGTCATGGCAACCTTGGGCCTGCCACTCTGGAACGACGTGCTTACGCAGCCTGGCATCCTCGAGCAGGCGCTCGCGGAGACCGTCCGCCACCGCGACGGCAGGCAGAGGCTGCCGCTGCCCGTCGGCATAGGCCGGCACCGATTCGTCAACGATGTGACCGCTGGGGAGCTGCAGGCAGGCGTCCATCATCTGCAAACAGCAGCCAGGGGAATTGCGGCTGTCGCGGCAGGATAGCTCTTCCCGATTGGTTCGGCGTCGGGCTCGGAGCACACTGAAATGGGGGACGAATATGACCGGCACGGTCAACGAAGTATTTCCGGACAGCGTCGAAACGACAGCGAGTTTGTCAGCAGCCGCCAGCGAAATTCCGACGGTGTGGCATGTCAACAGTACGGCGCGAGGTGGTGGCGTTGCCGAACTGCTTGTTGCCACGATGGGTGCGCATCGGCGCAACCGAGTGCCCGCCCGATGGCTGGCGACTGAAGCCGATCCCGAATTCTTTGCACTGACAAAGCGTCTGCACCACAGGCTCCACGGCAGCGTCGATTCCTTCGGCCGGCTCGGAGCCGCAGACAGCTCCCGCTACGAGCGGACTACGGAATCGCAGGCGCGGCACGTGTTGCAGTACGTTGAACCAGGGGACATCTGCGTTTTGCACGATCCGCAGACGCTGGGCATGGCACCGCATCTGATAGATGCAGGAATACCGACAGCATGGCGGTGTCATATCGGTACGACTACCAGCAGCAGCTCGCTCGATGAAGCATGGCTCTTCTTGCAACCGTACCTTCGGCAGAGTATGCCCTGCGCGTTCTCGGTGCCGTCCTACATTCCACCCGACATGGCGGCCATGTCGACGATGATCATCCCTCCTGCGATTGATCCACACAGTGCGAAGAATCAGTTTCTCGGGACTGGAGATATCGATCGCATATTGGCCGATATAGGTCTGTATGATGGATTCGTAGCATCAGGTCTGGCCGCAGTGCAACAGATCGAACACCTGCCGCGCAATGCGCAAGTCGTTCTCCAGGTGTCACGGTGGGATCCTCTCAAAGACATGCGCGGGGTGCTGGACGCGTTTGCGTTATCGGCTTCGCGAGGCCATGAGGCGCACCTGGTCCTTGCGGGACCCGATCCGCAAGATATTCCCGACGATCCGGAGGGCGCCGAGATCTATCACGCGGTGCGCACGGCGTGGGAAGAACTTCCCGTCGAGCTACGCCGCAGGTGTCACCTGGTGACGCTGTCGCTGAAGAATTCGGTCGCCAACGCCCGGATCGTGAATGCACTGCAGAGACGGGCGACGGTGGTCGTCCAGAAGAGTCTGCAGGAAGGTTTCGGGCTCACGGTCACCGAAGCCATGTGGAAGGCGAAACCCATCGTCGCCAGCCGGGTCGGCGGTATCCGGAGCCAGATTCGGTCAGGGGTCGAGGGATTGCTCATCGATCCCGCCGACATCGATGAATGTGCCGAGGCCATTGCTGTGCTCCTGGCCGACGACACGGTGGCACGCAGCCTGGGGCGAGCGGCCCGTCGACGCTGCCGCGACGAATTCGTTGTCGACAAAGAATTCGCGCGGTACACGGAACTGTACGACGTGCTCTCCGGGCAGTATGTCGGGAGTCGGTGAATCATGAACTGTCACAACAGCATTCTCGTCCACTCGGGCTGCGCGGATCCAGCGGCAGGAGCCGAATTCGATGCCGGGTGAACTGTCGATTGCCAGCCTCGGCTGTCCTTCCGAGGTCCACGGAGTGCACGGCGCCGCTGGTCGCACGCAATGGCATTCGATCGTCAACGGACATGGTTTGACCGGCACCTACGAGGCGGTCGAGTGGGCATGCGTTCCGGTGGGTGGCCTCAGCGGGGAACATCGGCACAGCCGCACCGAGGAGGTTTACCTGGTGCTCAGCGGTTCCGGTCTGATGACCCTGAACGGCGAACCCCATCCTGTTCGCGCCAGGGATGTCGTCTTGACCGGTCTCGGCGCCACCCATTCGCTGCGCAACGTCGGGGAGACCGACCTTGCCTGGCTCACGATCGAGATCACGACTGCGCGGACCGTCGAACTGGCCAACGCGGGAAAGGAATGGAATCCGATGGCAGCCAACCCCGAACCGCCGGGGCTCACCTCGATCGTCAGACTCGACAAAGGTGGGAAAGTCGACCCGCGTCCCACCCTGGAGGGCGCACTGCGGGAGATATCTCGACACACCGTCGAGCCCGGCATGTCGATCCACTTCGACGGCGACGGAGCCGAGCATGTGGTGTTCGTCCTCGGCGGATGTGGCTATGCCAGCAGTGAATCGGTGGCGGCGCTACCTATTTCGGCTGGAACGGCAGTGACCACCTCGCTGGGAGAAAGCCTGCAGGTCGGGGCCGACGACGAGATGGAGTTGGTGTCCGCGGTATTTCGACCGGTGCACCGCGGGTCTCGGGGAACGACCCGATGATCGTCACCACGCTCCGATCGGCAACCACAGTGTCCGGACCGGAAGGCATTGCGCGGGAATGGCGCTCACTGGCGCGGCGCGGAATGCTTTTCAGTGAATGCGAATCCATCGATCATCTCGTACTGCACCCCGGGGCAGAGCTGACCACTTGCCCGCCGGCGAGAGTGGCGACAGTGTGGTACGTCATCCGCGGACGCTGCCGGATGCTCGGTCCTGACGGCAGTGTTCGGCATCGCTTGGGCGACAACGATTTAGCCCTCGTGCCGCCCGGTGTCGAGGTGAAGCTGTCGGCTACTGATATCACTCACCTACTCGCGATCGTCACGTTGTCCGACACCGTTGCCCGCAGCCTGCCCCCGCGCTTGCCGTGCATGGAATTCCCCGCGGACGAGCCGCTCGGACGGGACATCGTCCGATGACCGAATCGCAGCACGCGACCTCCGACCGAGAGCTCCCCGGCGGCGGTATCCCCACCGCGGTGAACGTCGATCATGTCGCCTACACCGTTCCCGATCTGCAGCAGGCTATCGACTTCTTCGTCACCGTTCTCGGCGCCGAACTGCTGTATCGGGAGCCGACGGTTCGGTCCATCGGCGATACGTGGATGACGGATGCCTTGAATGTGCATCCCGAGTCCGAAGCCGATATCGCGGCACTCCGCCTCGGGCCGACACTGAATGTCGAACTGTTCGAATATCGGGCGCCGGATCAGCGCAAGACCATGCCGCGCAACAGCGATATCGGTGGACACCATCTCGCGTTCTTCGTCACCGACATCGATCTTGCGACGGACTATCTCCGCAGCCAAGACGGAGTCCGCGTGCTCGGCGATCCGAAGGCGGTTGAGCACGGTCCGATCGCAGGGGACCGGTGGGTGTACTTCCTGAGCCCATGGGGCATGCAACTCGAGCTCATCCAGCTCCCCGCACAGCTGCCTTACGAAAAACACACGCCGTACCGCCGATTCGGGCCGTGCCGGTCGTGGGACGAACGATAAAACGGCACTCGACAGGAGGAAATCAGCATGGAGGTTGGGCTGGCGCTGCCGGCAGCGGTCTCGACGTCGCGAAGTCCGGCCTTGCCGATCCTGGCTCGCGAAGCCGAGGACATGGGAGCGGCCTCATTGTGGGTGAATGATCACCTCGCAATGGTCAGGCATCCCAGTTCGCCGTATCCATACAGCACCGACGGAACCATCGACTGGGATCCGGCGGCCCCGCAGCTGGAGGCAATGACTGTGCTCGCGCACGTCGCGGCGAGCACGGCCACCATCCGGCTCGGCACAGCGGCATTGATACTCCCGCAACGTAATCCGATCGAACTGGCGAAGACATCCGCCACCGTCGATGTGCTGTCGGGCGGTCGGTTGTCGCTCGGTGTCGGCGCCGGTTGGCACTCCGATGAAATGGAACTACTCGGATACAGCTTCCACGATCGTGGGTTCCGCATGGAGGAGGACATCCGGGTCCTGCGCGCGTGCTGGCGCGGCGACGTCGCGCCCTTCGACGGCATTTACACCCATATCCCGCCCGATGTTCTCATGTACCCGACGCCGCATCAGGTCGGCGGTCCGCCGGTGCTTGTCGCAGGCATGAGCCGTATCGCTCGGAACCGGGCCGTCGCCCTTGGCGATGGCTGGCTGGCGGCTGTCCGGGTCGACGGCATCGGCTCCGCGAGGCTGGCGTCCGATCTTCGTTCGATCGGCACTCGGCGGCCCGCTGGATTCCGCACGGCGGTAAAGCTCAATTGTGCGGGCAGCACCGACAACGAGATTCATGCGGCCGCGAATGTGGCGCGCAATATCGGATTCGACGAATTGATCCTCGACATTCCCTGGTCCGACGCGCGCCGACCGCTGCGCGTGCTCGAATCATTGTTGCGCGCGCCCGCCGGAACGCTCCGTTGAGAGAAAGAGTAATGAATAGTATGCCTGGCACAATGCCGCGTCGATTCGAGGGGTTGCGCTGTCTGGTCACCGGCGGCACACGTGGAATCGGCCACGCAGTCGCCGAGCGGCTCGCCATCGAGGGCGGGCACGTCACCATCACCGGGCGTGACATCGATTCCGTTGGCCTGGCAGCCGATTCGTTGGCCGCCGCAACGGGTGGGCACGTTCAAGGTCTGGCCTGCGACCTGTCCGACCCGGATTTGATCCGTGCGATGACCGACGAAATCGGTTGTGCCGGAAGCCCGCTGGACGTCTTGATAAACAACGCAGGAACGGCCACCATCAACCGCTTCACGGATATCACACTCGAGGAGCTCGACACCGTGCTTTCGGTGAACCTTCGAGGAACCTTCCTGCTTACCCAGCAGTGCGTTCGGATGATGTTCGCGGACGATGCGAACATCGTCAATGTATCCAGCCAAGCTGGTTATCAAGGACAACCTCTGGTTTCGCACTATTCGGCGAGCAAGGCCGCGTTGCTCGGTCTGACGAAATCGCTTGCCAAGGAGCTGGCGCCCCGCATACGTGTCAATGCCGTCTGCCCGGGCATCATCGAAACCGATCTTATCGAAGCCGATTTTCTTCGGCAGTCGGAAATACTCGATCAGACACCGGGTGCGGTGCGCGATCGGACCCTCGGATCCATCCCGCTGGGCAGGTTTCAGGCCGCGGATCGCATCGCCGCCGCTGTGGCCTACCTGGGTTCACGGGAGGCTGCCGACATCACTGGGCAGACCGTTCATGTCAGCGGTGGGATGACGATGACGTGACCAGACGGCCACGCCGTCAACAATATTCGACACGATCCTGGATCTATCCGAAAGCGTCATTGGTGAACAGTTACAAAGAAGCGGTCGCGACTGTTTTCAGTCTCCGCACGTGGGCGCAGTTGGGGCTGCTTGCCTTCGCTACGTTCATGTACGTCACATTCGAGTTGTACCCGGTGGGGATCATTCCGACCATTGCGGCGGATCTGCAGGTCTCCGAGTCCAAGATCGGGCTGCTTGTCAGTGGGTACGCGATTGTGGCTGCCGCCGCTACTTTTCCGGCGGTTGCATTGGCATCGCGGATATCTCGCAAGCAGGCAATGCTTCTTGCCTTGGGGTTCCTGATAGCTTCCGAGTTTCTTGCCGCCGTGGCGATTGATTACAACCAGATGGTCGGCAGTCGGGTGCTGGCGGCCGCGACTCATGGGCTGTTCTGGTCGCTGGTGATACCTGTTGCCACCGCGACCATTCCGCGGGAAAGAATCGGGCTCGCTACCTCCATTGTCTTCGCTGGAGTATCGCTCGCCACTATCGTCGGCGTTCCCGCGAGCACTGCGCTCAGCAATATGGTCGGCTGGCACACGACCGCCGTCATCCTTGCGATCGGCACGATTGCGACCACGGTCGGGCTCTATTTCTCGCTTCCTGGCGATATCCGTGACGGCGCTGACGATGTCGATGCCACAGTCCGTGCACAAGACTGCCGATCCGACGTCCGATATCAATGGGTGCGAGCCGGGATCATCTGCTTCTTCACCTTGACACTGGTCGCCGCGCACTTCGTGGCGTACACGTACTTTTCGCTGATCGTCTTCCGGGTGGTGGGAAATGCTGATTCGGTCGCGATATTTCTGGCGATCTTCGGCATCGCCGGCGCCGCGGCCACAGTTCTGTTCGGTCGATACAACGACGCCAGCCCACAAGGATCGGCATTCGCCATGGTCGGGGTCTATTGCCTTGCGGCACTGGGGCTTCTTCTCGGGTGGCTCGACCTACCCCTCATGGTGCGTTACGCCATGCTCACCCTCGCCATGATCGCTTGGGGTGGTGCGACCGCCGCGGTAGCTCCGATATTTCAGTCGGCGATCATCCGGTCCGCAAAGGACGTGCAGGAGCGCGCCTCGGCGGTCTACGTCACGTGTTTCCAGATCGGCATCGCCGCGGGTTCGGCGATCGGCGCCGCCATCGTCGGCGCGTCACTGTTCTGGCTGCCGATGGTGATGTTGGTGGTGTCCGCCTGCACCCTCGCCGGAATAATGCGCTTCCGGCATGCGTACGCCTAGAACGAGATCCGCACGGTGCGGCCGGCCGATCGAAGGATCAGAGCCCGAAGTCCTGCGGGTTCAGCCGGAGTGTCTGGCAGGCCTCGCGGACGGCGGCGATTTCGGCTTGATCGAAGGTGCCGTCCGCGCTGCCGATCATGATGCCGATCTGGATGACCGCGTTCGCCTCGGTCGGCTTCTTCGCGGCCTTGCCGATCTGCTGTAGGACATACGCGCGGCCGAAGGCGGGGTCGCTGGTCAGGCGGTTGCAGTTGTCGTCGAACAGGGCGCGCAACTCGTCGGTCGGAAAGTTCTGCAGCACTTGATCGGCGGCGATGAGGTTGGCCACCTTCATCCGTTCGGCCTGGTCGATGCTGCCGTCGGCCGCCGCGACCAGCGCGCAGATGCCCATGCTCGCGTCGCGGAAGGAACCGCCGCGCAGATCGTTCTTCTTGGCCTGCAACTGCGCCTGCCACTTCGGCGCGTTCTCCACCAGCGTGCTGATCAAGGTGGCGTTGGACATCAGGCGGCGCAAGAAGGCCATGACCGACTCCCGGAGCAAGGTTCGGGCAGGCACGCGGCACCCGAACTAGGACGAATATCCGGACGGTAGCAGACCGAACGCCGAACAGTCTCGGCGGCAACAGGTTCGATATCAGGCCCCTGGCCAGTCGCGGACCAGGTCGAGCAGCCCGGGGAAGCGGGCATCGAGGTCGTCGATGCGGACCTTGCTGCGGCGCTCGAGCCCGTAGCGCTGCTGTCTGGTCACGCCCGCTTCACGCAGCACCCGGAAGTGGTGGGTGAGCGTGGATTTCGGGCGGTCGATGCCGAACCAGCCGCACGAGCGGTCGGTGTCGGGGGATTCCAGCAGGAGCTTCTGAATCATGGTGAGCCGCAGTGGATCGCTGAGCGCCGCGAGCACGTGGTCGAGCCGCAGGTCGGCGCGGTCCGGTTCGGGAAGGCGGGTGTCCGGCGCCGCGGTGTCCGCCGCGCGGGTGGCCGATGGCATCGGGTCTCCTTGGCTCGACTGCTCAGTACGTATTTTATCGTACTAGATGCTAAGTTCGACTTCGTTCGTATCAGTACGAGAAAAGTCGAACTAGGAGGATGGTATGGCGACGCTCATTGCGAAGGAGGGGCCCGCGACCACGGATCGGCCGAAGAACGGCATCGTGTGGTTGGCCGCCTGGCCGGTGCTCGCGGTTTTCGTGCTGTCCAACGCGGTGACGCCGCTGTATGTGGTGTGGCAGCGCGAACTCGGCTTCTCCTCGGGTGTGCTCACGGCGATCTTTGCCAGCTACATCGCAGGATTGCTCGGCGCGCTCCTCGTCGCGGGCGTGGTGTCGGACCGGGTCGGCCGCAAGCCGGTGCTGTTGCCCGCGATCGGCTTGGCGATGTTCGCGTGCGTGCTGTTCGCCACCGCGGGTTCGGTCGCGGTGCTCGCGGTGGCGCGGCTGCTCACCGGCATCGCGGTGGGCGCGACGGTGTCCGCGGGCATGGCGGCGGTGACCGACATCGGCGGATCCGAGCGGAAAAGGCTTGCGGCCTTGGCCGCGTCGGCGGCGATGGTGCTCGGCGCCGGATTCGGGCCGCTGCTCGCCGGCATCCTGGCGGAGACCGCGCCGGGCCCGACGGTGACCATCTTCGTCGTCGAGATCGTGGTGCTCGCTTCGGCTTTCGTGGTTGTCGCCCGACTCGACCTGCCCGCAGGCGCCGGTGGTCGCGGGCCGTGGATCAGGGTTCCCGCGGTAGCGCCCGGCGGGCGGACGGCTGTGCTGCTCGGTATCGCGGTGTTCGCGCCGGGAATCACCGGGACCTCGTTCGTGCTTTCACTCGGCCCCTCGCTGCTTGCGCAGGTGCTTGGCACCACGAACCGCATGCTCGCGGGCGCACTGGTGTTCGCGATGTTCCTGGGCGCCACCGGAATTCAGTTCGCCGTCCGGCGGCTGCGGGTGCGTGCCGTCCTGCTCGGCGGTGCAGGCGCGACGGTCGCGAGCATGCTGACTTTGCTGCTGTCGCTGTCGCTGTCGTCGCTCCCGATCTTCGCGGCCGCCGCGGTCCTTGCTGGCATCGGCCAGGGCCTCGGGCAACTCGGCGGCCTGACCGCGATCAGTGCGAGCGTGCCCGCCGACCGGCTCGCCGAGGCGAACGCCGCCCAGAACGTCGGCGGATACCTCCCGGCCGCCCTCTTGCCGCTGAGCACCGGCTTTCTCAGTGATGCCATCGGCATGACCGGCGGGGCAACGACATTCGCGGTGGTCGTGATCGCCGCCGCGATCACCGGTGGCGTCCTGGTCGTACGACGCGCGCCGGGCGGGCAGGCGACCGCGCGGGCATAGCCGACGTGCGTGTCATTATTCGACGATGAGGCGTGCATGCGTACTGCTCGTGATCTGGGGTCTGCTGGCCGCGTCGGCGGCGACCAGCGCTGTCGTGCCACGCGCTGTGGCGGAGTGCATGCCACAGGTCGAGGTCCGGCCGGTGTCGCTGACCGTCGACGGTGAGGAGGCGACAGGGCGGGTGTACGAGCCGTACCGGTGTGCGCCAGGCGATCTCACGCCCGTGTCGTTGCTTGTCGCGGTGCACGGGCACGATGGTGCGTCCTCCGACTATGCGGGGTATCTGACCTCCATCTCGCTGCGCACCGGGACGCCCGTGCTTTCGATGGATCTGCGTTCGGACACCAGCGTGTGGCGCACCGGCGAATGGAATCTGTGGGCCGGGTGGCGTGACATCGTCGAGTCGACCCGGTGGTATCGCGGCGAGCATCCCTCGATCGCGCGCACGGTGCTGTGGGGCTGGAGTCAGGGCGGGATCATGAGCGGGCTCGCGGTGGCACACGGGCCGCGCGGACTGTTCGACTACTGGGTCGACAATTACGGTCCCGCAGACGATTTCACGATGTGGCTCGGATCGTCGATCATCGATCCGAAACTGCCTGCACAGATCGAACGCGACGCGGGCGGTTGCTCGCCGGTGGTGTGCCCGCTGGCGTATCTAGAACGCTCGCCCGCGTTGCTGGCCAACCGGATGGACGTGCGGCGCGCGTTCCTCATCCACGGAACCAGCGACGACGTCGTCCCGTACCCGACCACCTTGGAGATGCGCGCAGGGCTGCTCGCTGCGGGCAAGCCGACCTCGATGTACACCATCGTCACCGGCCGCGACCTGAACGGCGCTGTAGTCCCCGGCGACCACAGCGTCGGCCCGGCCTTCTTCGAGGGCGGCTGCGTGGTCGAGCGGCTGCTGCTCGGCACCGAACCGGCCGACGGACCGGATCGCGACTACCTGGTCGACGTCGCCCGCGGCGTCGTCACTGCCCCGCCTGCGTCGCCGAACGCCAAATGCGCGGCCTGACCGGCGCCGGGAACACGGTGCGTGCCCGGCGAGTTGTTGGAGGCAACCGAGTGATGAAGTGAGGGTGAGATGGGGAAGCCGACGGATCCTGCGTACCACTGGAACGGCGCGGAGGTGGACCTGGACGCGTATCTGACGCGCATCGGGTTCGACGGTGACCGTGCGCCGACCGTGGCGACGCTGCACCGGCTGGTGTACCTGCACACCACGTCGATCCCGTTCGAGAACCTGGAGATCATCCTCGGCAGGCCCATCCTGCTCGACCTGGAAACGTTGCAGGACAAGCTGGTTCGCCGTCGTCGCGGCGGCTACTGCTACGAGAACGTCGGCTTGTTCGCGGCTGTGCTCGAGCGGCTCGGCTTCGGCATCACCGCATTGAGCGGGCGAGTGAGCATGGGTGCAGAGTCCGGCTTGCGACCGGCCACCCACGCACTGCTGCGCGTGACGACCGAGGACGACGACCGAGTGTGGTTGTGCGACGTCGGCTTCGGCTCCGGCCCGCTCGCGCCGTTCGAATTGACCACCGGCCTCGGCGAATTCGCGCTCGGCGCGTGGCGGTTCCGGCTGGAGCACACGGTCGGTGAGCTGGACAACGACCTGTGGGTGCTGCATCAGTTCGGCAAGGAAGGCTGGATCGAGCGCTACACCTTCACGACGAACCCGCAGTACCGCATCGACTTCGCGGTCGGCAACCACTTCGTCTCCACCTCGCCGCGCTCGCCGTTCACCGCCCGGCCCTACGCGCAGCGGTTCCTGCCGGATCTGCATCTGACGCTCGACGGAACCACGCTGACCGAGGAGCGTCCGGACGGCACCAGCGAGGTCCGCGAGATCGAACTGCCCGACCTGCCGAAGATCCTGGCCGAGACGTTCGATATCGACCTCGACGCGACCGACGCGGCGACCCTCGTCGACGGGGCATGGCGGCATAACAATCTCGTCAGTCCCAGCTAAACGGCTCGGCGGTGCCGCGGCACGCATGGTCGCGGCACCATTACAGTCGGCTGGGTGCGTACCCACCGGAAGTACCTCGTCCTGTTCGCCGCACCCGCGCTCGTGCTCGCCGCCTGCTCCTCCGGCCCCGACCAGCCCGACACGGTCGCAGGCCAGTTCGCCGACGCGCTGAACCGCGACGATGTCGCCGCGGCCGCCGCGCTCACCGACAATCCGGCGCTGGCCTCGGCCGTCCTTGGCAAGCTCTACGACGGGCTCGGCAAGGAGGTGCGCTTCGACGTGCGCTCGATCGAGAAGGACACCTTCACGTTGGCCGCCACCTGGAAGCTCGGCAAGGACGGCAAATCCGAGTGGACCTACACCACCACCGGCACTGCGAGCGACAACGGCGGCTGGAAGGTGAAGTGGAATCCGGACACGGTCGCGCCCGGCCTCGGCGCGGGCCCGCTGACCTACAGCCCGGTGTACCCGCAGCCTGCCCGCATCCTCGACGCCAGCGGCGGTGACCTGATGACCCAGCAGGTGGTCACGCTGGTCGACGTGAGTCCAGGCGCCGACACCGCGGCGCTCGCCGCGCTGCTCGGGCCGGTCGACCCCAGCATCACCGCGGCCTCGCTGCAGAGCGAACTCGCTGCGGCGCAAGGCAAGCCGATCAGGCCGATCGGCCTGCGCGACGCCGATCTCGCGCCGATCCAGACGCAGCTCGCGGCCATCGCAGGCGTCACCCTCGCCCCGCAGACACGCTTGCTCGTCACCGACAAAACCCTTGCCGCGCCGACTCTTTCGGGGCTCACCGAGCTGTGGCAGCAGAACGCCGACGCGAACGCGGGCTGGGCGGTGCGCGCGCAGACCCCGGACGGCACCCAGCGGGTCGGCGGCCAGGATCCGAAGCCGACCACCGACCTCACGACCACCCTCGACATCGATCTGCAGCACGCGGCCGAGGCGGCGCTCGCGCCGATCACCCAGCCGGCGACGATCGTCGCGTTGCAGCCGTCGACCGGGAATGTTGTTGCGATGGCACAGAACAACGCCGCCGACCTGCAAGGCCCGATCGCGCTCACCGGTCTCTATCCGCCCGGCTCCACCTTCAAAACGGTCACCGTTTCCGCCGCGCTGCAGGCAGGCACGGTCACGCCCGACACGGTGCTGCCGTGCCCCGGTGAAGCGAACATCGAGGGCCGCAAGATTCCCAACGACAACAACTTCGATCTCGGTCAGGTGCCGCTGCACACCGCGTTCGCCCGATCCTGCAACACCACCATGGGCGCGCTCGCGGTGAAACTGCCCGCCGACGCGCTGACGAATGCCGCCGCACAGCTCGGCCTCGGCGTCGACTACGTCACACCCGGCCTGACCACCGTGACCGGCAAGGTGCCGCCCGCCGAGACACCCGCCCAGCGGGTGGAATGGGCGATCGGCCAGGGCCAGGTGACGGCGACGCCGTTCGGTATGGCGCTGGTCGCGGCGTCCATCGCGCGCGGCTCGGTGCCGAATCCGGCGATCGTCAAGGGCATGCCAGGCACCCCGGATCGGACGCCGACGCCGCTGCCAGCCACCGTTGCCGACCAGGTCAAGGCCATGATGCGGGAGACGGTGACCAACGGAACCGCGACCCAGTTGCGTGATATTCCCGGTTTGCTCGGCAAGACCGGCACCGCCGAATTCATCGACGACAAGCACGCGCACGGCTGGTTCGTCGGCATCGCCGGTGACCTGGCGTTTGCCGTTTTCGTCAACGACGCGAACAGTTCCGGCCCTGCGGTCGAGGCGGCCGGACGGATGCTGCGCGCAGTGCGCTAGCGTCGCCGCGGCCATCTGGGCGGAGAATATGCCCGTGCTGGCGCGTACGGAAGTTCTAAGGCCAGCTACACTCGTCCCCGGACCGCGTCTGTAAGCAATATGCGGGATGTCACGATTTCGAGAAGGTTCGGAGTAGGCGCCATCGATACCGGTCAGTTGATCGCGGAGCATTACCGCCTGGTCGAGCGGATTGGTAGCGGCGGCACAGGCGTTGTTTGGCGTGCGATCGACGAGCGCCTGCAGCGGTCGGTGGCCGTCAAGCAGATCCATATCAAGCCGAGCCTGCCGGAGGCCGAGCGGGACGTGGTGCGGCAGCGCGCGATTCGCGAGGCGCGCAACGCCGCTCGATTCCAGCACCCCAACGCGATCGTCGTCTTCGACATCACTGAGCACATGGGCGACCCGTGTCTGGTGATGGAGTACCTGAAATCCAAGAGCCTGGCCGGCGTGCTTTCGGCGCAGGGCGTGCTGCCGCTGACCCAGGTCGCGCGGATCGGTGAGCAGGTCGCGTCCGCGCTGATCGCCGCGCACCAGGCGGGCATCGTGCACCGCGACGTCAAGCCGGGCAACATTCTGCTCGACGACCACGGCACCGTGAAGATCACCGATTTCGGTATCTCGCGCGCCGCAGGGGATGCCACCCTCACCGAGACCGGCTTGATCTGCGGTACCGCCGCCTACCTCGCTCCCGAGATGGCCCGCGGCGCCGACCCGACCCCAGCCTCGGACGTATTCGCCTTGGGCGCAACCCTTTTCCATGCGTTGGAAGGCGAGCCGCCCTACGGTGCGAACGCCAACCCGCTCGCGGTGCTCTACGCGGCCGCCAACGGCCAGGTGAGCGAGCCGCGAAACGCCGGTCCGGCAACGGATTTCCTGCTCGACCTGCTCAGCCCGGAACCGGCGGACCGCCCGACCATGCGCATGGCGCTAGACCACCTCGCCGCGTTCGCCGACTCGGGCCCGACGCCGGTGTCGGTCGGATTCGTCCCGGCCAGTGAGCATTTCGGCCGTCGCCACAACAACGGCGCAGCCGAATCGGCAACCCGTGCCCTGACTCCTCCGGCGCACGCCCCGATGCACCAGCCCGAACCCCGGCACCGCCCACAGCCCGCCCCGCGCCCGGCACCCCGTCCGGTGCAGCAGAACACGGCGACCCATCCGCGCACCGCGGCCCAGCCGCGCCCCGTGCCACGTCAGTCCGGCGGCAAGCGCAAGGCCGTGCTCGTCGGCGCCTCCATCGGCGCCGTGATCGCGATCGTCGGCCTGATCATCGTCGCGATGACCCAGGAAGACTCGACACAGTCACCGGCACAGGCGAATACGCCGTCGGTGAGCGCGTCGGCGAAGCCGAGCACCAGTGCTTCGGTCGGCACCCCTGGCAAGACAGCCAGCCAGGGCAAGGTAGACGAATCTCCCGCATACCAGCTGGTCGTAGATTTCTATAACAACCTCACCAAGGACAAGGCGTCCGACTCGTGGTCCCTGCTCACGCCTGCGGCGCAGAAGCTGTACGGCACTGAGGCGGCTTTCCATCAGTACTGGAGCACGCACGGGGTCGACGACTTCCGGACTCTTTCCTCGGACGGCGCCAACTCGGACGGCTCGCTCGACGTGCAGTTGGCCAGCCTCGTCGTCGATGGCCAGAGTAAGAAGATGACCCTGCACGTGATCAAATCTGGTGGCCGCCTGCTCGTCGACAGCGACACCCGGATCGCCGCGGGGATCTGAGTACGCCGATCGACGACCTGACCGGTGACGGTGTGGCCGAGTTGCGCCGCAGGGTAGCCGGGGTGGGCGGACCGCGCGGATAACTGGTGGCGTCCGGACGATAGGCTGGTAGCTGCAACTTTCCTGTTGCGGATTCAGCTGAGGACAAGGATCGACACCACATGACATCCCGCATCGAGCTCGCCCGCGTTGATCTGCGCGGTCGCACTCCTTCCGTTGCCGAGCTGCGCGCCGCGCTGCCGCGCGGAGGAGTCGACGTCGACTCGGTGCTGCATCAGGTGCGGCCGGTGGTGGAGGCGATCCGGGATCGTGGTGTGTCGGCGGCGCTGGAATACAGCGAACAGTTCGACGGTGTGATTCCGGCGAGCGTGCGAGTTCCGGCGAACGAGCTGGTCAAGGCGCTCGAGGAGCTGGACCCGGCGGTGCGCGCCGCGCTGGAGGAGTCCATCGCGCGAGCCAGGAAGGTGCACGCCGATCAGCGGCGCACCGACAAGACCACCGAGGTGGTGCCCGGCGGCACCGTGACTGAGCGGTGGGTTCCGGTGGAGCGGGTCGGGCTGTATGTACCCGGCGGCAATGCCGTGTACCCGTCCAGCGTCGTGATGAATGTGGTGCCCGCCCAGACGGCGGGCGTCGGCTCGCTGGTGGTGGCCTCGCCGCCGCAGGCGCAGTTCGGTGGGCTGCCGCACCCGACGATCCTGGCCGCCGCGCAACTGCTCGGCGTCGACGAGGTGTGGGCGGTCGGCGGCGCGCAGGGTGTGGCCCTGCTGTCCTACGGCGGCCTCGACACCGACGGCGCTCAGCTCGAGCCGGTCGACCTGATCACCGGGCCGGGCAACATCTATGTGACCGCAGCCAAGCGGCTGTGCCGCGGCCTGGTCGGCATCGACGCCGAGGCCGGGCCCACCGAGATCGCGATTCTGGCCGATGCCACCGCCGATCCGGTGCATGTCGCGGCCGACCTGATCAGCCAGGCCGAACACGATGTGCTGGCGGCCAGCGTGCTCGTCACCGACAGCGCGGCGCTGGCCGATGCCGTCGACGCGGCGCTGACGCGCCAGATGGGCGTGGTGAAGCACGCGCACCGGGTGTCGGAAGCGTTGCGCGGCAAGCAGTCGGGGACGGTGCTCGTCGACGACCTCGACCAAGGCCTGCGCGTCGTGAACGCCTATGCGGCGGAGCACCTGGAGATCCAGACCGCCGACGCCGCCGCGGTCGCGGCCAAGGTGCGCAGTGCAGGCGCCGTTTTCGTCGGCGCCTACGCGCCGGTGAGCCTCGGCGACTACTGCGCAGGCTCCAACCACGTGCTGCCGACCGCCGGATGTGCCAGGCACTCCTCGGGTTTGAGCGTGCAGACGTTCCTGCGCGGCATCCACGTCGTCGAGTACACCGAGGCGGCGCTGAAGGATGTCGCCGGTCACGTTGTCGCACTGGCGAATGCCGAGGATCTGCCCGCACACGGCCAGGCCGTGCAGGCACGGTTCGAGGCGCTGTCATGAACCAGGCGACCGTGCCAGGCGCGGACATCAGCCTGGACGACCTACCGCTGCGGGACAACCTGCGCGGCAAGAAGCCGTACGGCGCACCGCAATTGACGGTGCCGGTGCAGCTGAACACCAACGAGAACCCGCACCCGCCGAGCCGGGCGCTGATCGACGACGTCGCCGAATCCATTCGGACCGCCGCCGCCGATCTGCACCGGTACCCGGACCGGGACGCGGTGGCGCTGCGCAGCGACCTCGCCGCCTACCTGACCAGGCAGACCGGCGTCGCGGTCGACACCGATAACGTCTGGGCGGCAAACGGTTCCAACGAGATCCTGCAGCAGCTGCTGCAGGCGTTCGGCGGGCCGGGTCGCAGCGCGCTGGGTTTCGTGCCGTCCTACTCGATGCACCCGATCATCTCCGAGGGCATCGACACCGAATGGATCGCAGCCGAACGCAAGGCGGATTTCGGGCTCGACATCGACTACGCGGTCGCCGCGATTGGGGAGCGTTCGCCGAACGTGGTCTTCGTGACCAGCCCGAACAACCCGACCGGGCACAGCATTTCGCCGGATGATCTGGCGCGCATCCTCGAGGCGGCGCCCGGCATCGTCGTCGTCGACGAGGCATACGGTGAGTTCTCCGCGCAGCCGAGCGCGATCGCGTTGATCGATCGGTTTCCGGCCAAGCTGGTCGTGACCAGGACCATGAGCAAAGCGTTCGCCTTCGCGGGCGGGCGGCTCGGCTATCTGATCGCCGCGCCTGCGGTGATCGACGCGATGCTGCTGGTGCGGCTGCCGTACCACCTGTCGGTGGTCACCCAGGCGGCGGCGCGCGCGGCGCTGCGGCATGCCGACGAAACCCTCGGCAGCGTCGCGGAACTCGCCGCGCAACGGGATCGGGTCGCGGCCGCATTGCGCGACATGGGTTTCGACGTCATCCCCAGCGACGCGAACTTCCTGCTGTTCGGCCGTTTCGCCGACGCGGCCGCCACCTGGCAGCACTACCTCGACCACGGCGTGCTGATCCGCGACGTCGGCATCCCCGGCTACCTGCGCACCACGATCGGCCTTGCCGCCGAGAACGACGAGCTGCTGAAGGTCAGCAGGCTCCTGGTGCAGACCGACCTCACCCCTCGATGAAACCACCTGTGGAGGAAGCAAAGATGACTCGAACCGCGCGGGTGGAGCGCGTCACCAAGGAATCCAGCATCGTCGTCGAGCTGGACCTGGACGGCACCGGCAAGACCGAGATCGCCACGGGCGTCCCGTTCTACGACCACATGCTGACCGCGCTCGGCGCCCACGCCAGCTTCGACCTGACCGTGCGTGCCGAGGGGGACATCGAGATCGAGGCACACCACACGGTGGAGGACACCGCGATCGTGCTCGGCCAGGCGCTCGGAAAGGCGTTGGGCGACAAGGCGGGTATCCGCCGGTTCGGTGACGCCTACATCCCGATGGACGAGACCCTGGCGCATGCCGCGGTCGACGTGTCCGGTCGGCCGTACTGCGTGCACACCGGCGAACCGGAGCACCTGCTGCACGCCGTCATCCCAGGCTCCGGCCCCGGCGCACCGTATTCGACGGTGCTGAATCGCCATGTATTCGAGTCGATCGCGTTGAACGCCCGCATCGCGCTGCACGTACGGGTGCTCTACGGCCGCGACCAGCACCACGTCACCGAGGCCGAATTCAAGGCGGTGGCACGGGCTTTGCGTGCCGCCGTGGAGTGGGATCCGCGCGTGCACGGCGTTCCGTCGACGAAGGGCACGCTGTGAGCCTGCGGTCTGTCGCCTTGCTCGACTACGGCTCCGGCAATCTGCACTCGGCCGAGCGCGCGCTGGTCAGGGCGGGCGCCAAGGTCGAGGTGACCGCCGATCACGAGGTCGCGCTGGCCGCCGACGGCTTGGTCGTGCCCGGCGTCGGCGCGTACGCGGCATGCATGGCCGGACTGCGAAAAGTGCGGGGGGAGCGCATCATCGGCCAGCGGCTGGCCGGTGGACGCCCGGTGCTCGGCATCTGCGTCGGCATGCAGATCCTGTTCGAACGCGGCGTGGAGTTCGGCGTCGAAACCGAGGGCTGCGCGGAATGGCCAGGCACGGTGGCGCGGTTGTCTGCGCCGGTGCTGCCGCACATGGGCTGGAACACGGTCAGCGCGCCGCAGGACAGCATGCTGTTCGCGGGCATGGACGCCGACACCCGCTTCTATTTCGTGCACTCCTACGCCGCACAGACCTGGGAACTGCCGCCGGGCGACCATTTCGCGGCGCCGAAGCTGACTTGGGCCGAGCACGGCGTGCCGTTCCTCGCCGCGGTGGAGAACGGGGCGTTGTCGGCCACCCAGTTCCACCCCGAGAAGTCCGGCGACGCCGGCGCTCAGCTGCTGCGCAACTGGGTGCAGTCGCTGTAGCCCACGGGTCTACTTGCCGGTTTCGGCCCGGTTGACCAGCCAGCGGCCCGCGACGTTCTCGACGGTGACCAGCAGCGACATCTTGCTGGTCTTCGGCATGCCTTCGGTGGCGTCGCTGGTCATCGTCTGCACCACGGTGAGGGTCACGTCGGCCTGATTCTCATCGCCGGACACGATCCGGCAGTCGACCGACTCGACGTCCGATTTCATGTGCGCGGCGGCAAGGGATTCCTTGATGGCATTCCGGGAGCTCTCGAACTCGGCGCGGAAGCTGCCGGTGGTGATCTGCAGCATCTTCCCCGCGTGCTCGTCGAAGCGCGCGTAGTCGTATGTCCCGGCGATGTGGCCGAATTCGCACCCGGCCAGCCGCGCTTCCTCGGGCGCGGCGGCCGCGGCGTTCGGCGCGGTGGCCAAAGCCGCGGTGCAGATTGCTGCCGAAATCGAGAGCACGGCAGCGAAGGTCGAGCGTGACATACGAGATCCCCTGAGAGAGTGCGGAATTTGGCGCCCGGAGTGAGCGCCGAGCCGAGACACTACCGCGCCGCCGAGGGTGCCGCGCCCGCTTGCCGACAACCGTGCTGTCGAGTGGTCTCCGGGTACACCCTGACCTGTCTCCGCCGAAACATGGGGGACGACACCGGATCCATCGCCACCGCCGTGGTTCTACGGTCGATCCGTGTAGCTCGATCCGAGGAGAGATCGTCATGCGTAACGTCACCTTCCCCCTTGCCGTGGTCTCGGTGTACGCGGTCGTCGCGACACTCGCGTTCGGTACGACCGTGGGGGAGACGGCACTGTTGTACCCCAACATTTTTCGGGATGTTCCCGAGTCGCTGGAGCTGACCGACCGGTTCATGAGCGTGGTCGACGTCGGTGACGTCATGCGACCGCTGGGTGGTGCGCTGACGCTCTGCGCGGTGATCGCGGCCGTAGTCGCCTTCTGGTATCGCCTCGGCCGGCTACGGATGGGCTTGTCGCTCGCCTCGTTGGTGAGCGGACAGTTCCTGCTCTCGGTCCTCTATCAGTGGCCGCGCGCGACGATCCTGTTCGACGACCGAGGCAAGCACACCCTCGACGAGATTCAGCGCGCCGCAACGGAATTCCAGATCGGTCAGGGCTTCCGGATCGCCGCTGCGGCGCTGACCGCAGTGTTCGCGGTGGCCGCCGCGCTGGCGTGCTACCGCGAGTGGGTGCTGAGCAGGTCGCACTGAGCCGTCAGAGGGGGAGGGTGCCGGTGGACCACAGCGGCGTGGTCTCGACCCGGGACAGGCGCCAGCCTTCGGTCGTGCGGACCGCGTCGAATCGGTAGGTCTCGCCGAGGGCGAATTCCACCGTCGGCAGGGATCCGGCGACGGCCGGGGCCGCGAAGGTGGCGATCAGGTTCGCCCGCACCTCGGCGGTGCCCCGGTCGAGGTCGATCAGCACGTTGCTGATCACGTGCTGAATCTTCCTGTCGTCGGAGTGGTTTCGGCTCGCCTGCGCGATCATCGCGTCGATGCCTGCGGCGCGCCCGCCGGGGGTCTTCGCCGTCGCGTCCGCGGTGTAGATGCCGCGCAGGTCCTCGAAGCGGCCTTCGTCCAATGATCGACCGAGTCGATCGATCAGCACCGTGATCTCGTTGCGGTCCAGCATGTCTCGAAACTGTCGATCGGTGTCGGCGGCGCTGTTGCCGGAACGGGCCGCAAGCAGTGTGGCGGGAAGGGTGGCGAGGGGGAGGAGGAAGCGGGTCTTGCGCATGGGATGACCTTTTCGTACTAAACATTGGCATGTCCAACGTTGGCGTCGCCAACGTAACATATTGTGGGTGACACCAACAAGAGTTAGATTGCTGCGATGGAGATCTCGCGCGACGGTGCGCCAGCCAGGCTGCGCGCCCTGCCCACCCGGCTGGTCAACCAGGTCGCACTGGTCGCCAACCGGGCCACCGAGCGGGCGCTGGAGGCCACCGGGTCCCGGCGCTACCACTACGCGCTGCTCGCCGCGCTCGGTGAGTTCGGCTCGATCAGCCAGGCCGACCTCGGTCGACGCACCAACATCGACCGCAGCGATATCGTCGCCACCGTCAACGAGCTGTCCGACCGCGGTTTCGTCGAGCGCAGCCCCGACCCCGACGATCGCCGCCGCAAGATCGTCACCATCACCGCGGCAGGCACCGACCACCTCGCCGAACTGGACGAGCGGTTGGCAGGCGCGCAAGACGAACTGCTCGCCGGACTCAGCAGCACCGACCGCGCCGAGTTCCTGCGCCTGCTCACCCGCATCCTCGACCTGCGCGCCGGAACCCCGAAGGAGGTATTCCCGCAGGCCGGAGGTGGGGTGCGCGGACCGAACCACTAGGCTCTTCTTCTGTGAGTGAGCGCAGCGAGGGAACAATCAACACAGCGTCAAAGACGTCGACGAAGCCGAGCGCCAGCGAGGCGCAGTCGTGAGTCTTGTGCTGCTACCCGCTGTTGATGTCGCGAATGGAGAGGCTGTGCGCCTCGTTCAAGGGGAGGCGGGTAGCGAGACCAACTACGGCTCGCCGCGGGACGCGGCCCTGGCCTGGCAGGAAGCCGGCGCCGAATGGGTGCATCTGGTCGACCTCGACGCCGCGTTCGGGCGCGGCTCCAATCGGGAACTGCTTGCGGGCGTGGTCGGCGAGCTCGACGTCAAAGTGGAGCTGTCCGGCGGCATTCGCGACGACGAGACCCTCGAGGCCGCGCTGGCCACCGGCTGCGCCAGAGTGAACCTCGGCACCGCGGCGCTGGAAGACCCGGTGTGGTGCGCCAAGGCGATCGCCAGGCACGGCGAGCGCATCGCGGTCGGCCTCGACGTGCGCATCATCGACGGCGAGCACCGGCTGCGCGGCCGCGGCTGGGTGAGCGACGGCGGCGACCTGTGGGAGGTGCTCGAGCGCCTGGAACGCGACGGCTGCACGCGCTACGTGGTCACCGACGTCACCAAGGACGGCACGCTGACCGGCCCCAACCTGGATCTGCTCCGCGAGGTGTGCAACGCCACCGACGCGCCGGTCATCGCCTCCGGCGGTGTATCGACCATCGAAGACCTGGTCGCGATCGCCGAACTGGTGCCGGACGGCGTCGAGGGTTCGATCGTCGGCAAGGCGCTCTACGCGGGCCGGTTCACGCTGCCCGAGGCGCTGGCCGCGGTGAGATGAACCAAGACCTATCGGCGTTACTCGCCATCGCTCGGGAAATCCTGGACTCGGTCACCTCCCGCTTCATCGAGGGAGTCGGCGCGCCGAGTGCGGTCACCAAGGGCCGCAACGACTTCGCCACCGAACTCGATCTGGAGCTGGAACGCACCATTTCGGCGCAGCTGGAGCTGCGCACCGGAATCGGGGTGCACGGTGAGGAATTCGGTGGCCCGCAGCTGGTCTCGGGCACCGCGTGGGTGCTCGACCCGATCGACGGCACCTTCAATTACTCGTCGGGACACCCGCTTTCGGGCATGCTGCTCGCCCTCGTGCACGAGGGCGAGCCGGTCATCGGTCTCACCTGGCTGCCGCTGCTCGGTCAGCGGTACGCCGCGGTGGCGGGCGGGCCGGTCCTGCTGAACGGTCAGGCGCTGCCGCCGTTGCCGCACGGCAAACTGGCCGAGGCGATGATCGGCTTCGGTGCGTTCAGTGTCGGTGCGCCTGGCCGGATTCCCGGGCAGTTCCGTTTCGATCTGCTCGACCCGCTGAGCAGGCTGTCCTCCCGGGTGCGCATGCACGGCTCCACCGGCATCGATCTGGCGTTCACCGCGTCCGGCGTGCTCGGCGGGGCGATCGTGTTCGGCCACCACCCGTGGGACAACGCCGCGGGTGTCGCGTTGATCCGCGCCGCGGGTGGCGTCGTCACCGACATCGAGGGCGCACCGTGGACCATCACCTCGGGTTCGGTGCTTGCCGCCGCGCCCGGTGTGCACGAGGAGCTGCTCGAGATGATCTGCACGGTCGCCGATCCGGCGACCGCGGACGAAGGGTGAGGCAATGACGTTGGCGGTACGCGTGATTCCGTGCCTTGATGTCGACGCGGGCCGGGTGGTCAAGGGCGTGAACTTCGAAAACCTGCGCGACGCAGGCGATCCCGTCGAGTTGGCGGCGACCTACGACGCGCAGGGCGCCGACGAGCTGACCTTCCTCGACGTCACCGCCTCCACCGGTGATCGCGGCACCATGATCGACGTGGTGACCCGCACCGCCGAACAGATCTTCATCCCGCTCACCGTCGGTGGCGGGGTGCGCACCGTCGAGGACGTCGACCGGTTGCTGCGTGCCGGCGCGGACAAGGTGTCGGTCAACACCGCCGCCATCGCGCGGCCCGAGGTGCTGCGCGAGATGTCCGAGCGTTTCGGCTCCCAGTGCATCGTGCTCTCGGTGGACGCCCGCACCGTCCCGGCGGGGCAGCCGCCGACACCGTCCGGCTGGGAGGTCACCACGCACGGCGGCAAGCGCGGCACCGGCCTGGACGCGGTCGAATGGGCAACGCGTGGCGCGGAATTGGGTGTCGGCGAGATCCTGCTCAACTCGATGGACGCCGACGGCACCAAGGTCGGCTTCGACCTGCCGATGATCCGCGCCGTCCGTGCCGCGGTCTCGGTCCCGGTGATCGCCAGCGGCGGCGCAGGCGCCGTCGAACACTTCGCCCCCGCCGTCCAAGCAGGCGCCGACGCGGTACTCGCCGCCAGCGTCTTCCACTTCGGCGACCTCACCATCGGCCAGGTCAAGGATTCGATGCGCGCGGAGCACATCGTCGTCCGCTAGCCAGCCGTTGGGTCCACAGAGATTCGACACTGTTCACAGCGCCTGCACCCTCTGTGAATAGTGGACGGAGTCTGTGGATGGTGCGGGTGCGGGAATTCGTCAGGCGCGCAGTGGTGTTGGTTGGGTAGTGAGCATTGGGATCGGGTTGTCGCCCGCTGTCCTCGATTCGACTGATAACGCGGTGGACGCGGCGGTCGCGATCGGCAGACAGGTTGCCGCGGCGGGGCTGAGTTCGCTGTGGTTCGGTCAGACGTTCAGCCACGACAGCATTGTGCTGTCCGCCGCGGTCGGGCGGGAGGTGCCCGAGCTGGTGGTGGGGACCTCGGCCGTGCCGATCTCCGCGCGTCATCCACTGCTGATCGCGAGCCAGGCGCAAACCGCGCAGGCGGCGACGCACGGCAGGTTCGTCCTCGGTCTTGCCCTCGGCGCCGAGGCGTTCACCGAGCCGGTTTTCGGCACCCCGTTCGCGCGGCCGATCACCCGGCTGCGTGAGTTTCTCACCGTGGTCCGCGCTGTGATCGATACCGGCGCAGTCGATTTCCACGGCGAGACGGTGTCCGCCGTCACGCCGATGACCGCCGCGGTTGCCGGTGCGCGACCGGTCGTTCCTGTGCTGGTCGCCGCGATGGGGCCGCAGGCGTTGCAGGTCACCGGCGAGCTCGCCGACGGCACCCTGCCGCTGCTGGCCAGTCCGGGTGCGCTGGCCGAACACGTCGTCGCGCCGCTCACCAAGGCCGCCGAACGGGCAGGTCGCCCCGCGCCCCGCATCGTCGCGTTGGTTCCAGGCGTGGTCACCGCCGACATCGAAAGTGCCCGCGCGGCAGCGGAGCAAGCGACCGCGTTCTACAACGGCATCCCGTCCTACCGCCGAATCATCGAGCTGTCCGGCGCGGCACGCGCCGCCGAATTGGTGGTGATCGGTCCCGAGGAGGCGATCGCACGCCGCGTCGCCGAGTATGTCGAGGCCGGAGCCACCGACGTGGTCTTCACCCAAACCGATCTGGCAGGCCCCGAGGATCAGCACCGCACCTGGCGACTTCTCGGCGAACTGAACCGCGCGGTCTGACGCGACGGCGGCCCTGTTATAACGGAGCAATGACTCTCGATCCTGCCATCGCCACCCGGCTCAAGCGCAACGACCAGGGGCTGGTGGCTGCCGTCGCGCAGGAACGGGGCACCGGGGACGTGCTGATGGTCGCGTGGATGGACGACGAGGCGCTGGCCCGCACACTGGAAACCAGGAAGGCGACCTACTTTTCGCGGTCGCGCCAGCAGTACTGGGTCAAGGGGGAGACCTCAGGGCACACCCAGTACGTGCACGAGGTGCGCCTCGATTGCGACGGCGACACTGTGTTGCTCGTCGTCGATCAGGAGGGCGCTGCCTGTCACACCGGCACGCACACCTGCTTCGACACGGATGTGCTGCTGTCCGAACAGTCCTGATTACTGGGCGGCCGCGGGCGGGTCGTCCGAAGCGGGGGTGCTCACCCGGCTGAGTGCGTCGCCGAGGTGTTCGGCGAGCGTTTCGCTGAGCTGCGCCAGCTGGGCGGTCTGTTCGGGTGTCAAACCGTCGAATACCAAGTGGCGCACCGCATCCAGATAACCGGGAGCCGCTTCGACGACCTTGTGGTAGCCGTCGTCTGTCAGTACCGCCTGGACGCCACGCCGCCCGGCGGTAGCCGAGCGCTCCGCCCAGCCCATCCGCTCCAGCTTGGACACCACGTGCGACAGCCGCGATAGCGATGCATTTGCCTTGTGGGCAAGGTCACTCATCTGCAGCCGATGGCCCGGTTCCTCGGAGAGGAGGGTCAGAACCCAATACTCGAAATGGGTGACTCCGGATTCACGCTGCAACTGGGTATCCAAAGCGCCTGGTAGACGCGTCATGAGCGCGACGATCGCGCGCCAAGCTCGTTGTTCGACGGGGTCGAGCCACTTCGTCACTGTGTGCCTTCTTTCAAGCCAAGTGACGTGGTTTTGTTAGTAAGTCTATCGATTATTGAAAAGCATGTTCACAGTCACCCGTGGTTCTGAGTTTGCCACGACTTCGCTCGGTCGTCATGAAGATGCGATGTGACGTGAGCTCACTCACAGACCTTCCGGTCGCGTCATGGCGGGACCACCGGTCATCTGCGGCACGGCAGGCGCCTGATTCTTGGGGTGCCTGCGCCGCCACCACCGGGTGGCGATCAGCAGCAGCGCCGCGAGGAAGACGACGGCGGCGGCGATCGCGCCGACGAGCGCTGCGCCGCGGAAGGCAGGCGCGTCGACGTCGAGGATGCGCTGCCCGGCGTGGGCGGCGTTGCTGCCGCCGAGCACGATGGTGAGCGTCATCAGGTTGGGGATCGCGACGAGCACCGCGAGGACCGCGGCGACGCCTGCGAGGAACCGGCCTGCCCGCTTTCGCCAGACGCGCACCGCGAACAGCAGCAGGAACAGCGGGATGACGGTGCACAGGCCGCCGTACGCCAGGCCCCAGCCGATGCCCTTGGCGAAGCTGCCGTTCACCATCTCCGCGATCCGCTGCGCCCACCACCGCGGGATGAACGCGGACAGGATGAAGTAGGCGACGAACAGGATGGCGACGACCGCCACCCCGCCGATGAGCCAGGTCTTCCAGGCGGGACCGGTCGATTTCTGCTTCAGCTGTCCGTCGCTCGCAGTCATGTGCCCAGCGTAAGCCGGGTGCGCGGCGGAAACGCGGTGATCGCTCCGGCGTTTCCGGTACGACCGTCCAGGTGGGCCGCTACTGCGTGGTGCGCTGGCGCAGGAACTTCAGCGCCTCGTCGGCGTGCACGTTGGCGCGCAGCTCGCCGGTGATGATCTTGCTGACCGTCCGGTCCTGCTCGATCACGAAGGTGTGCCGCTTGACCGGAGCCAGCTTGCCGAGCAGCCCGCGCTTGACCCCGAACTGCGCGGCGACCGCGCCGTCCCGGTCGGAGAGCAGCGGATAGCCGAGACCCTGCTTGTCGGCGAAGCCCGCCTGGGTGTCGACGCCGTCCGTGCTGATCCCGACGCACGAGGCGCCGAGGGCGGCGAAATCAGCGGCCGTGTCGCGGAAGTGGCAGGCCTCCGCGGTGCAGACGGGGGTGTTTGCGGCCGGATAGAAGAACAGGACAAGCGGACCGTCGGCAAGCAGCGCGTCGAGCGAACGGACGGTGCCGGACTGATCGGGAAGCTCGAATTGGGGGGCGAGCTGACCTGTTTGCATAGAAAGGGACAGTACCGGGCACTTGTCGCACCCGGTACCCGTCCAATGTCCGGCTATACGCCGAGAAGGGCGGCTACTTCCGGATTCTTGATCTGCATGACGTCGAGAATGCCGTGCGCGCGCAGGAACGGCTTGAGTTCCTTGATGCGGTCCGCGTGCGTGGCGTATTCGTCCGGGAAATGGTTCTTGTCCAGGGATTCGAGTGCCTTCGCGTAGGTGACGAAGGTAGCTAGCGCGCCAGGCGCACCGGCGCCCTGGGCGCCCGCTTTCTGCTGCAGTCCGACCATCCGTGGGGGCTGGTTCGCCGCACCGCCTGGAGCGGCGTGCCGACCCTCCGGTTGCGAGGGGTACATCAGTTGACTCCTCTCGATATGGATACCGCGTGCGAGATGGAACGGAGCGAGTGTAGAGACGTGTGTCACCCGGCTTGCGCGGGCATGAGAACCGGGCGGTCGAGTTTGTTACGGAAGTGAATTCGAGTGGATAGCGGGCCGTCGTCGCGACACCGCTGTCGGACTTGTCGGCCCGGCCTGGGATGATGTGATCATGCCCGGCGCGTCGACTCCCACTACCACGACCCGCGAACAGTTCCACCAGCTGGCCGCGGAGCATCGAGTGGTACCAGTAATCCGAAAGGTGTTGGCGGACTCCGAAACTCCGCTCTCCGCCTACCGAAAGCTGGCCGGTGATCGAGCAGGAACCTTCCTGTTCGAGTCCGCGGAGAACGGGCGATCGTGGTCGCGCTGGTCGTTCATCGGCGCCGGTAGTCCATCGGCGCTCACCGTCGTCGACGGGGAAGCCGCGTGGCTCGGCAACATTCCGGTCGACGCGCCCTCTGGCGGCGATCCGCTGCTGGCGCTGCGCGAAACCCTGGAGTTACTGCAGACCGAGCGCCTACCCGGCCTGCCGCCGCTGACCGGCGGCATGGTCGGCTACCTCGGCTACGACGCGGTGCGCCGGATCGAACGGCTGCCGAACCTTGCCCTCGACGACCTGCAGCTGCCCGAGATGGTGCTGCTGCTCGCCACCGACCTCGCCGCGTTCGACCACCACGAAGGCGCGATCACGCTGATCGCCAACGCGGTCAACTGGAACGGCACCGCCGACAACGTCGACGAGGCCTACGACGACGCGTTGGCCAGGCTGGACCGGATGACCGAGGCGCTCGCCGCGTCCGCACCGTCGACGGTGTCGGTCTTCGATCAGCCCGAGCCGCAGTTCCGGCGCAAGCGCACCACCGAGGAATTCGGTGCCGGGGTGCGGCGCCTGGTCAAGGAGATCGAGGCGGGCGAGGCGTTCCAGGTGGTGCTCTCGCAGCGCTTCGAAATGGACTACGACGGTGCGCCGCTCGACCTGTATCGGATGCTGCGCGCCTCGAACCCGAGCCCGTACATGTACCTGCTGCACGTGCCGGACGGCGACGGCGGCACCGCGTTCTCCATCGTCGGGTCGAGCCCGGAATCGCTGGTGACCGTGAAAGAGGGTGTGGCGACCACACATCCGATCGCGGGCACCCGCTGGCGCGGGGTCACCGAAGAGGACGACCTGCTGCTGGAGAAGGGCCTGCTCGCCGACGAGAAGGAGAACGCCGAGCACCTGATGCTCGTCGACCTCGGCCGCAACGACCTGGGGCGGGTGTGCCAGCCGGGCACGGTGCGGGTCACCGAATACCGGCACATCGAGCGCTACAGCCATGTGATGCACCTGGTTTCGACGGTGTCGGGCCGGCTCGCCGCAGGCAAGATCGCCCTCGACGCGGTGCGCGCCTGCTTCCCGGCAGGGACGCTCTCCGGTGCGCCGAAGGTGCGCGCGATGGAACTCATCGAGGAGCTCGAACCCACTCGTCGCGGCGTGTATGGCGGCGTCGTCGGCTACCTCGACTTCGCGGGCGACGCGGACACCGCGATCGCCATCCGGACCGCGCTGCTGAAGGACGGCACTGCTTACGTCCAAGCGGGCGCTGGCGTGGTCGCCGACTCGGACCCCGACTACGAGGACATCGAAGCGCGCAACAAGGCGATGGCCGTGCTCAAGGCCATCGCCGCCGCCAAGACGGTCCGTGCCTACAGTGAGCCGACGAACAGCGACGACACATGACGGCAGCCGAATCCGGCCAAGACGCCGACCCTGACCGCGACGCGGAATCCGGGCCGAAAGGCAATGGCGGGGAAGGTGGAGCAGCTGCCCGCAAGTACCCCGCCGGTGCCCTCGTCCTGCTGGCCTGCGCTGCCGCGGCGCTCTGGGGCGCATCGCGGATGACGTGGGTGACGGTCACGTCCTCCGACGGACTGACCGAACCACGCACCGATCACCTCAACGGCGGCGTCTGGTTCGGCGCGCTGACCCCGCTCGCCCTGGTGTTGCTGGCTTCCATCGCGGCCGTGCTCGCTACCCGTGGCTGGTTGCGCCGGATACTCGGCGTGCTCATCGCCTTGGTCGCCGCCGTGGCGGCGGTGCCTGCCTTCGCGTTGCTCACCAATTCCGGCAAGATCGCCGAGCGGGCCGCCAGGCTGGCCGAGCTCCCGGCCAGGGCGCAGGTCGGCGAGGCGACCACGGCCGCGCTGCCCGCCGTCCTCGCCCTGCTCGGCGCACTGGCCGCGTTCGCGGCGGGCGCGTTGCTGACGAGGATGCCGCAGGGCACCGCACGGCTCTCCGGCAAGTACGACAACCCGGTGTCCCGTCGTGCCGCCGCCGCCGAGCAGGTGTCACAGCAGCAGCGCACCGAGGCAGCGACCCCTGGCGCCGGCCAACTCTCCGAGCGGGTGCTGTGGGACGCCTTGGACGCGGGCACCGACCCGACCGAGGACGCGGTGAACTCCGGTGGGCGGCCCGACGATCCGGACTCGGGCGCGGAGGGTAAACGTGTCCGCTGATGTATCCGCTGACACATCAGCGAACGGTGACTGTGGTGGTGCACACCTTGTGCACGGACTGGTTGCCTGGTCCACAACAAGCCCCGGCGCAAACGCGGCCGGTACGGCCATTTATTCTTTGTCAGCATCGGTGAGACAGCGCCTGGGGGGATTCTCAGGCAGCAAGTCCGTCTCCCCAGAAAGGATTCGAGCCAGATGACGGTACTCGACTCGATTCTCGACGGGGTCCGCGCGGATGTGGCCGCTCGGGAAGCCCTCCTCGATTTCCAGGCGATCAAGGCGGCCGCAGCGGCGACGTCGTCCCCGCTGGACGCGCGCGCGGCACTCCTCGAAGACGGCATCGGCGTGATCGCCGAGGTGAAGCGGGCCAGCCCCTCCAAGGGCGAGCTCGCCGACATCCCCGACCCGGCCAGCCTGGCCAAGGCGTACGAGGACGGCGGCGCGCGGATCATCAGCGTGCTCACCGAGGGTCGCCGCTTCCACGGGTCGCTCGACGACCTGGACGCGGTCCGCGCGACCGTGAGCATCCCGATCCTGCGCAAGGACTTCGTCGTCGGGCCGTACCAGATCCATGAGGCCCGCGCGCACGGCGCCGACGTGATCCTGCTGATCGTCGCGGCGCTGGAGCAGGACGTGCTGTCCTCGCTGATCGACCGCACCGAATCGCTCGGCATGACCGCGCTCGTCGAGGTGCACACCGAGGAAGAGGCCGACCGCGCGCTCGAGGCAGGCGCCTCGGTGATCGGGGTCAACGCCCGCAACCTCAAGACGCTCGAGGTCGACCGCGATGTGTTCGCCAGGATCGCGCCGGGCCTGCCCACCGAGGTCATCCGGATCGCCGAGTCCGGCATCCGTGGCACCGCCGACCTGCTGGCCTACGCGGGCGCGGGTGCGGACGCGGTGCTCGTCGGCGAGGGCCTGGTGACCAGCGGTGATCCGCGGGCCGCCGTGTCCGAGTTGGTGACCGCAGGCACCCATCCTTCGTGCCCGAAGCCGGCCCGGCGGGGCCGGTGACGACGGTGACGGGGGGCCTACCTCAGGCAAGCGAAGGCGTCGCACACCGCAGTAACCATGAACCCGACGCGGGCGGCCACTGGGGCGTCTACGGCGGCAGGCATGTGCCAGAGGCGCTCATGGCCGTGATCGAAGAGGTCACCGCGACCTACGAGAAGGCGCGCCTCGATCCGGACTTCCTCAATGAGCTCGATCGGCTGCAGCGCGACTACACCGGCCGGCCGTCGCCGGTGTTCGAATGTATCCGCCTGGCCGAGCATGCGGGCGGCGCGCGCATCCTGCTTAAGCGAGAAGACCTGAACCACACCGGTTCTCACAAGATCAACAATGTGCTCGGCCAAGCCCTGCTTGCCCAGCGGATGGGCAAGACCCGCGTCATCGCGGAGACCGGCGCAGGCCAGCACGGCGTCGCCACCGCCACCGCATGCGCGCTGCTCGGCCTCGACTGCGTGATCTACATGGGCGCCGTCGACACCGCGCGGCAGGCGCTGAACGTGGCCCGCATGCGGCTGCTCGGCGCCGAGGTCGTGTCGGTGACCACCGGTTCGCAGACCCTCAAGGACGCGATCAACGAGGCGCTGCGCGACTGGGTGAGCAACGCCGACGACACCTACTACTGCTTCGGCACGGCCGCGGGCCCGCACCCGTTCCCCATGCTGGTGCGCGACTTCCAGCGCGTCATCGGACTGGAGGCCAGGGTGCAGGTGCAGGAAAGCACCGGCCAGCTGCCCGACGCGGTTGTCGCATGTGTCGGCGGTGGCTCCAACGCCATCGGCATCTTCCACGCCTTCCTCGACGACGCCGACGTCCGCCTGATCGGCTACGAGGCGGCAGGCGACGGCGTCGAAACCGGGCGGCACGCCGCAACTTTCACCGGCGGCACGCCAGGCGCGTTCCAAGGCGCCTACTCGTACCTGCTGCAGGACGAGGACGGCCAGACCATCGAATCGCATTCGATCTCGGCCGGTCTCGACTACCCGGGCGTCGGCCCCGAGCACGCGCTGCTCAAGGACGTCGGCCGCGCCGAATACCGCCCGATCACCGACACCGAGGCGATGGACGCGCTGCTGCTGCTCAGCCGCAGCGAGGGCATCATCCCGGCGATCGAGTCGGCACACGCGGTCGCGGGCGCGCTGCAACTGGGCAAGGAACTCGGACCGGGCGCGATCATCCTGGTCAACCTGTCCGGCCGCGGCGACAAGGACATGGATACGGCGGCCCGGTGGTTCGGGCTGTTGGATGAGGGGGCGACGCAGTCGTGAGTCAGCAGTCGCGTCTCGCGAATACGTTTGCTGCCGCTCGTGCTGAAGGCCGCGCCGCGCTCATCGGCTACCTGCCCGCAGGCTACCCCGATCTGGCCGGTTCCATCGAGGTCGTCCGCGCGATGGTCGAATCCGGTTGCGACATCGTCGAAGTCGGCGTCGCCTACTCCGATCCGGTGATGGACGGCCCGACCATCCAGCACGCCGCCGAACAGGCGCTGCGTGGCGGTGTGCGCGTGCACGACGTGTTCTCCGTCGTCGAGGCGATCACCAGTGCGGGCGGCCAGGCCGTGGTGATGAGCTACTGGAACCCGGTGCTGAAGTACGGCGTCGACCGTTTCGCGCGCGATCTCGCCACCGCGGGTGGTGCAGGCATCATCACGCCCAATCTCATTCCGGAGGAGGCCGACGACTGGTTCGTCGCCTCGTCCACGCACAACCTGGACCGGATCTTCCTGGTCGCGCCGTCCTCCACCGAGGAGCGTCTGGTCAAGACACTGAGCGCGTCTCGCGGTTTCGTGTACGCCGCGTCGACGATGGGCGTCACCGGCGCCCGCGACGCCGTGTCCTCCGCCGCACCCGCGCTCTGCGCCCGGATCCGCGCACACAGCGACATCCCGATCGGCGTCGGCCTCGGCGTCCGCTCGGGCGCCCAGGCGGCCGAAATCGCTTCCTACGCAGACGGAGTCATCGTCGGCTCGGCCCTGGTCACCGCCGCGGGCGAGAGCCTCGACGCGGTCCGCGCCCTCACCGCCGAACTCGCCGAGGGCGTGCGGTCGGCGACCGTCGCCTCCTGATCGCCTCGCCGCCGGGGAATTCCGTGCTCCCCCTGACGGGACTGGAATTCTTTGCCTGCGAGGCCTTTATCGCCGATAGGCACACACCGTTGCGGCAGCATCGACCGGTCCCAGCCTGCGATATCCCATGTCTTACATCGCAATTGGCCGGTGGCTCAGCGCTATGTCGACGATCTGCTCGGCCGAGGCATCCCTCGATTCCGGCGGCGGATGGAAGATCAGATCCGTGATCGCAGGGTAGGACATATTTGCGTTCAAAAGTCGCAGGAAGTAGTCGGTGTTGCTGTCGCCGACCATCACACGGCCAATGATCTCGATGAGTTCGTCGCGGGTGATGTCGGGCACCCTCGGGTGATACGGCCGGGCGGCCTCGGTGGCGAAATCCTCGAGCGAGCGGCCTGCTTCGAGCTCGGCGAAATCCGACCACTGGTCTACCAGCAGGGAAGCAGCTCAGGACGTTGATCCATGAACTCGACTATCCACCGGAATGCAAAGCTGCCACAGTCAGCAACAACCCCGCAATTGGAAGCCGCTCGGCGACATCGATCATCGCCGCAGCCGAAAGCCTCGCCGCAGTCCGCACCGCACCACCGAACTCGCCGAAGGCATCCGCTCAGCCACCATCGCCTCGTAAGGACGATCGATCGACGCCGCCTGCTGCCGGGTCATCTGGCTGTTGTCCAGTTTAGCGAGCTTGAAAATCAAAGACCCTGAGGCGCATACCTTTTGAGTTCCCGCACACGATTTCGCATGCCAGATCGTGTGCGGGAACTCAAAAGGTATGCGGGTTCGCGGGGGTTCACGATCTAAGACTCGGATCCGCACTCGTTCTGTGGATCCGCACTGGTTCTGGGCGTCCAGAACGGGTGCGGATCCATAGAACGGGTGCGGAGTTCGGAGCTGAAGGCGGGGCTGGGCGTGGTAGCCGGTGTCGGTTGGCCTGCGATCCCGGTATGTGGGATTAGATGGGTGGCTTTCAGGGCGAGGGGGTACTGGTGCAGGTGGCTTCTCGGCGGATGCCTACCTCAGTACCTCGTGATCAGTCGACCAACTTTAGAACGGGGCGTGGATCCACGGAAGGGGGTGCGGATTGGGGCACGCGACATCGCGGTGTACACCGACCTCGGTATTCCAGCACCCCCGTTCCTCACACCGGCACCTGATTGGTGGCGTCTGTTACCGGCCACGGGTATGGCCGTCATTGCGATCGCGGCGTTCGCCACGATTTTGGCTGTCGCCCACCGCCGAGAATCTGCGCCTGGCACTCACCACCCGGGGACATCGTTCGATTCGCTACGCTGAGGTTCTCGATCGAGTCGGGCTGGCAGGCGCAACCGTCATCGTCGCCACTCACAACGACCGCATACGCACCGACATCGAACACGACCTCACCCCTCCACGAGTCAACTCGGAGCGGGAACAGCGCGTTCGGAGCTCATGCGTGTGAAATGCGCTGTCGCTTCGAATTCGAGCTTTTCAGCGCACATTTACAGCGCACTCTCACTCGGTACTGGTAGGTGGACCCGCGCCGGGCAGAGGCACGCCACGCGGTGGTCCCGACGTGCGGTAGCCGCCTTCTCCGCTACGGTGGCCCCGTGACCTTACGAGTCCTGGCAGACAGTGTCGCGGCCAACAGCACTGTGCTGGCCTACATTCCCAGTCCACCGCAGGGTGTATGGCACATCGGTCCGTTTCCGCTGCGTGCCTACGCGTTGTGCATCATCCTCGGCATCATCGTCGCCATCTGGTGGGGTGAGCGGCGCTGGCGGGACCGTGGCGGGCAGCCGGGGGCGATCCTGGATGTCGCGATGTTCGCGGTGCCGTTCGGCCTGGTCGGCGGCAGGCTGTATCACGTCGCCACCGATTGGCCCAAGTACTTCGGCGCCGACGGCGACCCCATGGCCGCGTTGGAGATCTGGAACGGCGGCCTCGGCATCTGGGGTGCGGTGGCGCTCGGCGGCGTCGGCGCCTGGATCGGCTGCCGGGTGTATCGGATCCCGTTGCCCGCGTTGGGCGATGCGATCGCCCCGCCGATCCTGCTCGCGCAGGCCATCGGCCGCCTCGGCAACTACTTCAACCAAGAGTTGTACGGTCGTACCACCGAGCTGCCCTGGGGCCTGGAGATCTACTTCCGCTACAACGACAACCTGAAGCCGGACGCGATGAACGGCGTCTCCAACGGCGTCGTCGACAAGGTCGTGCATCCGACGTTCCTCTACGAGCTGATCTGGAACGTGCTCATCGTGATCGTGCTCGTCCGGCTGGACAAGCGGTACCGGATCGGCCACGGTCGCCTGTTCGCCCTCTATGTCGCCGGCTACAGCTTCGGCCGCTTCTTCGTCGAGCTGATGCGCGACGACGAGGCCACCAAGATCGCGGGCATCCGCATCAACTCGTTCACCTCCGCCGTCGTATTCCTCGCGGCCATCGCCTATTTCATCTTCGCGACCAAGGGCAAGGAAGTCGCCGAGCAACTCCAGCCGGGCGCGGTTCCACGCCCGTGGCCGTGGCAGTTCGGCGCACTCCGGGCCGCGGGCGCGGCGACCGCGACCGACGCCGCCACGGATACGGTTGTGCTGACCAAGGATTCGACCGCGGACAAGGACGCCTCGCCGGACGAACCCACGGCCGACGACCCCGACTCGAGTGCGTCCGATGACGCTGTGGACCTGACCAAGGACGCCGCCGAGGACTCCGCCGATACGAGCAAGGCATCGGCAGGCGCGGACAAGGCGGAGTCGAGCAAGACCGACGACACCGCCGCCACGAAGACGGGCGCCGACTCCGACAAGTCCTGAACCCCTCGGTGCCGCCGCGTAATACGTGGCGGCACCGATCAGGCACCAAGTTTGCCCCGAATTTCCCGATCGCTGATAACGCAGGCCACCGCCGCGGACGATACCCGGAGGAATGCCGAGGCTACGGGGCGACAAACCGCACCGGTCCGACGACAATGTCGACTGACCGTTGCGAGCGTCCTCCGTTCGGCCATCGATCCGATGCCGGGCGGCGAGTAGCGCGCTCGTGCGAACGAGGAGGGAAATTTCAGTGACCGACCCCTACCAGCAGAACCCACAAGGCGGCCCGCAGTACGGCCCGCCCGGTACGGGTCCGAACCTGAACAAGCCGCAGGACACCACGGCGTTGCCACAGTCAGACCCGTACGCACAGCAGCCGTCGGACCCCTACGCCCAGCAGCCGGCGAATCCGTATGGCCAGCAGTACGACCCGGCCAACCCGTACGGCCAGCCCGGCGGTTACCCGCCCGCCGGATACGGTCAGACGCCGGGATACAACCCGAACGACCCGGAGGCCCCGTGGGGACGTGACCAGTTCGGCGTCCCGTTCTCCGACAAGCAGAAGCTGATCGCAGGCCTCCTGCAGATCTTCCTCGGCGCGTTCGGTGTCGGCCGCTTCTACACCGGCTACAACGGCATCGCCATCGCCCAGATCGCGGTCACCTGGCTGACCTGTGGCTTCGGCGCCATCTGGCCAATCATCGACGGGGTCCTGATGCTTGTCGGCAAGGTTCCCGACAGCGACGGCCGCCCCCTGCGCGACTGAATCACCGCATGCTGACCGGCAACGTCCGCGACAGCCGAGGCCGCCGGCTGCGCAAGTGAGCTGACCCATTGCCGCACGAACGGGCATCGCCGATCCGGCGGTGCCCGTTCGTCGTTCCGCACCCGCGACGCGACCGGGAAATACGTGGGTACAACCCTTTTACGCACCATGATCGATATAGGGTCCTTCGCAGAAGTCCCGGCGTAGCATGAGCCGGATTTGCGTGTTGTGTGTGGGATGTCCATACACCGAAGAGAGGGAACCCGTGCGTCGCAAGCTGTTCGCCGCCGCCATGCTCGCCATCGTCGCCGCCACCGGGCTCACCGCCTGCGGCAGCAGCAGCGATCCGAATGTGTTGAAGGTCGGCACCGAAGGCACGTACACGCCGTTCAGCTACCAAGGCTCCGACGGCAAGCTCACCGGCTACGACATCGACGTGGTCCAGGCGATCGGTGACAAGCTCGGCAAGAAGGTCGAATTCGTTTCGACACCGTGGGACGCCATCTTCGCAGGCCTCGAGGCCAAGCGTTTCGATCTGGTCGCCAACCAGGTGACGATCAACGACGAGCGGAAGAAGAAGTACGCGCTGTCCGCTCCGTACACCACCTCCGACGGTGTCATCGTCACCCGCGCCGACAACAACTCGATCACCACGCTCGCCGATCTGAAGGGCAAGACCTGCGCCCAGTCCGCGACGAGCAACTGGGGCAAGGTCGCCACCGGCGCAGGTGCGAAGGTGGAGGCGGTGGAAGGCTTCGTGCAGGCCATCCAGCTGCTGAAGAGCGGCCGGGTCGACGCCACCGTCAACGACACCCTCGCCGTCGCCGAGTACACCAAGAAGAACGGCTCGTCCGACGTGAAGGTCGCGGGCAAGACCGGCGAGACCAGCCAGCAAGCCTTCGCCGCGCGCAAGGACGACGCCCTGATCAAGGACGTGGACAAGGCGCTGAGCGAGCTGCGTGCCGACGGCACGCTCGCCAAGATCTCGGACAAGTACTTCGGCACCGACGTCAGCAAGTAGCCGACGCCGTCCATGGATGCCGATACCAGGGAGCTGATTCAGCACAACCTATGGCCGATGCTGTTGGCCACCGTCAAGACGACGATCCCGCTGACTGCGATCAGCTTCGTCATCGGCTTGGCGATCGCGTTGCTCGTCGCGCTGGCCAGGATGTCACCGGTGTGGCCGCTGTCGGCGGCCGCCCGGTTCTACATCTCGCTCATCCGGGGCACGCCGCTGCTGGTGCAGCTGTACATCGTGTTCTATGGACTGCCGCTGATCAATGTCGTGATCCCGCCGTTCCCTGCGGCGGTGATCGCGTTCAGCCTGAACGTCGGTGGCTATGCCGCCGAGGTGGTGCGCGCGTCCATTCTCAGTGTCGCGGAAGGACAGTGGGAGGCGGCCAAGGCGCTAGGCATGTCGTATACGCAGGAGCTGCGGCTGATCATCCTGCCGCAGGCCTCGCGCATCGCCGTGCCGCCACTGTCCAACACGCTCATCTCGTTGGTGAAGGACACCTCGCTCGGCTCGCTCATCCTGGTGACCGAACTGATGCGGGTCGCGCAGCTCGCGGCCGCGCCGACCTTCGACTTCTTCGCGCTCTATACCGTCGCCGCGCTCTACTACTGGGTCATCTGCCTGTTCCTCGGTTCCGCGCAGACCAGATTGGAAACCCGGCTGGCCCGCCACGTTGCACGATGAGCACCGGTTTGGATGTTCCCACAGCTGGAGTTCATTATTTTCACCCAGCTTTCACCCAGGGCACAGCAGTCTCTGGTAACCCGACGGGACTAGGCTCTACACCCGTGATGCGACGGACGAAGATTGTGTGCACGCTCGGCCCGGCTACGGCCACCGAGGACCGTATCCGCGAACTCGTCGAGAGCGGCATGGACGTAGCTCGGCTGAACTTCAGTCATGGCGAACACGCGGATCACGCCGAAAACTACAAGAAGGTGCGGGCGGCGTCCGATCATCTCGGCAGGGCAGTCGGCATTCTCGCCGACCTGCAGGGCCCGAAGATTCGACTCGGCCGATTCATCGAGGGTAAGACCGTCTGGGCGACGGGCGAGGAAGTAAGGATCACCGTCGACGACGTCGACGGAACGCACGACCGGGTGTCGACCACCTACAAGGAACTCGCGAAGGACGCGAAGCCGGGCGACCGCCTGCTCGTCGACGACGGCAAGGTCGGACTGACCGTCACCAGCGTGGACGGCAACGACGTCGTCTGTCGGGTGACCGAGGGCGGACCGGTCTCCAACAACAAGGGCGTTTCCCTCCCCGGCATGGATGTGTCGGTGCCCGCACTGTCCGAAAAGGACATCGAGGACCTGGAATTCGCGCTGAAGCTCGGTGTCGACTTCATCGCGCTGTCGTTCGTGCGGTCCCCGTCCGATGTCGAGCTGGTGCACGACATCATGGACCGGGTCGGCCGCCGGGTGCCGGTGATCGCCAAGCTGGAGAAGCCGGAGGCGATCGACAACCTCGAGGCCATCGTGCTCGCGTTCGACGCGGTCATGGTCGCCCGCGGCGACCTCGGCGTCGAGCTGCCGCTGGAGCAGGTGCCGCTCGTGCAGAAGCGGGCGATCCAGATGGCGCGCGAGAACGCCAAGCCGGTGATCGTGGCGACCCAGATGCTGGAGTCGATGATCGAGAATTCGCGCCCGACCAGGGCCGAGGCCTCCGACGTCGCGAACGCGGTGCTCGACGGCGCCGACGCGGTGATGCTGTCCGGCGAGACCTCGGTCGGCGCGTGGCCCATCGAGACGGTGCGCACGATGGCACGCATCGTGCACGCCGTGGAGACCGAATCGACCAGGGTGCCACCGCTGACCCACGTGCCGCGCACCAAGCGCGGTGTCATCTCCTACGCCGCCCGCGATATCGGTGAGCGGCTCAACGCGAAGGCGCTCGTCGCCTTCACCCAGTCCGGTGACACCGTGCGCCGCCTGGCTCGCCTGCACACCCCGCTGCCGCTGCTCGCGTTCACGCCGCTGCCTGAGGTGCGCAGCCAACTCGCCCTGACATGGGGCACCGAGACGTTCATTGTTCCGACGGTGGACAGCACCGACGCTATGATCCACCAGGTCGATGTAGCACTTCTGTCCATGGACCGATACCAAAAGGGTGACCTCGTTGTCATCGTGGCGGGCTCCCCGCCGGGGACCGTCGGTTCCACCAACCTGATCCACGTGCATCGCATCGGTGAGGAGGATCATTAATTGTGAGTGCAAGCCTGGGCTCGGTCGTCGATTCGTCGGCGAAAGGTCGATCTGATCTTGATGTGCTGCTTGGTCTGCTCGACCTGCAGCAGATGGATGAGGACGTGTTCGTCGGCCAGCACCCGGAGAAGGTCTGGAGTCGCACGTTCGGCGGACAGCTTGTCGCGCAGGCGATCATCGCCGCGGGCCGCACCGTCGGCGATCGTCCGGTGCACGCCGTCAACGCGCATTTCGTGCGCGGCGGCGACACCAAGAAGCCGATCGAGTACCGGGTAGACCGGCACCGGGACGGCCGCGCGTTCGCCAACCGCACGGTCACCGCGTACCAGGACGACCAGGAGCTGTTCGTCATGCTCGCGGCGTTCCAGGACTGGAACAAGGGGCTCGAGCACGGGCACCCGCTGCCGGACGTGCCGGATCCGGAGACGCTGCCCAGGGTCGAGGAAAGCTTCGAAGGCTTGGAAGACAAGCTGGAGATGTTCATCAAGGCACCGCATCCGATCGACATGCGCTACACCAACGACCCGGCCTGGATCATGAAGGGCACGGGGGAGCGGCTCAACCACAATCGAGTCTGGATGCGCACCGACGGCAGGCTGCCGGACGATCCGCTGCTGCATGTGGCGACGCTCGGCTATTCCTCGGACACCACGGTGCTCGATTCGATCATCACCACGCACGGGCTGTCCTGGGGACTGGACCGGATCGTCGCGGCGACGGTGAACCATTCGATCTGGTTCCACCGGCCGTTCCGGTTCGACGAGTGGGCGCTCTACGCCACCGAATCCCCGGTCGCCGCAGGCTCGCGTGGCCTGGCAACCGGCCGGTTCTTCTCCCGTGACGGTGATCTGCTCGCAACCACCGTGCAGGAAGGGCTGATTCGGCACTTCCCCGCGCGGGGCTGAACACGCGCTGACCCACACCGCATCGATCGTCCGCGCCGCACGTCGGTACGGAAAGTCGGTGCGGTGCAGTCGTTTCAGGGTGGCCGGCGGGCCGTCAGATGCGTTCGCGCTCGGCGTCGAGGTCGACGTCGGTGCGCTGCATGGCGCGGATCGAGAACGGGATCTCCCGGCTCGGATCGTTGCCTGCGAGCCCGGAGATGCGGTGCCGCAGTTGTTGTTCCAGCTCGGCGATGTCGGCGTCGGTGAGTTCGGCGGGCGCGCCGACCAGGCTCAGCGCGATCTCGTAGGTGCCGCAGCCGGTCGGCTCTTGCCCGGGATGTGCTGTGCACCAGTGGGATTCGAGCGCTACGTGAGCCCGGTCGTCGGTGTCGACGGGCAGGGTGAAGCGCCACGCGAACACGTCGCGGTCCTGCAGGTGGTCGTCCACCACCGCGCGCACAGTCTCGACGATCGCTTCGAGAGTTTCCGGTGTCACATACACATGGAGCGAAACATCCGAAATGCGGTTCGGCATGTCTATTCCTGTCGTGTGTCGAACCAGCAACGGCGGAAATTGTTGTCCGCGGGAGTGTAATACCTCCGGCCCGGAAATAGACATAGCGGCCCCGTATTGCTGGTGTCGGATCGGGCCGTCCGGGTCAGTGGACGCGGTGCGCCGCCAGGAAAGAGGCCAGTTCGGGGGCCTTCGACGTCGGTTCGATGACCAGGCCGCCCGGCTCGTCGACCACCGGTTTCGTTTGTTCATAGGGTGCCAAGGCCAGCATGAGCGGGACCAATGCCTCGGCGATGCGGTCGCCGACTTCGCAATATGCCTGTTCGGAGAGGCCGACGGGGTCGGCGATGTTCTCCCGGCCGACCAGGGAGAGGTCGTTGCGCGCCCGGTGCAGCCCGGCGATCGAGCGCGCCCCGGTCACGTGCGCGATCCGGCTGGCCTCCAGCAGCGTGAAGGTGCGGGCGCCGACTCCGAAGCCGTGCTGGCTCACGTTGTCGCGCAGTTGTTCGGTCATCGTCAATACCAGATCGGCATTGTCGATCATCTCGGGCTTGAGCCGTCGTGCCTTGAATCCGCTCGGATCGCCGCCGAGTCCGATGATCGCTTCCGCGGCGAGTGGTTCGGCCGGAAAACCGACCAGTGCACGGGTTCCGGCGCTTTCGGCGGTGAGGTCCGGCAGGTCGTGGTCGATCGCAATCGCTCGGGTCAGGCGTTCGGCAATTACCGAACGACAAACATTGCCATTGCAAACGAACAGGACGTGCATAGGAATACGGTAAGGGCTGAATCACCGTCCAGATGACCGAAATCCTCCTGTAATGGGGCTCCTGGACAGATGTTCATCTCCAGGTCGATCGACGTACACAAACCGTGCTCAGGGGCGTTCGCATTCGGGCGACCGAGGCAATAGTGCGAGTGTGTCCCTGTGCACATACCCCACGTAGGATGTATGGAAACATCACGCTGTGATTGCCCCGTGATAAAAGTTGCCTGTTACTCGAATTCACCCTTGTAGTAGGTCTTTTCGTCGATCACGGGCGCCACCTTGGCCGCTTTGTTCTCGACTCGCCCCCTGGTGGAGAACATCCTTCCGCGCATGGCGATAGCAGGCGCGAATCTGGGCAGTCCGGTCTTGCCGTCCATGTCGTCGTACATGGCGTCGATGCCGCCGTGCATGAAGTACGCCTCGTGCCAGAACCCGGTGCCGCCGGAGTCCTGCAGGAACTTCCGCCACCAATCCCGGTGCGGCGCCGATCGAGTCCACCGCTCCAGGCTGTCGAGGTCACGCCAGTACTGCCGTGCGCCCCAATGCGGCGGAAACAGCGCCCAGATCACGTCTTCGTGCGACAGCAGCCCGTCCGGCCGATCCTGGTGCGAGCTATAGAGTTTCGGCCCGAGGCCGAGCAGCCGCAGCATCCCCCTCGGCTTGCGCACCCGCATCCCGAGATAGATGACGACCAGATCCGGATACTCGCTCAGATCGACCGTCTGCCTGTTCACCCGCATCGCAACCTCCGCTGACTCGGGCGTCCTGCTGCCCATCTACGCCTGAATACGAGGCAGACCGCCATTCAGTTCGAACCATCGCCCGATCTCCCGCCAGGGACGTAAACGGGGTGCTTTGATGAGGCGATATAGAGGTCGGCGCCGCAGAGTCGACTGTCTCGTGGCAAGCGGACCAGATTTCGATTCCAGGAGCAGAGAGGAGCGGTGATGCGATCGACAACGAAGCAGGCGCTGTGCCAGGCGGGCGTGGCCCTGTCACTGGTGGCGGTGCTCAGCGGCTGCGATGACGGCCCGACCACCCCCGGCCAGAGCAGCTCCACGGCGGCGCAGCAGCGGACCGCCGCTCCTTCGACTTCCCCGCCGACCAGCACCCCTGCCATGGATCAAACCACCGGTGTTTCGGCGGGCCAGACCTACACGGTCCGTGAGGTCGCGGTATCCAACGGCGTTGGCAAGACCGACACCGCGTCCTCGCTGGAACTGTCCGGCGGCGACCCGCGCGTGACCGAGGTCTTCAATCGCGGTGTCCGCACCTACATCCAGGAACACGTGGACAACATCACCCGCACCAACGACCCACGCCCGCATTCCGTCACCACCCACGCCCAGATCTACTTCACCGAGACAACCGTCGCCGAAGTCATCTACGGCGTCGTCTCGTACACCGGCGAGGCCCACCCGACAAAGATCCTCGGCACCATCACCACCAACACCCGAACCGCGACCCCCATCCTGATCGGCGACCTGTTCCTCGATCGCCGCGCAGGCATCACCGAATTGGCAAAGGCGACAACAGAAGCGATGGACGCAATCCACCCCGGCCTGTCCGCCGCCATCGCCGAGAACCTGACCCCCACCGACGCCAACTTCGCCAACTGGGTCCCCACCCCCACCGCACTCCAAGTGCACATCGACACCGGCCGCTACGTAACCGGCTATCCCTGCGTCCAGATCCCCTGGTCCCGCCTGACTCCCGTTCTAGGCCCCACGCTCAAGCGGGTAGCCGACCAGGCCCCCGCAGGCCAACCAACCGCCTGCCCCGCAACCTGACCAACAACCAGCGTCCGAGAAAACCGCGAGTACCCACGACCCCCGACCTCGCGCGAGTCGCACACCCGGAGCTTGCGCGAGGCACACCCTCCGAGTCGTGCGTTTTGCACACCCCGAGCGCGAGCAAGTCAGACTGAGTTCGCGCGAGCCGCACTGATGTTCGCGCGACTCGCATACCGCCAAAGGTCGAGTCGCACACCGCCAAGGGCCGAGTCGCACACCGCCAAGGGCCGAGTCGCACACCGCCAAGGGCACGGCATCAACCGAGGCGCACAGCAGCATATTGAAGGTGCACAGCAGCATATTGAAGGTGCACTGACCAACAAACGCGCCCACTGGAAGGGGAGTTCGGGGGGCGAAGCCCCGCCGAGCGGGGTCTGGGGGTTGCACCCCCAGTGTGATTACGAAGAGAACCCCGGTCCGCGCCTTCTGCGGACAGGGGTCCCCTGTGAACGAGTGCCGAGTGTGGGACTCGAACCCACACGTCCTTTCGGACAACGGTTTTTGAGACCGTCGCGTCTGCCAGTTCCGCCAACCCGGCGCACCGGGTGGAAATGATAGCGGGTGGGTGGCGCTTGGACCTAACTGGTTGTGGCGCGCGGCGCGAGCGGTGGGTTTGCCCTGGGTATATGCGTTCTATGCCGAAGTGAAAGGTACTCTTTACATCACTCGATGCGTGGTGGTGAGGTCGATGGTCGGTTAGTTGGACCAACGTCCACCCTTCGGCGTGTCGGACAGGCATCGGAACCAGAGGGGTCTACCTATGAGCAATGCAGCAGGGGGCGCGGGCACGAAGCGCGACGCGGGGGCCAAGCGCGTCGTCGTCGCGGAAGACGAGGCGCTCATCCGCATGGACCTGGTCGAGATGCTGACCGAAGAGGGTTATCTGGTGGTCGGTGAGGCGGGCGATGGCCAGCAGGCGGTGGATCTCGCGGAGGAGCATCGGCCGGATCTGGTCATCATGGATGTGAAGATGCCGCGCAGGGACGGTATTGATGCCGCGGCCGAGATCGCGTCGAAACGTGTTGCGCCGGTGGTGATTTTGACGGCGTTCAGCCAGCGGGATCTGGTGGAGCGGGCCAGGGATGCCGGTGCGATGGCGTATCTGGTGAAGCCGTTCACCAAGTCGGATCTGGTGCCTGCGATCGAGTTGGCGGCGAGCCGTTTCCACGAGATCACCGCCTTGGAGGGCGAGGTCGCGAATCTGGCCGACCGGCTGGAGACGCGCAAGCTGGTGGAGCGGGCGAAGGGCGTGCTGATGCAGACGCAGGGCCTTTCGGAGCCGCAGGCGTTCAAGTGGATACAGCGCACGGCGATGGATCGCCGGACGACCATGAAGGCGGTCGCGGAGGTCGTGTTGGAGAACTTGGCCCCGAAGTGACGGTCGAGGTCCGGTGAGCGGACCTGGGCTGACAGGTTCTTGCCGGTGTCGTCCGCGGCGCATGCCGTGCTGATGGACTGTGTCCACCTGCGTCGATTGGTCGGAAATTTTACTCACTGGAAACGCGATCGTGCACAAGAATTCGACGCAATGTCGGATTCATGACCCGAATGTGATGCGGATCTAACGCGCCAACGCTATGTTCTGACCGGGCTGACGTGGTTGGCCTCCTCGGTGATCCGGGGGAGCACAGGACTTAGAGGTGAAACGTGCTTAGTTCGACATGGCACAGTCGTACGACGCGGGGTGTTTTGGCAATCGGTGCTGCCGCCGCGCTGGTGCTGACCGGTTGTAGCGACAAGTCGACCGGTACCGGTACGAACACGTCGGGCACCAGCGGTGCGACCGACCTGAAGATCACGCCGGTCGCGCAGGTGGACATCAACGGCAAGGAAGTTCCGAAGGTCGACCCGGCGAAGGCCGCCGATCCCGCGGGTGACGGTAAGGCGACCTGCGCGCCGACCACTCTCGCCTTTGCCGGCGCGTTGACCGGTCCGAATGCTGCCCTCGGCATCAACATCGACATGGGCGCGAAGCTGGCGCTCGATCAGCACAACAAGGCCAACCCCGGCTGCCAGATCACGTTGAAGTCGTTCGACACCGAGGGTGACCCGCAGAAGGCCACCCAGGTCATCCCGCAGATCGTCAACGACAAGTCGATCGTTGCCCTGCTCGGCCCGACGTTCTCCGGTGAGACCAAGGCGACCGGCAAGATCCTGAGCGACGCGGGTCTGGCTTCGCTGACCTCGTCGGCGACCAACGCGACGCTCACCGCCAACGGCTGGACCAGCTTCTTCCGCGGCCTGGCCAACGACGATGTGCAGGGTCCTTCGGTGGCGAAGTACCTGACCGGCACCGCGGGCTACAAGAAGGTCTGCGTCGTCCAGGACAACAGCGACTACGGCACCGGCCTGGCCAAGAGCATCACCGAGGGTCTGGGCGCTGCCGCCGACCCGAGCTGCGCTGCCAGCATCAAGACCGGTGACAAGGACTTTGCCGCCACGGTCACCAAGATCTCCGGCGCGAAGGCCGACGCGGTGTTCTTCGCCGGCTACTACGCCGAGGGTGCTCCGCTCGCGCAGCAGCTGAAGTCCGGTGGCTTCAAGGGTGTCTTCGTCGGTCCGGACGGCACCAACGATCCGCAGTTCCTGTCGCAGGCGGGTAGCGCGGCCAAGGGCGCGACGCTGACCTGCCCGTGTGGTCCGGCTCCGGAGAAGTTCGAGAAGGACTACGTCGCCTTCAACAAGCAGCCGTCGGGTGTCTACTCGGTCGAGGCCTATGACTTGGCTACGATCCTCACCAAGGCGATCGGTGCGGGCAAGGTCAGCCGCCCCGACATCCTCGAGTACGTGCGTTCCTACGACGGCCCCGGTCTGGCCCGTCAGTACAAGTGGAGTGCCAACGGTGAACTGAGCAACGCGCTCATCTGGATCTACACGGTCAAGTAACCCGACACACGAGTCGCGCAGCACGTAACGGGGTTCGCGCGAATCCCGTTACGTGCTGCTGTTTCGTGAAGGGCGAATGAATGAGGGCGAATTAACGAATGTCAACCACTGCATTAGCCGGCGCTGTACAACTCGCCGGCGGATCGATCGACTTCAACTATGAGGGAGTGATCGACAATTTCTGGCGACTGACCGTCGACGGATTGTCATACGGTGCGATCTACGCACTGGTCGCTGTGGGCTACACCCTGGTCTACGGTGTGCTGCGGCTTATCAATTTTGCCCATTCGGAAATATTCATGCTCGGCATGTTCGGCCAGTACATCGGTCTGATGTTGCTCGGCTTCGCACCGAGTGGCGACGTCTACTCGCAGGGCGTCATCCTCACCGTCACCTATCTGGCGCTGGCAATGATCTTCGGCATGGCGGTGTCGGGTGGCGCCGCCGTCGGCTTGGAGCGCCTCGCCTATCGGCCGCTGCGTAAACGCGGCGCCAAACCCCTGATCTTCCTCATCACCGCGATCGGCGCCTCGTTCGTGATCCAGGAACTCGTGCACTTCGTGTTGCCGAAGGTGTGGCCTGGGCTCGGCGGCACCAACGCGCAGAAGCCGATCATGCTGGTGGAGCCGACCATTCAGTTCAGCTTCGGCGGCGCCGACATCACCAACGTGACGCTCGTGATCATCGTCGCCGCGGTGATCCTGGCGATCGCCACCGAATTGGTCATCAACCAAACGAAGTTCGGCCGCGGCATCAGGGCCGTGGCACAGGATCCGGACACGGCGACGCTGATGGGTGTCTCGCGGGAGCGCATCATCCTGCTCACCTTCCTCATCGGCGGCGTGCTCGCCGGTGCGGCGGCGCTGCTCTACGCGCTCAAGATCCCCAACGGCATCATCTATTCCGGCGGATTCATTCTCGGCATCAAGGCATTCAGCGCCGCGGTGCTCGGCGGCATCGGCAACCTGCGCGGCGCACTGCTGGGTGGCCTGCTGCTCGGTCTCGCGGAGAACTACGGCCAGATCCTGTTCGGCACCGAGTGGCGCGACGTGGTCGCCTTCGTGGTGCTCGTGCTGGTCTTGATGATTCGCCCGACCGGCATTCTTGGTGAGAGTCTCGGGAAGGCCCGCGCATGACGACTACTGCCAAAACCGTTGCCCCGCAGCCGAAGCAGGAGCCTGGTCGGGGTGTCGGCGATGCGTTGCGCTCCTGGTGGGGCGGGCTGTCGCGCCCGGCCCAGTGGGGGATCGGCGTCCCTGCCATCATCGCGCTCGCGCTGCTTCCGTTGTTCCCTCCGTCGTTCATCGACACACCAGGCACCAGCTTCGGCGGCGTAATGGCGCAGTTCGCCATGTACGCGTTGCTCGCTGTCGGCCTGAATGTCGTTGTCGGACAGGCGGGTCTGCTCGATCTCGGCTACGTCGGCTTCTACGCCGTCGGTGCATACACCGTCGGTTTGCTCACCAGTCCCAACAGTCCGTGGAACCAAACCGGCGGCGGCTGGCTCAACGACAAGTGGGCCTGGTTGGCGTGCTTGCCGTTGGCGGTCGCGGTCACCGCGGTCTCCGGCCTGATTCTCGGCACCCCGACGCTGCGACTGCGCGGTGACTACCTGGCGATCGTGACGCTCGGCTTCGGTGAGATCGTCCGGCTGCTCGCCGACAACCTCGGCGACCTGACCAACGGAAGCCTCGGCCTGTCCGGCATCGCCTACCCGAGTGTCGGTGTCTCCGAGGACAAGCCGAACGGCTACTTCTCGTCCGGCAACCTCGGCGATTCGGAATCGTCGAGCCTGCTCGACCGGGCCAACTCCGGAACATGGTGGTTCTGGCTCGGCATGGTGCTGGTGATCATCGTGCTGCTGATCGTCGGCAACCTGGAGCGCAGCCGTCCAGGCCGGGCCTGGGTCGCGATCCGGGAAGACGAGGACGCGGCCGAGATCATGGGCGTGCCGACGTTCAAGTTCAAGTTGTGGGCGTTCATGATCGGCGCCGCGGTCGGCGGACTCTCCGGTGCGCTGTACGCGGGACAGGTGCAGTTCATCAACCCGACCGGGTTCAACGTCATCAACTCGATGTTGTTCCTGTGCGCGGTCGTCATCGGCGGGCAGGGCAACAAGCTCGGCGTGATCGTCGGCGCGTTCATCATCGTGTACCTGCCGAACCGGCTGCTTTCGGTGCAGGCGGTGGGGCAGACGGTGACCGGCTGGATCCTGATCGTCGTCAGCGTCATCGCCGCCATCGCGTTGGTCGTGGTGTGGCGCAGGTGGGCTCGGGCACAGGACCGGCCGATCAGGCTCGGTTATCTGGGCGGGTCGTTGGTGGTCGCGGTCGTGTTGCTCGTCCTGCTCGGTAACGTGCTGAAATTCCAGCAGCCGGGTGCGCAGTCGCTCGGCGACTACAAGTACCTGTTCTTCGGCATCACGCTGATGGTGGTCATGATCTTCAAACCGCAGGGCCTCTTCCCGGTCCGGCAGAAGCTCCTCGCCTACGGGCGGCAGGTCTACCAGGCCGTGCGTAAACCGTTCAACAACGAGGCGAATGGAGAGACCCGATGACCGGGCCTGGCGCGGGTGGTGCGCTGTTCGACAACGAGGACATGGCCGCGGGCTACGCGGCCGAACCCGAGGTGGAAAGTGCGGGCGTGGTCGATGTGACCGCGGTGATCCCCGACCTCGGCGACGCGGCGACGGTCGCGGAGGTCGTCGCCGCGCATCGTGAGATCGAGACCGCCGTCGGTGAGCCGCTGTTGCGCACCGAGGGGCTGACCGTGCAGTTCGGCGGTCTGACCGCGTTGGACGCGGTGAGCTTCGAGATCCGCCGCGGCGAGATCCTCGGGCTCATCGGACCCAACGGTGCCGGAAAGACGACCTGCTTCAACGCGATCACCGGCGTCTACCGGCCGTCGGCGGGCACGGTCTACTTCGACGGCAAGCCGTTGACGAAGACCAAGCGCAACGCCATCACTCGGCTCGGCATCGCGCGCACCTTCCAGAACATCCGGCTCTTCAACGAGATGACGGCGTTGGAGAACGTGGTGGTCGGCACCGACGCCAGGCACAAGACCTCCGTGCCTGGCGCCATCTTCCGCACCCCGCGGCATCGCCGCGAGGAGCACGACGCGATCGAGCGGGGCATGGCGCTGCTCGAGTTCGTCGGCATCGCGCCGCGCGCGGTGGAGAAGGCACGCAACCTGTCCTACGGCGACCAGCGCAGGCTGGAGATCGCCAGGGCGCTGGCCACCGAGCCGAAGCTGCTGTGCCTGGATGAGCCTGCGGCCGGGTTCAATCCGAGCGAGAAGTCGGCGTTGATGGATCTGATCCGCAAGATCCGCGACGACGGGTTCACCGTGCTGCTGATCGAGCACGACATGCGCCTGGTGATGGGCGTGACCGACCGGATCGTGGTGCTCGAGTTCGGACGCAAGATCGCCGACGGTCTGCCTGCCGATATCCGGGAGGACCCCGCGGTGATCGCCGCCTATCTCGGTGTGCCCGATGACGGCACCGAGTCGGGGACGGCAAGCGCGCACGGGACGAACGGGTAGGAGCAGCGATGGGATCGCACAGAGAACCGGATAACCAGGCTGTCGGCCTGGTCAAGGGCAACGCCGCGAGCAACGGCGCCGAGGCGCTGCTCGAGGTCACCGACATGGTCGTCAACTACGGCAGAATCCAGGCGCTGCACGGGATTTCGCTGCATGTGGCGCCGGGCGAGCTGGTCACCCTGCTCGGCGCCAACGGCGCAGGCAAGACAACGACCATGCGGGCATTGTCGGGTCTGCTGCCGCTGACCCGCGGCCGAATCCTGTTGGAAGGGCGCGACATCACCCAGATGAAGGCGCACGAGCGGGTCGGCGAGGGCTTGATCCAGGCACCGGAAGGCCGGGGTGTCTTCCCCGGCATGACGGTGCAGGAGAACCTCGACATGGGTTGCTATGGACGGCCGTTCAAGCAGAAGGCGGAGTACAACAAGACGCTCGACTGGGTGTACGAGTTGTTCCCTCGGATGCTGGAACGGCGCAAGCAGGTCGGCGGCACGCTGTCCGGCGGCGAGCAGCAGATGCTTGCCATCGGTCGTTCGTTGATGGCAAGGCCGAAGCTGCTGCTGCTCGATGAGCCGTCGATGGGCCTGGCGCCCATGATCATTCAGCAGATCTTCCGGATCATCACGGAGATCAACAAGCAGGGCACCACCGTGCTGCTCGTGGAACAGAATGCCCAGCAGGCACTCTCGCGCAGCGACCGTGCCTACATCTTGGAAACCGGCGAGGTCACCAAGACCGGCTCCGGCGCCGAACTGCTCACCGATCCCGCGGTGAAGTCGGCGTATCTCGGCGTCGGCTAGTTCCGCTGCGAACCCCGGTGCCGCGCGGCCGGACTCGAGGCATGATCGTGACATGAATGGTCACGATGAGCTGATGGATCTGGCCGAGCGGTACTGGGACAGCGTGCTGGAGGCGCGGCCGAGCGACGCGACACTGCTGGGGGACAGGCGATTCGACGCCCGTATCGAGGATCTGTCCGTCGCGGCGGAAGAACGGCTGCTCGCGACCTGGCGTGCGCTGCTGCGTCAGGTCGAGGCGCTCGACGCGGACCGGCTGGAGCCGGTCGACCAGGTCACCAGGAGCCTGCTGGCGACCGAATTGACCGGTGTGGTGGAGCGTTTGGCATGGCGCCCGCTGGAAATGGCGTACGACCAGATGGAGGGCGTGCACGCCTTCGCGCTGATGGTGGCGCCGCAGATCAATGCGCCGCAGCCCGCCGACGCGCTCGCCCTCGTCGAGCGGTACCGGCAATACGGCGACATGCTCGGGCAGGCGGTCGAGCGCTTCCGCAACGGGGTCGCCGCGGGCCGGACGCCGGTCCGAATCCTGCTCGAGCGCTCGGTCAATCAGCTCGACAGCTACCTGAGTTCGGAGCTGTCCACCGACCCCTTCGTCACCTTCGACGGCCCGCAGGACTGGGACGGCGAGGCGGACTGGCGCGCCCAATTGACCGAGGTGGCAAGGGAAGTCATCCGTCCGGCGTTCCAGCGGTACCGGGACGTGCTTTTCGATGAACTGCTGCCGGTCAGCCGCGCCGACGACAAGGCAGGGCTGTGCTGGCTCGGCGCGGACGGCGAAGACATCTACCGGCGCCAGCTGCGCTACCACACCACGCTGCCCGATCTCGGCGCCGAGGAGATCCACGAACTCGGGCTGGCCGAATTGGCCGCGCTGCGTGAGGAATACGCGACCATCGGCGCCCGCCTGTTCGGCACCGCCGACCTCGCCGAGATCTTCGGCAGGCTCCGCGACGATCCCACCCTGCGCTACGCCGACGGCGAGCAGATCATGTTCGATGCGCGCCGGGCGCTCACCACGGCGACCGCCGAGATGGGGAACTGGTTCGGGAGGCTGCCCAAGGAATCCTGCGACATCGTGCCGGTGCCGGAGTTCCTGGCCGCGGATGTGGCTGGGGCGTACTACTTCGCGCCTGCCGCCGACGGTTCCCGGCCCGGGACCTACTTCGTCAACCAGTACCACCCCACCGGCCGCGCGCGACACGAGACGGCATCGGTCGCCTACCACGAGGCGATTCCTGGTCACCACCTGCAGCTCACCATCGCCAGCGAACTCGACCACCTGCCGCGCTTCCAGCGGCAGTCGTTCGCGAACACCGCGTTCGTCGAAGGCTGGGCGCTCTATACCGAGCGGCTCGCCGACGAAATGGGGCTGTACGAGGACGATCTCGGCCGCCTCGGCATGCTGGCAGGCGACTCGTGGCGATCCAGCCGCCTGGTCGTCGACACCGGGCTGCATGCGAAAGGCTGGAGCAGGCAGCAGGCCATCGACTTCATGGTGGCCAATGTGCCGAGCGGGATCTCGGAGCTCACCACCGAGGTGGATCGGTATATCGGCATGCCGGGGCAGGCGGTCGCGTACAAGGTCGGACAGCTGGAAATCCGCAAGCAGCGGCTGGCGGCGACCGAGCGGCTCGGTTCGGCCTTCGACATCAAGGCGTTCCACGATGTGGTGCTCGGGTCCGGCTCGGTGAGCCTGCCGGTGCTGCGGGAGCTCGTCGCAACGCTGTGAGGCGGGAGTTACCCGCGTCACTTTTCGGGTAGGAGATACGTCGACACGATCCGCGTGGGTGTCGGCGTATCACCTTGTCGGTGGGGGTCCCTAGACTCGGGGGCGTGAGTTCACCGACGACCGCCCAGGTTCCCGCCACCGCGTCCGGCTCCAGTGCTTCCGCACCGGGAGAGCGGCCGACTCTGATGCTGCTGGACGGGCATTCGATCGCCTATCGCGCGTTCTTCGCGCTACCGGCGGAGAACTTCAAGACGGTCACCGGGCAGACCACCAACGCGGTGTACGGCTTCACCGCGATGCTGATCAACCTGCTGCGCGACGAGAAGCCGACGCACATCGCGACGGCGTTCGACGTGTCGCGAAAGACCTTCCGCACCGAGGCGTACCCGGAGTACAAGGCGAACCGGTCGCAGACGCCGGACGAGTTCCGCGGGCAGGTCGAGCTCACCAAGGACGTGCTCGGCGCGATGGGCATCCCGGTGATGGCGATCGACGGCTTCGAGGCCGACGACCTCATCGCCACGCTCACCACCCAGGCGGTGGCCGAAGGGTTCCGCGTCCTGATCGTCTCCGGCGACCGCGACGCGATCCAGTTGGTCAACGACAACGTGACGCTGCTGTACCCGCGCAAGGGCGTCTCCGATCTCACCCGGTTCACCCCCGAAGAGGTGTTCGCGAAGTACCAGCTCACGCCGGCCCAGTACCCGGATTACGCGGCGCTGCGCGGCGACCCGAGCGACAACCTGCCCGGCATCCCCGGCGTCGGGGAGAAGACCGCGGCCAAGTGGATCCGCGAATACGGCGACCTGAACACCCTCGTCGACAAGGTGGACGAGGTGAAGGGCAAGGTCGGCGACGCGCTGCGCGCCAACCTGAGCAGCGTGGTGCTCAACCGTCAGCTCACCGAGATGGTGCGCGATGTGCCGCTGCCCTACACGCCGGATCAACTGGCGCAGGCGCCGTGGGATCGCAACAAGATTCATCAGCTCTTCGACGACCTCGAGTTCCGCGTGCTGCGCGACCGGCTGTTCGAGACCCTGGCCCCGAAGGAACCGGAGGCCGAGGCAGGCTTCGAGATCAGCGGCGGCGCGCTGGAAGTCGGCGCGGTGGCGGGCTGGCTCGCTGAGCACACCAAAGCCGGTGTCCGGCAGGGTGTCTCGATCGTCGGCGCGGGCACCCCTGGTAGTGGTGACGTGCGCGCGCTCGCCATCGCGGCAGGCGACGGCGAGAGCGGCTACATCGACGTCGCCGTGCTGACGCCGGAAGACGAAGCGGCACTCGGTGCTTGGCTGGCCGACCCGGCGCTGCCGAAGGCGCTGCACGAGGCGAAGTCGGCCATGCACGCGTTGCGCGGGCGTGGCTGGACCCTCGGCGGGCTCACCAGCGACACCGCGCTGGCCGCCTATCTGGTCCGGCCTGGGCAGCGCAGCTTCAACCTCGACGACCTTTCGCTGCGCTACCTGCACCGGGAACTGCGCGCCGAAACCGACGAGACGCCGCAGCTGTCCCTGCTCGACGACGAGGACACCGTCGACGCGGAAGTGGCTCAGACCGAAATGTTGCGCGCCAGGGCCGTTCTCGACCTTGCCGAGGCGCTCGACACCGAACTCGAGCAGATCGAATCCGTCCCGCTGCTCGAGGACATGGAGCTGCCGCTGCTCGGCGTGCTCGCCACGTTGGAGGACGCGGGCATCGCGGTCGACACCGACCAGTTGGAGACGCTGCAGCGCCAGTTCGCCGACAAGGTGGCCGACGCCGCCAACGCGGCCTACGAGGTGATCGGCAAGCAGATCAACCTCGGCTCGCCGAAGCAGCTGCAGGTGGTGCTGTTCGACGAGCTCGACATGCCGAAGACCAAGCGCACCAAGACCGGTTACACCACCGACGCCGACGCGCTGGAGTCGCTGTTCGAGAAGACCGAGCACCCGTTCCTGCAGCACCTGCTCGAGCATCGTGACGCGACCCGGTTGAAGGTGACCGTCGACGGCCTGCTCAAGTGTGTCGCCGACGACGGCCGCATCCACACCACGTTCAACCAGACCATCGCCGCCACCGGCAGGCTCTCCTCCACCGAGCCGAACCTGCAGAACATCCCGATCCGCACCGACACCGGCAGGCAGATCCGCGACACCTTCGTCGTCGGCGCGGGCTACCAGTCGCTGATGACCGCCGACTACAGCCAGATCGAGATGCGCATCATGGCGCACCTTTCCGCCGACGAAGGCCTGATCGAGGCGTTCAACTCCGGTGAAGATCTGCACACCTTCGTCGCATCCAAGGCATTCGACATCCCGATCGCCGAGGTGACCCCCGAACTGCGCCGCCGCATCAAGGCGATGTCCTACGGCCTGGCCTACGGTCTCAGCTCCTACGGCCTCGCGGCCCAGCTGAAGATCAGCACCACCGAAGCCAAAGAGCAGATGGACGTCTACTTCGACCGTTTCGGCGGCATCCGCGACTACCTGTACGAGGTAGTCGAGCAGGCCCGCAAGGTTGGCTACACCTCAACCCTGTTCGGCCGCCGCCGCTACCTGCCCGACCTGGACTCCAGCAACCGCCAGCGCCGCGAGGCCGCCGAACGTATGGCGCTCAACGCCCCCATCCAAGGCACCGCCGCCGACATCATCAAGGTGGCAATGATCAACGTGCACAAGGCAATTCAGGAAGCAGGGTTGCGATCCCGCATGCTTTTGCAAATCCACGACGAACTGCTTTTCGAGGTAGCCGAAGGTGAGAAGGAAGCACTCGAGGCCTTGGCGAAGGAACAGATGGCCGCCGCCATCCACCTCTCGGTTCCCCTCGATGTTTCGGTGGGTACCGGCCGCAGTTGGGACTCCGCCGCGCACTGAGGGTACGTCCGGTTGGGGAGTGACGGTCGGTCGAAAGTGGTATGGCTGAGGCAACTCTCGGGGCGAGAGGTTGCTCGAGGGCGGAAGCTTTGCGTTCGGCGGAAGCTGTGTATTCAGCGGGGTGCCGAAGGCGGTACCGGTCTGCATTGGCGTGAGAGAAGTGGTTGCTTGGCTTCGTTGGCGTGAGTGAAGTGGTTGCTTGGCTTCGTTGGCGTGAGTGAAGTGGTTGCTTGGCTTCGTTGGCGTGAGAGAAATGGTTGCTGGACTCCGTTGGCGTGAGAGAAATGGTTGCGACGCCTGTCGCGACACGCACCATTTCTCTCACGCCAACTTTCCAAGATCACTTCCCGGAAGATCTTTGAACCGGACCACAGCCAAGTAACCCGGCTGGGACGAGAGAATCCGTGATCGACTGCGGAGGTCAGCCGGGGTACGGCAGGCGAAGCAACCACGCTAATCCGGTGCACACACCGAGATCACCCAACGTCACGGCTCAGATGCTTATCTTCGGATGCTCGGCCTCGTCGTAGAACTCGAGCAAGGTCGTGACTTAGCGACCACCGGTGCACTAGAACATCGATCAGAAGTAAACGCCAAGCTCGGCCGGTAGTGCCTCTATTGGGATTCGGCACGCGTTCCGGAG
>NZ_BDAY01000050.1 GCF_001612685.1 Nocardia altamirensis NBRC 108246
CTGGATTTGGAGGCATGCGTGGAGGGTGTCGTCGATGGTGCCGGAGACCCATCGCTGGTTCGTGAGGGCCGGATCGGTGATGGTCTCGACGAGGACCCGCCCGGAATCGTCGAGGGTGGCACGGCGGCGGGTGAACAGGACCGCGGGCAGTTCCAGACCCGCGGCTGTCGCGACGAGGGGCATTGCCGGACTTGGGTGGTCGCGGTGCGGGTGTGAATTGATCACAGCGGTGACAGAGCGTTCGGAACCCGATAGGAACTCGTTGGCCGTGACGGTTCGGTTGCCCACCGTGTCCGACAGCACGAGCCATAGGTGCTCGGTGGTCGCGAGGACGTGTTCAGCATCGACGGGCGCCTCACCGAAATGCGAATCGGGTTGGGTGACCGCCAGCCGTGTGCTCAGGTCGGGCGCACAGCGACCGAGTTCGGCGAGATGGGTCGGGGATCCGGTCGCGATCCAGCGCAGCGGTAGCCATGCCGGTGCCGCGTCGCACAGAGCGCGAACCGGGTCGAGCAGCGCGGTGGTCCGATGCTGTCCTGTCGAAGCCGCGACCACGTCCGTGCGGCCGTGACCGACCGCGTCGAGGACATCGCGGGCGTAGCGGGTGCTGGTCACGTCAGGGGTGATCACCAGCGCCAGGTATCGGGATGCCGCGAGACACAGCAGGGCCAGCAGGTGGGCGGGATCCTCACCGACGGGGATGTCGGCGATGATCGGTGTCCGGACAAGCGGCGGGAGAGGTGGACCGGCGGCTCGAAGTTTCGCGGCGATCACCGTCATATGCTGACGGTCGTAGAGCTCCAGATCTGCGGCGTATTCCGCGCGTTCGCTCTTGTATCGGGCTTGGTCGTGGGCCTCGAGGTCATCGGCGAGCACGGACAGCGATTCCTTCCCTGGTTCATCGATCATCATCGCCAGGTCGGTCTTGTCGACTCGTTGCCGTAGGCCGGTACGAGGAGATTCATCTGGCTGGCGAGTGGTGGCCGGTGTGGTCGTGTCGACCCGGCGACCTCGGCTTCGAGGTCAGCGCGCCGGCTTGTCATGGTCGCCTCCGTTCCACATCTGCTGTGTCTTGGCGAGGCGGGCTCGTTCCCGGCGCAGCCCGATGGCGGAAACAATCGCCAGTCCCGCGCAGGCCACGGCGATAAAGATCGCCACCGCCATTGCCCCGTCTCGCTTGTCCGGAGCCACCTCGATGAGACCGAACTGGATCATCGCGCCGTAACCGGCACCGACCAGGGACACGATGATCGCTACCTGCCGTGCGGTGAACCACGTTTCCAGGTCCGTGGGATCCTCACGACTCATCCGATGCCCCTTGACCTCTCGCGGCGGCGCGGTCTTGTGCCCCTGGCTGATCTCGAGCTCCCGCGCTGCCTGGTGATGACGTTGTGTGTCATTGATCGTGGTTCCTTCTGTGAAATGTCTTCAGCTGCTGGGGAAGTGGTGCATCGGCCTACCTCGGCGGGGCCGTGTTCTCCGGTCAGGGTCGTGAGGACGTGTTCGGCCAGCGGCCGCAGCCTTGACGTAGTTCTGCTACAGCCGCGGGGGTGGTGGTGCGGGAAGGTCGTCTCGTACCTGGTACACCGCGCCGCTTGCGGTAACTCGTTCTTGCACAGGTCCCATCACCCGCAGGTTTGGCAGGAACCAGCAGTGCTGTTCCAGCCGCAGCGGCACCGCACCGGTCAGGCACTCGGCGATAGTTCCACCGTCGTCGTGTTCGTGGCCGGTCATCAGTCGCTCGGCGAAGGCTGCCAATTCCCATGCCGTCGGGATCGGTCCCACCACCACGCCAGGCCTGTCCCCGAAGCAATATTCGGGAAATTCCAATGGCCCGGCGATGCGCCACCGGATCGGCGGTGGCGGAGCAGTTTTCAATCTGTCGAAGCCGACGTACCAGACCGCATCGTCGAGTTCGCTCGGTTCGACGCTGGCCGGTTTCGCGTCCTCGAGATGATCGGACAGTGTTGGCGCGTCACAATCGTCGTCGTCCCAGGTTCCGAGAATCCTGGACTCTTTCGGACGTGGCGTCGCGTAGAACCTCGTCAAGCAGTGCTTGTCCTCGCACAACGTGCACACTGGATCATCACCCCCGATCCAGCTGGTCGCCGTGGCTGGGTGGTTCCTCAGCACGCGAAGCCGATACCGGATCTTCGGCCGCCGGCATCAGCCTGAGCACTGCCCGATGATCCGAACCTTCCAGTGCCGCAACCTTTTCGGTGACATCCTGGATATCATCGCGCAGCCCATGCGACGTAGCGAGATCCGAACTCAAGGGCTCTCCTTTCCCCGGGGCGGGCACATGGTCGCCGGAACGTCGACCGATCCGGACCTGCCAATGAACATCAACGAATGTCCCCGGATCTCCGCTGTGGCGCACCACGGTCCGAGAGATACGGATGCCGACACGTCGTAGCCAGCGCCGGATGCGGGCGCTGCGCCGATAGCGCTGAACCACGGCTAGGCCCCCGCCCGGACAGCGGCGGCCCATCCGACGACCGCCGTCTGAAACTCACCGGTGTTGGGAGCCAGTGTGGTTGCGTGCCCAGCATTGTCGAGCACGTAGGTAGTGAGCAGACCCGCCGCAAAGTACGGCTCTTCGGCCACACGAAGTGCGGGCGCGTCAGCACACACCTGGGGTGCGCACAGCCGGTCTCGCTGCCCGTTGGCCACGAGCACCGGCACGGCGATCTGGTTGGTCACATTCGTGACTGTGGTCGGCAGGCCGTCCAACATCTCGGCCAGGGTGAACACCTCGGTGTGTTCCTCGGCCAATCGCGACACCTGCGGCTCGGTCGAGGGTCCCAGGAACGATTGCGCGCGAGTACCCGGCGCGGTCGTCCAATAGCCCGCGTCGTAGCCGCGATCGGTGAAGCGAGAATCGGTCGCCGCGGGTACGAAGGTTCCCGCGATCGGGAGTAGGCCGCTCGGCTCGAGGAGGTGGGAAAACCCAGCCAGCAACACCGCGTCGACATCGTGATAGGTCGTCGCCTCCCACACCGCGATGCCCGCACCGAGTGACACCCCGGCCAGGATCACGCGCGCGAACGGAGCAGCAGGCGCGGCCCCGGTGCGTAGCAGGCTGATGATGTCGTGCAGACCGTGGGCCTGCCCGAGCGAGGTGACCTCACTACTTGGTGGGCGTGTGCTCGTTCCGGTGCCGAGCAGGTCCACCGTGAGCGTCGCAATCCCCGCGGTGTTCATCGCGCGACGAAAGCTGTATCGCTCTGGAACGTAAGGGAAGTCCCAATAGGATTGATCTATTGAGATCCCCGGCACCAACAGCATGACGGTGTCGGCGCCACCATTCGGAACGCACAGTGTTCCGCCCATCCGGCCTGCGGGTACCGGGAACGACTGCGCTGAACATGTCGCCGGGTCGGGATCGGACGCGCTGGCCGGTGGCGGTGTCGAACCCAGCACCCCGATCACTGCCAGCGCGCAGATCGCGCTCACGCGGACCCGAAATCGGCCCGAATAGTGCGGCTGTGTAGCCGATCTCATGGCCAACCCCCGGCGGTCCGATCGACATAGATCAGGATGGCAGCCCGGATGGGGAAGAGTAACCAATCCACGATCCGCTCCCCGACCGGTGAATACCAGTGGGAGGTGGTGCGGTGCGGCGTCTTTCGCGCCGGAGTCGTGCCGGGTTTTGGTTTGGCGATCATGGTCTCTCCTGAAGTTGGGCGGACAGGATCGGGTCGGCGTGCGAGGCCAAGGCGTGCCAGCCGTGGGCAATTGCGAGGGTGGTGGCTGCGAGGTCTTGGCCGGTGATGGCGGCGGTGACGGTTCCGCCGCTGGCTGCGACCGTGAGGGCGGCCGCGGTGAAGGCTCGGAGTTCAGCAGTCTCGTCGTGTTCGGGGAGATAGAGCGCGGCGCTGGCGCGGCCGGTCGCCACGAGTGTCAGCGCGACCGAGGTGGTCGCGACAGGAACGGTGGTGAGGTGGTGGATGCGTCGGCATCGGAGCCAGTGCGCCACCTGATGTTGTTGGGTGGTGCTGGTCAGGACGGCTCCTCGCGGCATGCGTGGTAGCTGGTCTAGCGACCCGTGGACGCGGAGGAGTTCGGGGGTGGCGTCCAGGCGTATTCCGTAGGCGGGCAACGCGATCACGGCCTCGATAGGGCGGAAGTCGTGGATGCGGCAGGCGGTGATCGCGTAGGCGGGTGAGCCTTTCACCATTGATTCGCTGCCGTCGATCGGCCCGATCAGCACGCAGTCGTTCACCGGTTCTACGGTGCTGGATTCGTCGGTGACCATAGGCAGGCCCGGCCAGGTCTGGGCTATCGCGGCGGTGAGTATTTGTTGCACGGCCTGCTGTGCGGTGGTGACCGGGACAAGCTCGCCATGACCGCGGCCAGGGGTCAAGTGAAGCGGTGCCCCCGTGCTGCGCCAGGCGTCGATGGCGCGGCGGCAGTCCGGCAGGACCGCGGCGATCACTCGGGCCAGGTCCGAATCGGCGAGTTGTTGCGAGTCGGTCATGAATCCCCCTGCGGTGCAATGTGATAGGTCGGAATTGCCGAGGCGATGGAATCGAATGTGTCTGAGGCGGCGCTGATGTGGTGGTGCAGTGTCAGCAGCGAATGAGCGTGGTTGTCGGGGCCGACCTGGGTGATCCACTGCAGAGCCAGGTGGGGCTGGACCGCCCGCACGAGCCGCTCGCGCAGTGACGCGCTGTCGTTGAGCAGGGACCCGGAGACCACCAGGGATGCCGGGGTGGTTTCGGTGATGTCGGTCTGGCCGCTGACGGCGATCACTCCGAGCGCGAGCTCGAGTGCGGCGGCGTCGACGAGTGCCGAGGCGACCGGGTCGGTGTTGTCGGCGGCGTGCAGGACTCGGTAGGCGAAGGCGGCGATGTGGGTCGAGTTGTAGCTGCCGCCGACGTGCACTGTGTCGAAGAGCGCGTCGGTCAGCGACTCGTCGGCGGGAAGATCGAGCCATTCGTGGGCCGCGGCGGTCAGGGCCGTGGCCGGGCCACGGTGGTCGCTGGCGCGGGTGACCGCGCGCAGACCTGCGAGGGCCAGATCGTGGGCTCCCCCTTCGTCGCTGAGTTGCCAGCTCAGCCCGGAGGCGCGCGCGACCGATCCGCCATGGCGCGCCGCGAACCCGGTGCCGGTGCCTGCGGTGGCGGCGATTACGGCGGGGGAATCACAGAGCAACAGCAGCGGGGTGATGTTGCTGGTCACCCAGATCGGCGCGAGTATGCCCAGGCGAGTAGCGATTTCGTGGATCAGTGTCGCGAAATGTTGCGCGGCTGTGCTGGTAGCCGCAGCACTGTGAGCGGCCAGGATGCCCTGTATCGGGCGGCTGTGCCCGGTTGCCAGGTGACGGATCAGGCCGCGCAGCAGGCGCGCGGATCCGGGTTCGCCGACGGTGCTCAGGTTTGTCGACGGTCCGGTCACCTCGGCGACGACCGCGGTGGCGTCCGGGTCGGTGAGCCCGGCCCAGGTGCGGAATCCGCCCCCTTCGAGCAGGATCCAGCTCATGTGACCGCCACCGGTGGGCTCGGGTCGTCGTGTGGGATCTCCACCGGGGATCTCGACAGGTTCGCGACGATCGCGTTCATGTTCGGCCCGCCCCCTCCTCGCCGGGAGCGCGCGGGTTCAGCAGCGACTGCTGCACCGACTCCGTCGCGATCCGTGCTGCCGTTCGCGTGAGGACATCGGTGCGGTAGGTCAGCGACACCGCCAAACCTCCGGTCTCGTCGGGGGTGAGCGAAATCGTCAAGTGTCTTGCGGAGGTGCGTGTTTCGCCAACCTCGACGGTGTTGGCGGGCGCTGAGCCGACTGTGGGTAGCGGAGCCCGCAGCGTCGCGATGTCGTTGTAGTTGACCTCGATGGTCGGCCGGATCTGCGCGTCGAGTTCGGTGTCGATGCGGGTTTGGGTGCTGATGTCGGTGTCGAGCCATCGATCGCGGATCTGGCCGGCGAGCGTGGTGGGCGTGGTGCAGCGTCCGACCTGCACGCGTGTGAGCCGTGTGGTGGTGAACATGCCCACGATGGCCTCGGTGCCGGGCTCGCGGCTGGGGTCTGTGCTGGCGAGGACGATGTCGTCGGCCTGCGCCCATTGCCCGATACTTGTCGAGCACAGGGCCAGGACCAGGTGGAACATGGTCACCGAGTGCTGTCGTGCGAGGTTGCGTATTTCCTCGGTTGCGGCCGGTGAGACCGGAAAGGTGACCGTTCGAGTGGTCCCGCTGGCCGGTGGGTGCGCCGGTGCGCCGGGGAGTCTGAGCAGGGCCTGTACACCGAAGTGGTTCGACCAGTCGCTCAGTTGCTGGTCGGGGTCGAGGGTGCTGTGTTGCCAACGCGCGTAGTCGCTGTAGGCCGGCGGGACCGGGCCGAGCGCACGCGGATCGCGACAGGCCGTCGCCAGCTCGCGTAGCAGTACACCCCAGGACCAGTGATCCATCACCATCGGGTGCGCAGCGAGGGCCAGAATGGCGTGCTCGGTGCCGGGCACCAATGCCCAGCGGGTCAGACCGGTGCGGCCGTCGAGGTCGAAGCGCTGAGTGCGGGCCCACGTGCGGGCACCCGCCAACGGCGACAGCACGGCCAATGCTCGCGTGTCGAGGACCGTCAGCGGCGCCGCGTCTGCGGCGACCCATTGATGCCAGCGTCCACCGTGCTCGCCGATCGCGGTCCGCAACGCGGGGTGCCGCCACCCGAGTGCGGCGACCGCACGGGTAAGGCGACGCGGATCCGCGTCGCGTACTCGAATGGCGAATATCGTCGGGCGTCGGTGGTTCGAACCACCGTCAGGCATCAGCGCGAGCAATGCTTGTTGCTGGTACGAGAGGGGATGCACACCCTGGCGGGGTCCGCTGTGCAGGTTCGGTTCGGCGCCCATCATCCGGCCTCGCCAAGCATCGGATCCGGGATCAGTCGCGCCATGGTTCCCCTTCGTTGCTGTCCCCCTTGGTATTTCGCCCGTGGAAGGCCGCAGCTCGGTGCTCGTCACTCCCCCTCGGCTCGGCTGCATGCTCGCGGCTGCACGGCATCGCGTTCGGTGGCGCTCCGGCAGGTCAGCACGTCGATCAGTTCGTGCGCGGTCGACTGGTCCGCGGGATCATCGATCAGGTCCTGGGCCAGCGCGCACACCTGGTTTGCCCATCGCGGTTCGGACGGTTCGATGCTGTCGCGCTCGAGCAGTTCGTCCTCGATCTGCTCGGCCGCGCGGTGCCATCCCCGGGCGTGTAGATCGGCGATGCGGTCGATGACCTGCTGCATGCCGACCTCGGCTACTACGTCGCTGACGCTGAGCAGACGCTCTTGTCTGCGGTACGGGGGCCCCGGGCCGGTCATCGCGATCGCCTCCGCTGCGACCGGATCTCCGGGGCCCCATCGTGGCGATGCACCGCATCACCGCTGGGAGGAGAAAACGTTCGAAAGGGTGGGGCGGCCTTCCCGGCCCTGAATGGCCGGCGTCGTCGAACAGGCCGGGAAGGCACGCCCCGTGCCACCACCGCAGCTCCCGCGCCTTGGAAGACCGGGGGCTCGCTGGTGGTGGCGATCATGGTGTCGGCGTCACGACGACGCGCCGACAAGGTTGAGCCGCAGTCGTTTTCGGCTCGCTGGAGTGGTTCGGGTATCACTGCAGCTCCTCCCGGCACGGCCAGAACCGATTGGAGGTCGGAGCAGGTTTTCGAGCTCGGCGCCGGACAGAGTGAGACGACGACAGGAGCTGGGGCTTCCACGCGAGGTCGTCGTTGCCGTCCGTCTCGATCTCCTGCTCACGCAGGATCATGAGGTCGGCGACGGTGGGGTGCTCAGGCCGCCACCCTGCGCGCAGTCTCAGCACGCGCAGCTGACGAGACTGCTGCATTCGGCGCATCACGAGCGCAACGCCGATCGCGGAAGCCAGCACGATCGCCAGCACGGCAGCCCCGGTCACCACGTCATGTCCTGGGCTCGCGCGATGTGGTGGCGACAGGTCGAGCACCACGGCTGAAACATCGCATGGTCAGCGTCTGCACTGACCAGTACCGCCATCATCGACAAGCCAGCGTCGATGAGCCCCAGACCGATCCATGCTGGGCCTGCGAGGAATTCAGCGGTCACTACGCGGGCGGCGAAGGTCACCTGCACTGCCACCACCCCGGCCAGCAGCGCTGCCAGTGCCAGCCCCACCCGTGGCATCGATGGTTTGTGATGGAGTGCGAGCAGCATCCGCCGCCGGTGCGCGTGTACCGCTGCCTTGCGGGGCCGACACCACAGGTGATCGCCACATCGGTTCTCCGAAAGCCACAGAACCTGCGCAATGAGTACGGCCAAGAAGACGACCCGTGCGAGCGCTGACACCACCCAAGACCGCTCGGAGTGCGGACCGATCGCATCGGTGGCCAATGCGATCATCGCCAGCCACACCAGCAGCTTTGTATGCGCGAAACGGCACTGCATGCGCCACCTCCACCAGTCACGCACCACAAGCCACCCCCGCGCATTCCGGCAGACTCGTGTTCGCGGCGCACTCCTCGACAGGGCAGCACCACGGTGCCCCGGTCAAGAGCGCAGCACGTCGATTCGCGTAGCAATCCACCAGCTGAGCAAGCTGATTCCACATGCTCAGCACGGTGTCGTCGCGTCCACCCAACAAACGAAGCGTCCGGAAAGTCGACACGCCCAGCACGACGATCTGCCGCAATAACGACGTGATGGAACGACGCTCGGCATCAGGCATCTGCGGCAGGTATCGGCGCACGACGTCGTCGATCCGGGCGGCAATTTCCTCACGGCGGCAACCGAAGTCGGCGTCGCAATCAGCGGTCGTCCTACCGCACTCCGCAGCCCGGGTATCAGCGGCGTGACGCTCGGCGAGCTCACGCATGCACCGCAGCACCAGCCCGGCCACAGGACCACCGACCGACTCGACGGCACCGCATGGTCCAATCGCGCTCAGCAGCTCGAACTGGGTCGGCAGAACCCGCGTAACCGCGGCGCCATCGAGCCCCGTCATCACGCTGCTCGGCGATGCCGTCATCACCGACGTGTCAGCCATCGCTGCCACCTCCGCGCCTTGTCCACGGCCACAATCGGGGGTGCCGGGATCGGCGGCTGGAGCGGAGTTCCGAGCATGCCCGCTGCCTCATGAGCAGTCAGACCGACCGTTCGAGCAGAGTCTTCGATGGTCCGCCAAATCGGATCCCCGACCGAATAGGGCTGACCGGCGAAGGCTTCGGCGAGCCAGACCATCGCTACTCCGCGCTCCTCGGTCAGATGCCAGCCCCGGAGATTCGCCATCACCCAGCCGAACTCGCCGACTTTCTGCACGGAATGGCCGGTGAGATCGCTGTAGATCTGGCTGCCTGCGACGAACTGGACTGCCATTAGTCGTTCACCTCACGGGCACCACGGCCGCTGGCACTATCTCCGTGACCAGGGCGCGTTATGACGCGTGATGAGCAGATGACGGAGCCTGCCGACAGCAGTGGTCGGCGATGCGCCTGGCTGACGCGCCAATTCAGTTTGGTTCGCGTTGTCATCGCTGCTCACCCCAGACCGGCGGACTTATCCGCCTCTTGGCGATCCTGTGACTGCGGCCACTCTTGACAACTAACTATGGCAGACGTTTTGACAACTGTCGAGACAGCACGCATGAGCTACAGTTCGGGTGTCATGTTCATCCGGCGGTATCTGGAGGTCGCCATGCCATCCGAATCCCCCGCTGTGGCACAGATGGAGCTCATCCAGCGAATTCGAGAACAGCGCAGGCGCCTGGGCTATGACGCTGCCGCAGTCGCGAAATCGGTGTCGATCGCGCCGGCCAACTGGTCACACGTCGAAGCCGGGCGGCGCATGCTCACTGTGGCGAAGCTGGACATCTTGTGCGACTACCTCGAGTTCACCGAGCCGGAGCGCAAGAGGCTGCTCGAACTTCGGGCGTTGGCAAAGGAACGAAGCTGGTATCACGACTACAGCGCGTTGCTGTCTGACGAACTTCTGCGATTCCACGGCTTGGAGTTCGGTGCACGCAAGGTTCGCTCGAACGACAGCCTGCTCGTGCCCGGGCTCCTGCAGACCCGCGAATATGCCCATGCGCTGATTTCCAGCGACACGACGTTCATCCCTCAAGCTCAGGTCAAGCAGCGCGTCGCGCTCCGACTGCGCCGACAGGAACGGTTGCGTGGCGACGATCGTGTCGAAATAATCGCCGTCGCCAGCGAAGCAGCTCTGTACCAGCGAATCGGCGGGATCGATGTTCTTCGCGGTCAGATCATGCATTTGATCCAACTGCTGGAGACGTGCGACAACGTCGATCTGCGCCTGATTCCGTTCTCCGCAGAATCCGGAATCCACAATGGCGCAACGTTCTACCTGCTCGACTTCCACGACAGCACGGTGCTGCCGACCATCGGCTGGCACGAATCCCCAGGCGTTGCAGGTCTCCTCGAAGATGCCTCGACAGTGCAAGCCCTCGACGTCATCCACGAACGGGCACTGGTTGCTGCGCTGTCACGCGCAGAGACCCTCGACTTGATCCGAGAAACTGCCCGAAAGATAGGCTGAACAGTTATGAACGATCCCCATTCTCCCCAGGGCGTCTGGACAAAATCCAGCGCCTCCAACGGCGCCACACAGTGCCTTGAAGCCCGCCTCGACGGAGACGTTGTGCACGTCCGCGACAGCAAGTACCGACGCAACCCGCACAATCACCTGGACGACGAACCCATCCTGACTGTGCAGCTCACAGACTGGAGAAACTTCCTCGCCAACATCACTGACGAGCGTTCCTTCGACACCACGATCGCGATCAGTATCGACAGTCATGGATCGGCCATCTTGACCACCAAGTCCGGTGACATCGAGCTGCGGTTCACCCCTGGGGAGTGGACGGCATTCCTTATTGGCGCGCAAGACGGCGAGTTCGCATTCGAAGTCGTTCCCGCCGCTTAACCACCACCGCCGCTTGCTTCCGACAGATCGGGTGGGGAGCCGATCCCGGGACTCGAGGCTACGGCGCGTCCCTGTTGGTCCAGATCACGATCAGCCTGGACCGGCAGGGGCAAACCGGCCTCAGTCGCGCGCATCACTCGGAGTCCCAGGCCTCCCTGCGCCGTGCCCTCCGGTCGGCCAGCACTGACGGTTTTTCAGCTAGCGGAGTGACCGGTGATGGTGATGGAGGAGACGGCGAAGTCGGAGCTGTTGGTGTTGTTGGTGGGGGTCGGGCCGACGTTCATTCCGGGGCCTTGTTGCTCGGCGCCGGTGGGTGCGGTGGTGCTCTGGATTGTGATCTGAACGGTGGATGCGAGGACGGGCGGGGTGATGGCTGTGACGACTTCGTCGCGGGTGTTTTGCGTGGGTTGTTCGATGCTGGTGTGGGCTGGGTCGTCGAAGGTGTAGCGCAGTTTTGTGACGACTCGATGTTTGATCCACTCGTCGCTGCCGTCGCTGTTTTGGCGCAGCCATCCGGGAATGATGCTCATGCGAGTGATGACGTAGGGGTGGTCGAGTTTGATGGTGAGAACTTGGCCGTCGATGCCGTAGACCCGCACGCACATCCACGCGGTTGCGGGGTCGGTGTCGAACGCGAGCGTCGGATCGGTACTGCCTGCCGGACAGCGCGCGGCGACCGACGCCGGCTTGATTGTGTGATCGGCCGGAGCGTCGGGATTGGGGGCGGGGAGACCGGCGGTCGCGGTGCCGGTTTTCGGCGCAACAATGTACGGATTCGGGGTTGTGGTCTCGTCCGTGCTGGCGCGGATGATCAGGGTGAGGCAGGCCAGCACAACGAGGGTGATGATGCCAGCCGTGACGACCTTCTTCTGTGTTGAAAGCGCGTTCCAACGGGGTCTGACGGAGGCCGAGACGGTCCGCCAGGACCTGGATTTAGAGGGTGTGGTCGCTGCGGTCTCACCGCTCAATTCCTGCTCGTCCGTGGTGGTTTCTGCGTCGTCCGAGACGGCGATCTCGGGGGTGCGCAGACTACGGTCGAACGGGTCGTCATCGTTGGCGTCGGTTTCGGGCTGTGTCGTCTGCGCGGTCGAGCCAGGACGGCCGGAGGCCGGAGGAGCCTCGGAGTGCATGATGGTCTTGAGTCGTTCGCTGGTCTCGGACACGGTGGTTGCACTTTTCTGTGCGGGTGCCGTCTGGGTGGTGGGTTCGGCGGCAGCGGATGCGGGGCGGGTGTTGAGAGATTCGTCGGCGATCAGCACGTCCACGATCTCGTCCCTGGTGAGAGGCGTTTCTTGAGTGCTCATGGACTTCGATCTCCCGGTGGGTGTCCCGTGTCGTCGGTGGCAGTTCTGTTGATCGTAGAAGCGCGGGGACGCTTGTACTGGCCTCTGGACCGCGGGTCACGCCGGATTCTGAAGGGTTATGCCGCGGCAGATGCGTCGGCGAACAGGCCGGTGCGGCGATCGGTGAGTGCGGCACGAAGGCGGGATCGAGCTCGGCGGACTTGGCTTTCGACGCCGTCTTCGGACAGGCCGAGGTGCAGCGCCAGTTCTCGTGCTGACAAGGGCGTGTCTGACATGAACTTGACGGCGAGGAGTTCGAGGGCGCGGCGCTCCTTGTCGGTTCGCCGACGGGCCCAGTTGGCGAGGTCCTCGACGGTGATGTCGTCATCCTGCTCGTGGTCGCCCGGGGCGCAGAGTTGATGGACTAGGGGGCGGGTGCGGCGGCGGGGGCCGTCGTGATCGGCGAGATCGTCGGGCAAAGGGTTGGTGCCGGCGAGGTCGACCGGGATCTCCATGAGGCTGCTGTCGCGGATCGGGCCACGATGGCCGCGGTGGCGGCGAATCAAGTTCAGGGTTTTCCAGTAGATGGCGGTGGCGACATCGTCGGCCGAGTCGAGGTCGGCCAGTGTCTGATAGAACGCGGTCATGGTGAGTTGGACCTGGACGGCGGTGTGGTCCGGCCATTCCCACGGGTCGACGTGAGCGCGGCGCGCGACCGCGCGCAGGGTCTCCAGGTGGCGCAGTGCCAGCAGCGCCGCGGCGGCAGGTACGCCCTCGTTGAATCTGTCGACCAGCCAGCGGTCGACGACGCTGGGTGTGGTGTCGGGCGGCAGGCCGGCAAGGCTGGCCTGGGCGTGTGGAGAGGACACCTGCCGGTTGAGCGAGTCCTCGATAGTGGTCCAGATCGTCGCGGTTGTGGCCATTGTCGGCACCTCCCGAATGTGCGTGGTCCAGGGCGGATACCGAGCAGCAAAGCGTCGAAGGTTGCGCGTGGGTGGTTGCGAGCGAAGTTGCCGATGTTGCGGCGCAGGTTGCGGGGACCACCGGTGTCGGTGGTTGCGAGAAACGAATAAGACCAGTTCAGTGGCCTGGTTGTGAACAGTGACGAAACCGTGACAATTGAGGTGGCGGAGCCGTGCGGCGGTGAGCGAGCCCATGCCTTGTTAGGCGGGCAGGCAATTCCGGCGACCGGTCAGCAATGATTTGCCGGGCCGGATCTATCAACCTTCAGCCGGTGCGGGACGGACTCCTTCTAGAACTCGGGACTGCCCGGCGGCCTCGGCCACGTCGTCGGCCGGTGCGGCCTGTCCGAAGGGGCTGACTTCCGCGTCAGGCCGGACTCGGCATCCGGGAGTGCGCCAGAGAACTCGACACGCCGAAGATCATGGGGTCCCCACTTCAGGTGGTACGCTCGGCGCAACGACAGCGAAGCTCAAAGGAAGCCGAGCGCCCCCCTTTTTGGGTAGTTGCGCCGCCGGAATTCTCCGCAATATTGCGTCTCCTCCGTCACCGACACTGAGCGCACGCATTCCTATTCACGCCTCACCGGATCCCTTTGCTCCGGTGGGGCATTGTCGTCTTCTTGCCCCCGAAGACGCGGTCTCTGGGGTGATTGTTCAAAAAATTTCTGCGCCAGGTGACGGAATCGCCCGATCGGCGCGCCTATATCCACTGTGTAGGCAGCGACTGCCCGTCCCCGCCATCGGCGGTGCGGCGGGCCCTGATCGGAGAGGAACCGCTGAGACCATGGCCCCTGCCCGCCGTCACCCGCCCAACCAGGCGGCCGAGATCACCGCGTTCGTCGGTCAGCTGCGTTCGGCGCTGACCGACCTTCACGACGACCCGCTCAACCCCGGTTACGCCGGGACCGTACTCGATTTCCTGGTCAAGGATTGGCCGGGCATGCGGCAGAAGTGCGACGACTTACTCGCCGCTGGAGCGGGCCGATGAGCGCGCGTGGCTCGGCGACTTCTCCCGCGTCCGGTGTCGGGGTCAGCGTCGCGTGGTCGGCGCATCTGCAGCGCCGCGAACGTCGCACGCGTCTGCTTCACGGGGCGGTCGCGGTGCTGGCTGTGCTCGGCGGGTTGGGCACGCTGGCCGGGTGGATTGTTCCTGACTCGGATCCCCCCAATCGTGCTGCCGCTGGGTCGGTGTCGGCGGCGCAATTGGTCGGCGCTTTCTCGATGGATTTCGTCACCAGATATCTGTCGTCCAAGAGCGGTGATGAGAAGGCATTGACGGCATACATCACCGCACCGGCAATCACACTGCCCAACGTCGCGGCGACGGTGTCTGATCCATGGGTCGTTTACACAAAACTGATCACGAATTCAGCGCAAATGACGACCTGGACCGCGGTGGTGTCATTGCGCATCGACGCTGCGGTCAATCCCGACCGGGAACGCGCCTACTTCCGAACCTCGGTCTCGGTGTTCAACGGTGCGCCGCGTGCGCTCTCGCTGCCGCAGCGTGTCGAGGCTCCACACATCGGCGTCGACGCCACGCTGGCCTACCCCGTCACCGCCGATCCGGGAACCGATCTTCATGTGCTGGCGACCGGGTTTTTGAGTGCGTATCTGACCGGTCGCGAAGACCTCTCGCGCTACACCACTGCCGACACCATCCTGACCGCGATCCGGCCTTCTCCTTATACCGCGATTTCGATGGTCACCGTGCAGGTGGATCGGCCCGCTTCGGATGCGTCGTCGCTGCACCTTCTGATGACGGTGGACGCACGCACCACGAACTACTCGGTGACCCGTCTGCAGTACTGGGTTACCGCCGTGAATTCAGCAGGCCGCTGGCAGGTGCGAGCGTTCGACGATCAGCCGCTGATCAACCCGGGCCTGTCCACGCCCGACCCTTCGCATCCGAGTTCCGCGGCGCCCGCCTCACCCACTCAAACCGGAGGAAGCCGATGACAGCACCTGACCTCGCCCCACCATCTCGGCAGCTGAATTTGGTCGGGGCCACCGTGGTTCCCCGAGCTCGGTCCTCACCGCACCGAGGGGTGCGCACGCTCTCCAGGAAAGGACGCCGGCCATGAACGGCACCGCCACCATCAACACACTGCTCAATCACATCGCGGCGTGGAGCCGCCCCGCAGGATTCGCAGTCATCGTGATCGCCGGGCTGTGGTTCTTCGTCGTGCACGTAACGAAGAACAAGTTCGGTCCTGCGGCGATCGCCACCGCACTCGTCACCGTCGTCGCCGCGGCCGTGATCGTGTGGTATCTGCCCTCGTTCATCAGCGTGGGCCGCAACAGCGGAAACGAGATCACCGGCCTCAATCCCGGCGGCACGGGCGGCACCTACGGGTTGCCGCTGCTGGGCGTCGGTGTGCCGGAACTACCAGATTCGGGGCCGGCATGAGCGTGGTGAAAGTGTTCACCGGCGCACGCCGGTTCCCGATCATCGTCGGCAAGTTCACCAACGGCCGGCCGATCCCCCTCGGCCCGTACTCGTTGACGCAGATCATCACCGGAGTCGGCATCATCGCCGGATTCCTCATGCTCGGCACCGTGACGAACGCCGGCCCGGTCACTCTGGCGGTGCTGTTCGTGATCGGAACCGTTCTGGGTGCGGCAGGGGTTTACGTGACCGGACGGATCACCTTCGACGGCATTCCCATGACCCATCGGCTCCTGCGTGAACTGGATCTGCAATTGTCCGCCGGCCCGATCTCGACCGCCGAGGAACTGCGCCCCCTTGGCGAGGAGGACCTGTTCGTCGTCGGCGGTGACGAAATCGTTTTCGAGAACACCGCCATCGCCGATTCACGTAACTACGTGAAGAGCGGGGGCCACCGATGAGAAGGACACGGTTCAAACAACCCACCGTGCATGTCAACGGGCATCTGCAGCTGACCCGTACCGGCGTGGTCACGGCCACCTATTTCGTGACGCCACTGGACTACGGGCTGCGCCCTGATGACGAGAAGGAATCCATCGTCGCCCCGGCGCACAAGAGCCTGATTCAAGCTGTGCCCAGCGGCACGGTGTTCCTGGGCTTGGTGGCGCCGATGGACATGCGTCAGGTATTGCAGGCCATGATCGGTGCCGCTGATATCGACGAACTCGAAGAGTACGCCGAGGAGTGTTCCGCGGCCTACAACCGACTGCTGTTCGATGTCCGGCCCGAGACTCGTGTGCACCTGATGTGCATGCCCGTGCTGAACCCACCCTCGATGGGATCGGCACTGACCAAACAGCTACGCGGCCGTGAACACCACGGCGGGCGACTGCTCACCGGCGAGCAAACCCGCGCCGCGCTGGCCAACGCCTCCTCGATCCTGTCGAAGATCGATGACGTTTTCGGGTTCCATCCGGTCCCGTCCCAGCTGTTCGCGTGGCTGTGGGAGCACAACCTCACCCGCGGCGTGGGGATGGTGCCCCCACCGATCGACGGCGACGGGGCCGCACCGTCCGGCGGGATCGGCACGGCAACAACCCGCGCGGCATTCGAACCCGCGCTGCTCGATGAAGGCGCACGGACCGACCGTCCTCGGCACCGGCGACTGGCGTGGCGGTTGCCGAACTCGCGATCCCCGGTGTTGAAGATTTTCCGCGAGGATCCACTCGAGCCACCGAGCTATCAGACGATGCTCACGATCAAAAGCTTCCCCTCCGGCGGCATGGCCTTTCCCGGCGGATCGGAATTCCTGGCCATAGTCGACGGTCTCGACCTCGGCGGCGGTGACGATTCCTCCTCCGTGTCGGTGGACTGGGCGATGTGGGTCGAACGCCACAGCGCCGAGGACACCATCCGCAAGAATTCCGCAGCACTACGGCGGCTCGACGAGCAAGTCGGTCAACGTGAACACGAAGCCTCGTTCGCGGCGAACTCACTGCTGGACCGCGGCATGCAACTGGGCGAATACACCGGCCATCTCGAGGCCAACGACGGCGAATCCGAGGTGGTGTTCACCGTGGCCCTCGCGCTGGGCGCGATGAGCCACACCCAGCTGCAGCAGGCGGCCGATCGAATCAGAACTGCCTACAAGAAATCCCACATCGAATGGCGTCAACCGATCGGCGCACAAGTCGATCTGTGGAGCTTGTTCCACCCCGGCGCGGCGGCACCGGTCGCGTGGGAAAACTTCAGCCACATCACACCGAGCGACTTCTGGGCCGGATTCGTGCCGTTCACCAGCGCACGCGTCGGAGACTCCAGCGGCCCGGCGATCGGGGCGAATCTGCTGTCGGGGCACTTCGAGCCGGTTCATCTCGATCTGATCGACCATGTCGTCAACGACTTCTCCGCCTGCGTCGCCTGCTCTGGTGACCTCGGCAGCGGAAAGAGCTACTTCTTGAAGAGCCGTTGTCTGGACATCGTCGATCTCGGTGGGCAGTTCCTGGCCATCGATGGCACCGCGATGAACGAATACGGGCGGCTCGCCGCCGCGATCACCGATTCCACCGAAGTCGACCTGGCCCATCCTCGTGTCTCGCTCGATCCGCTGCGCATCTTCGGCAACGACCATTCCACCGCGGTCACGGTCAGCCTCGGCACATTGCTGCCGCTGCTGGGCACCGACCCGATGTCGGACCCGGGCATCCTGATGGCCAATCTTCTCGCTCCATCGACCCGGCGCGAACACGAGATCACCAGCATCCCCGCTCTGCACCGATACCTGGGCGAGTACACCGATCGACACCCCGGCGACTCGGTCGAAGCCACGCTGCTGCGGGCGATGAACGCGATCGCGCATCTGGCCCCGGTCCTGTTCGATCCCAGCCTGCCGGTACTCGAACTGACGACTCCGGCCACGGTGGTCCGCACCCACGGCCTGGATCTACCGAGCTTCGATGAGATGAAAGAGGCGCATCTGTATCGGCGGATGGGTGCACCCAAATTGCTCGGCCAGGCCATGCTCGAACTCACCGCTGTCCTGGCCAGCCGGGCATTCCTGCAACCCAACGGCCGCTTCGGCGCACTGGTCACCGACGAAGCACACCGGCTGACCGGATCCCCGATCGGCACACGGGTGATGCGTGATTTCGCCAACGACGGCCGCAAGAACGGCGCCGGCCTGTTCATGGCCTCCCCCAAACCCCGCGAGCACTTCCGGGGTGTGGACGGCGACCTGGTGCCGATCCGGCTCGGTTTCCGTCAACCCAACCCAGACCTCGCTCACGCACAGCTGGAGTGGCTCGGCATCGATCCCGCCACGAACCCGCACCTGGTGAAGACAGTGCGCTACGGGCTGTCTCCCATGAACGCCAGCGGAAAGGTCAGCCCTGGCCGCGAGGGCGAAGCCATGATGCGCGACGGCCGCGGACGTATCGGGATCATCAAAACCTTCGGCCCCGCCCGCCAGCACCGCATCGACGCGATCAACACCACCCCCTCGCTGCACGGACGGACCTCATGATCCTGACCTCTGTACGTCTGCGCTGGACCCGGCTCCCCGACGGCGAGTGGGACTTCGCGACACCACTGGCCCGCCAGCTCGCGGGCCGTTTCATCGCATGGATGAACGCCACCCGGTGGCGCCGGTGGATCGGCTGGCCGCTGGTCCTGACCCAAATGCTGCTCGTCACCCTCACGATCGTGGCCCCCGACGCCGCGGCCGCCACCACGATGTCGGCGACCTCATGGACCGGGGTCACCGACAGCTACGGCGTACCGGCGTCGGAGTACTTGTTCAGCACCGATCACGGCTCGGCATGGCATCCGCTCAACATCGGTTCGAGCAACCTGCTGCAAATGGAATTCGGCCTGTTCCTGGCCATCACCATCACCGCGATCTGGCTGTTGTCCTGGACGCTGAGCTTCCGCTGGCTCGACCTGCTCCACAGTGTGACCGTCCAGATCAACACCTCGATGGACCGCACCATCCTCGTGCCCGGCCTGTTCTTGCTTTGCGCCAGCATCGGCGCACTGGTGATCGGCTTCGCGTTCACTCGCGGCCAAATCTCCAAGGGCACAATCCATATCGTGTCGGTGCTGGTGCTGGCCATCCTCGGCATCACCATCTTTGCTCATCCGGTCGAGCAAATGCTCAGCCAGAACGGTCCGCTGATCGCCGGGCGCGACATCGGGCTCTCCATCGCGGCCGGGCTGACCGGCAACGGCAACACCGATGCACAAACCACCGTCACACAGTTACAGGGCAACCTGGTCGACCACGAGATCCGCCACCCACTGCAGCTCTGGAATTTCGGCCAGATCATCGACTACGAATCGCCGATGTGCAGCGACGACTGGTCGGCTGCCGTGCGCAGCGGTGACGAGGATCGGATCAAGAACGCGATGCGCGACTGCGGCTCCCCGACCTCTCGCGAGATGAAGATGCGGGCCGATCGCCCCAACGGCCCCCAGATCGGCACCGGATTCGTGTTGCTGGTCTTCAGCACACTGCTGCTGGCCTTCGGCGTCGTCTTCTCGCTGCGGATCCTGTGGTACGGATGCAAAGCCGTCGGAATGGCGGTGCTCGCGCTCCCGGCCTACGCCGCCTCCCAGATCCCCGGCGCACCACAGGTGTTCTACCTGCGTTGTCTCGCCGACGCGGTGATGTCGGCGGTGTCGATGGCCGGCTACATCATCTTGCTCGGTGTCTACTCGCTGGCGCTGAAGTCGGCGTTCGAGGCAGCCAAAACCAATGGCATCGCAGTCATTTTCCTGGGCGCGGTCATCATGGTGCTCGGATTGGTCGCGGTCCGGCGCTTGGGACGCAGCCTCGACAACGGGTCCAAACAGCTCACCCGCGGGCTGGCCAAGTCCACCGGCAACACCGCATCAGGGCCGGTCGAAGGCGCCGGACCGGGTCACCGCCGACACCACATGGGCCCGTTGTCCTCAGCAGCCCTGTGGTATGTCTCCCCGCAAGGGCGGCTGGCCATGGCCGCCCTGCGCGGCGCCAAGCACACCATGCCCAACGGGGCGCCCGGGACGGGCTCGACGCGACCGGCCCAGCGACAGGGTGCGACTAGCGGGTGGCCCGGCATGAGCGAGGCAGCGGCCAAGCGGTTCCGGGGCGCCACTGTGCATCACCGGACGCTGGGTCAGCGGGTTGTCGAGATCCCTGCCGACCACCCCCATCATCCCGACCATCCTCACCATCAGCCCCGACCCAGCACGCGCGCCGGCGGCGCCAAACCCACCCGCACACAGTCCGGTGATGCAGCGACGGGGTCGGATCCGGTCAGCACCACCGCGGCGACCGCGACCAGATCTCGGCGTCGGACCTCGACGTCCAAGACGAGCACCACAGAGCCCAGCCAGCTCAGCGTCGACTCGCCGTCGACGGCGGGTCCCACCCGTCGCGAGATCGAGCCCACCCCGCTGCCGATGCACGACCCGCCGCTGGAGCGTTCCGAACGCCAGGCCGACGGCGGTCATGTGGATGCTGCTGATCCCGAGCCGGCAGCGGACTCCCCCGAGGCGGGCGACACCGACGCAGCGCCGGAGACGGCCGCACCAGATCCGACACCGTTCGGCCCGCCGCGGTCCGCGCCGCCCCAGGGTCCGGCACCCGAGCCGCCGGTCGAGTTGCCGCCGCCAGGAGCGACGCCACCGGCGAACGAGAGCCAATGAGCCAGCAAATCTGGGCTCGGATGGCACGCCCGGACAAATAAGGCCACAAACGATGCCAAGATGCGAACAGGCAGGACGGAGGTGATCAAGAGATGACAAAAGTGCTGCTCATCGCCGGTGCGGTGCTCGCTGCCCTGGTCGCGGCACCGGTGCTGATGGTGACGGTCCTCTTACCCGGCAGCGCAGGCCTGGGTGAGGGCCTCACCGACAGCTGCCCCGAGCAATTTCCCGCCCTCGACGCATCCTCACTCGAGCAGCCCCGGCCCGCCGCAACGACAGCTTCCCCCGCGCCCCGGACGACACCCTCGCCGATCACACCGACCAGTGCCGCGGATCAGTGTGTGCAGGCGTTGCTGACCGATGCGGTGGCCGGGCCGCAAGGGCGTCAGGCCGCGGTCCTGGCCTTCGACCAGCTGGGCCTGGCTGCTCGTGCGGGCGCTGGCTCGCTGCAGGGACCGACCGAGGACGCGTGGAGTGATGTGGCGCTGGCTCGCTATGTCATCTACGCGGCCAGCGCTCACCGCATTGTTCTGCCGGAGTCCGTCGCCGCTCAAACCGGCTACGGGCACCCCGTAGACATCCGCGAGAGCGCCGCAGGCGATCTGGTGTTCAGCCTCTCGATGCCGGGCCGCGCCCTCGATCACGTTGCGGTGGTGCTCAATCCGGCCCTGGTGGTCGACGTCCCGGTCACCGGTGGCCGGGTTGTCGTCGCGGCGTTCCCCGCCGACGAGTCCGTTCTGGTGAAGCGAGTCCTGCGATGAACCGCGAAAGGCAGGTGCACGATGACCAGCCCCGATGACATTGCCTCGGTCGAAGGACACGGCGGCGGACTGCAATTCGGCGCCTATCTCGCCCACGACCAAGACACCCAACACACCGGTGAGGAGGACCCGCGCCGACGCCGCGAACCCGGACGCCCGCCCACCCCGTTTACCCCGGCGCCACCGCGCACCGCCAATGACCCCGATTCGGGGCGGCCCGCTGGTGGCACGCCCGACCCGAGCGCTGCGCCGGCAACCGGACAACCATCCTCGCCGGGCCAACCCGGTGCGACGCCCGCCGCGCCGGGAACCCCGGTCCCCGCGCCGATGCCGAACCCGATTCCGGGGGCACCGACTCTTACCCCCGCTCCCGCTCCTGCTCCCGCTCCGCCGATGGCCGATCCCGGCGCACCGGCGCTGCACGTGGAAACGCCCCTCGGTTCGGCGACGCTGCAGGCACCGCCCCCACCCCAGCTTCCGCAACTGAGCCCTGAGCAATTGTCGACCTTGACCTCGCTGGCGCCGACAGTGCTGTCGGCGGCGCTGTCGCTGCCCTCGACGGTGCTCGGCGCCGCGATGAGCGTCATGGGGGCGTTGACGATGTTGCGTCAGCAATTCGGCACCGGAGAGCCCACGACCGCCGATCCTGCGATCTGTCCTGCAGACCCGCTCTACGCGGCCCTCGACGCCGCCGGCAATTCCCTCGGCTGGTCCGGACCGTCGAGCACCGCGCACGCCGATGCCACCGTCGAGCAGGACATCGTGGTACGCGCCATTGTCGATCTCGATCAGCGATTGCACGCGATCCTGGGCAAGTCCGCCCATACCGTCCGTGATGGCCGACGCAAGATCGACGAGATCATCAGCAGGACCGACGCCACTCTGATGACTCTTGCTCCGGTTGCCAACACCATCGCCGGTCAGACCGCCATCGTGAACACGATCAGCCAAGCCCTGCAGCAGGGCAGTGCTGTCGTCGCCGACGGCGTGCGTGCCTCGACCACCAACGCCACCTCCACCGCCACGCTGTCGAGCACCCCTCGTGCTCGCGGCGCCCAGCTCACCTCCGGACCTGCCTCCCACACTCCGAGCACCCGCCGCAAGCCCGCCGCCCGCAACGTCGAGGAGGCCATCAACGCGGCCCTGGACCATCTCGGGATCACCGACCCGCGCGCCCGCGCCCGGTGGGCGATCGGCTACCGCACGCTCATCGACCGCGAATCCACCGGCAACCCCGATGCCGTCAACGGCTGGGATTCCAACGCTGCGGCGGGACAGCACTCCCGGGGCTTGACTCAGTTGATTCCCGCCACCTTCCGGGACCATCACGTGGCGGGCACCAGCACCGATATCACCGACCCGACCGCCAACGTCGCGGCGTCGATGCAGTATGTGATGAGCCGCTACAACGTCAGCCCCGACGGCACCGACCTGGCCTCGAAGGTGCAGCAGGCAGATCCGACCAGGCCCCCGCGCGGATACTGATGACCGGCTCGGCGACCCGCACCGATCCCACCGCGATGCCGGTGGAACTGCTGGTGCCCGCCGGAGGCCTGGTGTTCGGATTCCTCGCCTGGCAAGCCCTGCACCAGCCGTTCTCGGAGTGGGCACTGCGCAATCACCTGTTCAGCACCGATCCGATCATCGAGTTCCCGGGAGCGGGCCTGGCCCACACCGGGCCGACGTTCGCGGGCCTGGTCGCCGCCGCGGCTCTGCTGCTGGCGTTGGTCTGCGCGGTCGGCACGATCATGAGGGTCATCGGGTGGTGGCATGCTCGTTTCGATCCTTCCGCCACGGACCGGGATCGGCGCCTGCCCAGGTTCACCGCGGCGGCCACCGTAGCGTGCACCACCGACAGCGCGGCGACCGTGGTGCTGACTGCGCTCACCGCAGGAGTGATCCACCAGTACCTGGTGCTCGTGGCCGCGGCAGTGGCCGCGACGGCGGTGACCAGCATGGCGGTGGTGCTGGTCCGACCGCGCGTGGAGCGGATCGAGCTGCTCGATGAGCTCGCCCACGCCCTCTACCCTTACCTCGGCTATACCAAGCTGCCGAACCATCGGTTCCTCACCGCACGCGGGTGGGACACCAACACCCCTCACAAACTGACGCTGTCCTTCAACGGACGGCTCGAACGCCTCCCCAAGGTACTCGGCGAGCACCTCAACGCCATCCTGGAGGGCAACTACGTCCTGACCACCGACCGCAAGGCCCGCCGCATCCACGCCACGTTGGCGACCGAGGGCGATGCGACTCCGACCTCGATCGCGCGGCTGCGGGACAAGATTTCCCAGTCGACGATGTTCGAGGCTGGTGCCACGGTCACCGATATCCAGCCGACCGGAACGCCTGATTTCACCAGTTTCGTTGTGCGCCACAATATTTCACACAAGCTGGCCGGTTCGGTGCGCACCCAGTTGATCGAACGCAAGATCTCCGAGATCCTGCCCGGACGCTGGCGCGCCAGCTGGGATCACGAAACCGACTCCGTGCGATTCAGCCGACGCCCGGAGTTCCCGGAGCAGCTCGCGCCGCTGCTGCCCAAATCGCCTCCGAAAAGCGCTGCAGAGGCCATCGCCCGTTACGACGAGACAGTGTTCGTCTTCGCCGACACCGAGGACGCCGAGGACGTCGTCTGGGATCCCAAGCGGTTCCCACACGCACTGTGCATCGGCACGTCCGGGTCAGGCAAAACCGCCACGACGCACACGATGATCACCCAGGCCGCCCAGCACCAGTGGCCGATATTCATCTTCGATTTCAAGGGCACCGAGTTCAACGCCTACCGCGAATGGCCCAACGTCCAGATGGTGATCACCGAGGTCGAAGAAGCCATCACCGTGATCGAGCACCTGTATCAGATCATGATGCGGCGCTACGACAAAGGCAAGGTCGATCCCAGCGCCAAAAAGAACGCACTGCCGTTCCTGATCGTGGTCGACGAGTTCACCGAGCTCGTCGACCGCATCAGGGAGTTCTACGCCGACAACCGCGATCCTCAGCGACGCGGCCCGGCCGAGCCCCCCACGCTCACCCAGTTCTATTCGATGGCGCGGCTGGCCCGCACCAATCGCATGCATCTTTTTGTCGGCTTGCAACGCCCTGATGCCTCGATCATGGCCGGTGAGGGCCGTGACAACTTCATTATGAGAATTTCGATGGGAAAACTCAGCCGGGTGGCTGCGGACATGGTGTGGGAGTCCATTTATATCGGTCGCACCGTTCCACCAGGGAAACGAGGACGCGCCACCGCACGCGATCGCGGCGGGACACCGGTGGAGGTCCAGTGCCATTTCACCCCGGACCCGGACGATCCGAGCTCAGCCGCGCAGCGCATCATCACCGCATTGCGGCCCACGGTCCGCTCTTACGACCGGCTGCTGGTTGTGCCGTCCTCGCAGATGGCCGACAAACCAGGCTCTTTCGACGGCTACCGGCATCTGGAAATCGTGCGCGCAGTCGATCGACCCGACCTGGATCCGTTGTCCCCGCAGTACTTCCGGCTCGCCGAGCTCTCCGCGGTGGATCCCTCGGCGCCGATGACCCCGACCAAGTCCACACCTGCAGCCGGGCACGAACCAGCCCTGACGATGGTCAAACCGCCCGCCGCCGCGGCGAGGAAACTGGCCACCGATCCGGTCGAAACCTGGTTCGGGGCGCTGGAATCCGAGCCGGAGCCCACGCCGATCACGCGGCTCGAGCCCGGCGATTGCCTGCTCTACGACATCGAACCCGAGCGGTGGGTGATCCTCGAGGAAGCGCCCGCCATCGACGAGGACACGCGCTTGGCGTGTCTGTTCGTGCGCGACCCCTACACCGGCGAACAAGAGGTACGCGAGATCTCCGTCGACGACACCGTCTACGTCCGTGCCGAAAAACCCGAGGAGGTGCCAGCGTCTCCGGCCGCCTGACCGCGCAGTCTCGATACGATGGAACGTCCCACCAGTGGGACACAAGGACCCTCTATTCGACAAAAGGAAACCGACTGATGGCAACTGCGAAAACCGTTCGAGAAAATGCAATCAAAGCCGCCCAGGAACACCTCAGAGCTCGTGCCGATCTGATCGGTGATCTCGGCGAGGTGCTGCAGCGGGCCGCCGACGCCGAAGCCGCCCTGGAAGAGATTCGCAACGACATTTCCGACGCCTACGACAAGGCCATTGCGGGCGGCTGGAAACCCGATGAGCTCACCGCGATGGGTTACACCAGGCCACGGAAACCGCGCAAGCAGAAGCCCGACACCAACGCCACCGCCGAGCACAGCAGCAAATCCGCCACTGCCGCCCCCACCGGCAACGGCGCCACTTCGCCGATGTCGGCACCGTCCACGCCTCGGACCGAGCCCGTGCTCGCCGGTGTCACCACGGCGACGACCAGCCCCCACGAGCCCGGTGACTGACGAGGTCGAGGCGCTACTACAGCGTCTGCGCGCAAGCTACGGCGACGGTGCTCCGGTCCGCGGCGACGCTGACGCGTCGGCCGAGGCCTCCACCGTCGCCGATCAGCTGCGCGCCAACGACGCGACCACCACCACGATGTCGGGCCAGGGTGTGCGCTCCTACACCACCACCGCGCACGAGCAGATCGCCGGAATCGAGGATCTCGCCGACCGCGACGACGCGGCAGGCCAGATCGTCGACAGCTCAGCTACCGACACCACGAGCGGGCGCACCGCGCTCGATGCCACTACCGGGCAGTATCTGCTCGGGCGTGCGGTGGTCGCACCGGTCACCCGAACTCCGGCCGGGGCCCTGGCGATGCTCAAACTCAAGCACGGCGCCGTCTCCGAGGGCGCCTCGGTGCTCACCCGCGACAGCCAGTACTCCGCCGCGCGCGCCGCGCTGGTCCGTCAACTCGCCGCCGAATACATCCGCCGCGTCCAGCCGATGACCGGGCCGATGACGATGGCCGCAGGTGCCGGAATGGGTATACCGGCCACGATGGCGTCCTCCCTCGGCTCGCCGGTCAGCGCGCTGATGGCCTCCGCGCCAGTGCTGCGCCAATCCCGCCCGCGCGCACAGTCCACGCCCGGCCCGGCCGGTCTGTGGTCCGGCGGTAATGCCCCGGCCCTGTCCACGGGTGGTGCCGCGGCAGGTACCCGGGTCGTCGATGCTGCCCGCGGTGCGTTGCGCCTGCCCTACGTGTGGGGCGGCGGATCCCTGACCGGGCCGACCGGCGGCGGCTACGACTGCAGCGGCCTGACCCGGATGGCGGTCTACCAGGCCACCGGCGGACATATGGAATTGCCGCGCACCACCTACGACCAGATCAAGCTCGGCCAGCGCGTCGCACCCGGGCACGAAGCACCCGGAGACCTGGTCTTCAGCAACTTCAGTGCGCGCGGGCCCGAACACGTCCAGATCTATGCAGGCAAGGACAGCTCCGGAAACGCCATGGTCATCGAGGCGCAGCAGTCCGGAGTGCCCGTCAAATACAGCCCGTACAACCCTGCGGGCGCCGTCGTCAAGCGCGTCGTCGAGTAGGAGAGCATCGCCATGGCACCAGAACCGCAGAACCCGCCTCCTGCCGGCCAGCCCTCGCCCGGTTCGATCATCGAATGGCGCGGGCGCAGGGACCCCACCATCCGCGAGCCCGGCCACGACGTAGGCCCCACACCCAAGCCGGTGCCGGGGAAGTCCGAACCCGAACCCGTCGAGGTACGCATCCCCCCGGGCGCGCCGAACCCCTCCGGCCCGGTGTCGTTCCCGCTCCCGCCGGGCAGCCCGGTGCTCGAGAACAAGGATTTCGAGGCTGCGGTCGCCAGACATCTGGCACCAGGGCAATCGATGACGCTGCCCAGCGGTGCGACCTTGACCATTGGGCCCACCGGTTCGTGGATCGTCACTGCGGCCCCTCAATCGGGCCCGACCAGCGGACAACCGGCCCCGGAGCCCGGTTCCACCCAGCCTGGCACGACCCAGCCCGACCCACGCAACGACGAGCCCCGCAAATCGGCCACTCCCGCGCCGACGATGCAGTTCCCGCCGGGCACCGACGCTGATACCCAGCACACGGTGCAGGCGGCGATGGACAGATTGTGGGCGGCGCTGGGTCGGTCCGCGCCGGTCACCGCAGAGCCGGCACCGGTGCCTGGCGGGGTTCCCAAGTCAGACCCCGGCATCGGCGGGTACGGCAACGTCGTCGACGGGCAACGCACGGTCCGCGACCAGTTCGTCGCCGCGGAAACACGCCTGGCGCAACTACTCGCCCAATCGGCACAGAACACCGAGACCGCCCGCAAAGCGGTATTGGATTGTGTCGAGGAGTTCAACACTGCGGTAACCAACGTCGACACGAGCACCCCAGCGGGACAAAAGGTCCTGCTCACCCGCATCCAGACAGCACTGGACACCGCCCAGAACGCCGTCCAACAGGCCCTGACCAACTCCCCCAAGTCCGCACCGACCGTGCCGAAGGACGGCACCGACGGCAAGGACACCCCCGTCCCTGTCGAGCCCGCCGCGCCAGGCACCGACGGAGGCTGGAAGAACGACCCGACCGTAGACACCGATCCCGATCCCTTCGGTGCCCCATTGGATTCCTATCCTTCGCTGACAACCGGCGACCCGTACGAGGCCAGCCCATACCCTATGAGTCCGTTGCCGATGAACCCCTACGCGATGAACCCTTACGGCGCCGGCATGTACGGTGCGAATCCAATGGGTGCGAATCCGTTGGGGGCCAACCCATTAGGCACCAATCCCCTGGGCACCCTGCCTGGGCTGCTGCAGGCGCTGTCGGGCATCCCGCAGAACTCGGCGCCTGCCACCAGCCCCTCACCCGCTACGACCGCGCCGAGTCCGGTTCCCGCAGCCCCTGCCACGGCAAACAGCCCCACGGGCGCCTCGGTGGTCCCCGAGGCGACAATGGCGCCACCGCCATCGACCACCACCGCCGTTCCTGGGACGGCCCCGGCACCACCCAGCGCGCCGACCACCACCGATCCCGGCGCCACGGCACCGAGCACGGCCCCCTCGCCCCCCGCGGCCGCCGAACCGAACGACCACCCCGGCACCGATCAGCCCAAATCCGCCGAGGCAGCAGCCGAGAACACCTCCACCGTGAAACTCCCCGACGGCAGCGAGCAGCAGGCTCCGAATCCGCAAGCCGCGCAGGCGGTCCGGCAGGCACTGCTCAACGCCGACAACACCGGCGACGCAGCCCAAACCGCCTACGCGGGCACCGGTGTCAACCTGCCGGCAGGCCGTGACCCCGGCGCACCGGTGGATCCGGCCGACCTGGCACCGGGCGATGTCGCGGTCTGGGGCGACCACACCGCGATCGTGGCCTCCCGCGGGAACCTCATCGATCACGGCAAGGTCGTTCCGATCGCCGAGCTGATGAACACCGGCGCGGACTTCAAGGGCTTCTTCCGCCCCACCGACACCACAGCCCCTGCCACCACGCCGGATTCGGCACCACCGGCGAGCAAGGGGTGAGACGTGCCCGGGCACCGAGGGCTCGCGGTGGACCGCTCAGACCTGGTCGCCCACCCGGACCGGCGTCTGGGCATCATCGAGGCGTAACAGTGACCTCAGCTGCCGGTAGGCGTAGTACACATCGGCCAGCGCAGGGTCCTCGCGCAGCAGCAGGACTGTTTCGTTGGCGGCACACTCGGCGCTGATCATGGCGAACTGGGGATCCTCGGTGGGTAGTGCCCCGTAGGGCACCGACGGGCCGGGGCTGCGGCGGCACGCGCGAGCGGCTTCGTCGAGCAGTACGTCGGCCTCGGCCAATTCGACCCACCACTGCGGGTCCACCGGCGTGTGGTGGTGCAGGGCCTGCAGAATCAACCCCCGCAGCTGCACGCAGGTGTACCCGGCCGGGGACGCGACATCCCAGCAGGGCGTGGTATCGGCAGCGCTCCATGCCAGCCCGAGACATTCATCGAAAACCCTTGCCTGGTCAACGGATTCGATCTGTTCCACCATGTGGGGCCATGTCGCCTGCAATCGGTGCATGGTGGCCGGGGTGGGGCCGGCCAAGTCGATGTCGGGATCGGCGAGGCTGGAATGGGCGAACGCTGCCTCGTCGGGCAGCGCGTTCTTCAGCGCCGAGGGCACACTGGCGGCCACCGCCGCCAGTTCGGTGCCGAATCGCTCGCTCATGAGGGTGGCGTACTCGGCGATGATGCGGGTGGGATCGGCCAGCCCCTGCCACTGCTGGGAGTCGAGCTCGGTCTGTCCGACCCACGGCAGGGCGATCTCGACCGGCAGGTGCAGTCCTCGCGGCAACCAGCCGCGCCCGCGAGTAGAGGTCACCACATAGCTCGGAGCACCGATGACTCCGGCTCGCAGCACCCCGACGGCCCATTCGGTCACCAGCGCTCCCGGTACGGCCAGGATTCCCGAGAGCAGTGTTTTCGCATGCAGCAGAGCAACATTCACCGGTGCCGAGATCAGGCCGGCCGACGGGGAGGCCGCCACGAACGCGGCGGCGGCGCCGTCACGAATGGCTACGGGTGCGGTGGCGGCCGCGGCGGCCGCGGCGGGCGGTACGACCGGGCCCTCGGCGTGCACCGGCATCGCGGTGGCACCGACGGTGGACATGGGTGGTGGTGGTCCGGTGAACCCAGGGGCCGATGGCGTGATCGGTTGTCGGGCCATCATCGCGGCGGGATCGGCGGCCGGAGCGCGGACCTCGCCGCCATGGATCGGTGGCGCGGCGCTGACCGCGGTGCTGTGCGGGGTCGGTGCCACGGGGGCGCGGGGGGCGGCCTGCGCGGACTCGGCGGTGGGCGCCGCGGGAGTGATCGGCGCGGGTTGAGTCAACGCCGAGGTCCCTGGGTTCATCAGCGGCGACTGTCCGAAAGTGTTGCTGCCCAGCCGGATTCCCTGATTGCCGAGGCCGCTGCGTTCGGGCACGGTGACACCGGGTAGCCCTTTTCCTGTCCCTTCGGTGGTGCCGACGCCGGAGCCTTTGGGGCTGGTGCCCAGATCTCGGCCGGTGCTTGCTCCGGCAGTGACGTCGGGTCGAGCGCTGGTGCCGGTGGATCCGTGTCCCGTTCCCGGGCCGGTCTGTGTGGTGCTGGTGCCGAGCCCGCTCGTGCCGACCGATGTCGAGGTCGGCGTCGTGGGCGTACCTGCGGGGCCGGCGGGGTGCGCACCGGCAGGATCGGGACTGACGGAGTTGGGCGAACCAGCTTGTGGCGCAGTCGGGTTCACGGGGTCGGTGAGACCTGTCTGGTGGGGTCCCTGCGGTGCTGGCTCGGTGTCGGGGAGTCTTGTTCGCCCTCCGCCGAACAAGCCATCGGCCTGGGAACTGGATGATCCGGCGGTCGAGGTCGCCGTGTCGACGGGTCCGGCGGGAACACTCGGGTTCCACGCGGCGTGAGTGCTGGCCTGTGGGGGCAAGGCTCCCGGGGTGAGCGGCCCGGCTCCCCCGGGGATGAGGGAAGGCGCTGCGGCAGCGGTGATTTCACCGGCCATGCCGGAGACTTTGACGGTGGCGGCCGCGGACACGGTGCCGACTTCGGTCGCGGCGGCGGCGACGATCGCGTCGATCATCGCTTCGGCTTTGGCGTGGATCGCCAGGGCAGCGCCGGGCGCGGTCGCGGTCATCTCGGCGGCCGCTGCTTGGGTTTTGATGGTGGCGATGGCCGCTTGTGCTTCGGCGACCAGAGCGGCCAATTGTGTTTGGACACTGCGGATCGTCCATGCCATGACGTCGACCACGGTGCCTGCGCGCACGAGGGTTTCGCCGTGTTCGGCCCAGGTTCGGGCATCGAGCTGCACTTGCGTCGACATCGCTTCGGGCCCGGCGCCTTGGTTGTGGTTGATGATTCCGGCGCCGATGCCGCTCATCTGGGCGGCGGCGGCTCTGATCTCGTTGCCGCTGCTGGTGGTGTCGACCGCGATCTGGGCCAGCAGGTCCGGATCGCCGCTGGGCCAGTGTGAGCCGAGTATTTCATCGGCGTACGGGCCGCTCGGCCGGGGGATACTCATGATCGCCCGCAGGCTCGTCGCGCGGCGACCTCGGCGACCGCGGCGCGGCCGTCGAGGGTGTCGAGGCTGCGTCCGTCGTGGGTGAGCATGGCCTGACTCGCCATCAGTGCGGCGCTGATCCAGTCGCCGACCGCCGCGGTGACGGTCCGGTTGGTTCCCGGTGCGATCTGGACGCCGGTGACGGCCTGATCGACGGCGGTGGTGAACGGGTTGATCCAATTGTCGACCCCGGGGTCGGTGAAGCTCCATTGCGCCGGCCGGTGTGTGCGTCCCGCCGTCACCACCGCATTGAGTGCCGCCGTGAACCCGTCACAGGTCTGCGAGGTCGCTTGCTGCGGCGTCAGACTCGGCGCGCTGGTCACCGTGGTGAGCGTCTGCCCGGAGGGCCGCGTGACCAGGCTGGCGATCAACGCCACCGTCATCGCAGCAAGTAGGCCCGAGAGCACGAGGATGCTCACTCGTGCCGACGATTGTTTCCTCGGTGCCGGGTCGGTGCCGGAATCGGTTGTTCGGGTCTGCACCATCTGCCTTCTCCTTCAGCGGATTCCGCAGGCCGCGCGGCTGGTCAGCTCGGCGGCGTCCAGGCGTGGCCCCAGCACACCTGCCAGTAGCTGCTGGTTCTTGGCACCGATCACCTGGTCGCCGATCAGCACGGTGGTGACCCAATCGGTGAGCGCGGCCTTGACCGCGGGGGCGGTGCCGGGTTCGATACGCACTCGCAGTGCCGCGGCGTCCATCTGGCTGGTGTAGGAGTCGATGCGCTCATCGACGCCGGGGTCGGTCGGTCTCCACCCTGCCGGCAGTAGCGCCTGCAGCGGGCCGATCGCGGTGAGGGCTGCGGAGAACGACGCGCACGAACGGCTGGTGGCCTGCTGGGGTGTCAGGACAGCGGCGGGGTCCGGGCCGGCCGCGGCGACGACGGTGGTCGGCGCGGTGAACAGTTTGACCGTCAGCACGAGCAGTCCGGCCATGAGCACGATCGCGGCCACCACCGCGGCAAGGCCGATGGTCCTGGTCGGTCCCGGCGCCGTGGGCTGCCCGGAGGGTGTCGTCACGTCGGGTGCCTCCTTCCTGGCTTCAGTATGAAGTGAGGAAGGCAGAGTTCTGTGACCTCCGGCGTGCCGTTTGCGCTGCCTGCGACCCATATTCGGGCGCACCGGGCCACGGTGGGGGTCCACGGCGATGGGCTTCATGACCGCTCCTTGGCATCCGGGTGCGCGCTCCGCGCCCGGAGTTGACCACTTTCACCCCCTGGATCCGCAACCTCCGGCGTGGCGTGCCGAGAGGTCGTGGGGAGGCGCTTTCGCCACGGATTTGCGCCAACAAATTCCCCAGCTGTTCTTCGAGGGTAATACTGAGATCGGAACCCAGCGTAGTTTCGAGGGTGAGGAGTATTCGAATGCGAGAAGATTCGGCAGATTTAGGCTCACGGGTGGAACAACTCGGACAACTGATCACCAGCATGAGCAGCGTTTCGTCCGCCGCTGCCGGCCGGTTGACCGGCGGGGTCGGGGGCACCAGTCCGATCGATGCGGCGGTCTCGGCCATCACTACACAGGCGTCGACGGTGCTGACCGATCGGGCGACCCAAGCGCGCACCACCGCGGCAGCGACAGCGGCGCAGATATCGGCCTCTATCAGCGACTATGAGGTCACAGACGATACCAATGCCGCCAGCATCGACGCCGCGGCGCAATCCCTGAGCGGCCCTGCGCGCTGACCGGCTCGGTTGCTGCACCCGGTCAGCCGACACGGCCCCAGGGAATCCTGCGGGCGGAGTCCCGTCGCTGCCGTCGCGAGCGCCTAGACTTGCATTCAAAGGTCCCACCAGTGGGAAAGGAATAGAACAATGAGAGAGCTACACGTCGAGCCCGGTGATCTGGATCGCCTCGCTCATTCTCACGACGATGCTGCCGATCGGCTGGCTGCCTACGGACGCCCCAACGAGCCGTTGATGGAAAACGTTTTGACGACCCACGGTGATGTTTCGGGCCCGTTCGTCGCGGCGCTGGCCGACTACTACCAACGCCGTCGCGAAGCGACCGCCGCGGCCGCCGCCGATCACAGTCAGACTGCCCAGGATCTGCGGATCTCGCGTGCGGACTACGTGGCCACCGACCAGGACAACGCGTCCGCGGCGACGCGCGCGGTCGGCAACCTGTAGCTCGCTGTGGTCGTGCGAGTCGATGCCGAAGGCGTGCGGGCCGCCGCGGACGCCCTCGACGCGTGCGGTGCGCGCTTGAGTTCTGCGATCCCGGTGACCGTGGTAGCTCCGGCCGGGGGTGACACGATCTCGTCGACGGGGGCGCAAGTCATCAATCAGCGCAGCGCACATCTGGTCAGTGCCGCGCATGCCGCGGTGGCGGTGATCCTAGGTGCTGCGGCGGCATTGCGGGCCAGCGCGGCCGACTACACCTCAGCCGACGGCGCGAACGCTTCCTCGATCGCGGCGAACCGCTTCGGTACTGGTGGCGCGGGAGGCGCGCAGGGTGCGCCGGGCCCGGTGGATATCCCGCCGGTCCCCCGTGTCCTCGACACGGCTCGCGGGCCGATCATGATGCCCTCGTCCTTGGGCGCGGAGCCGTTGGCTGCCGCGACCGCGCTGCAAGCCGGCGATCACGGCGCCTCAGCAGCAGCGCACGCGCAGCAATGGTCGACACTGGCCACGGTCTTCGGCCAGGAGGCCGCCGTGACCACTGCCGTCGCCGCCGGTCTGGCAGGTTCGTGGGAGTCTCCCGCCGCCGCGCTGGCCTTGCCGAAGGTCGCCGAGCTGAGCCGATGGCTCGCCGATGCCTCGCTGCACGCCGAGGCGGTCGCGGCGGCCGCGGCCGCGCACGCCGGCAATCACGCCCAGGCAGTTGCCACCCACCCGACGCCGGAATACGTCACCGCGGTGCGCGCGGCGTTGATGACGAATACGGCCCGGGTCGCGGCCGGAGACACAGCTGCGGCTCCCGCGCTGACCCAGACACGAGCACAATGGGCGCAGCTGACCTCCGATTCCGGTGAAGTCGGTGCCCAGTACGGAGCTTCGACGACCCGTTCCGCGGTGACAGACGCCGAGGTGGGAGCACCGCCTGCTGTGGCAGGCGAGGGCGCCGACTCCGCGGACGCCGACCGTGACAATCGCCCCTCCGATGAGCACGATCCCCACGACGAGGCGGATGATCAGTCGTCGACATCCGAGGATTTAGGACTCGATCCCAACGATCCCGCGATCCAAGCCGAAGCTCAGGCCTTGGCCGTGCAGACGCTGGCGGCCCAGCAGGCCGGGCAGATGGGTCCGCAACTGCTGGGCATGGGTTCGCAGATGCTCCAGCAAGCCGTCGGCCCGATCAGCTCGCTGGCTTCCTCGGCGGTGCAAGCCGTCGCGACGGGTACGTCCCCGGAGGATCTGAGCGCCGGACTGGATCCCGCGTTGCCCGAGCCTGCCTTTCCCGGGCTCGATGTCCCTACCGGCACTGGCGATTTCGGCGCGGGCGGGTCATCGGGTGATTTCGGTGCCGGAGCCGATTCCGGTATCGCCGCGTCCGTGCCGGGGGTGGGGGCTACCGCACCGGCAGCAGCCAATGCTGGTGCTGTCGCGGCCCGGACCGCCCCGACCCAGGTTGTGGCGCCTACGGTCGCCAGCGGTAGTCCCGCACCGACCCGGCCGGCCGCTGCCCCGGCGATGATGCCGATGATGAACCCGGCGATGATGGGCGGGCTCGGTGGCGGAGCCCAGAACGAACGGGCGCGCAACCGTAAGGTCGTTCCCGACGAACCGGTGTATCAGGACAAGACCCCGTCGGTTGCGCCGGTGATCGGTGCCCGCAAACGCACTCCCCCTAAACCGACCCCGGCAGCACGCGCCGAGAAAGGCGACGGCGACTGATGGACATTCAGGCCCAGGCCCAGGCAGCACAACAGCGTGTGGAGTCGGCATTGACCGAGGCCGCACAGCTTCGAGATCGACTCGGCACCGGAATCGATGCGTTGACCAGCATGCGGGTGCGCCGACCCTCTCCTGATGATCAGGTGGTGCCCGAGGTCGACGGGATGGGCCGACTGACCGGGCTGTGGCTGGCCCCGGGGCTGACGACACGGACCTCGGCCGACGACCTCGGTGCCGCGATCACCGCGGCGATCCGGGCGTCCCACACCGACGCTGCGGCTCGGCGCGAGCAGATAAACCGTTTCGTGGGTGGGACTAAAGATTCACTCGATTTCGATCCCGAATAGCCCGACACCTGCACCGGATTACTGCTGTTCTGACCGTAAACTCGGAACGTGAGTTCCACCGCGCCTCCAGCACCGACTGCGATCCTCGATTGGCTGTTGCGTAATGACGGATTGCGGCGCGTTCACGCGGGGTGCCAGCGTTTCGAAACGGCGGGAGCTCGCCCCCTTGCCTGCCGCCTGAATCTGGTCTCCGGGCACGTCCATTTCGACCTGAGCGCACCGGCGAAAATGGACCTGCCCTGGCAGCGCGACACCGGCGACGACCACTGGTGGATCGACTGCGATGACCTGCCGTTGGCCGCCGCCACTCAGGGGCTGTTGGTGGTGGTCGGCATCACCGCTGAGGGCGAGTTCCTGATGATCAACCTCGCCGCGACATCGCGGCTATCGGTCCATTCCGTACTGGCGCTGCAGGTGGCCCGGGCCTGGGCGTTGCAGTTGTCGCTCGAACCCGATCTGCGTGCCGCCACCGTGGATCCATCGGTGTCGGTCGCCGGGCCCGGCACCACGATCCGATACTGCCCACCAGGGGCGGTGATCCCCACCGCGCGGGTGGTATTCACCGGCCCCGACACCCGCCAGCTCGACCTCGCTGCCGATGCGATAGTCATCGATCGGGCCCCGGCTCGGGTGGACGCAGATGCCGAGGGCTGGGCGCTGTATCTGGGACGTGATCGCAGCGGCGAAGCCTTCCTGGGTGCTGCCCGCTACCTGCTGCGCACCACCCTGGTGGTCAGCGAAGAGCAGTGGGCGGCTACCGGATCGAGCACCGGTGCCGATGTCGAGCCCACGGTGGCTGCATCTGCTGAGGAAAGTCCGCCACCGGATAGCGACACCGACGTCGCGACCGTTGCCGAGAGCCGCGAGCCGGGGTCAGAGCGTGGTGCACGCCGGCGTGCTCAGCGCGCGGCAGGCTCGGCCGAGGCCCAGATTCCGGAGTTGCTGGGCACCACGGCGATGCAGGCCGACAGCACCTACCCACCCCCGCGGCCAGAACCTGGCCCCGGCACCGAAACCGAGGACGGTGGCGAGGACGCCGAGGCCGCGGCACTACTGGCCGAGTTCGGACATATCTGGGTGCGGGTGCTGGGCCGAATCCGCGTCTGTGTACCGAACGGGCCGACCCTGACCGCCCGTCGATCGACACGCAGCCCGGAGGGCACCGACGGCAAACCCGTGCGAGAAACCGAACTGGTGGTGTGGATGGCCTTGAGTCCCCACGGGCTCTCCGGCGATGAGGTCGCCACGCTGTGGCCTGACGATCATCCCGGCGATACCGCACACCAGCGCCGCCGCAACGAATTCGTCTCGCGGCTGCGGCGCCAGCTCGGACCGATCACGCCGGAAACACCGGAGGAGACCGCGCTGCTGGAACGCGAGCGCAGCGGTGGTGCGAATTTCCGTGTCCATCCCCGGATGCTCACCGACTGGGATGCCTTCCAGCGGCTGGTTCCCGGTCCGCCCGCAGAGGCGCCGACCGCGGCCTTGGCTGCCGCGCTGTCGCTGGTGACCGACCGGCCTTTCGCTGACGCGCCGCACGGACATTACGGGTTCGCCCGCGCGTGGACCGACGTGATGCTCGATGCGTGCACCGACACCGCGGTGGAGCTGGCCACCCGTTACATCACCGCCGGGCGCACCGCGCACGCTTTCGCCGCCGCCAACCGCGGCGTACTCGCCGACCCAGCCCGCCAGGATCTGTGGCGGCTGGTGCTCTCGACCGCGCCGCGCGAGGACCCCGCCGAGATCTATGACCTCATCGCACAGCTCAAACGGCTCATCCCGGCCAGCGAGCTCGAGAACGCGACCTTACGGCTGATAGAGAGGTTGAAGAGCAGTGAACTACCCCGATAATCCAGAGCTCGCCGAGGCCGGCGAGGAGGCCGTCCACGCCGTGCACACCCGGGACCAGAGCATCGTGGTCTGGGCCGACAGCAACGGCGCGGTCACCCAGGTCGAACTCACCTCCGAGGCACTGCACTACGGCGAGCAGTACCTGAGCGAGCAGATCCTCGCCCTCGCTGATCTGGCTCACCAGAATGCCATGGTCGCCATCCGCGCCAGGATCCTCGACGCCGGCGCCCAACGCGGTGAAGCCGGCCTCGCCCAAGCACAGCGTCTCGTCACCGAGATGGAGCTGCCGACCGAAGAGTCCTACCGGCAGGCACTCGATACCCATCTGTACGGCGACGATTGAAAGCCCCGTAGCGCCAGATCCGGGGCTGCGGAAACCTGTCGATCAAACCTCGTCACACGATGGTGAATAGGACATGTTTCGAATTCTGGAAGCGACCTTGTCGGCGGCTTACCAATTCAACTACGAAACCCTTGACTACCCCGGTGTTAGTCTCATTGGTGGGACTATTTGATGGAGATAGGCAAGGGGTTTGCCGTGACTTCGACTCCACGACGACGCTCAGTGGATGCGTCCCTTGTGACAGGGATGGACCATCGCGAAGAAGTGTCCGGGTGCACCCGCCACGCGATGGTGTACGCCGGGTGGGAGAACCGCTTGGATGCTTTGGTGGGTGCAGCGCGACCGCTGCGCCGGGCCACACTGCGGGCCGCGCAGAACTTCGCTTCCCACTGCGCGAACTGCCCGGTGATCGCAGCGTGCCGAGATCGCGCGCAGGCCAATCGCTACACCGGAATCGCCGGCGGGAAACCGTTCATCAACGGGACCGCCATCGCGACCTCGACGACCAGCAGGCGTGCGGCATGACAGCGGCGGTGGAGGCCTTCCGGCTCGGGGTCCGTGAACTCATGAACGCCGCGCAGGAACACAGTGCCCCCGGCGCTCCGGGTCCGGCTCGCACCCGCGCGGCGGAGGCGTTTCGCACCGCGGTGAAGCTGGATCCGACGATGAGTGATGCGGTGATGGGATTGATCGCCGCGGGCGACAACTCCCGGGCGACGTTGTTCAAGGCCAGCCGTGCCCGCAACCTGTATGTGCATTCCCGCGCCGAGGGCCTGCTCGATGGCGAGCTGCTCAGCGGATTGTTCGATCTGCACGTCTACGGCATCCATCATCCGCTGCGGCGCGCGAGCGAAGCCTCGATCGCCTTGGCCTGCGCGCTGGCCTATCCCGCCGACGGCACTTCCGCGCAATGGCAAGAAGCCGCCGAACAGCTCCAGCAGCACCTCGGTGATCGGCACGGCGAGGCCCACGACCAGCAGCTGGCGACGACGGTCCTGCTCGGCATGTACCTGGCCACCGAGCAGTGGACGGCCATCACCGACCTCGAACCCCAGCTCAAGGCCACCCAGTGGGACCAGCCGTTGCTGCAGGTCGCCTGCGCGACCGTGACCGCGCAGGCCTACGCCAATCTCGGCGCGTTCGACGAGGCGCTGCGCCGGGTGAGCGGCATCCTCGACGACCCGCGGGAACCGGCCCAGCATCTGCGGGCCCAGGCTCGGCTCATCCAGGCGCTGGTCTTGCGCGAGCAGGGCGACGAGGAACGCGCTCAGCAGATCATCGCCGAGCTCATGGCCACCGATACCACCGGCACGGTCGCGGCCTACCGGCCCGCGACTCAGCGGCTCAAACTGACCAGCGCCGCAGCGATCGCCACGCGTACCGACGCGTGGGATCCCGCCAGTGGCCACGACCCGGTCGCCACCGCCGATCGTGAGGAGTCCGCGCGTACCCGCGAGCAGTGGCTCGAGGACGCCTCGCGGGTCCTCGAGGAGCAGATCGGCATGGCCGCGGTGAAACAGCAGATCGCGAAACTGCGTGCCACGGTGCAGGTTTCACGGATGCGAGAGAAGGCCGGGTTGTCCATCGACGGATCCTCGCGCCATCTGGTGTTCACCGGCCCGCCCGGCACCGGGAAAACGACCATCGCGCGGGTGGTGGCGCAGATCTTCGCCGGGCTCGGCGTGGTCGACACCCCGAAGGTGGTCGAGGCCTCCCGGGTCGATTTCGTCGGCACCCATCTGGGACACACCGCACCGAAGACCAACGCGCTCATCGATTCCGCGGTCGGCGGCGTGCTCTTCGTCGACGAGGTCTACACCTTGATCCAGACCGGGCTGGCCGGCGGCGACGCGTTCGGCCGCGAAGCGGTCGACACGCTGCTGGCGCGGATGGAGAACGACCGTGACCGGCTGGTGGTCATCATCGCCGGCTACGACGAGGAGGTCGACCGGTTCCTGGCCTCCAACGAGGGCCTGGCCTCGCGGTTCTCCCGCCGGATCCGGTTTGCTTCCTACACCCCTGATGAATTGGTGGCCATTGCCGAAGTCATTGCGAACAAACGTGATTCGGTGCTTTCCGAGGGTGCGCGCGACCGGCTGATGTCGGAGTGCGCGCAGCTGAGCACCACCGTGCGTGAAGGCAAGAGCGCCATCGACGTCGTCGGTAACGGCCGCTTCATGCGCAACGTCATCGAGGGCGCCGAAGAAGAGCGCAACTACCGCCTGGCCCAGGACCCGGAGTTGGCCGCCGCGGCGGGAGCCCCCGACGACTCGGTGCGCCAGGCGTTGATGACGATCACCGAGCCCGACATGGGTGAGGCGATCGAGAACCTGCTGGCCGACAACGCGAGCCGGTGACGGTGGCGCGGCGAAGGAGACCGTTGTGCGATTGAGGATGACCTCGCGGCCCCAGGTGTCGGGGTGGCGGTTCATGCTGCGGCGTCTCGAACACGCGCTCGTGCGCCGCGAAACGCAGATGCTCGATGACCCTCAGCGCTCCCAGAGCCTGGCTCTGATCCTCGGGATCGTGCTCATGGTGCTGGCCGCAGCGGTCTGCGGGGTGATCGCCTTGATCTCCCCGCAAGGCACCATCGATGCCACCACCAAGATCGTGGCCGATCGCGACAGCGGCGCACTCTATGTGCGGGTCGGGGACCGATTCAACCCGGTGCTCAACCTTGCCTCGGCACGGTTGATCGCGGGTAGCCCGGCCCCGCCGAAACGGGTCAAGGCCGCCGAGATAGCCCGCTACCCGCGCGGGCCGCTGGTCGGGATCGTCGGCGCGCCACAGGTTCTCACCGCCAACTCCGATCGCAACTCCGATTGGACCTTGTGCAATGCCTCCAAGATCGGCACCGCCGTCCCGCTCGATCCCGCGACAGGACTGCCCAGCAGCGCGCCACCGGTGTCGACGTCGGTGATCAGCGGCGCACTGGACATGTCCGGGGCCACGGAGCTTTCCGGTCGAGCGGGCCGGGTGATGTCCTACGCCAACGCGATGTGGCTGGTGTACTTGCGCGCGGACGGAACCGCCGTGCGCGCCCGAATCGACACGACCAGCCCGGTGATCACCACCGCGCTGGGGATCACCGGCGCCAAACCCCTGCCGATGGGCAAGGGACTCTACGACGCGTTGCCCGAGGAGCCACCGCTGACGGTGCCCAGCGCCCCCGATGCCGGAGCACCCCTGCCCTACACGGTGAGCGGGGGCGCCAAGGTCGGCTCGGTGCTGCGCAGTACCGAACTCAATGGCACGACAACCTACTACGTCGCGTTGAGCTCGGGAGTGCAGCGCATCGGATCGGTGGTGGCCACGATGCTGCGCGCGTCGAACTCCGTCGGCAACACCGCGGTCCTGGAAGTCACACCCGACGTGGCGACCAAGGCACCGCTGTCCACGCAGCTGCGGGTCGGCGGGTACCCGCCCGAGCCGATCGAGCTGATCGCCGACTCGGCGCCGGTGACCTGTCTGCGCTGGCACCAGAGCGCGGGCGAAACAACCGCCACCACAACACTTCTGAGCGGGCGCACCTTGCCGTTGACCAGCAAACAACGTGCCGCGATGGTGTCGCCAGTAACCGCGGGCGCCTCCGCGGGGGCCACCGCCGACTCGGTCTACATGCCAGCGGGGGCGGGCCGGTTCGTTCAGGTCCACTCCGACCCGGGGGCGACCCGGGAAGCGTTGTGGTGGCTGGCCGATACCGGTGTGCGCTTCGGTGTCGACACCACCGACGACGACTCCGGCCCTGATCGCACCGTCAGCGCGCTGGGCCTCGGTGAGCCGATCCCCGCGCCGTGGCCGATCGTGTCGTTGTTCGCTCGCGGGCCGTCACTGTCGGTCCGCGATGCCCTGGTCGTCCACGACGGCATCGAGGCCGACAAGCAGGCCGCACTGCTGCCCACGGCACGACCCGGTCAGGGGGGTTGAGATGGCCACCAAACGCTTCAGCCGTCCCGCGACGTCGGTTCCGGCTCCGGTGCAACGGATTCGGCAGGTAGTCGTCGAGGCACCGGTGGAGCTACCCAAGGCAGTGCCGACACCGAAGTGGCGGATCCTCATGCCGGTCGTCGTCATTGTCGGCATGGCAGGGATGATGCTGTTCATGTTCCGCTCCGGCGGATTCAACCCGATGATGGTGCTGTTTCCCCTGCTGATGCTCGGCGGGCTCGGGCCTATGCTGGCCGGAAACGTCAGCGGAGGCAAACGCACCGGGGAACTCAACGAAGACCGCAAGGAATTCCTGCAAGGGCTGGGCCGCTCGCGCGGTGTTCTCCACGACTGCGCCCGTTCGCAATACGACGCGGCCGCCCACCACAACCCCGCACCCGCTCAGCTGGTGCGTTTCGTCGGCACCGACCGCATGTGGGAGCGGACACCGGGCGGCAAACATGCCGAGACATGGGGCGAAGCCCGCATCGCGCGCGGACGCACCGCCCTGGACGCGGCACCAGCAGCACCGGAGTCCGCTCCGGTGTCCGGCGGGCACGTCGACCCCCTCACCGCGGTCATGGTCGCGAAGTTCATCCGGACCCACTCGACATTGGCCGGCATGCCGATCCGGGCCAGCTTCACCGGTCAGCCCGCCTTGGGGTTCCGCGCCGAGGAAGGGGTAGCCGCTGAGCAGCTGCGCGGGCTGGTGCGGGCGCTGCTGTGCCAGATCGCGGTGTTCTATGGCCCCGACCACGTCCTGATCGCCGCCGTCGTCGATGCCGAGCACGCCGCGCACTGGGAGTGGCTCAAGTGGCTACCCCACACCCAGCACCCCGACGCGCGCGATGGACTCGGCGCCGCCCGGATGGTGTATCGCTCCACCGCGGCCTTGCGCGAGGGCTTGGCCGCCGAGCTCACCGCCCGCCCGCAGTTCTCCACCGCCAGCGACGTGCGCGCTGATCGCCGTCAGATCGTGATCGTCTGCGAGGGAGTCGACGACGAGGACCGCACGATCAGCGGGATCGACGGTGTCACCTGGCTGCAGATGGATGCCGGGTCGCGATCGCTGGCGGCGCGACGCGACATGATCTATCTACTGGGGCCCGCCGGTGCACTGGCCCATCTGAAGGAACCACTCGGCACAGCACCGATCCATATCGGCGAGGCCGACTATGTCTCACCGGCCGCAGCAGAGGTCATCGCCCGGCGGTTGTCGAGCTATCGGCTCGCCGATACCGGCACCACACTGGCCGCACTGACCACCGAAGACAACCACGACTGGGCCTCGCTGATGGGGATCATCGATCCCGCCGCTCTGGATGTCGAGGCTCTGTGGGCAACCAAACCTGAACGAGACCGGCTGCGGATCGTTTACGGTCACGACCGCGCCACCGACCGGCCCATAGCCCTCGATATCAAGGACGGCTCGGTCATTCCCGGGGGTATGGGCCCGCACGGGATGTGCATCGGGGCCACCGGCTCGGGCAAATCCGAATGGCTGCGCACGTTGATCTTGTCATTGGCCACCCAGAACAGTCCTGACGTGGTGACCATGCTGCTGATCGACTTCAAAGGCGGTGCCACCTTCCTCGGCCTCGAGCGATTGCCCCATGTCACCGCGATCGTCACCGACATGGCAGAAGAAGCCGACCTGCTCTCGCGCTTCGCCGATGTGCTCGAAGGCGAACTCGAACGCCGCCAGCGCCTGCTACGCGAAACCGGCGGATTCAAAGACATCAGCGATTACGAACGCGCCCGGGCGCGAGGGATGTCGGCAGAACCACTGCCGACCCTGTTGTGCGTGATCGACGAATTCACCGAGCTGCTCACCCAGCATCCGGAGTTCGCCAAACTGTTCGTCCGGGTCGGTCGGCTGGGACGCGCGCTGGGTGTGCACTTCCTGTTCGCCTCGCAGACCGTGGAGCAGGGCAGTATGCGCGGGCTCGAAGCGCACCTGTCCTATCGCATCGCGCTACGGCTGAACTATCAGCAGGAATCCAAGGTCGTCATCGGCGACCCGGCCGCCAACTTCATCGCCCTCGACGAGCCCGGACACGGTTTCCTGCGCGCGGGCGCCGGGGAACTCCAGGAGTTCCAAACCGCTTATGTCAGTGGCGAATTCGAGCCACCACCGGCGCGCGCGCCGCATGCCACCGCCGCGCAACGGGCGAGGATCGAAGGATATGCCCCGGCGGCGTTGTTCACCGCCGACCCGCTCGAGGCGGCCCCGCAGGAGCCGGGCCCCGAGCAATCGGCGGGCCTCGACACCCCCGAGACCGAATCCGCCGAAGCGACAGAGGCAGAACCCGCACGAACCTTGATGCAGGTCGTTGTCGACCAACTCGCCAGGCATGGGCGTCCCGCACGGCGGCTGTGGCTACCGGAGCTGCGTATCGCGCCCACGCTCGATCAGTTGCTCGCCGCGGCCCCGGCCAGCATGCCGGTCGCCTCGCTGCGGTTCCCGGTGGCGTTGCTCGACCGGCCCCGCGACCAACGCCAGGATGTGTGGAGCTTCGTGCCCACCGGTGCCGCCGGCAACATCGCCATCATGGGCGGCCCGCAGTCGGGCAAGAGCACCCTGCTGCAGACCCTGGTGCTCTCGGCGGCCATGACCCACACTCCCGAGCAGGTGCAGTTCTACATTCTCGACTTCGGCGGCGGACGCCTGGCCGCCGGTGTGGCCGAACTCCCGCACGTGGGCTCTGTGGCCCGCCGAGGCGACACGACCCTGATCCGGCGCACGCTGGCCACCATCAAACAGATCCTCGAGCACCGGGAACGGCGTTTCGCGATGTTGGGCATCAGCGACATGGCCGAGGTACGTACCCGGATCGGCACCGATGCCGACTTCGCCGCACGAATCAAGCAGCAGGACACCGAGTTCGGTGACATCTTCTTCATCGTCGACGGGTGGGACTGGGCCGCGGGGGAGAACAATCCGCTCTACGAGGCGAAGCCGGACTTCGAAGCGTTGGCGGCCTCCGGGCTCAGCTACGGCATCCATCTGGTCATCAGCGCGGCCAGTCAGTCCTCGTTCCGACCGGCGATGTTCAATCAGCTGCAATCGAGGATCGAACTGCGCCTCGGCTCCCCCACCGAGTCGGTCCTGGATCGCAGCGTGGCTCTTTCGGTGCCTGTCGGCCGTCCCGGTCGAGGAATCGGCCCCGAGGCCCTGCATTTGATGACCGCGCTGCCCCGGCTGGACTCTGTCCCGGATCCGGCGACTCTGCCCGCGGCGATGGCTGACGCGGTGGCCCGGGTGGTAGCCCACTATCCGGGCCGCTCGGCCGAGCCGGTGAAACTGCTGCCCGACGAGATCGACCGGGCGAGCATGCTGGCCCGATGGCAGGCGCCGGTGGCCTCGGCCGACATCCTCGACCGGTTGCGCTCGGTGCCGTTCGGGGTGCGTGAGTCCGATCTCGAGGCAGCGACGCTGAATTTCGTGGACTCCCCGCACCTGCTGATCGTGGGTTCGCGCGGGTCGGGCCGCTCGACCGCCGTCGAGTCGGTGGTCACCGGAATCAAAAAGGTGCTGCCCACTCCGGCCCAGGCCCGTTTCCTGGCGGTGGACTACCGATACCGGCACATGGAACTGTTCGACGATCCCGACTGGATGCTGCTGCCGCCGTTCTATGGGCCCGGCGAGAACATCGATGCCACGATGGCCGACCTCACCCAGTCGATCCGCACGCTGCGCACCCCTCCGGTAGGGGTGACGGCGGCCCAGATCCGCGAGCGCTCGTGGTGGCAGGGCCCGGAGTACTTCGTGATCATCGACGACCTCGATCTGGTCGCCGGACGTGGCAACGACCCCAGCAATCCGTTACGGCACTGGGCCGGGTTCGGTGCCAACGGCCTGACCTACGGCCTGCATCTGATCGTGGTCCGCAATGTCGCCGACGCCGCGATCTCGATGCACGCCGATCCGGTGCTGCGCTCGCTCAACAGCGCCCGTTGCGATGTGCTGCTGTTCGACGGACCCCGCACCGAGATCCTGTTCGACAGCGTCAAACCCCAGATCCATGTCCCGGGCGAATGTGACCACCTGCGGCGCATGCACAACCTCACCGATCTGGTGCGCATCGCGCGTTGACTCGCTTGGTGGTCAATCGGAGTCACCACCCCACCCGCTGACGAAAACATGATCGGCCCGCCCGCGTGCCCAGCGAGCCGCCCGGCCGAGCGCATGCCACCGGGTCAGCCCCCACGACATATGCACCGGTACTGATCCGGACAGTACCGTCGCCAGCCACGGAGACAACCACGCCTGACGGCCCTCGAGGACTGCCAGCTGCTCATATCGAGGTTGTTCGGGTGTATCGGGAAAGCCGAAGCGGACAGCCAGACCTCGATTGAGCATGCGTGTCTCCCTCGAAACAGTTGAAAGCCGATCCGCGATGCCATTGAAGGGTTACACAGGGAGGGCCTTGCCTCCGGTGCCACACCCTGATCCACTACAAGATTCCCGATGCGCTACCGGCCCGAAGGACGTCTCTCAGCAATTTGGCCATGTTTTCAAACGATCGCTTGCAGTCGTAGGATCATTTTCCTGGATATCCGATGTAGTCTCACTGGTGGGATAAGATCGCGATACAAAACATGTGTTGCCGAATGACATCCCCGAAGGGGGAACCCCATGTTTGTTCAGGTCGAGCCGGAGGCCCTCGATGGCGCCGCAGTGACTCTTGCCAGCATCACCGCCCAGCTGACCCGGGCGATCACCAGCACCGCGGTCGCGGTCTCGGCGGTGCCACCGGCCGGGGTCGATGACGCATCGCTGGCCGCATCTGGCATTCACAGCGCTCACGGTGCGGAATTCGTGGCCGTGGGTGCGGGTTCGCAGGCGGTCTTGGGTCGCGCCAGCGCCGAGATGGCGGTGATCGCGGGCGAGTATCGCGCCACCGATCTCGCCAATGCCGCGCTGCTGGCGTGAAAGCCCGTACGGACGGCTGAACCCGTGGAGTGGGTCGCGCTACCTCCAGAGATCAACTCGGCACGATTGATTGCCGGGGCAGGTGTCATGCCGATGCAGGTCGCCGCGACCGCCTACACCACCCTGTCCGCGGAATTCGCCGCCGCGGCGAGCGCTTTGACCGGCTTGATGGCCGGCATGTCCGCGCAATGGGTCGGCCCGACATCGGCGGTTGCCATGGGTTGCTTCGGCACCTATCTGAGCTGGGTCAACGGCACCTGTACCCAGCTGGGCGGGGCCGCGGCCCGCGCGCAGGCCCAGGTCGCGGCCTACGAACTCGCCATGGTGACGATGCCGCCACTGCCGGTGATCGAGGCGAATCAGGCCACCGGAATCACGCTGGCCGCCACCAACTTCATGGGCGTCAACACCGCTCCCCTGGCAGCCAACGAGGCCGCCTACGTCGCGATGTGGATCCAGGCGGCGGCGGTGATGAGCGCCTACGCGGCAGCCACCGCGGCGAATGCGATCTTCGACCCGTTCATGCCGTCTCCACCGATCGTCGGCGAAGGTCCGCCGAACCCCCTGATCGCCACCACGTTGGCCAATGCGGCCTCGACACCGCTCAAGGATGCTCAGCTGGCCGCCACCGCGGCGCGGGCGACCCTGCAATCGGCGATCAACGAGATCGCGTTGCCGGTGAGCATTGCGATGGTCACCTCTGCGCGCACCGACGGGCACGCCCGCGACGAGCAGAGCGCTGGTGACCAGCAGGCCCAGGCACTGGCCCGTCACGGCGAGTTGCAGGCGCTGCTCTCGCAGGCCCAGCAGGTAGGCGGACAGGTCGGCAGCGCCGCGCAGCAGGCGACCGGGATGGCGACGAACACGGTCCAGTCCGCGGTCTCTCCGGCCACCCAGCTGACCGACTACCTGCGCCAGCGCCTCGAAGGCCAGCCCGGGGTCGGGGCACTGGACAATCCCGGGTTCGCCGGAGTCAGCCCCAGCTCCCCCACCGGCGTCGCGATGTCGAGCGGCACGGCCCTTCCGGCGGCGTCGCTGCAGTTCGCCCCGTCACTGGCCGGGATGTCCGGCGCCACGACCGGGTTCCGGCTGCCCCACGGCTGGCAGGGCGGAATGCCGCCCGCGATGGCGCCCGCGATGGGCTCGACGATCCAGGCCGGTGCCGCCGAAGCCGCTGCCGCAGCACGTGCTGGCGCACCGCCGATGTATCCCCCCGCCAGCACGGCAGCCGCCGGTGAAGGCCAACCTGCGCGTCGGCGAGCGGTGGTCATGGGCGCACGGATCGTGTCGGTCCCGGTGGCCGAACAATCCCCGGACACCGAGACCGCGCCGGGCCGCGTACGGCAACCAGTGGATGCGAACTCGGACAGCGGATGACCGCAAAGCTTGTGCCCCTTGACCGTTCGGGGCACACCACCACCACGGTGGCGGACGCAAGGACGGTCAGGAAACCCATTCACCACGGCACAAGGAGACAGAAATGGTCAATCATTTAAGGGCCGAGACCGGTGCTCACGCCAGCGCGAGCACCGATTTCGCCACCGCGTACATGACCCTGAAGACAATGCTCAACAACGTCACAGCTACCAGCGAGGGCACATACGCCAGCCTTCAGGGACAAGCGCAGATGGCATTCCAGGGAGCACATGACCGCTGGAACTTCGCCGCCAATGCGGCCACGCGACTACTCGATGAGATCGCCTCGAATCTCGGCATTTCCGGCGCCGACTACGAAGCCACCGACACCGAACGCGCGCAGGTGTTCAACGCCTCCGGCGCCAACCTCGGCTGATCCCAACCCTCTGTCTCGGAAGGACTTTCGACATGTACTACGAATTCACCGGAATCGAATCGGCAGCAACCAGCATCGCCGGAGCCAGCAAGGGCATGGTTGCGGCCTGGGACGGCGTCAAATCCAGTTCAGCCCGCCTGGCGGGTAACTGGCAAGGCACGGGATCGATGTCGTGGCAAGATTCCCAGGTCCAGCTCGACGCCATGCAGAACGAGGTCATGTCCGCGCTGGCTGATCTCGGGGTGCGCCTCGAGCAGACCGGGATCACCATGCAGGGCACCGACAGTGCTGTTCGGGCACGGTTCGGCCACTGATCCCACTCAGTTCCTGACACCGAGCACCACTTGATCGCAGCGCCCGCGCCCTGTTCGGGACGGGTGTGGCGCTGGTATGCGCCCGGTGCTTTCGACTGCTCTGCCGACCTTTTGAGGACAGGTGATTTCTGCCGTGCCGATCGCCGTGTGCGCCGAACTCAGCGTCGATGCGTTGCTGCTGGCGGGCCGGCAGGCGGGCGTGGCGTCGTTTCCTGATGTGCTGGCGGTGATGCCGACGGTGTTCTACCCCGACGAGCAGGCCGCGATCGATGCCAAGGTGATCTCCTCGCTGACCGGCACCGACCTCCTCGACGCGACTGGATCGTTCAATTCCTCTGTACTGCACTGGGTTTCGGTACTCGGACGACCGCAGGTCGAGGCAGCGGCACGGGTCCGCAACGGCGATCAGTGGCTGCGGATGTCGCTGGTCCGCGCCGGGCAGGCGCATGTGCTGGCCGCGCGGCTGGGCGAGATGGTCACCCTACAGCCGGTGTTCTGTGATGGAGCCGACCCGCATGTGGTCAGCTCGGCTCTGTGGTCCGGGCTCGGAGGATGCCCTGCGCTGGCGTTCACTCCGGTGACCGCGTTGACCGCCGACCTGGCCGCCCTGCAACATCTCGAGCCCGCAGCGCTGATCGACCCGCTGCTCGGATTGGGGGCCGAGGCGGCCTCGGCGGCGGTGATCAGCACGCTCGGACGCGCCCGACAGCGTGCGGAGATCACGATGACCTCCCATTCGGCGACCGGTCGCCGGCCACTCGGCGCGGGCCTGGGCGTGTTCGACACCGAGCACGGGCGGGTGATCGCGCGGGCACGCCGCGGTGCGAGCGGGCAGATGTGGTCGGTGTTCGTGCCCGGTTCTCTCGCGGAGTTTCATCAGGGCGTCACCGATCTCGCGGCGTTGTTGCCCGAGGGTGACTGGTTTGGAACGCGTCGCGTAAACACCGGCTCATAGTCTCACTGGTGGGACATTCGGTGGTTAGGATTGACTTCCGGCCGAACTGGCATCCGGACATGGTGCGCTGCGGTTGTCGAATTCCGGGTCACCCGGCGCGGCCGGCCCAGTAAAGCGCGCACTTCGCGCCGAGGCGCTGTCATCGGATCGGAAGGACATCGTGGCGACGACAAATCCGACAGACCCTGTCGCTCCGCCGCGGGTGCGGGTGCCGATTCGAGTGGGTGATCGCCAGATCGATGTCGATTTGGCCGAGCAGATCCCGCTTGAGATCGTGATGGAGGATCTGCTCGAGTTCTTGGCGCGATTCGCCCCGATCGATCGCAGCGCGGCGGTGATGACACTGGCTCGTATCGGTCAGGCGCCGATCCCGCGCGAGCACACCCTGGCTCAGGCCGGGGTGACCGACGGCGTCCTGCTCGAGCTGCAACCCGCACCCGATGGTGAGCGGTTCAGTCCCCTGGTCGAGGAGATCAGCGAAGCGGTCGCGCAGATCAACGAGCGCGGCTTCGCCGAGTTCGAGCCCTCGCACGCGAGCGCGTTGTCGCGGCTGGCGGTGGTCGCCGGGTCGGGAGTGTGCGCGGGGCTGCTGGCGCGCAGCTGGCTCAGCGCAGGCTCGTCGAACTGGTGGTGTGCGGCGGTGGCGCTGATCCTGGCCGTGGCAGCGGCGGCCGGTGCGGCTGCGGCCGCGCATTGGTGGCGTTCGGCAGCGACGGCCTATGCCTTGACGATCTCCGCGCTGATCCTGTCTGGCACGGCGGGGGCGGTGCTGGTGCCCTCGGCCCAGGGCGCTCCCGCGCATTTCGGTGCCGCGCAGGCGCTGGGTTCGGCAGTGGTGACCGGGATGGCCAGTGTGCTGCTGTTGCGTGCGCTCGAGGGTCTCGGGGTGATGCTGCACGCGACGGTGATCACCGTCGCGGTCGCGGTGGCGGTCGATGCGCTGCTGGTGGAATTGCTCGGCTGGCGGGTGTCCACGGTGGCCGCGGGCACGGTCATCGCGGCGATGATCGTGCTGGTCAACGCTCCCAAGGTGGGTGTGCTCGCGTCGCGGTTGCGCCCGCCGAATCTGCCTGCCCCTGGTGAGGACATCGACCCCGACGCCCTCGAGGAAGTCTTCGACCTCGATCACGATCTCGACGCGACCGGCCGTCTCGAGCGGCGAGCAGTGGCGGCGACCAAAGCGCTGACCGGGTTGCTGCTGGGGACCGCGGTAGTGCTGGCGTGCGCGACCGCCGCGACCGTGGTGCCCTACGCCTACCATCTGCCGATCCAGCTCGTCGTCGCGGGCCTTGTGGTCGCCTCGGTCACGCTGCGGGCCCGCAGCTACACCGACCGGGTGCAGGCCACGATCATGTATGTCACGGCGTTCGTCACCGCTGCTGGCGTCGCGGCGCGCATCGTGGCCGGGTATGCCTCGTTGCCGGTGCAGCTGAGCGTGGTCGTGGTGATGGTGGCGTTGACGGTGGCCGCCGCGGCCGCGGCCCGGCTGCCCGCGGCACGCCCCTCACCGGTCACCCGCCGCAATATCGAGTTGCTCGAGCAGCTTCTGATCGTGGCGCTGATCCCGCTGGCGGCCTGGTGCATGGGCGTGTATTCCTTCGTCCGGAACCTGTGACGCCGATGACGGGGCTTCGGATGCTGATCGTTTCCGCGACAACGGTTCTCGCGGTATCGGCGCTGGGTGTGGTGATGCCATCTCCCGCCCGGGCCGTGCCGGGGCCACCGAGTGTGGACACCGCCCGGGTGCCGGCGGATACACCGCCGGGACCGGAGGGTAATGCCCGCCAGACCAAGGGTTGCGCCGGTGCGGGGGTGCTGGCCGACTCCGATCTGACCCAGCCCCCGCCCCCGGCACTGACCCTGCAACTGGCGGCCGCGCATCGACTCTCCACCGGCGCCGGGGTGTCGGTCGCGGTGATCGACACCGGGGTGCGCGCACAACCGCGGCTGGCCAATCTGGTCGGCGGCGGCGATTATGTCACCGCGGGCGGGGACGGTCTGAGCGATTGCGACGCGCACGGCACGCTGGTGGCGGGGATCATCGGTGCGGCGGCTTCACCGGCGGACGGATTCGTCGGGGTCGCCCCCGACGCCCAGATCATCTCCATCCGCCAGTCCTCGGATGCGTTTTCCGCCGACCTGCCCCCGGGCACCGATCCCAACGATCCCAACGCCGGGCGCGCGGCGATCGAACTACGCGCGCTGGCACGAGCGGTGGTGCACGCCGCGAACATGAACGCGCGGGTGATCAACATTTCGATCGCCTCCTGCCTGAACGCGGCCAGCGGTATCGATCAGGGCGAACTGGGTGCTGCGCTGTGGTACGCCGCGAGCGTGCACGACGCGGTCATCGTGGCCGCGGCCGGAAACACCTCGAGCGGGGGCGGGAACCCGGGCGGCTCCTCGTGCAGCCAGAACCCGCCCGAGAGCCCGGCGACACCGGACGATCCGCGCGGCTGGAGCCAGATCAAGACCATCTCCACACCGGCGAACTTCGCTCAGCACGTGGTGTCGGTGGGGTTCACCTCCCCGACCGGCACCCCCAGCCCGTACTCGCTGCGTGGCCCCTGGCTGGGCCTGGCAGCACCGGGCACGGCGATCGTGAGCCTGAACCCCTTGGGCGGCGACGGTGTCGTCAACGGCGTGGCTGGACCCAACAACGGCAGCGTCCCGGTCGCGGGGTCGAGCTACGCTGCGGCCTACGTCTCCGGGGCCGCGGCCTTGGTGCGGGCACGGTTCCCGCAGTTGAACGCCCGCCAGGTCATCGACCGGCTCACCCGCACCGCCCACGCCCCGGCGCGCGGTCTCGACAACACCGTCGGGGCCGGGCTGCTGGATCCGCTGGCCGCGCTGAGCGCCGATGTGCGCCTCGACGGTTCCGGAGTCGGACGTTTCGGCAGCAGCGCGCTGCCCCCGATCGCGGCGCCCCCGTCCCGTGATCGGTTGCCGCGGGTGATGGCGCTGGCCACAGCGGGTGGCGCGGTGATCCTGGGATGCGGGCTGCTGGGGTTGCCGGTGCTGCTACGGCGTCGAAAGCAGGCCCGATGACCACGACGCACAGCGTGATGACCACGACCGCCACCGCCGCCCGGGCGGTGGCCCGCAAGGGCCGCGCCTACCGGCATGCCACGACGCGGCGGTGGGAGCGCACCACCCTCGCGCTGCCCGCGCACACCGGCGATCTGGTGGTGCTGGCGCTCGGGCTGAGCCTGGTGGGAACTGTCGCGGTCACGGTGCGGCTGTGGTGGATCCCGGTCGTGGTGATGGCGGTGATGGTGCTGGCCGCGATCGTGCGTTTCGACGGATATCCCGTGTGGCGAATCGGGTTGGCGGTAGCGGGATTTCGGCGTCGGCGCCGACGCAGTGCCGAAGCGGCGCCCGCACCGGCTCCTGTCGATGTCGAGGTCAGTGGTGTGGGAATCGGGGTGCGCTGGGACCGCTCCGGGCTGGTGTCGATGATCGAAATCAGCCCCGCCGAACCGTTGACTCCGACCTGGGTGGATCCGGCGGGCCAGGCACGCCTCGAGGGCGGTACCGCCCTGGATCTGGCGATGCTGGCGCGGCTGCTGCGTTTCGGTGACGCCGTGGTCGGCATCGATGTGGTCGCCGCCGGTCATCCGCTGCCGCGCGGCACCGGTCACTACAGCAGCTATCGTCGCGCGCTGGAGGGTCTGCCGCTGGTCGCCGACCGCACCACGTGGCTGATCGTGCGCCTGGACCCGCTGGCCAATCTCGCCGCGCTGCGCGCTCGCGGGTCTGCGCGGCGCACGCTGGCCGCGGCGACCCTGCGCATTACGGCCCGGTTGTGCCAGTCCGGTGTGCCCGCGGCCGCGTTGTCGGCGCGCGAGCTCGCCACCTTGGAGCATTTCCTGGCTCCTCGGCGCTGCCAGGAACGGTGGGGTCATCTGCGGGCCGCGGGTGATCTTGTGCTGACGACTTTCGTCGCCGACCCTCACCAGCTCCAGGCCGACAGCGTTGACCGCTGGTGGTCGGTGACCTCGGCGGTGCATATCGCGACCACGGTGCGCCTGAGCGAGACCTCGGCCGGCCAGCGTCGGGTCGGTGCGCTCGCCCGCTATGTCACCACTCGCCCGCTGCGGCAACCGCCCGTGCCGGGACTGCTGAACGTGCCCGGCCACCAAGGCGAAGCGCTGGCGAGCGCGATGCCCGCAACCACGGTCACGGAGGTCCGGGCGCCGTCGGTGCCGCTGGACAGCGTGGAGCTGACCCGGATCCCGCTCGGCCCGTCAGGGCAGCTGATCGGGTTCACCGACGACGGGCACGCTCTGGCCCTGCCCTTGGTGACGCCCGCCTCGAACGCGGCGGTCACGGTCATCCAGGCGCGCGCGGGGCGGGCGCTGGCCGTGCAGCTGGTGCTGCGTGCGGTGGCCACCGGTGCACGGGTGGTCATCCACACCGAGGACCCGGACCGCTGGCGCGCTCTGGTCGCCGACAGCCACCAGCGGGCGTGGCTGGCCACCGAGGACGCCGGACGCCGGAGTCCGCAGATCGCGGTGTTCGATCGGCGCGATCGCCCGGCCGCAGACCGCACCTCGACCGCGTTGGTCCTGTGCGAGGCCGACGCCGAACCGGTCCCCGAGGCCGCGGTGCAGATCGTGCAGCCAGATCCCGATCCCGACAGCGATCGGTTCGAGCTGACCGTGGCCGGTCACAGCTACGGCCTGCACCTGCGGGTGGCCGCTGGCGAGCACCTGTATCTCTACGGGGCCAGCGCGGGCGATCCCGGCCCCACCACCGCAGACGGCCCGGACCTGCGCGAGAACCCCACCTCCGACGTCGAGGCGTCCGATCCGGGGCCCGAGACTGCCTCGGCGGATGCGCGCACCCCCGACGCACCGGTCGTCGAGGACGGCGCACCGGCGACTCCCCCGTGGCTGATGCCCGTGCTGGGTGAGCGCCGGGCGCTGCGCCAGATCCCGCGCGAGACGCTGGCGCGCCCTGGCGACGGTGGCGGTGTTGACGCTCGGCGTCCACATCCGAGCTCGTCGTTCGACCTCGACCGGGCTCGCCGCGACGCCGCCGACCGTGTCCGGCGCGAACAGGACGACACCGAACGTGATCGAGGAGACACGGGCACCTCACAGGACGGTCCACCAGGGGAATCACAGCAGGACCCTGAGACAGGTGCGCCAGGGCGCGGTATCTGAGTACCCGACCGGAGGTCGAATCCAATGTTGTGTGCGACCATCGATACCACGATGACCACGCCCGACCCCGCAACCCCGCTCGATCCAGGCTCCGACCTCATCCAAGGTGTGAATGGGTTGCCGAACGCCATTTCGCTGTTCTTCGCGAGCAAATTGCAATCCGTGCTGGACGCGCATTCTGTCGGCGACGGGGAACGCGCCCGGGCGATGTCGCCCTACACTTTGCACGCCATTATCTCCGATCAATTCCCCGCGGTGGCGGTGTCGAAAACCCACGTCTACCGTCTTCGGGAGGGCAAAGCGCTGCCCCGGCTGGACCTGATCCACGCGCTGGCCTCGATCTTCGAGATCACCCCGGCCTACTTCCTCGTCGAGGACCTGGATCTCGAGCACGCCAAAATGATTCGGCCCCACCATGTTCCGCCCGACTTCGATGCCAAGCTGCGTGCCTTGGTCGCCCGATATGAGGTGGTGTCGGACATCGCCGACACCAAACCGATGACCGGCTACCGACTGCATCAGATCATCATCCGCGAGTACCCCGACATCGCGGTGTCCAAGAGCCATATCTACCGGCTGATCAATGGAGAAACCCCGCCCGAGCGCCGCCCCTCGGCCGCGATTCCCCGCCTCGATCTGATCATGGCATTCGCCGAAATATTCGACGTGTCACCCGCGTATTTCGTCGACGACGAAATCAATATCTCTCGCTCGGTGGCGCGACGCCATCGTCGTGCCACGTGAGCCATCGAATCGGTGTGTCTGGCCCGGCCGAAGGCTTCGTTTGAGACATGGCGTCCGGAGTGATGGATCATGCGGCCCGCAGAGACCGATGGCGGGCGGGATCGCGCTAATCTGGTCGCACGAGTGGGATAACTGGAACATTTTCAGGTGAGCATATTGCGGTATTCGAGGTGCGCCGCGCGCGCATGCGGGATAACGGCGGCCGCGGCTGCCGTGGTGCTGCTGGCCGCGCCGGCCAATGCCCGCGCCGCGGTGGTGGGGCCCGGCACGGTGATCGTGCACGGCAACCACCAGTGCACGGTGGGGTTCACCGGGCTCGCGCACGGTAATCGGGCCTTGGCGTTCACGGCCGGCCATTGCCGTGATGACGCCGATCCTGAGGCGCCGGTGCTGGCCGGCGGGCGCCCGATCGGCTACTTCGCGGCCACCGTCGCCGAGGACGAGCACCGGGCCGGCCTCGGCGACGCGAGCGGGTTCGGCGTCATCGAACTGCGCCCGCAGGTCGCGGTGTCCTCGCGGAACACGAGCTTCGACCAGGTGCTGCAGGGACAGCACAGCGCCCGGGTCGGCGAGCCGATCTGTCATCTCGGTGCGCGCTCGGGGCTGGCCTGTGGCACCGTCACCGCGGTCACGCCGCGCCAGATCACCGCGGCGATGGATATCGCGCCCACCGATTCCGGTGGGCCGGCATTCCGGCCCACCGGCCGGCATTCCTTCCTGATCGTCGGCATCGTCGTCGCCGAGCTCGACGACGGTCACACTGCGGTGATGAACCCGATCGAGGCCTACCTCGACGATGTGCGCGCCGAGTACGGCAGCGCCTGGTCTCCGATCGCGACTCTGCCGAGCTGAGACCGCCGTCTCGGGCCGCCCGATCCGGCGTGCATCGGGCGCTATGAATCGCGGTGGCGTAACGAACCGGAATAGTTCGCGCGAATACGGCTTTCTCGCGTGCTGAATCCTTGCGACAAGATCGAAAATTCGGATAACCTGCACTTTGCACTCCCTGGGGAAACACGAGATATGCCGACCGTGATGCCCGTGTGACGACGCGTTCGTCCGGGCTGGTCACCACTGCCCGCAGGGCCCGCAGACCGGGGATAACAATGCACCGCTTCAGCTTTTGTGCCGTGCGAATTCCCCTCCGCTGCGCGCTCGTTCGAACAGTTTGCCGATAGAAGGAGGGGATCGGATGGCGATGAATCCGATGGGAAGTTATCGACGGCGCGCTTCCACGCGAGCGGCCCGGGCGCGACGGCGCCTGGCGGCGGCGCCGTCATCGGTGCGGTTGGGACTTTCCGACATCGCGCAGGTCCGGGGCACCGAGGCCGTGCTGGGCCGCATCGCCGAGCTGCACACCCGCGGGCTGCACGGCGCCGCGCTGTGCCTGGAACAGGAGCTCGATCATCCGCCCGCACCCGAGCCCGCCCTGGCCTATTCACGCCAGGTCAGGATGCTGGCCCAGGATCTGCTCGACGACCCGATGGACGCCTCGACCGCCAATGAGCTGATCGAACTGCTCGCCGGCCATCAGCACGATCCCGGCACCGACGGCCCACCGGCGCTGTGCAGCTGATCGCAACCGTGTAGCGCTTGGTGATCAGGGTTCGGTGCGAGCGGTCGTGCCCGCTTCCAGCGCCGCGACCCGCCGGCTCAGTTCGTGCAGGTCGGCCGCGAGCTGCTCCACCGTGGGTGGTTGCGGCGGCATCTGGGTTGCCCGCACGAATGTGCCGGACCCGGAAAGGGTTTCGATGAGCCCGACCTCGCGCAGTTTGGCATAACCGCGGTCGAGGGTGGCGATAGCGACGCCGAGGTCGGCGGCCAGCTCACGCTTGGACGGCATCTTCGCGCCGGCACCGCCGTAGGCGCCGGCGACGATGCGGGCGCCGAGCACCGCGACGACCATCTGTTCCTTAGTCTCGGGGCGGGCGGCCGCTGCGTTCACGGCCACCAGCCTAATGACCGGGGTGCCACAACCCCGGCTACGCCACGTAGCTACCTAGTTACCTTGAGTTAGCTAGTTGGCTGTGCTGTACTGGATGACCTGGGCACTTCACCGATTGCTACCGCGGTGATGACCCGACCCCACTACCCGGCGCCAGGAGCTGACCTTCCCCTCTTCCCCGCCCGCCGGAGACGACCCTCGGCAGCACGGGAGGCCCGAATGCACCACCGGCGACCACGCTCTCGGCCCGGCTCCGGCCCGCTCAGGTGCCACCTGGCGACACCGCCGGTTCGGCCGCGTGCCGGTCACGACGCGCTACGTCGATCCACGGTGCCGCCCTGAGCTGGGTTTCCGAAATTTTTCTGCGCGCAGGTGACGGAATCGGTGTTTTCGCGCGCCTATATCTCTAGTAGAGCGATGAGTTTCCGCCGAGGGCCTTGGGGCCGTCCGACGGAGAAGGAGACCACCCAGCCAACAGAGGAAGGACCCCGGCGGATGCGACCCGACCGGGGCCCGATTTCCTCGCAACCCGTAGAGGAGCCAGGGAATGTCCATCGTACCTGGAACACATCATCAGCAGCCACGGACCGCCCCGAGCGTGTTCGACACAATTCTGCTGCGCGACAATGCAATCGACTCTCATGCCCGCGTGGCCACGCTGGCCTACGCGATGTCACTGGAAGCCGAGGCCGCGCGCTTGCGCGCTGGCGCCGGTAACGGCGCGAGCCCGCAGATCGCCTACCTGATGTGGCGTGCACGGATCCTGCGCAGCAATACCCGCCTCGAGGACACGCTGGCGCTGGCGTCGTTGCTGGATCTGGCCACCGAGTCCGCCCAGGCACGGCAGTTGGCGTGCCCGCCGGTGATCGCGAGCCGGTCATGATCGGGCGCAAGCTACAGCTGATCAGCGTATCCATGGACGCTGTCGGGTCGACGGGCTACCAGTTCGATCCCGAGATCGACTGGCAGGCGAAGGCGCTGTGCTCCCAGACCGATCCCGAGGCGTTCTTTCCGGAGAAGGGTGGCTCGACCCGGGAAGCCAAACGCGTCTGCATGGGTTGCGAGGTCCGCGACGACTGCCTGGACTACGCGCTCAAACACAACGAACGCTTCGGCATCTGGGGCGGGTTGTCCGAGCGCGAGCGCCGTCAGCTGATCAAATCCACCAAGGCCCCGCGCGTCGTCGATCCCGCCGATGCCCCGCCGCCCGTGCTGGACCCTGCGACCGACCAGCCACCGGCCACGCCCTCACACAAGCAGGCGTCGTGAACACCGTGCTGGCCTGGCTGGCCCGGGCGCTGCAGAAACGCTGGTCGGATCGACTGTCCTCCCCCGCGGCGGTGCCCCGGCACAGTTCGCGGCCCGCCGACGCGATCGTGTTCACCGCGGCCACTGCCGCCGGAGCCGCGCTGGCCATCATCACCACCCTCGCGGCCCGTGTACGAACTACTCGCCCGGACCGGTCCCCGACCGTCGGAGGTCCAGCACGAGGCGGTGAGTCGTCATGAAAGCCATTCTGATGCAACATGATCCAGAGCCCGAACGGGTCGAGCCGCATCCGTGGCGCCCCCACAGCCGCGCAGCGGCCCTCGCCCAGGTGTTGATGGTGGTGCTGATCGCGGTGTACTTCGTGCTGTGCTGGTCGGGAGCCCAGCCATGAGCCCGGGGCCGCATGTGGCCCGCGGCAGCGGCGGCTGTCTCGGTTCGCTCGTCTGGCCGATACTCCGGCGCCGCGTCGGCGACGCCGGTCAACGACGACGCCGCCGCGGTCACCGGCTGCGGATCCAGGACCGCGGTGGCGTCGTTGCCTCCCTCGCCGAGCGTGGCGAGTGTTCCCGAGGCGACCTCGCATGAGCGGGCTGTGTCCCCGCTGCTGGACCGAGGGGATCCTGGCTCCCGAGCACCAGCACGACCAGAGCCGCTACTTCTGGTGCCCGATCGCCAATCGGGCGGTGATCCTCGGCGTCACCGCGATCCGGCTGACCCGCCCGTGCCGCCTGGTGCTCGTCTCTGCCCGCCCACACACCGCATGCTTGCGCACACGTCACACCCGGCCCAGGCCAACGGCATTCGAACGAGACACCCTCGACCGCGTCGGGCACCGCGTCCTGGGCGCCGGGTGCGTGGTCGGTAGCGAATTCGACCCCGCGCGAGCAGATCACACCGCTCGGCTCCGGCTCGTTCCGGTGCGCTGGCCCGGTGACCCGACGGAATGGCTGATCAACCGGCCACTACCGGTACCGGGCCAGACCACGACCAGCGAGCACGTGTGGTGGGCGCGGCTCTCGCGCCGCGACATCGCCGGGGGCCTCACCGGCTCCTGACCACTCAATCCATCTATCCGGTGCCGCCCTGCTCCTCTTTGCCGCACCGGATCCGTCTACCTCATCGACCGAATCGGCCCATCTGCGAGATGGTCTCGGTTCAGAAGGAGGGATCACCATGTCCCGCAACCTCGTTCGCGCTCTCGTCCGGCACCCCGACGCACCCGCGCAGCAGTGGCGCCCCGAGGGCACCGCGGCCAACACCTGGGTGGCGCCGTGGTCGCACCAGACCATCACCCACCTCGACCGCACCGTGCACGCGGCGGGCTGGGACAGCCTGCTCATCGACCCCGACTGCATCGACGGCCGCGCCGACATCGACGATCTGATCGCCTTCCACTACCAGCTGGTGCGTGAACGCTACGACCGTGCGCTGCAATTGGGCCGGCCGATCCACTACGGCCGCCGCGTGCTGCTCATGCTCGGCGCGCTGCCCCACACCAGTCCGCGCATGCACCAGCTCGGGGTGATCGCCTGCCACGGCGCACCCGCCGGAATCCACCTTGGGGTGGACCGCCAACTGCACGAGCACACCTCGACGGTGTTTCACCGCTACATCACCAGCATGTACACCGGCGCCTCGACACGATCGGTGCGGGCATCATGAGGACCTCACGGGCACCGTTCGCCGTGCAGGTCCTGCGCGACACCGCCGATGAGGTCGCCCGCGATCATGCGGCGGCACCGGCCGAACAGATCGCGGTCGTGGCACTGGCGCTGCGCGGGCTCCTCGACGCCTTACTCACCCAGCTCGACGACGGCCGGATCACCTCAGCACAGCTGATGGAGCTCATCGACCGATCCCTGGAAGACGAGCTCCCGGCCCAACGCTCGGCAGCGCACCACATTTCACCGCTCGACCACGTCGTACCCGAGAGCGCATCAAAGTGACTGCCGGGCAACAGTTTCCCTCTCCCCGGGCCGCCGTTGGGCCGGGTCAGAGGCCCGCAACGATGTCGCCGCGCCCGGAATTGCCGATCTTGAGACGGCGTGTCGATCAGTTTTTGAAAATGCCTCGAGGCAGGCTATCGAACCATGGCAGCACACTTGCGTGGATTAGGTGGCAGGCCACCCAGACAAGACGGCCCGAAGTTCCGCACCGTCGGAGCCAACATCCCCGGGACGCTGGCGCGGGCCCTGGGCACGCCAGCCAACAAGACCGCCCGCTACATCGCCCTGCTCGACGAAGGCCTGGCCGACGCCCAGCGGTTCCCCGATCTACGTGTCCTGCGCGTCACCCGGGGAGACCAGAAGGGCTTCCAGGTGATCGATCCCGTTGCGCCCGAGGTGAACTACTTGTACTCGGGCCCAGCGAAATACATTTCTGCCGGACTGGCGATCAGCCAGGCCGAGCGCGTACTCGAGCCCTGCTTTCGCGACGGTCGCCCGGTGCCGGGCATGCCGATCACCATCCGGCTCATCGAGCTGTTCCATCGCGGCTTGCGCAGCTTCGGCGAGCTGGATCCGGCGGTGTTCCCCAAGGACATCGATCTCGACTTGGAACTCGGCCTCGGACTGGAGGCCACCGGCACGATCTGAGCTGGGCCACACCAACCCATAACGCGCGAAAACCCCCGCCCGCCGGCCAAAGCAAGGGGGGTTTGCGCCACACAGACCGCCTCATCCACATTCCGGAGGAGCCCTATGGACCGCCACCTGACGCGGGAGCCTGTATGCAGCTTCCGATTGTAGGACAGAAGATCAAGATTTCGGCAGCATCGCGGCCTGGACACGATCATGTCGGCTCGCGGATGCGCTCGATGATCGACCTGACCTGGACTTCGACGCGCCGCGACGCATTCACCGCCGCGCCGGTCCACTCCTGCCTCGGCACCGGATGTGACAGCGCCGCCCTCGGCCATCACAACCCCGCCAGTACTCGCGGCCACGCGCCGCGCACCCTGCTTCACGCCGATCCGATTCGGCGTCCCCGACCCCGGAAGGAGGCTGTGGCACCGCGCTGAAATACCCCTGGCGCCCGACACCTAAATCCATAACCGCGCAGCACGCGGGCAGCACGAAATCCCCTGCCAGACAAGGGATTCGATGCTGAGGGGCTGACCACCCCTCGGATGCTGACTTCCGGAATCGAGGACCAGTCGATCCCGGGTGCTGCTGACCTCAAATGAGGAGTGCGATCGTGAACCGCAGCTCCCAGGGTAACCCATGCCCTTCGGACGGCTCTACCACCAAACCGCCCTCACGCCGGCGCGAACCCGCATCGGCCTACACCCGATCCCGCAATGCCGCAGCGCGCCAGCGCAAACGGCCCTCACGGCCCCGCAGCGGGCCGCGCGCACGCATCCGCTTCAGCGATGCCGACCTGCTACGTTCGCGGGTCCAGCAGGCCGCTGCGGCGCTGAAATTGCGCGGTGCCCGCAAACACGTCCTCGCCGCCGCACTTGAGCTGTTATGCGGGTGGTCTCGCCTCAGCGACGACCAGGTCCGCATCCAGCAACTGATCCGCCTGTGCGAGATCGCCCACGACCCCAAGACCGTCGGACGCGCCCTGGCTTCCCTGCACCGCGACGAACTGATCACCTACACCCCGGCCCGCGGCCGCGGCGCCTGCGCGACCCTGGCCATCCACCCACGATTCCTCGACGAAATCACCGAGCTCGAGCGCGACGAATCCGGGCGGGTGATCACCTTTTCCGACGCGGCCCCTATATCTCTTTCCAAGAAAAACCCCCAAACCCCCCATCGGCTGCGTGACCGGATCGGTCGACCGATTGGGGTAGCGATCAACCCCGCCGACGTCGCACACGTGCTCTCCAACACCCCCGAGATCTACCGCGACATGCCTTGCCTGCTCCGCGGTCGCCTACGCGCCGAAATACGCCGCTGCCTCGGCCGCGGATACTGCCCCCAGCAGATCCTCGCCATCCTGGCCGCCCCGGTCCCCGCCGAGGTCAAAGCCCCTTTCAAACTCGCCCAGTACCGGCTGCGCCAGAACATGGTCGGCGCGGGCCCGCGCCTTCGGCCACTGCAACGAGCCTGGGATCGCGCCCATCAGGCCGCCGTCACCGCCCGTGATCGCAGCCTGCGGGAGCGCAAGACCGACGAGCTGGTCGAGGCCACCACCGCCTCGATCCGTGCCCGGATGTTGCACACCCTGCTGGCCCTGCTTCCCGGCCAGCCCTTCGCCGACGAAACACGCGCCCTCGTGCACGCCGCCCGCATGGCCTGCCGCGAGTTCCCCGGCCACGGCCTGCGACCCGCGATCCAGCGCTGGCTCCACGCCCATCCCGCCCCCACGGCCACTCCCCCACCGGCCACCACCGCCGAGGGCACGTGCCTGTTCTGCCACGCCGAGGACGCCCCGATGCGTCCAGAGCTTCCCATCGCGGCGGCGGTCTGCGAGCCGTGCTGGAGCGCCGAGATGTCCGATCACCCACTGCCCGAGGAGGTCCTGCTCTGATGACCGTCACCGTCTACACCAAACCCGCATGCGTCCAATGCGAGGCCACCTACAAAGCGCTGGCCAAAGCCGGGGTCGACTACCAGGTCATCGACCTGGCCACCGACACCGAAGCCCACACCCAACGAGGCTGGGCCGCCTACCTCGCCGCCCGACACAAGGAGGACCCGTGACCCCACCGAATATCACCAGCCCGAATATTGCCCCTCCGCCGGTCCCCCGCGCCACGACTGACTCCCGAACCGCCATTCCGCAGGAATGACATGGAGCCCGAACTCACTGTGCCGCAATCAGGTTCGGACACCCTGACCGGTTCGCCTGTGCTTCCGCCGATGATCCTGCACCGGCCGCCAGGTCAGCTGTAGCCCCGACGACGACACCCCCGTAAGCCGTCGACCACCCCCAACGAAAGGCACCCGTGTCGAACACCGCCAGTTTCGCCGCCATCACCCACCTGCCGGTCATCCGGCCGCCCGAGGAGCCCGATTGATGCCCAGAAAACCCGAAATCCCCTTCGACAAGACCCTGGCCCAGCGGGCCGCCACCGTAGCTGGATGGCCCGGTGTCGCGCTGGCCCGCATCCACCTCAACGATCACCCGGTCTACCCGATCATCGACGCGCTGCACGCCGACTGGGACCATCGCATCGCCCGCTGGCAGCGACCCGAACTCGACCGCTTCACCCTCGATCTGTGGGAAGCGATCCCCGAACTCGGAGTCCCACCCACACCGCTGCGGATCATCGGATTAATCTGCGCCGCAACATCGTTCACCGATGCACTGCGCGCGCTGCCCGCCCTCGATCAGCTCGGGCCCACCCTGTTGCTGCACCGAGGTCCGCGTGGCCCGCGTGAGTCGGCGATGCGACGAGCCAGCGCAGCACGCGCGGGCGTGGTCTGGGCACGACCCGACCACACGCTCACGGCCCTGCTCGACCACCGCCACCAGCGAACACGACGCACCGTCACCGACCGCTACCTGGAAGAACTGCTGTTCGGTCATGCCCTCGCCTACACCGGCCCAACAGCGCGTGACACGGTCGATCACCGCAGCGAGCTACCCCGGCGAGATATCCGATGACGGCCGTCGAGAAAAGGGCCTCGGCACCGGCCAGCGGGGATTTCGGCCGCCAGCCACCCCACGATCTCGTGGCCGAGCAGTCGGTACTCGGCGGCATGATGCTGAGCAAGGACGCGATCGCCGACGTCGTCGAGATCGCCGGGCCCTCCGACTTCTACAAACCCGCCCACCAGACGATCTACGACACCATCCTGGATCTGTACGCCCGGGGCGAGCCGGCCGACCCGGTCACTGTGGCTGGAAGCCTGGTCCGGCGTGGTGAACTCAAGCGCATCGGCGACGCCCCGTACCTGGTCACCCTGACACAAACGGTGCCGACCGCCGCCAACGCCAACTACTACGCCGAGATCGTCAAGGAAAAGGCCACTCTGCGGCGGCTCATCGAAGCCGGCACCCGCATTGTCCAGTACGGCTACGCCGCCGAGGATCAGGACGTCGACGAAATCGTCGACCGTGCCCAGGCCGAGATCTACGACGTCACCGAACGCCGCAGCAGCGACGACATACTCCCCCTCGCCGATCTGCTGCAACCGACCCTCACCGAACTCGATGCCATCGCGGCCGGAGGCGGGGTCGGTGGCGTGCCCACCGGGTTCACCGAGCTCGACGCCATCACCAACGGCTTCCACCCTGGTCAGCTGATCATCATCGCGGCCAGACCTGGCCATGGCAAGAGCACTCTGGCAATGGACGTCATGCGTAGCTGCTCGATCAAACACGGCCTCGCCAACGTGATCTTCTCGCTGGAAATGAGCCGCAGCGAGATCGTCATGCGCCTGCTCTCCGCTGAAGCCAAGGTGAAGCTGGCCGACATGCGGGCCGGGCGGATGAGCGATGCCGACTGGACCCGTCTGGCGACCCGCATGGCCGAGATTGGCGACGCGCCACTGTATGTCGACGACTCACCGAATATGACGATGATGGAGATCCGGGCCAAGGCGCGACGACTACGCCAGCGCCATGACCTCAACCTTGTCGTCGTCGACTACCTACAGCTCATGACCTCGGGCAAACGGACCGAGAACCGAGAACAGGAAGTCGCCGAGTTCTCCCGCAACCTCAAACTCCTCGCGAAAGAACTCGACGTACCGGTCATCGCCGTCTCCCAGCTCAACCGCGGCCCCGAGCAACGAGCAGACAAACGACCGATGGTGTCCGACCTGCGCGAAAGCGGCGGAATCGAACAAGACGGCGACATGGTCATCCTGCTCCACCGCCCCGACGCCTACGACCGCGACGACCCCCGGGGCGGCGAAGCAGATCTAATCCTAGGCAAACATAGAAACGGACCGACAGGTACGATTACTTTAGCCCATCAACTCCACCTCAGCAGGTTCGTGGACCGTGCACGTGGCTAGCCCAAGAGGTGAGGCGGTAGCAGCAACTAACTGCCCCCAACTACGTCCAATAACGTCACTGTGACGAAACATTTCCCCAGCTCAGAGCTTTATTCCGGAAGATCGAGCCAAGTAGTCAATATAGATGGATTTGCAGATTCGTTGATTGATCAGTAGGTGCAACATTAAGTGTATAGAGCAACAATGTCCTGTGCTCATAGCACAGTTGACTCATCGTCTCAGCGCCTCACTTGCTGCAGCGTCTACTACACTACCTCAAGGCTGGTTGCCAGCTGAGTAATAATATTGGCCTACGTCGATGTCTAGCCATGAGCAGCTGGCTCAATCTATCGGATTGTAGGCACATAGGGTATCTGATCGACATAGCTATCAGTGTCATTGCAGATTTGCTTCGTCGTGTTCAAAGTGACCGATGCAGTGGTTGAGCAAACAGTAACCCGGACAGCATGTGGCACAACGTATGCATAGACTTATTACCAATCACATTGATGAATGTGCTTAGACGTGAGTCACCAGGTTTACAGAATCGCACAACCATCGACTGACAAATACATTGCCAACTTAGCATCCGTCCATAGCTGTCCAATGGTAAGGCCCTCAGTATCTCTATCGGTCGGCGACCTAGTCGAGCACACCGTGCGCGTACACATCGTGAGAACCATACGTGCACTCGCTGCGTCCTTAGCAGCCGCATGAGTGACTGTCCTAGTGGCACTGTGAGCGGCACACGCATCGGCTAGCTTAGTGAATTCGCTAGTGGCGTCTTTAGTGGTGGTGTTAGTGATGGTGTTAGTGGTGGTGTTAGTGGTGCAGCTAGTGTCACGACCAACTGTGACCTGTGCATATGCAGCGGTCGCGCCACCCGTAGGTGACTCGATTGTTGACGTAGTGGTGCCCACCGCCAACGCTTGTGCTGAGAGCTTCAGGCAGCGGCTTACTGCGTCGTCCATGTCCTTAGCAGCGTGTATATAGACGGATGCGGGGGCTGCCTGCACTGTTGCCCGATGGATGTACTTGGCATCACATCCATCAGTTGCATCGGTGGCTACGCACAGTGTTGTCCAAACAGTGCCTTGCCGTGCCATGCCGAATGTTGCTCGATCGGTGTCACGCGCTACACTCAGCTCACTACAGGCACCAGCACAGCGACAAGCATCGTGGTCGACGTGAGGAGTCATGTACGAGCACCCGACCTTCCGCTCTCGTTTTGCCTGGTAAGGAGCAATTGTGACAGAGCAGAGCCTAGCCGACGAGTGCACCATCTGCACCGGCCTGAGTGGCAAAGGTGGCGCGTCAAAGAGCTTCATGAAGTGGCTCCTCGCCAGCGCGGCCTCCACCGAAGACATACCGACACTGCTGATAGATCTCGATCCCGAAGCGAACATGACTCAGGGACTGAGCCAGTCATTGCCGCACCTCATGAGCGCGCCTGGCATCGGCGACGCGCTGATGGAGGCGGGCGCATTGTGGGCTCAAGACGGCGACGACTATGACATCGCCAAGGGAGCAGCCAAGCTCGTGGAGGTCATTACTCCGTCGACGCTTCCTGGCGTCGACTTCATACCTGCCGGCAAGCAATTGCAGGCGGTTGGAGCTGGCCAGCTTCGAGGAAGTGACTGGGGTCGGCTTCTGAGCAACCTGATTGACGCCGCTGGTTTTCGCGAACGCTATCGCCTGATCCTCATCGACACGGCTGGGCGGCGAGGGCACCTCGTCACACTGGCCATGTACGCGAGTGACGTCGCCTTCTCCCCGATCAACGGGCTGTCCCAAGCAGTGAAGAAGGCGATTGAGGCCAGGGCACGTGTTGAGGCGATTCAAAAGGCCCATCCCTTGCGGTGGGCTGGAGTGGTACTGACAGGCATCGATGTCACTCGCAATACGGCGGTCAATCATCTCATCCGTCAAGACGCTGCCGAAGCGTTCGGAGCGGAACTGCATCCCGAGGATGGGACCTTCGTGGAGTGGGGGCAAGTCATCCAGGAAATCCCCTATCGGCCAGCGCTGTTACACCAAGTCTTTGAACTTAAAGAGCGATTGTCCGACCAGCCCGGTGCGCAGGCTCGCGATCTCAGCAAGATGATGAGCGACATCCTGCACAAGCACATCCTGACCTCGGCCGGCCGCGAGCACCGCGTCTAAAGCCTGAACCACGAGAAACGGAGGCCTACATCATGAGCAGAGTGGACCAGCTCAAGGAGCGCCGGGCAGCCGCGGCCGCAGCGGCCCAGGAGAACTTTGTCGACCCGGACGCCGTCGACGTCGGGCCAGCTACCGAGCAGTCGAGCACTTCTACGTCGGCTCCGAGCCCCGTCACCTCCACCCCGGCAGAGGCGGCGCCCCCGAAGAGGGCGCCGCGCAAGCGGACTATGGCGGTCACAACCGATGGGCGGCCGACAAAATCAGTAAACGTCGTCTACGTCAGCGAAGCTGTTAAGAGGCGCTTCGACGCTCAGCGCCACAAGACCAGAAAGGTCAGCCACCAGCTGGTGCTCGAAGCCATCAGCAAGCAGAGGGCCGAGCTGGCGACGATCATCGAGAACTCCCGCTTCTCGACGGCGCCGGTCGACGACTTGTTCCCTGCGGATCCGAAGGCGGTGCGGTATCTGGGCGGTGGAAGCGCTCAGATCCACTACAACATCACTCCGGACCAGGACGCCGTGCTGGACGAATTGACCGCCGAACTCGGGTTCGACACGAGGAGTACCTGGATCGCACCAGTGCTCAATGCGTACCTGGGCGGGCGCAAGGAGAAGCTGGCGGGGCAGGGCTAATTTTGCACCGCGCAGCGCCATTCACGGCTGATGAGCGGGGTCCCCTGCCCGGGCGTACTTCGCTTGCGGACGCGCTGTACAGCATTCGCCACGCATTAGAAGGGTCACGAGCGTCAGCTGGTCGCCACCGAGAGCCAGGCCAGCACGGTTCGTGCCCTTGACCAAGACCGTGACGAGAGCAAGGAAGTCGTCCTACATCTGTCAACGAACCCGGCAGGTGGCGGGTGAGGGGAATTCGGTTGGAGCACCGATTCCGGCTAGAAGCCTTGGGGGAGTGCAGTTTCGGCACCAGTGGGCGTAAACCGCTTCTTCGCTCGGGATCACGCGAAGGCAGTCTGGCCGGGTCGTCGGAAGGCGGGCGGCTGTTTTGCTGAGGAGCTATCAGGACTCCGACACGCGTAAGAGGAGTCATAAGCGTCGGCTGGCTCGCCGGTTACTAGTCAGCTGGGGACTGGAGCGGCGGCTCGGTCAACGTCTCGTCCGGCCGGACATGCTGCGCTAAGCGGTCGTTCGACGCCTAGGGCGACCTGCCGAGCCGCTGAGAGAATGTTGGACCGAGGCCCGGGTCGAATTCCTGTTGGGGTCAACTATCCACAGCCGATCCGGAAGCCACCCTAACAGGTATCTTTCATAGGGGGTTTTAAATACAGGGGGGACCACGATTTCTGCCGTCTGACCTGCGGGTTTGGGCGTGTTGCGGAAACTGTTTCTTCGCTTGCTTGGCAACTGTTTCTTCGCTGCTTCCTGGGAAAATGCCGATTTTTGCGAAACTGTTTCTTCGCTGAGGGCGACTGAAGTTATCCACAGGGAAACTGTTTCTTCGTGCTTATCCACAAGGGCCACCTCGGGAAACCGTTTCTTCGCTCCGGCGAAACCGTTTCTTCGTCACAGCCCCTGCGTCGCTCCGGCGAAACCGTTTCTTCGCCGGGTGGTTGTGGGGGTCTACCTGGCGAAACCGTTTCTTCGCTGGGGCGGCAGGGGGCCCGCTCCCAGCGGAAACCGCTTCTTCGCTGCACTCGGTGCATTCCCGTCTTCTGGATCGTCGCAGGTAGCCGAGCATCGGTAAACCGTTTCTTCGCCCGGCCGCTCACGTCACCGTCCTGGATGCCGAATCGCCCGCTCAGGACGTAAACCGGTTCTTCGTGCACTGCGTGCACCTTCTGACCTGCAGCAACGCGCTGGCCTTCCTCGGCGGGCCGGGGGAGGGAAACCGTTTCTTCGCTGCACTCGGTGCACCGGCGGCCCGAGGATGTAAACCAATGCTGCGCTGACCGGGGTGAATCCCGCGACACGACCAACCGCGAATCCCGGACTTGAACATGAGGAGTGGCATGATCGCGAGCATGGCTCCCAGCAATCAGTCAGCGCTGGACTTGCCGCCGGGCGAGACCGTACCGCTGCAATCGGTGTCGCAGCCGCCCGCCCCGAAGAAACGCAAGGTTCGCCTGGCTCCGAAGCACATGGCCATCACGAGCATGCCGTACAACAAGCCGGACATCACCGTCGAGAAGTGGGTCCGCAAGAACGGCCCGGAGACCGTCACATGGCAGGCTGGCACCGGGCAGGACGAGAACGGTGAGACCGTATCTATCGGGCTCCCGTACGGGATGATGGCTCGCCTGATCGGGATCTGGTGCGCCAGTGAGGCATACCGCACCAAGAGCCGCGAGCTGGAGCTCGGCGGCAACCTGGCCGAATTCATGGAACAGATCGGGATCGAACGAGAACAGCAGTCCGGCGGTGTCCGCGGCAATATAGGCGTGGTCCGCGAGCAGGCCGACAAGCTGTTCTCATCGAGCATGAGCGTCCGCGTCGAAGCCGCCAGAGACGGCAGCCGCCCGCTCGAGCACCAGCTGACCTCGGTCGCTGTCGGCCATACTCTCTGGCTGACCCAGAGCGAGACCCGGGGACGGAAGTCCCAGATCGAGCAGACGGAGTCACGCAAGTCGACAGTGACCCTGTCCCAGGAGTATTACGACATGGCGATCAAGAACCCGGTGCCGGTTGACGCCAACACCATCCGCAAATTGCGCGGCGACGCCCGCGGATCGGCCATGGCTTTCGATCTATACGTGTGGCTGACCCGGCGCATGTCCTACGAAGAGGAATACCGCCTCGTGAGCTGGAACGCCACGATGAGTCAATTCGGCTCCACCGTCACCCCGACCAGCAGTCGGCAGGCCATCCGCAAGTACCGGCTGGCCTTGACCTCCGCTCTGGACCGTGTGCTGGACGCTTACCCGAAAGCCAACGCGCGCATTGTCGAGAAAGGAATCCTGGTCGGACCCGGCGCAACGGATGTACCACCGAAGGGCTGGAACGACCGCAACGGCTTGGAAGAGCAATGGTACGAGGAAAACGGTCACCTGTTCTGACCGGCCGCTGCTCCGCCGCCGAGTCGGACGGCGCGCTGGGTTTGGACGGCCATAGACCGTGCCGATAGTGGTCAACCGCAACGTAGCCCGGTGTGCCTGTCATCGCCTGGGACGTGCTCGTCAGAACGAGGCGGCTCGGTGTATACACCGGCCCCGTTTGTACCGCCAGACAACGCAGTGAGCAGTGGAGCTACACAGTCAGCCCACCGGACGTCGCCTTGCACTTCAGCCTTGCTTGCTCTTCGGCCTTCAGGTTTCGCGGCGGCGGAGTGTTCTCGCAGTCTCGTCGGCAGCTCGCGGTAGAGCTGTTGTCTTCGCGGTGACCCTTCTAATGCGCCCGGGGCCCGGGGCGCAGTGAACCGTCGATCGCCGGCCCCGCCAGCAGCGAGGGATGACCCTTCTAATGCGTGAGCGATTCCGTGACTGCGCGGGTAGACCGGATGCCCAAGCGATCTAGTCCACCACCTTCACATTACCCTTAATTAGGTGTAATGTTGTGTGGAATTGATCCTCCCACTCAACAAGGAGAACATCCCGATGCACGATCCGGTCAACGTCAATCAGATCTACGCCGTCAGCATGCAGGCGTTTCGTAATGGCCAGTGGTCCAAGCCTTTTGAGATCGAGATCTACGCGGGAGGCTACGGCCAGGCCGCGCGGCGTGGTGTGGATCGCGCCATCCAGAACGCGTTGGGCTGGAACGCTGCCCATTCCGACAGCGTGGCCCTTCGGCCGGTGCAGGCCAGCGCCTATCGAGTGCTCTCGGTTGCGCCCGCTCATCTCGCGCACGACGCCGCGAACCGAGGCCGGGCGGTCGAGGATGCGGAGGGGGCTCGTGTGCTGATCACGATCGATCTGGAGGCGTTGGTGGCCCGTGCGGGGCGTGCGGCCTGAGTGGACCTCGCACCCGATCGGTTTCGTGCGCCGGATTCCTTGTATGGCGATTTCAAGGGGTGTCGTTGCCGGTCGGTGCGAGTGCTGGGCACCGAGTTCCGAGGATGTTGTCACGGAACTCGGTGCCCAGCGCGTGGGTGAGCAGTTGCTCGGCGTCGAGGTCGAGGGCCAGGTGGATGTCGGCGGCCCGGCCCAGCCGGGCCAGGGTCAGCAGCCGGGGATCGCGGCAGTACCGGGCGGATTCGCCGATGACCAGCAGGATCGGCGTGCCCGAGCCGGTCCCGTCGTCGCGGTGGCTGCGGAACCGGGTTTCGACCTGTTGCTGCAGGCCCTCGAGGAGTTGATCGGCGGCGCCGGGCGCGGCGATCGCGCGGGTGATCCTGTCGTCGTGCCCGGACAGGGATTTGTCGCCGCGGTCGGAGTCGATGATGTAACTGGTCCATCCGGCGGCATCGGCTTCGCGCAGCAGTTCGCCGATCGTTTCGGTACTCCAAGGGGCAATCCAGGTGTGTGCCTGGTTGGCGCCGGGTGTCCATTGAGCCTGCTCAGCCATGATGTGCCCCTTCGTCTCGGTGTGCGGTCGGGGTCGAAAGCATCGGGTATGCCTGATTCTCGCACCCGGGTTCGGCCTGGTCACCTGGTATCGCCGGCCAGCTTTTCGGGGGCCCCTTCTTCCCGCGTTCCGCGGATCTGGGGATAGACATTCTTGGACATTACCCCTAATTAGGTGTAATGTTGGTGGGGTAGCGACTCACACCCTTGGAGGACGCGATGCTCACCACCACGATCGGACCCCTCGCCGACGGCACCACCGACGAGGTCGCGTTGCCGACCTATGAGATTCCCGCCGACCGGCTCGGGGAATTCGGTGCGCGCATCGCTGTGGCCAACCGCAAGCTGGCCCGCCACGGCATCGCGCAGCGGTTCGAGACGGTCGTCGAGGACTTCACCCGCGAGCGCACGACCGAGGACGACATCGTCGAGGTTCAGCACTGGGTGCGGATCACATTGTCCGCGCCGGTGATCTCCTACGGCGGCTGGGTGTTCGTGGCGAGCCTGGATTTCGATTTCGGTGAGGCGCTCGTGCGGTGTGCGCCGGGCCAGAGCCTCGATGGGTGGGTGCGTCCGGCCGAGAACGTCTGTGAGCACTGCAATACCGTGCGCCGTCGCCGTGTGTCCTATGTGGTGCGCCACGCCGAGACCGGGGAGCTGCGCCAGATCGGCAGTTCGTGCTTGAGGTTGTTCCTGGGTGTGTGCCCGGCGGGGCTGTGGTCGCTGAGCTTCCCCGCCGAACTCGAGGAGCAGGCACGCCAGGCCCGGGCGGCGGGGTGCATGGTCGTCGATTGGGACGTGCGTCAGGTGCTGGCGTTGGCCTGGGTGATCTCCGAGCAGGGCAAGAGGTTCGTCTCTGCGGGGACCGCACGCGATCGGGACACCGTTTCCACCGCCAGCACGGTGCGCTGGATGCTCACCGTCCGGCGCGACCATCTCCACGGTGATGCGCTCAAGGACTACCGCACGTGGAAGGCGGCCGCGGCCGAGGTGCCCGAGGAGGTCGTCGACGGACTGCTCGCTGCGGCCCAAACCCTCACTCCGGGAACCGATTACGCGGAGAACATGCGCATCATCTGCGCCGCGACCCACGTCACCGGCCGCTACGTCGCGTTGCTGGTCTCGCTGATCGCGGTCGCCAACCGCAACGCCGAGCGCGCCCGCGAGACCGCAGCGCGACCGGCCGTCGTCGAGGAATACCTCGGCGAACCCACAGCAGTGCTGACCGACATCGACGCGGTGGTGATCACGCACCGCTACCTGCCCAGTGACCGCTACGACCGCACCGACACCTTGATCATCTTGCTGGCCGACACCGGGCATTTGCTGAAGTGGAAGGCCTCGGGCGCACGCGATGACATCGAGCACGGCCGCCGGTACCGCATAACCCGCGCCGCGGTGAAGGCCCACACCGTCTATGAGAACCGCGACGGCGTGAGCCAGTACCAGACCGTCATCACGCGGGCCAAGCTCACCGCGCTGGACACCGAGCCAGCTCCCGAGCCCGCCCAGTCCGCCATCGGGCTCGTCGAATGAACCACCGCCACAACCGGTCTCGCCGAAAGTCGAGACATCCATTCACGGGCACCGAAACCCGTTCGACACCAAAGGAATTCCATGACCAACTATCGCGAAGTCATCATGGCTAACCCCGCGCTTATCGTGCCCAAACTGGTTGTTGCGCGGGGCGTACTCGCTGGCTTCGGAGAGTCGTGGCCGCCACCACAGGCCAGAACGGTCTTGCGGCAGGTCACCGTTCGCGATCGCAGCCTCGAGCCGTGGTGGGCGCGTCGATTGTCACGCCCGCGTGCGGTCGCCACCGTGCTGACCCAGCACGAGTGCCAGCACGAGGGCTGCGGAGCGCCACGCGGTGAACCCCATTGGAACGGACCGGTGCAGGAGTGGACCAATCCGTGCGGACACCTCGACCTGCCCGAACACATGATCATCGAATCGTGGCTCGTTGAGATCGCCTACGTCGAACAGCGCTATCCAGGCCGCACTCCGGCAACAGACGCCATCCCCGCTGAGCCCGAATCGTCGAGTCGCCTAGCACCTTTTCAACGGCCGGACCTCGGCCGCGGCTGAATTCCTTCCCAACCCATCCGACAACCCGTCCTAGAACGGCGAACCAGAAAGTAACGCTATGCCTGAACCCCTTGTACTGACCGGCAAGTCTCCCGGCGAACTCGCCCTGATGGCGTTCACCGCGGTAACCGCGGCGGGCTTTGCAGCCCTGACCGAGGAACAACTGCGTCAGTTCCCGGGCCGCCAGACCGACATCTTCAAGAAGGTGTCGACCAATGCGCTCGAGGCCGTCCTGCGGTTCGCGATGATCCTCGGCGTCTGCGAGGAGGACCTGGACTCGGCGACGGTGCAGACCGTCGTGCAGTTGACCGAGTCGGCCAAACCGCCGGGCAAGGGGGTGAGCGCCTGATGAATCGATGTGACGCGCGCCAAACGTAGCGCGTCGGCAGGCCCGAATCTACACCGATCCTGCTCTGACCCGGTGACCGTTTCCCTTGGCCACCAAGTGAATTCGACAACTGAACAGGCACGTTCTCCGGTGAGCGCGACGCGTTCGCTGCAGATCAGTGCTGCCTTGTGCCGGTCCGGGCCGATCCCGGTTCGGCTGATGTCCGCCTTTCGAACACGAACAGGAGAACAACCATGACGATGTCCAGACACAATCCCCGCGGCCGCGCCGCCGCGGCCGCGGCCGCTCTGCTCGCCTCGATGAGCATCCTCGGTGGCGGCGCCGCGACCGCACAAGAGCAGAGCCAAGCCACCCCGATCCCGGCACCCATGCCGGCGCCGGTGATGCCCGCGCCGGCCCCGATGCCCGATCCGTGGCCAGGGATCTTGGCTCAGCTGGGTGCTGCGCCGCCAGCTCCGACGTCACCGGCGCCGGAGTCCCAGGCAAGCTATAGCGACGACCTCGACGGATGGATCCTCGAGTCGCTGGCGGTCATGGATCATCACGGTATCCCGGGGAGCTATGAGGGAATCCGGCGCAATGTCATGCGTGAGTCCAACGGCGACCGCTGGGCGGTGAACAACTACGACAGCAACGCCGCGGCGGGAACGCCGTCCAAGGGGTTGCTGCAGGTGATCGATCCGACCTTCCGCGCCTACCGGCTCGAGGGCACCTCCGAGGACATCTTCGACCCGGTCGCCAACATCACCGCGGCATGCCACTACGCCGCGGCGACCTACGGAACCATCGACAACGTCGACGGACCCTACTGACCGAAAACCGCTCTACAACACCATGATCCATCCGAAACCCTGGGCATACCCATACCCCAACCTCACCCCTAGCTAGGGGTGAGGTTGGGGTGCATATCGCAATTCGGCTCGATCCCTACTCGCGGAAGGCCTCACCCATGAACCGCACACCCGAGGATCCGGGCTCGCCGGGCCCGCCGGCCGCCGAGCGTGTGCTACTCGATGAGGACCAGCGGCTGCTGCTGGCCGGCGGTGGTGGGTGGCCCATCGCCTATGCCCTGGGGCTGCCCGAACGCGGTGTCGCCCAGCTGTTCAACTCGCCCTGGCGCAGTGCCCTCGACGCCGACGTCGTCGCCGTGCGCCCGCGGTGGCGTGCCTGCCTGCAGGGGTTCCGCATCGAGTCCGACGCGATCCGCCTCGGGCCCGCGGCCGCAGACGCCGAACCTGTCGCGCCGGTCGTCATCACCCGCCGGCGCCTGGACGCCTTCGCCCGCGCCCTGCCCGCTGCGTTGAGCCGGGCGCTGGTGGAGGCGATGAGCAGCCGCGATCACGACCGGATCGACCACGCCGTACTCAGCGCGCTCGGCCTGACCGACATCCGCGGCGCCGAGGCCGACCGGGGTGACACCTACCTCGACACCGCCGGCGCACTCGACGACGAGGACGATGACGAGCTCGAGGCGCCGGTGCGCCGGCGGCACCCGGGATGGTGGGGCTGGCTGAAGCGTTGCGCCCAGACGTTGCCCCTTCATAGGAATACAGTCGGGGGCGTGGTGCAGATGATGTATTTGTCGACTATCGAGCTCGGTGAGATGCACGAGCAGGGGGTGGAAACCGCACGCTCTTACTTCAAGGACGATCGCTACCCGCCGTGCGACTCGGTGATCGGTGGCGGGCTGCTGCGCGGCAAGGTCCCCGGGCTCGACCCGGTCGAGCAGGACCCCCAGGGGCGCAGCGACGCGCGATGGGGATGGCTGCCCGAAACCGGTGTGAACTGGGAAAAGCCCGGTCGTGGTTTCCGTGCGGATCTGCACGAGGATCCAGCGCCGGCGACACGGGTGGCCGGCGTTCGCACTGCCGCCGGTTTCACGATGTATTTGTCGGTTCTCGAGTTCGGCGAGATCCACGGCCACGCCGCGGAAACCGCGCGCGCCTACTTCAAGGACGGCCGATACCCGTTGTGGGACGCGGTGGTCGGTGGCGGACTGCTGCGCGGCAAGCTTCCCGGCCTCGACCCGGTCGAGCCGGATCCGAAGAAGCGCTCCGACGCCCGGTACGGGTATCTGCCCGAAACCGCGCTCAACTGGCGCAAGCCCGGCCGCGGCTACCGTTCCGATCTGCACGACTGAAACTGCCGGACCGGGCCACAGTCACATCGGATTGAACCGGTGCGGTGGGAATAGGCTGGCGCACAGAAGGTTCCGGCTCGATATTCTCGGGCCGGAACCGTCGGTGATCGTGTGGGGAGGGGGTGCGCTCAGCTGCCGGTGCTCGGCAGGTAGGTCGGGGTGGGAAAGATCGAGGTGACCGGCTCGGGGCCGATGTAGTGCCGACACCCGCACGCCACGGTGGTGGCGTATTCCCGGTTTTCCACGGTCTGAACGTAGCCGTTTCGGTCCAGGACAGGGTTGCCGTCGCTGTTGCGCACTACGGCGTCGGTCTCGTTGTAGATGACCTTGGTGTGGCCGCAGGTGCCGTTGTGATGGTCGTGCAGGGCCAGGTGGTGGCCGCAGCCGCAGATCGCGCGTTTGGTCGGATCGGGCGTTCGCCGGAAGATGTTCATCGCGTTCCTGTCTCGGTGCTCGGCTCGGGGGTGAGGGGGCGCGCGTGGGTCTCGGCGATGGCGTCGTGGCGGGCTTCTCGCGTGGGGTAGGCCTGGGTGCTCAGGTCGCCCTCGGTGAACACGACCGTGCCGAACAGCTCGCCGCCGGGGTGGTCGTAGTAGGCGATGATCCGGTAGGGCCACTCGCCGTAGACCAGCTCGTCGGTGCCGGTGACGACGTACCACGGGGTGATCGCTTCGAGCAGGCTCGCCCAGTCGCGGCCGTCGAGGTGATAGCCGTCGTCGTCGACGGTCTCGGGGACCGGCGGCAACATCGACCTGTCGACTTTTAACGCTGCTGCTTCGGAGGCGGGTGGGTCGGCAAGGGGATCGGAATGCGAGGCCATCGGGGTGGTCTCCGTCCGTGAGTGTTTCCCTACACATTACACCTTATAAGGTGTAATGTGTAGGGCATGAACACCACCGCTCCCGCCGCCGCCCCGACTACCTGCCACACCTGCCTAGGGATGGCCGGCTTCCTCCACACCCGCCCCGCGGTCCGCAAGAACGGGGTCGTCATCCGCGGGCCGGTGCATGCCTACATCTGCGACAACGACCACGTCACCACGGCAAGCGTGAAATGACCCCGCCAACCCTCAGATCGTTTGTGGCGTCGACCATGAATCCAAATCCATTGCCCTGGTAGGAGATCCCGGATGAGCGCCATCATCGAGACCTGTATCCGTGAGGCCTACGCCGCGATAGGCACCCGGACCGTGCGGCTCGCCGAGCTGCGGCTTCGGGTGCCCGCCAGTCCTGCCGCGGTCGACACGGCGTTGCGCGCGATGGCGCGCCAGCCCGGCGTTCACCTGCGCGCCGAGGCGGACCAGAAGACGCTCACCTACTCCGACCAGATCGCCGCCATCGTGCTCGGCGGCACCGCACGCCACACGCTGCTGATCGAGCCCTGACCTCCCACACCCTGTCCCCGCACACAAGGAGAACTTCAATGATCGAGTCGCATAGTGCCCCCACCTCGCAGATCACCTTCACCCAATGTGATGAGGAAGGACTCACTTACACCGCAGGCGACCGATTCGACGAGGCAGCGCCGTTCGCGCGTTTCTGGTTCCGTGAACGCACCGGCGACTGGGATTTCCGCGTCGAGTACGAGGGCAACCCGATCGCCCTGGCCCGGCCGCAGTCGGAGGAAGCCGCACAAGAGATGGTGCACACCGTCTTCGCCAAGTTCTATGCCCGCCGGGGACGTTCGGGCATCGCCGCGCAGCGCGATCAGTACGGCAACTGCTTGCACGCGGGAACCGTCACCGAAGACGGCATCGAAATCTGCGACAACTGCCATCGCCGTACTTCGGGCATCGAAATCCCTTTTTGACCCGAAATGCCCTGCCGGCGCCCACACCGGTTGGGCGCGGAACCCAAACGCCTTCCCCTGACAGGAGATTCAGATGCCTGCGCCTCGGGCCCTGCGCTACAACCGCCCCACCTTCCGCGTGCCACTCGCCCACCGCAGGGACGTGCACGCCGCTGGGGGTGAATGCGACTTTTGTGTCCTTCTCGAACAGCGATACGAGTGGGAAGAGCGGATTGCAGCCATGACCATCGCCGAGCGCATCAACATCGGATGGCGCCACGCACAGGACCGCATGCAGCGCCTCATCGACGCCTCGACAGCCCTCGACACCTGCGACGGTTGCCCGTTCTAGCCGAGTCGCCGAGACAGCATGCGCGACTACGCAGGGGCGGTGGCTCGAGGGAGGGGCAGGCGGCGGCGGGCTTGGTTTTCAACTGCCGCAATCGCTTTCGGACGCCTGACGTCAGCGGCTCTACATGTACCAGGCAGGAAGGACGTGGTCTCAGCGGTCTGCGCCGATTGCCGTGCGCGCAGCAGCATTTCGGCCGCTTCGGTCATTGCCGTCGGTCCGGGGGCCACGGCGTAGACTGCTCGGTGGCACGGCTACGCGTGCCCGCTCCGAGTCGTGATGGCCCACGTCCGCCACGACAGCGAAGACAAGGTTCCTTCCCGAATCGTGTAGCAGCCATTCGCCAGGTCATCCATGTACCCGCGGCGAGACTGGGCGTGGGGCGTCTCGCGAGATGGAGCGCATGATGACCCGTGACCGCCGCCACAAGGCCGCGATCCGCACCCACCAAGCCGCGACCGGAGTCTCCTACATGGTGGCCCGTCGGCAACTCGATAGTCTCGGTTCGCCTGCAGCGACGTCCGACGAGGTTCCGGCCGGGGTGGAGATTCTGCCGCCGTTGAGCAGCTGGACTAGGCCCGTGCAATGCCGATGGTGGGCTGAGACGGCAGCTAGACACGGACCGCTGATGGTGGTGAACGTCAGCAGCGGGGCGCGGTGGTGGGATCTCGACGATCTGGTCCGTGGCGTCGCCGGAGCCACGCAGGACCGACCTCCCGAGGAACGCGATCTGTGGATCAATCTCGGTGGCAGTTCGTATTTCGTGACCAAGCGCGAACACCTTCCCGGCATGGCCGAGGTCCTGGCCGCCGCGGGCGCGCTGTCGCGGCTCACGGTGCGTGCGGTACCTGACGCGGCCCACTGCGAACACCGCAGTTGCCGCCGGCGCCGAGGAGAGCCCGCGGAGCCGGGGCCGGCGAAGCCCCGGCGGCCTGCCGTGCGTCCCTCGGTGGAGCATGCACCGATGCTCGGCTTGGCTGAGGTGATGCAGCTCCATCCGCATCTGACTTACTTCGGTGTGGGTGCCTACCGTCGCTCTGGCCAGACACCCGCGCAGTGGAACGCCGAAGTCGCTGAGGGGCGAACGCAGCTCGTTTCGCACGAGCCTTCGGTGGTGGCACTCGCTACCTGGCTGCGAGAGAATGTCATGCCGATCAAGACGCCCAAGGTCGGCAGCTATGGCATGAAGCATTTGGTGGAGAACGCGCTCGGCACATACGTTTCCAACGGCGAACTTATCGCCGCGGCTCTGATCGCCTCCTATCCGCACCGCTACATCACCGGCCCGAACCTCCTGCTCGGGATGAGCGCACGAGACATAAAACGGATCAGGGCCACCAGGCAGGCCACCGGATAGCAGTGGCGGGCCGAGGACTTCGTCGATGCTCCAACGGCCGCGTGGGGCTCGTGCGCGGGTTTCGGCCGCGGCAGTTACTCATGTGATTCGGCGGGAGTCTCGAGTGCCTTGTCCAGGTCGGTGAGGGCCTGGTTGAGATCACGGCTTTCTTCTTCGTAGCGTAGGGCGATCAATTGCACGTGGCCGATGAGTGTTCCGAATATCTGGTCCACCGTGTCGAGGGTGAAGGGCAGGCCCGGCAGGTGCGGATGCTCCCACCACTCGGCGGGATCGGCGTAGGGCACCGCTGGTGTGGGCAGGGTGCGCAGTTCGGTCAGCTTCTGTGCGACCGCACGCAGGTCGGCGGCTGCGGAGTCCGCGGTTCGGCAGCCCTGGCGCCACACGTGCCGCATGTCCTTGATCACTTCGGCTTCTTCGTCGGGTTCGCCGAATTCGATTGTCTGGCTGGTGATGTCGCTGTTCATCGCGGGTGTCCTTGGATAGGTGGACGCATCCGGGGGTTGGCTGGGTGGACGGCTTGGTCGTGTGGCCGGGCTTAGTTGCCGTCGGCGGCGTGTCGCGGTGCGGGGCCAGGGCTATACCCCGGTGCGCCGGTCGCGGAGTGTTCGCCGCGGTGATCGTCAGGGCTGGCGTTCTCGGCGAGGATCCTGGTCACGATGTTCTTCTCCTCGGCGTTGAGCGGTCGGTTGCGGGGATCGCGGCTCTGGCTGAGATACCACTCGCGATTCTGATCCCAGACGCGGCGTTCGGGCCCGTCATCGATGGCCGCGCGCGCGGCTTTCCTGGTGGTTCGGGTGGCGATGGTGGCACCTCGCAGATCGACGACGTCCCATCGGCGCTCGGTGACACGCTTGACGGTCCATTCGGTCGGCGGGTGCAAAAGGTATTGGCGGGCGGCGTTCTCGAACGCCTGCATCTGCGCTGAGAGCGGCGGTGCGGCAGGAGTGCGGGCCATGTCGCCCAGCAGAGCGTTGGCGTTGGTGCAGACGATGGTGAGGTAGTGGCGCATCGCGGCGGCGGTGTCGGTGGTGTCGGGGTAGTCCAGGGGTTTCGATCCGCTGGTGACGGCGAGTAGGCGCTGGTGTGCGCCGTTGTTGCGGATCAGGATGTGGTAGCCGGTGTCGTCGTGGGCGTCGTCGCCGAGTAGTTGCAGGTGCAGGCGCGGGTCACCGGTCAGCACCTGGCGGTTGCGGGCGGCGGTAATCAGCTCGGCCAGGTCTTCGCCGGGTGCCTCACGGGTGAGGCGGGGCAGCAGGGCGTCGAGGTCGTCGATTGTGTCGATGTCGGCGGTGACCACCCAGCGGGCGAACGCGTCCTCGTCGATGGCGAACTCGCCCAGATCGGCGGGGACGGTGACGGTGAACCCGGCGACCACGACCGCGTCGGTGTCGGTGCTCGCGGGTGGGTGTGCGCTGGTGGTGTCATCTGGGGTGCGGGTGGGTGGCATCGGATCTCCTTGGTGCACAGGGTGAACCGCGTCCGGTGCGGGGCCGGGGGTTCGGGTGCCGTTGGCGATGGCCTCGTATCGGTTGGCCTCGCGGCGGTAGTGGTCGTGTTCGGTGGTGAGCCGGGTGTTGAGGGCGGTGAGTTCGTTTGCGATCTCGCTTGCGCGATCGGCGGCGGGCCCGCGCATGCGCTGGGCGTGGTGTACTGCGGCGACGCGGTGCAGCGTGGCCGGGTCGGGGCGGGTGGTGAAATGGGTGAGCAGGGCGCGGACCACGGCGGCCATGTAGCGGTGGGTCTTGTTGGGGGCGTTTTTCGCTGGTATCGGTGGCCCGGCGGCAGTTGATGCGACCGGTCGGGATGGAGTCGATCGCGGTGATGTCGAGTGCGGTTGTGGTCCCGACGATTTCGATGCCGTTGATGACGGGTTTGTTCGCGCGGTCGTGTTCGCTGGGTAGGTGTTCGTGCTCGGCGCCGTGGTAGACGTCGACGGTGGTGATAGCGGTTTGGTCGGCGGCCGCGGAGATGGCTACAGTCCATGTGCCCGACAGTCGTGCGCCGGTGAGGGTGTAGTAGCTGAAGCCGGTGGTCCAGTCGGTGAGCAGGGTGCCGCGCGCGACGCCGAATCCGGCTCCCACGTCGAGTTCGATCGCTGCGGGCTCGGCGGGCACGGGCCGACACGGCCGTACCGGTGTCCCGTGTGGCAGACCGCGATCGAGCAGCGAGGTGCCGGTGTCGAGCAGCGGTCGTCGGCAGGCCGGGCATCGGATGGGGTTGGTGGTTGACTCTGTCATCGAGATTCTTCCGATCGCGTAGAGGCAGGAGTTGGGCGTGGCGGCCGGGTGGCCGTGAACGGTGAGGGGCGTCAGGACTCAGTTGTCGATGAGGGCGTTCTGCGGTGCGGGGCCGGGGGATCGGGTGCCGTTGGCGATGGCCTTGTATCGGGTGGCCTCGCGGCGGTAGTGATCGCGGTTGTCGGTGAGCCGTGCGGTCGGATCGGCGAGTTCGTTGCCGATCTCGGTCACGCGGTGGGTGGCGTGGACGCGCATCTGCTCGGCGTGGTGTCGTGCGGCCACGCGATGCAGGGTGGCGAGGTCGGGCCGGTCGGTGAAGTGGGTGAGTAGTGCGCGGATGACTGCGGTCATGCGCTGGCGGGTCTTGAGCGGGGCGCTCTCGAAGTCCTGGGCGGCGAGCTGGCAGTTGATGCGGGCGGTGTCGAGGCTGTCGATGGTGGTGATGTCGAGTGCGTATGTGGCACCGGCGATTTCGATGTTGTTGATGACGGGATTGTTCGCGCGGGATTGTTCGCGGCCGATGGTGTCGTGGTGTTCGCCGTAGTAGACGTCGATGGTGGCGATGCTGGTTTGGTCGGCGGCCGCGGTGATGAGCACTGTCCAGGTGCCGCGAAGCCGTGGTTCGGTGAGGGTGTAGTAGCTGTAGCCGGTGGTCCAGTCGGTGCGGACGGTGCCTCGGGCGGTGCCGAATTCGGTGCCCAGGTCGAGTTCGATCGGTGTGGGTTCGGCGGGAACCGGCTGGCATGGGCGGCCTGGGGTGGCGTGTGGCCAGCCATGGTCGAGTAGCTCTTCGCCGGTGTCGAGTAACGGGCGTCGGCATGCCGGGCACTGGAGAGTTTGTGCGCGGGCGATCCTCATTCGATTCTCCTGATCGGGTTATCAGATTGGGGGACAGTCGCTTTCGCGGTGGTATCGCTGCCCAAGGCAGTCGTCGCTATGCCGTGGAGATGGCCGGGGGTTGTGGAGGTTCGTCGGTGACGGCGCGGGGTGCGTCGCGGTCGAATCGGCGCAATTGCGCGGTGTCGAGGCGGGCGAATTTCTCGCCGAGGATCCCCTCGGCGGTGAAGTGATAGACCGAGTGCGCGTCGCTGACGTGGCGGTTTGGTAGGGCGTGGGAGGCCATGTAGCGGTAGCCGCCGATATCGGTCGCGATGGCATCGGGAGGCCAGTCGAAGGCCTGGACGGTGAAGCTCTCTGCGCGCACGTGCACGAGGCCGCTCTTCTGGCCGGGGCGACGCAGCAGATAGCGCTGCTGGAAGCCGGAGGCTTGGCGTTCATAGGCGCAGTCGTCACACCACGCGAGCAGGCCGTCGTGACACGGGAACACGACGTAGCCCTCGCCGTGGGCGCTGGTGATGGAGCCGTGATAGGCGGCGAATGACCCGATGACCGGCGGGGTGTCGACCATGATGGACCTCCGAGGTGGAGAAGGGGACGAGCGGGGCTGGCTCGTCTTGTGCGGTCAGTTGTCGCTGGTCGGGTCGACGGGGGCGGCGTGCTCGGGGGCCAGGTGCACGGTGGCGGAGTAGCCGCCTTCGTCGGGGTCGACGAGTTCCCACTCGCCGACGACGATGTAGCCGTTCTCGGCCAGCATCTGCGTCGCTTTCTCCGGGGTGATGTCGTCGGGCAGACGCTCGTCGCCTCCGGGGTAGGAGTCGACGGGCGGCATGTGCTCGTCGGCGGGATCGGAGACGTCGATCTCGGCGCTGTAGGAGGAGAAGGCGGCGCGAAACTCTTTGGCGGGCATCGGGGTTCCTTCGGTCGGTGTGGGGTGGGTGCGGTGGTAGTCCTCGAAGGCGCGGCAGTAGGCGGCGAGGAAATCGGTGGGGTCGGTGCCTTCGCCGACGGGTTCGTCGGTGGCGCGTTCGTAGATCGAGACCGACCACTCGGTGATGTCGTCGCGGTTGGTGGCCAGGTTGTGGTCGGTGCTGGTCGCGATCAGGTACAGCGTGTTGTCGGGGTCGTGGGTGGGACACAGGTCCGATTCGATCGCCCACAGCGTCATGCCGCCGTTGTCGCGGATGAACGGGTGCGCGCCCAAGGTGGTGAGAATCTGGAATTCGTGCTGGTAGAGCTGTCGCAGCTCGGCGGCCGCCGCATCCCAGCGGGCGTTGCGTTCGGCAAGCGCGGTTGCCTCGCGTTCGGCGAGTTGGGCCGCGTCGCGTTCGGCGAGTTCGGCCGCGTCTTGTGTGTCCTTGGACTGTTGCATCATCATGCGCGGCAACCCCTTTCGATTCCGGGAGCGGATCAACACCCATAACATTACACCTAAGAAGGGGTAATGTTCAAGAGGTGTGCACCCCGCTCGGTGACGAGGATCGGGGTGGGGCCGGTCGGGGCCGACATGACGGTGCCGCCGGGAAGGGGATCTCCGGCGGCACCAGTTCCCGGCGCGGCGGCCGGCAAAGGGGGGATTTGCCGTGATGTCCGCGGGCGCCAGGTCAGCCGCTCAAGGGGGAGTGAGTAGCTGACCTGTTGCGAATATTACGCCGGGGGTTGCTCAGATCCAGCGATTTCGCGCCGGGGTTCGGTCTGGGCTGCTGGCTGGCGGTCTGCGGTTTTGCCGGGTCGGTTGCGGGTTCGTTTCACGCGGCCGTGTATCGAGCGCCGGATCGGCGCTAGTACGCCGTTGGCGTCGCGCAGGGCTTCGACCTTGGCGGCGCACTCGTCGCTACAGGACTGTGCCGAGAGCGGCGGCTCCTCGACCGAGGGGTCACACAACGAGCCGGTGAGCGGGGTTCGCCAGTGGTAGCCCCAGGAACTGGGCTGACCGGCCTCGGCGCAGGTCCGTCCGCACCCCGCGCATACCTCGTCCTGCCACTGGTCGCGGTGGACAAGCGCGACCCGATCGCACTCGCAGGCGAAGCAGTACACCAGCGAGGCGGCCTCGGTCGGCTTGCGATCGGCGTCGAGGCGGCCGACGGCACACCCGCAGCAGGCGGTGACGTAGTCGGGGTCAAGGGTCTGCGCGGCTATCTCGGTGAGTCCGCATGCGCAGATGACGTTGCCGGTGTCCGGGTGCGCGGCGAAGGCGTGCTGGTGTGAGCGGGGGGCCATCACGAACCCGCCTGCTCGGCCGCCGGGGTGGTGTCGGTCAGTCGCAGCACGTCGCGGGCTGCTTTGGCGTAGCGGAATCCCTGTGCGATGTGGGCGTGGTGGGCGAGGACACTGCGGCGCTCATCGGCCGCCAGCGCGACGCCGTCGACGGTGGTCAGGGTGTCGCCGATGTAGATCAGGACGTTGGGACCCAACCCCCACAGGATGGCGTTGATCGCGGCGCCCGCGCCCGCGAGCGGGTTGACCTCGGCGAGATACCAGCAATAGTCGGCGGGCTCGGCGCCGTGGGCGCGAAAGTGCTGCGCGGTCGAGAGGATCAGGCCGCCGGTGCCTGCGGCGTCGTCGCCGATCCGGGCGCCCGCCGGTGGCGGCGTCGACTCGATCAAGCGGTCCGGGCGAAGTACCAGCTCGGAGATCAACGCCGCCGCGTCCGGCGGTGTCGGAAATTCGGCGAGGCCGTCGCGGGCGCCGGAGGAACGCAGGTAGATCAGGACCGTTCCCAGCAGGTCGGCGCTCGAGCGGTCCGGTGCGTGCGGGTAGCCGGTGATCTCGGTCAGGCCCGCGTGCAGTGCGGCATCGATGACCGCCCGGACTCCGGCGGTGATCTTCGGGTCGGACGGCTCGTCGAGCCACGCACGCAAGGGCTTGGCCGTTTCGACCAGATACGGCTCGGCCAGCCAGAACACCGCCCAGACCCGCCGCAGGCACGCGATCAGCGCGTCATCGTCGAGTCCTCGCCACCACAGGCGCGCACGCTCGACCTCCTCGGGCGAGGGGTGCTCGACGGGCCAGCGCAGGCACAGGGTCGCGACGGTGCCCAGCGCGATGTCGATGCGCTCGCAGGCGTGGCTGGCGGTGGTGTTCCAGGCTCGGCACACCTGCTCGGCGATGTGGTGGCATCGCTCGGTCGTGCCGGTCATCGCGCAGCACCCAGCACGGCGGCGGGATCGTCGAAATCGACTGTGCGCGCGATCAATTGCACCAGGTCGGGAACGTTGTAGGTGTGCCCTGCCGCGCCGAAGAATCGGCCGTTGATGGCGATTCCGCCGGTGTGTGAGAGCTGGTGCGCTGTGCGGGTATCGAGCCCGCCCTCGGCGGTACGCGGGACGGTGATCTCGGGCAGGGCGCGCTCGAGCGCATCGATCACCAGGGCCTCGGCAGCGGGGGAGTAGCTGCGCTGGTGCAGGGTGCCGGAGACGAGGTGGGTCCCCGCGCTGTTGTTCAGCAGGTGGGTGCTGAAGGCCTGCACGGCGTCCTCGGAAGGGCCGTCGGTCCAGTGCACGGTGACCCAGGTGCTGGTTCCGCGCCCCAGCCGGGCGCCGAACCTCGCGGCGGGCCATTTCTGGCGTAGTGCGATGCGCAGAATCGCGCTGGTCTCGGTGAACGAATAGTTGGCCATGTCTCACTCCTGGGGTAGGCGACACTGCCGCCGTGGGTCGAAAGATGTTGGTGGCGGCCGGATCCTGTGCCTGGTGGCGCTGGCCACTGGGCGGCGCCGCGGCAGTGCCGGTGTGGCTGCCGACCGGGCGGACTCGGGAAGTTCAGTGGTCGCGGGTTCGGTCGAAATCGACCGGGGCGTCAACAGGAACAACATTACACCTAATAAGGTGTAATGTATAGAGGTGATCTCCTGATTCCCGCCATGCCGAGATTTGTCCGCACACACGGTTGACTGGCGGCTTATATTGCTGATGTGCCAGCTCAGCGCCTCGGCCCTCGGCGATTGGGGAGAGAGGACGGCTGCCCGTACAAGACGCGGGTCGCCGGCGCCGCCGCGTGCCGAACCTGCGGCGCGCCCATCATCCGCCACACCGAAGGCCGGCCTCGCACCTACTGCGATTCGACCTGCCGCTCCGCCGGGCACCGCGGAGCCCGATCCTCGAGCGGCGCCCGCACCCGTGAACTGCCCGCCCGCCCGGCCCGGGACTCGACCGCGGCGACGCGTGACGCGGGTGGCCGCGAGGAGAAGACCCCGAACCGGGGTTAGCGCGAATTACGCACTGACTCAGCCGATATCGCTACCGTCGGCCCTTACTGCGCGCCCGGATCGTAGCCGGGGATCGGTGGCATGACGCCACCTCGCCGCATGAACGGCACCGGCTCCTCGGCGGCGACCGCCTTGTCCTCGGCCGAGTTCCACGGCACGTGCGCGTTGTAGAGGATGGCCCACTTCCGTGCGTCGTCCCGGTCCTCGAAGGCGGCCAGCTCCTGGCGATAGGCGTACTCGCCGGTCGTGACCACGTAGACCTCCGGGGTGGTGACCTCGTCGAGCAGCTCGGCCTCGATCACGGGCTCGGGCACCACCATGTCCTCGCTCATCACATCCACCCCGGAGCGGGGTTGGCGGCGATGTAGTCGCGCAGCAGTTCCTCGGGGTCGGCGTCGGAATCGATGTCGCTGGGAAAAGACCCCGGAGCGGTCGGGCACAGGCTGTGCCAGCAGTCCTCGGTGAGCGCTTCGCCGATCAGGCCATCGTTGCGCCACGGCTTGATGTACCAGTGCCGCTTGCGCGCCCGCGAGAGGAAATCCGCGAGGGCGGTGCGCTTGTCGGGGTAGATCTCGAGCACCCGTTCAGCGCCGCCGGAGTTGAGGTGTGCTGTCAGCACCCAGATCCGGTCATCGTCACCTGCTGCGGGAGGGGTCCGGTCCTTGGTCATGATCACTGCTCCTCGGAAGTCGGGACGGATCGAAGTGCCGCACGCTGCGCCCGCTCGGGCTGTTCGTGCGCGGTGTCAGCCGGGCAGGTCTCGGCCCGCTTCTCCTCCTGCGCCATCTGGGCTTCGAACAAGGCAATGAGCGCTCTGGCCTGCGCTGCGGTCATGGTCCCGGTCTCCAGCGCGGTCTCGATCACAGCAGAAAAGCAGTTTCTCGAATAGCGGATGAGCGAGGCCAACACGAACTTTCGGGACTCGACGTCGTCGATGCTCATCGACCTCTCCTGGCTGGGTTCGGCGAGCGCAAGCCCGATGGGCTGGCGCGGGGTGCGGCGCGCGGTCACGGCTGTGCGGGCCAGGTGACGCACGGAAAGACCTTGAACTCGACGGCGAAGGACTCCCACTCGTCTGTGTCGGGGTCGTAGTCGAACGACCCTGGGTCGTAGGTGTCGATGACCACGTCGCGCAGGCTGGCGAGGGGCCGCACATTCTTGGCGTCGGCTTGGTGCTCGCGGGCCCGGTAGGTCGGCGAGCGGTCCAGGTCCGCGCATCCGGCGGCGTGGACATGGAAGGCGTGGGCGGTGGCGCGCAGGTTGGGTCCGATGACGACAACGTCGACGGTGGCGGTAGTACTCATTCGGGGGTCTCCGATCGCTGACAGTTCGGTAATGACGGGCGTGGGAATGGTTCAGGCCCAGCAGATTTCGGCGATGGCGTGGTCGTCGCAGAACGCGCACAGGGCCTCGAGCGCGGTGAGGATCCGCTGGAGGTAGCCGGGTTCGCGGCCCATCTCGACCATGTGCATCCCGCCGTCGCCGAGGGTCTCGATCGTCGGGTGACCGGGGTCGGTGACGGTGACGATGTCGGCCAGGGCCAGCCGGGCGCGCAGGTCGGTGACCGTCGCCGAGCCCACCACCTGGCCGTCGACGACGCCGTCGGTGATCTGCAGGGCGTCCAGCAGCAACTCGGCGTCGTCTTGGCCGACCCTGAATCCCTCACCGCGGGGGTCGGCGGCCACGAGGTTCAGGATCGCGGTGGAGGTAGCGGAAAAGCCGCGGTAGAGCCGTGTTTCCTCGGGCTTGGTGTCGCCGGGCAGAACGGCAGTGCCCTCGACGATCGCGACCTCATGTGCCTCGGCGGCGGTGAAGGTGGCGAAGCCGTCGCGGCGGCCGCCATGGTGGGAGACGACGCTCCATCCCTGCGCTGCGACCATCGCGTCGAAGTCGTAGGCCGGACCGAAATGGATGCCCATCTAAGTCTCCTGAGTCGTGGAGGGGGTAGCTGGCAAGAACATTACACCCAATAAGGGGTAATGTCTACGAACGGTTTACCCACACGCCAACCTCGGGGGGAAGTGTCGCAAGGTTGGCGTCGCGCGAATTACTCACGCGCGCAACACGATAAGGTCACAAAGCGCACGAGACCAGCGGCGAACGAACGAGCTATGCAACGAAACTCCGGGCGCCAGCGGAATGCATCGAAACCCGCATGCGGGTCCTGAGCGCACCCTGTGTCGGCAGGCCTGTATTCCCGCGCGGGAACGATCCGCTTCCAAACCCCTCGCCGGCACGCCGGAGGCAGGAGCCGACGGGAATAGTCGGTGACTTCTGGGCTTCAACGGGGGGCGAAGGCCGGCCGCAGAAGGGCTACCAATCGGGGAGGGTTGGACACCCGCGTGTTGGCCTCTGCCGCGCTTGGATGCGCGCTCTGAGCCCGAACGGTCGAGTGGTAGAGCCTCATCCTACAGTCCACGCGCACAACATCATTGGTGCCCTGCGCGCAACCGCCCACCGATTCAGATCTCGGCGAGGGCGTCAGCGGGTAACCCAGCGCTCGGGAATGTAGCCGAGCGCCTGAGCCTGGCCGAGGTAGCCGTGGCTGGTTCGGCGCTCGCTGTCGGTGTCGGCACCGGCCCACCGCTCGATGCCGGGGTGCGGGCACCGCCGTGAGCGTTCGCCCGGCTCGGGGTTGTACATGCCCCCGGTGCTGCAATCGGGACAGCGAAAAATGTCGATGTGGCTGGCGATGACGTTCCAGGTCAGCCACCACGCCTTCGCGTGCTGCGGGTCGATCTCGGAGTGGTGGCGGTAGTTCTGCAACGCCCACAACGTGTACTCGAGCGCTTCGACGGTGGCGGCCTCGGCGGCATAGCGGGCGACCGAGGCGATCAACTCACCGAGTCGGGTGCCGACGGTCTCCATCACCTCATCGGCGATCAGGGCACCGACGTGGTGGTCGATCGCGGAGATCACCAGCGCCGACGCGGCATCGGCCATGGTGAGCGGACCGGAGCCGAGCTCGCGGGTGGGCACGGTGACACCGAGCCCGGGCCGCAGATCGGGGTAGCCGCACGCATCGATCACCTCCACATCGGTCAGGCCGGTGAGCTTGCCCTCGGCACGTTGATGCTCGACCACACGCGCGGTCCAGGTGTGGTGAAAATCGAGCTCATCGGCGTGCACCACGACGAACGTGCCGGGACGCAGCGCGGCAAAGGGGGATCGGACGATCATGAGGAACCTCTCGATGCGGGAAGGGCGGCGGCGGGCAGAACCGCCAGACGGGTCACGCGGAGCCGAGCGGCGGCGCGCGGGAGTGCAACGAAACTCGCGGGACTTTGAAGGGGGCCTCGCCGGCCGAAAGTGCCGCGGCTGCGGGCCGGGCGCTCAGGCTGTCGCGGGAGCGCCCGCTCCGCAGGGCTATTGGGTGAGTTCGTCGGTGCCGAAGACTGCCAGGTAGAGGGTCAGTTGAGCGGCTGTGCGGGTCACGGCGCGGGCGAGCATGCCGCCCCAGTCGCTGTCGGCGTCGAGGGTGTACTGGTGGTCACCGGTGCCGTCGCTGCTGGTGGTCTGGACATGCACGCGGGTGACCGTGACAGCGGCGAGCTGGTCAGGATAGCGCGCGTCGTTGTGCAGGGGAGCCCATCCGGTGACGACCCACCGACGTTGGGACAGCTGCTCGGCGTGGGGGCCGGAGCGGACGACGATTTTGAACGCGGGCTCTCCGTCGAGTTCGGTGATCTCGAAGTCGTCGAGGATCTTACCGGCGGGGCTGCGCTGCTCGAGGGAGCCCAGTACAGCCTGCCAGCGTCGCCACGTCGCGCCGTGGATATCGGTCCAGCGCGCCTCCTGGCGTTCACGCAGGACGTTCTTCAACGCGGTCAGCCACTCGGTGAGCAGTCCGGTCGGTAGCGCTGCGAAATGATGCTGGTGCAGCAGTTTGTTCATCGCTTTGCGCGGTGTGCGCACCAGGGTGCCGTGATCGATCTGCTTGCCGCGCCGGGCGAGAGTGTAGGTGCGCCGGGCACCCCGGCCCTCGGGGGTGAGGGTGGCGGTGTAGTCGCCGATCGCGATGGTTTCGGTGGCCTTCTTGCCTGCTTCCCAGGTGCCCTCGAGCGGGGTGGGCAGAACCAGGTGGGTGTCGGTGGTGGTGGCGATAGTCATGGGAGACCTCTTGTCGTTGTGTGGGTTTGGTGGATGTTGTCGCGAATCCCTTTGCTCGGTTGGGTGCCGAATCCGCAGTAGTGTCACGAATCCGGTTGCGGCAGGGCAGGGTTCAGCTCTCGGTTTCGGGAAGTAGTTCGACTTCGCTGGGGTGGACGCCGTTGGCGCGGATGCCGTTGTCGAAGGTGATGCCGTAGCGCGTCCACGGATTCGCGCCGTGGGATTCGACGTTGTGGATCGTGCCGAGCCATCCGGCCTCGAGCGGCTTGAGGTGATCGAGGCAATCGGGCGCGTCCCACCCTGGAAAGCTCGGTGCAAATCCGTTGCCGTGGATGGTGTCCAGAGTTCGGACGCGGCGGCCCTCATGGTGGGCGTCAACGCTTTTCATTTCTGCTCCCTGGCTTTGGCGTCGTCGACGCTGGCGATGTGGGCGTTTTCGGTGTGCGGGGCGTTCAGATAGCACCAACCACATTTCGAGTCGTAGGCGCGGAAGCTGCTGTGTTCGTCGCTGATGTCGGTTCGTCCGGCCGTGTGGATGTGCTGGACTCCTGAGACGCCGTCGCCGTGGCCGGTGTATCGGTCGAAGCGAAGCCGGGCGTCGATCGCGGGGCCGACCTCGGTAGTTCCGTACTTGCCGGTGTAGGTCGCCCGGATTTCTGCGGTGTCGAACATCTAAATTTCCTCCGATCAGGGGGCAAGGAGCCGGTCAGCGCGGTAGTGGCCGACTGCCTGGAACATCGAGTCGCCGAACTGATCGCGCAGCAGGCGCAACTTCTCGTCGACGTGCGCCTCGAGGCCGTTCTCGTAGTCGTAGCCGCGCCGGTACCACGCACCGGGAACCTGCTTCCACGTGCCGCCGCTGTCGCGGCTCTCCTGGATCTCGTAGGCGTAAATCGCTTTGCCTGCGGGGATCGCGGCGGTGGTGGTCATCTGAGGTCCTTCGGTTCGCACGGGTCGGGGCTAGGACTTGTAGTTGGGCCGAATAGCGGTGACGCGGTAGTCGCATTGGTCCGTCGTTTGCCGAGCCGGGGCGATAACACCGGCGGGCAGGTCCCTGTGCGCTCGGTTGGCTTCGGCGGCGGCCGCGATCACGCTCCGGACGCCGTGATAGGCGGCGGTGTTGAAATCAAGGGCGTACACGGTCACGGTGACCGTCTCACCGCCGTCGAACGTGGCGAATCCGGTAGCCGTTTCGACGTCGACGTCGTAGTGCATGCCGGTCATAGCGGGCTCCTTCGGTACGGGTGTTCTGTGTCTGGGAGGGCGTGTGCAGCGAAACTGCGGTGCAACGAAACTCGGGTGCCTACGCGCTGGTGCTGCGCCAGACCCGGACGGGCACGGTGATGTGTTGGCGGGTCATCTCCGGGCTGAACTGCCAGGCGTCGGAGTCGCGACGTTCGCCGGTATCGGTGAGGGTGAGCTCGAGCGGGCGCGCCAGTCCCCCGGAGTGCCCCATGGCGGAGGTGGCCGGGTTGTAGTGGAAGCTGCTGCCGGGGTGCGCGAGCATGATCCGCCCGTCGCGCAGCACGGTCGCTATACGGTCGGCGCTACCGGTGCCGGATTCGATGAAATCGCCTATGCGGGGGCCGATTTCAGTCTTGCGGCGGGTGCGTGACTTGACTGTAGCGCGCTGGCGCTTGCCGGATGTGGTGGCCATGGTGGGCGATTCCTTTCCGATTACGCGGGGGTGTCGAGGTGGAAGGAAAGACGGCGCACTGCGGCGTCGATCGCCGCGTCGTTCTCGGCGAGAAAAGCGGTGCGCGCGTCCTGTAGTTCGGCGATCTGATCCTCAGCGCGGCGAATCTTGGCTTCCCACAACGCATGTGGCGTGTGCAGCTCGGCGTACACCTCGGCAAAGAGCGCGTCGAGCTTGGTTCGGGCCGAAGCGGTGGGGTAGTCGTCCCAGTTGCCGTCGGACTTGCGCACCCACCAGGCAGCCTCGCTGCCGGGCTTGTCGGTGCAGCCCTTCGCGGGCTCGACCATGAGGTCGACGTAGGCGTCGTAGTCGACGCGGTTGGTGTTCAGCCGGGGGCCGGTGATCCGCAGGACCCATCCGGTGGCGCTGCTGTTGGGCAGCTTCTTGCGCCAGTAGTAAGCGACCTCGAATGGCCCGGATACCGGGCCTTCGGCCAGGTAGATGCGATGGCCTTCGGAGGTGTTTTTGCCGGTGTCGGTGAATGCACGGCCGGTCATTGAGAGCCCCTCTCGGCGTGACGGGTGCTGGGTAGGGCGCGGGGGCAGCGGGCAGGCGGCCCCCGCGCGCGGGTGGGTCATGCTGCGAGCTGGGGTGCGGACTCGGCCAGCACGGGTTCGTCGCCGGTGTCGTCGTTGGCGGTGCTGTCATTGGTCGCGTCGATATCGAGCGCTTTTGCGATCTCGACGGCGGCGGCGTGCACGCGTGTCGCGGTCTGGGCAACGAGTTCGGTGTTTCCGTCGGCCCATCCGGCGACGTAGCCGACGCTGTAATCGGAGGCGTCGAGCCCGAGCATGGCAGCGACCACGTAGGCGACCGATTCCGCTTCGGTCTCCCAGATACCCCGATGCAACGGCGGAACCTCGGCACCGGCGTCCTCAGCCGCCCGGAACGGCTCCGCATGCAGGACCACATGCGCCAGCTCATGAATGACGGTCTTGGCGGTCTGCGCCGGAGACAACCCGGAATCGACAACGACACGCTGGGGACCGGTCAAGGTGGTGTAGCCGTTCTTCTCGCCGGGGATTTCCTGTCGGCTGACGTCCCATCCGCGTGCAGTCAGCACGGACGCCGCTCGGTCGTAGATGTTGGCGTGGTCCTCACCGGACAGGCGGCGGGCCAGTTCACCGGGTTGGGCTACACCGGGGATCGGCTCGGTCTGGGAGATGTCCCACACGGACAGGATCGGCGGGCGGCAGGCTACGCGGCGCTTGGTTTCCTCCCCGGTCTTGGCGTCCTTGTCCTTGACCGTGCGGAAGGGCCGCCCGTAGATGCGGATACTGCACCTCTGATTGACCTTGCGGCCCAGCTTGCGCCACGCGTCGTATCCGGCGACCTGGGTCGCGTTCGGGCACTGAGCCAAGATCAACAGCGTGTTGTTGAGGCTGTAGTGGTGGAACGACGCGGTGAAGTTCAGGAACGCCTTCCACTGGTCGCTAGCGACGAGTTGGCTTACCTTGCTGGTCAATTCGGCGTGCAGAGTCTCGGCACGCTCGGCGTAGGTGGCTTCCTTGCGCTCGATCTCGGCCGGGGTGAGCGGACGGCGGGCACTGGTGCGGCGGGGCTTGGTGCTGCGCTTGCTGGTGGTGGTCATGGCGGGGGCGTCCTCTCTGGCAACGCTGGGAGTGGTCAGGAATCAGGCGGGATGGGCCACAAGATGGGCCGGACGGCCGGGGGTTACGGCGTAGATGAGTGCGCTTCCGTCCGCATTTCGCATAGTCGCGGTGTCGCCGGTGCGGTCGTCACCTTGGCTCCGAAGAATTCGGCGATATTGATGCTCGTACCCATGAAGCGACGTGCTGACCGGTAGTCGGAGTGCGGAAAGTATTTGATGTCGACACCGTGGGTGCGGATGACCGTGTAGTCGCTCATGACGCTCCGATCGCTGAACAGGGTTTCTGCGGATTACGCTGCGGCGAGGGAATCTTCATTGATTCCCTGTGACACTTCGTTGTGCCTGCCGATGAACCAACCATACCCTTAACAAGGGGTAATGTGTCAAGACTGGAGTCCAAAAATCTTCGACGAAGAAATGTGCAACGAAACTGCGATGCAACGAAACTAGCCAGGCTAGAACGAAGGGTTCGACCGGATGCAACGAAACTCGGCCGGACTCAGTCAGCAGGCCCGAGCCAGCCGAGGCCGGCGCGGCCAGGCGCGCTAGGGCGAGCCGCGGGAGGGTCCTTGGCGAGGTCAGTTCCGGCGGGTTAGCTACCTCGAGTGCCAACCCTGATGTACGGCACGCTCGAAAAGCGTGCCAGCGCCATAGAGGACTTCCATACGACAGGACGTGACTTGATAGACCGTCGTCACACGGAAGTCATCCAACGTCGGGTAGTGCGTGTGAGCATACCCGCCCAGGTCTCGACCGGTATTTTGCACATAGTCTCGCTGTTCGGCGGTAATCATGCGCTCACCCGATCGTACTGTCAGCGGTAGCCGACAAGTCTTCTATATCTGCGGCAAGTTCATCGTTGGGGCTCAGGCACACCCGTACCCCTGGCGCAAATTCCAGGAACATCGCGCCGAACGTCTCGTCTACCACAAGGGTAATACGCGTGGAAATACCCTCATGTTCCACGCTTTCCACCCGCCCGGAATATACCTCCGTTCCTGCTGCGAAAAGGGCCGACTCGGCCAGAGAGGCCAATTCGTCGCACAGTTCTGCCTTAGTGACTTTGCGAGATTTCAGGTTGTCCAGAATCTCAATCTTTGTAGTCATCTCGAACCTCTTTCATGATGTCTGTACGTCTGAACTTCTAGTACCGAGTCCGCGTATCGTCGGACTCGACACAAGTACCTCAGTCGCAACTAAGGAAACGCTGCTGTGTTCGGCTCTCACTCCGGGAATTCGAATTTGAATGAAGCCCCTTGTATCTCTTTCTCGTACGAATTCCAGTCCGTTTCGTCGGGCATTTGGAACGGCTCCGTAGTCTTGTATCCGCCGTCGTTCATACAGTCCATTCGGTAGTCAATCGACTCATCTAACGTTTCCCCTGAATTGACATGCAGAGAACCGTCCTCGCAATCCATAATCACTACCCATGCCATGGCACTACTCCTTTTCGCAATCGTCGAAATGCGGCTTGTTGTCGCGCGCGCCGCACGACCGACAATGACCGTGCTCGGGGATACCTAGGCACTCCAGCGACCCAATAGACCCGGCCAGCTTGGCCAGCGCTACCCAATCGGTAGACTCCGGCATTTCGACAGGGTCTGTCGTGGCGTACGCTGCCGTTCCGCAATTGAACCTATAGTCTGTCGCGTCGTCCTCGGTATCGAGCACATGTACATAGAACTCACGAGATGAGCCGCCCTCTTGAATAACCGCCCATGCCATCACACCGTTCCTTTTCCTGAGACCGACCGAATTAAACAGTCAACAATGGACGCGATGCGCCTATATCGGTTGCACCCATAAGCGGCGCGTCGATTTCATCAATGGGTGTCTCGAATGTGCGCGTTCCATCGCGTACCAAGCTCTCAGCGAGTTCGGTGCCGTCGAATATGTACGCGCGGTAATAGCACGAGAATTCGCGTAGAATCTTGCGCGCATGCTGCCGTGCTTTCTTCAAATCGGCGTAACCGGAAACCTTGGAAAGCTCATAGCAAGACAGTCCACCGTTCACGCTGCGGAACACGACACGGAAATTTGTTTCGCGCTGGCGGATGATATCCATAAGGTCGAGCTCAGCTTTCACCCGGAGTACATGAGTCCCATATTTGGCGTTCATGCGCAACAACATTCTTACCTCGCTATGCAAATGCTTGGTAGCGAACCATTCCGGGCGTGACTGCGGACAAGGGTCACTAAGTCGACGTTGTGAATACGGAATGTACGGATGGGGATTTGTCCTATAGTCGTATGCGGTCATTTGCCCTCACCTTTCAAATAGATGTGAAAGTCGTGCGCGTGCGGCACACCATAAAAGTAGTAATAGACGCGCCAATGAACGGTTTCGCTGGTTTTCGGATCACCGGCGATATTGTCGACCGAGCGCATAGGGTCACCACTTCCCGTTTCGTCCGCCCAGCGCTTTACTGTTGCGAATGTCACAACAGATTCACGCACGAATTCAGAGTTCTTTCGGCCGATTTGGTGACGTTCGATTACGGTCACTTTGCTACGGGCGGTTATTTTGTGCGCCATTTCTATGCGGCTTTCCGAATCGACCACAGACGGCTCTGATGCCGAGTGGATGTGGTTTGGGTGTATTTTTCGTTCGGAATAAACCAACCCGCATGCGCTGTCCACCACGCGATCGGCGTGTCGTAGGACCGGACTACATACATAGCCGTTCCCGCGTCCTGGCTTGCCTTGTAGTCGAGCTCCCATACTTCCCGGTGGGACTCGGGGAGCCGACCGGTACGTGATGCGGAGAATTGCGACAGATATTCGCCGGACATTGAACCGTGCGTTTGAAACGTCTCACGATTCGAGATATAGGCGGGGGTGTCGGCTGTGCGAACTGGCCTGGTTGCCATTTCGGTTTCTCCCTTCGTTTCGATTGAGACTGACGTTACCCCTTACAAGGGGCAATGAGAAAGAGGGTGGACAGTAACAATTAGATAACGAAGTAGACGCCGGCCTGAGCATGCTAGCGCCGTCGATCTGCTGTCGAAATAGATTGTGCGACAAGTAGATTGGTATGTATCAGGCGAAAACAGTTGCTGTACAAAGCCTTATGCTGCTGGTGCGCGCATGCTAGCGCTTGCGTGAGCACAGTTGCTCGAACGGGGGGAGGGGGTGTCCGGCGGTAGCCGTACGCCGGTGTAGGCGTATATTGTTTCAGTCAGATCTGGTGCGTAGCAACAGATTCGGTGTAAGTGAAGCGTGAGAGATTATGCGGCGTAGCCGCACAATCGGAATGAATAGGACGGTTAATGCTGTTGCGTAGCAACAGAATTAGACTAGTCGTGAGTGGAAGACGTTCCCGCGTAGCGGGAATCGACTTCGGGGAAGGCGAGCACG
>NZ_BDAY01000051.1 GCF_001612685.1 Nocardia altamirensis NBRC 108246
GCCGCCGCAGCGATCTTCCCCCACCCCACCCCCAGCCCAATGTCCGCTACCGCGAACGCGATTCGAGCCGCACCGAACGCCGCCGACCCGAAAACCTGTAGCCACCCGCCCACACGACGCTGAACCTCGGCGTGAGAGAAATGGCTACAACACGCACCCGCGACACCCACCACTTCTCTCACGCCAACACAGCCACCGTCGCGCGCACAACCTACGCCGCGGCGTGCCAAAGCTCTGCCACCCGCGGCGTGCATACCGGCCTCGAATGCCTCTGAGGCCAGCGAGGCCAGCCTGACCCGACGTGCCCCTGCTACGTCTGCAAACAAAGTTCACCCGGTCGACGCGTTCGGCCGTCAGCTGTGCCGGAGTGTGCCACGCGACCACCACCGGGCGCACAGGCTGGGCGGCGGAACCCGTTGTGCCGCAACGGCAGCCCACTGCGGGCGTATGCGGATGGTCGTGCGTCAGCTGGGCGAGGGGTACGTCACCACATGACTGTCGCGCCGCTCCATTGGTGCAGAGGTTCAATGGATCGAATGCGTCACCACGTGATCGTCGGGCCCTCCGCCAGCGCTGAAGTTCAGCGGATCGAATGCGTCACCACGTGACTGTCGCACCCCTCCGCCAGTGCAGAGGTTCAGCGGAGCGAACTGGGCACCGCCACCCCGCGCAGTGAGCGGCAGGTTGGGGCGCTGTGGAAACCGTGTATCAGCGGCGGGTGGTGGTGCGTAGTTCGCGGGGCAGGGAGAAGACGAGGGTTTCGTTGGCGGTGGTTACCGGCTGGACGTCGGCGAAGCCGTGTTCCTCGAGCATGTCGAGGACGCCGCGGACCAGGATTTCGGGGACCGAGGCGCCGGAGGTGATGCCGACGGTGCTGACGCCGTCGAGCCAGGCCTGGTCCACTTCGCGGGCGTAGTCGACCAGGTAGGACGCTTTGGCGCCCGCGTTGAGCGCGACCTCGACCAGCCGGACCGAGTTGGAGGAGTTGCGGGACCCGACGACGATCACCAGATCGCATTCGGGCGCCATCGCCTTGACCGCGACCTGACGGTTCTGGGTCGCGTAGCAGATGTCGTCGCTCGGCGGATCCTGCAGCGTCGGGAAACGCTCACGCAGGCGTCGGACGGTTTCCATCGTCTCGTCGACGCTCAGCGTGGTCTGTGAGAGCCAAATCACTTTCGACTCGTCGCGCACGGTCACCTTGTCGACCGAGGCGGGGCCGTCCACCAACTGCACGTGATCGGGCGCCTCACCTGCCGTGCCTTCGACTTCCTCGTGGCCTTCGTGACCGATCAGCAGGATGTCGTAATCGTCGCGGGCGAAACGCTTCGCCTCCTGGTGCACCTTCGTCACCAGCGGGCAGGTCGCGTCGATGGTGTGCAGGTTGCGGGCGGCGGCCGATTCGTGCACCGCAGGCGAAACGCCGTGCGCCGAGAACACCACGACCGCGCCTTCCGGCACCTCGTCGGTCTCGTCGACGAAGATGACGCCCTGCTCACGCAGGGTTTCCACGACGTGCCGGTTGTGCACGATCTCTTTGCGCACGTAGATCGGCGCGCCGTGCTTCTCCAGCGACTTCTCGACGGTTTCCACGGCCCGGTCCACGCCGGCGCAGTACCCTCGCGGCTCCGCTAGCAGCACGCGCTTGCCGACGGACTCGGTGGTTCCGGCACCCGCCGAGCGGGTGATTCCGACGTTCAGGGGTATGGCCGTGGACATGCCCACAGCTTACGTGCCCGCGGCTGAGCGGTCCTGGCCGGAGGAGGTAGCGATGCGTCACCATGCAGGCCCGCTCGGTGGTAGTTCGGATACAGCGTGATATCCGCCGCTCAGGCATGGGACCGATCTCCCAGTGGCAACCGGCATCGAGAACTCCGCACACAGCGGCGAGGCGTAGTGCCGATGCACAGTTTCATGGTCCAGAATCGGTCCCGTGAGCCCCGACCTTTGCACAGCACGCCATTTCGGGCAGGCTAGGACCATGTTTCGACCACCGTTCCTGGCAAGGGTAGCCGCCGGTGCCGCCGTTTACGCCATTGAGGAAACTCGTCGGTTACCCACGGCCGCAATGAATTTGCCGATTACCGCCATCAGTCAGATGCTGCAGACGACCATGCATTTCCAGCAGTTCGTCACCAGTCTCGCGCTCAAGGGCGACGCGGTCTTCGACCGGTTGACCAATGCTCCGGAGGAACAGCCGGAGTGGGCAACCTTCGACGAGGACCTCGACGCCGAGCAAGCGCCGAGCAGCACGCGTGCCAGTCGCTTCGACCGGTACGACGCCGAAGAGCCCCCCTCGCCCACCTTCACCGCCCGCGAATCCCTGCCCGCCGAGGCCACCGCCCGCGCGTCCGAGCGCAACGGGCACACCACCTCGGTGCGCACCATCGAGCCGGAAACCGTTGAGCCGGAACCGGAAGCCCCGATCGCCGCGACGGAAGAACCCGCGCAGGAGATCGACGCGCCGGAAGTAGCCACCCGCTACGACTACGCCGCCATGACCTTGGCCCAGCTGCGCGCCCGCCTGCGCATGCTGACCATCGAAGACCTCACCGCACTGCTCGACTACGAGCAGCAGACCCGCGCAAGGGCGCCGTTCGTGACCATGCTGACGAACCGGATCGCCACCGTGCGGGCCCAGTGACCGAACCTCGGACACCTTCGTCGACGGTTGGCCGGGATGCGGCCGGCCAACCGGAGTCGGCCCAGCCTGCCGCGTCGAACCAGCAGGCCGCATCCTCCGCCGCACCGGCGAATTCCGCCGAACAGCCGTGGCCGGTCCGCTCCGTCTCCCTCAAGGTGGCGCAGTGGATCGACCGGCTCGGCAGCATCTGGGTCGAAGGCCAGATCACTCAGATCTCGCTGCGACCTGGCACCAGGACCGCGTTTCTGGTGCTGCGCGACCCGTCCGCCGACATGTCGCTGTCGGTGACCTGCGATCCCGACCTCATCCGCAAGTCCCCGATCCCGCTGCAGGAGGGCAGCCGGGTCGTGGTCTACGGCAAACTCTCCTTCTTCACCGGGCGCGGCACACTGTCGTTGCGCGTCATCGAGATTCGGCCGGTCGGCATCGGCGAGCTGCTTGCCCGCATCGAGCGACTGAAGGCACTGCTCGCCGCCGAGGGGCTCTTCGATCCCCGGCTCAAGCGCCCGCTCCCCTTCCTGCCCAAGACCATCGGCCTCATCACCGGCCGGGCAAGCGCCGCCGAACGCGACGTGCTGACCATGGCCAGGAACCGCTGGCCCGCAGTGCGTTTCGAGATCCGCAACACCGCGGTGCAGGGCCCGACCGCGGTACCGCAGATGCTGGAGGCGCTGGCTCAGCTCGACCGCGACCCGGCCGTCGAGGTGATCGTGCTCGCCCGCGGCGGCGGCAGCGTGGAAGACCTGCTGCCCTTCTCCGACGAGGCGCTGTGCCGCGCGATTGTCGCCGCGACCACGCCGATCGTCAGCGCGATCGGCCACGAACCCGACAACCCGCTCAGCGATCTCGTCGCCGATCTGCGCGCAGCGACCCCCACCGACGCCGCGAAGCGGGTGGTGCCCGATGCCGCCGCGGAATTGGCGGGCGTGCGCGATATGCGTGCCCGCTCGGCCGCCGCGCTGCGCGGCTGGGTCGACCGGGAGACGCGCGCGCTGACCCAGCTGCGGTCGCGTCCGGTGCTCGCCGACCCGCTGCGCGAAATCGACCGTCGCCGTGAGGAAATCGAGCGGTTGCGCGCCTCGGCCCGGCGCACTGCCGAACACTTCCTGCGCACCGAAGCCACCGCGACCCGCCATCTGCGCGAGAAGCTCACCGCGGTGGGACCGGCGGCGACGCTGGCGCGTGGCTACGCTGTCGTGCAGCGTGTCGCAGGCACCGAACGGCATGTGGTGCGCACGATCGATGACGCACCCGCTGGCAGCCAGCTGCGCATCAGGGTCGCCGACGGCGCGGTGACCGCGGCCGCGCTCGGCACTCAGGCGCTGGGCAGGCAAGCAGCCGAGAACAACGACACGAACACCGAATGAGGAGGATCTGACCTTGGCCGAAGCCGGCAAGGATGCCGAGACCGAACTGGCCGAGATCGCCACCTTCGGCTACGAGCGCGCCCGCGACGAATTGGTCAATGTCGTGAAGATGCTCGAACAGGGCGGCCTCGACCTCGATGAGTCGCTCGCGCTGTGGGAACGCGGCGAAGCGCTGGCCAACCGCTGTGAGGAGCATCTGGCCGGCGCCAGGAAACGCGTCGAGGATGCCTTGTCGCGCACCGATTTAGAGGACGAGAAGTGACGATCCGCCGCGCCACCCCCGATATCCGCACCCCCGACATGCAAGGCAGCCGGGACTTCTACCGGCGGCTCGGTTTCGAAGAGGTCATGGACCTCGGCTGGGTTGTCACGATGGCCTCGCCGTCCAACCCCACCGCCCAGGTCTTGCTCTTCACCCAGGACGCGCATGATCCACAGCCGACCATGAGTGTCGAGGTCGACGATGTGGACGCCGTGCACGCCGCCATGACCGCGGCGGGCGCCGATATCGTCTACCCGATCCGCGACGAAGACTGGGGCGTCCGCCGCTTCTTCGTCCGCGACCCCAGCGGCGCCGTCGTCAACGTCGTCAGCCACCGGTAGTTCTGCCGAAAACCCAAGCGGCAAGCAATATTCGGTGCCTCTACCAGGCAGCGACGTTACTTGGCGATGGGTTGGGCGGTGGTGATGGCTTGGGCCAGGGTGGTGAAGGCTTCCTTGTTGCCTGCGCCGGTGATGAGGACGCGGGACTGGCCGAAGTCGGCGACCCATGCGGATTCGGCGCCAGGCTCGGCGTAGACGACCCACTTCTGGCCTGCGACCTGTTCGGTGCCGCTGCCGTAGCGGGGGCCGCTGAGGACGAAGCGGGCCAGCGCCTCCTCGGTGGCGTTGCTCTGGCTGAAGCGCATGTAGGTGCCCTGGGTAGTGATGTAGCCGACAGTGCTGATCGGTCCGCCGCCGGTGCCGCTGATGGCTTCGCGGCTGCCCGAGTTCGGCTTCCACTCGGCGGGCACGGCCGGGTTCCTGATCGGGAACGGCAGGGTGCGCGCGTCGGCGCTGAGTGCCGCCTTCACATCGAAGTGCGGGATCTGTCCCTGCGTCGGACCGTTTGCGGCGAAACTACATTGGCTCGCGAGTCCCGCGAATACCACGGCGATCAATACCAGCGGAATCAGCGACCAGAACAGGTCCCGATAGTCGTTCAGGATGCGTGGCTTTTGCGGGGACACGCACTCAGTATCCACTTGCGCGGTCGGTGCTCCCGCTCGCACCCCGATCGCCAGCAGGGTGTACGGGCGTCTCACTTCGAGTGAGACAATCGTGCGGACCGGTTCGCGCGGCCAGGGACCATGCGTGAGCCGTTGGAGTTCTATCGACGCACAGGAGGCACCCCGCAATGACGGCAACCCCGACACCGAGCCGCCGCGAGGCACCGGACCGCAACCTCGCACTCGAGCTGGTCCGCGTCACCGAGGCCGGTGCGATGGCCGCAGGCCGGTGGGTCGGACGCGGCGACAAGGAGGGCGGCGACGGTGCCGCGGTCGACGCGATGCGGCAGCTGGTGAACTCCGTGTCCATGCGCGGCATCGTGGTCATCGGCGAGGGCGAGAAGGACCACGCGCCGATGCTCTACAACGGCGAATTGGTCGGTGACGGCACCGGTCCCGAGGTCGACTTCGCGGTCGACCCGGTCGACGGCACCACGCTGATGTCGAAGGGTTCGCCCGGCGCCATCGCGGTGCTGGCGGTCGCGCAGCGCGGCGCCATGTTCGATCCGTCCGCGGTGTTCTACATGAGCAAGATCGCGGTCGGTCCCGATGCCGCCGACGTGATCGATATCTCCGCCCCGATCGCCGAGAACATCCGCAGGGTCGCCAAGGCGAAGAACTCGTCGAAGTCCGACCTGACCGTCTGCATCCTGGACCGGCCGCGGCACGCCGAGCTGATCCAGGAGGTCCGCGACGCGGGCGCGCGCATCCGGCTGATCTCCGACGGTGACGTCGCAGGCGCGATCGCTGCGGCCCGCCCCGATTCCGGCACCGACATCCTGGTCGGCATCGGCGGCACCCCGGAGGGCATCATCGCGGCCGCCGCGATGCGCTGTATGGGCGGCGCGCTGCAGGGCATGCTCACCCCCAAGGACGACGAGGAGCGCCAGAAGGCGATCGACGCCGGCCACGATCTGGACCGCGTGCTCACCACCGAGGACCTGGTGGCAGGCGACAACGTCTTCTTCTGCGCCACCGGCGTCACCGACGGCGACCTGCTGCGCGGCGTCCGCTACTACAGCGGCGGCGCATCCACCCAGTCGATCGTCATGCGCTCCAAGTCCGGCACGGTCCGGATGATCGACGCCTACCACCGGCTGACCAAGCTGCGCGAGTACTCCTCGGTCGACTTCCTCGGCGACGAGGACGCGGTGCCGCCGCTCCCCTGATCCGCCTGCACGTCAGAATCGACAGCACGAAAGACGCGTGAGCCACCCGGCTCGCGCGTCTTTCGTATTCCCACCTCCGCGTGTTCCGCACTGTGCAAAACGCCTCAGGCGTGGCAGCCCCATTGGGGGCGAGTCGGGCATATGGTCGGAAACATGACGGAGGAGACGCAGTACCGCATCGAGCACGACACCATGGGTGAGGTCCGGGTGCCGGTCAACGCCCTGTGGCGGGCGCAAACCCAGCGGGCCGTTGAGAACTTTCCGATCAGCGGACGCGGCCTGGAGCGCGCGCAGATCCGGGCGCTCGGCCTGCTGAAGGCCGCCTGCGCCAAGGTGAATCGGGACCTCGGCCTGCTCGATCCCGCGAAGGCCGACGCCATCATCGCCGCGGCCACCGAGATCGCCGACGGCAAGCACGACGACCAGTTCCCGATCGATGTGTTCCAGACCGGCTCCGGCACCAGCTCGAACATGAACGCCAACGAGGTGATCGCCTCGATCGCGAAGGCGAACGGCGTCACCGTGCACCCGAACGACGACGTCAACATGTCGCAGTCGTCCAACGACACCTTCCCGACCGCTGTGCACCTTGCCGCCACCGAGGCGGTCATCACCGATCTCGTTCCCGCGCTGGAACATCTGCGACTTGCACTGTTGGACAAGGCAACTCAGTGGCGGACCGTGGTGAAGTCGGGCCGCACCCATCTGATGGACGCGGTTCCGGTCACCCTCGGCCAGGAATTCGGCGGCTACACCAGGCAGATCGCCGCGAGCATCGAACGCGTGATGGCGACGCTGCCGCGCCTCGGCGAGCTGCCCATCGGCGGCACCGCGGTCGGCAGCGGCCTCAACGCGCCGGACGGTTTCGGCGCCAAGGTGGTCGCGGAGCTGGTCCGCTCGACCGGTATCGATGCGCTGCGCGAGGCGCAGGATCACTTCGAGGCGCAGGCTGCCCGCGATGGGCTGGTCGAGGCGTCCGGTGCGGTGCGCACCATCGCGGTGAGCCTCACCAAGATCGCGAACGACATTCGCTGGATGGGATCGGGGCCGCTCACCGGACTCGGCGAACTGCAGCTGCCGGATCTGCAGCCTGGCAGCTCGATCATGCCTGGCAAGGTCAATCCGGTACTGCCCGAGGCGGTTACCCAGGTGGCGGCGCAGGTGATCGGCAACGACGCGGCTGTCGCGTTCGGCGGCGCGAACGGCGCCTTCGAACTGAATGTCTACATTCCGGTGATGGCGCGCAACCTGCTCGAGTCGATTCGGTTGCTCGCCAATGTGTCCCGGTTGTTCGCCGACAAGTGTGTGCGTGGGCTGGTCGCCAACGAAGAGCATTTGCGCACTCTTGCGGAATCATCGCCTTCCATTGTGACTCCGCTGAATTCGGCAATCGGTTACGAGGAGGCCGCCGCGGTCGCGAAGGAAGCGTTGAAGAACAAGAAGACAATTCGCCAGACGGTTATCGATCGCGGGCTGCTCGATGAGAAACTCACCGAGGCAGAACTCGACCGGCGTTTGGACGTTCTTTCGATGGCGAAGGTGAAAGACGGGTAAGTAGCAACCCTCTTAGGTAGAAGGTGAAACGCCACGTCGGACCCTCTTAAGGGTATTCCGACGCGGCGTTTACACGATTCGGCGCGGGCAGATCGGAATCAACAGACTTGCCCGCGCGGGACATCACAGAAGGATGCCGAGTGCGGCCAGTACCCCGACTGCGCCAGCGCCGAAGATGGTTACGAGGGTGGCCAAGAATCCTGTGAGCATGTTTTCTTTCCTTTCTTGCTTCCGCACAATGCGGATGTACACAGCTAATCGCAGGCAACGCGACGCGTGTTTCATCCTTTTTTTCGCGAATCAAGAAAGGAATCCGGTCGGCGCCATAAATCCTTGCGCCGACCGGCGGAAATTCAGTCGCGCAGATGCGCGAGTTCGGCGCGAGCCTGCTCGCCCACTTCGCCGAGATCCGTCCTCGTGAAGACGTTCCACCGTCGCAACAGCGGCTTGAACACCAACGCGCCCTCGTCGGCCCGGTTGTAGATCCCGGCCTCGGCGAGCACGTCGTCACTGTTGCGGCCGTCGGCCAGCGTCACCGACGGCACCGCGAAGTCGGCGACCCGGTCGGCGATCGCGCGCAGCGCCTGATCCGGCGCGAGGTCGAGACCGGCGGCGACGAGGTCGGCGAAGACCACTGCCTGCAGCTCGTCGTCGCGGGCGATCCGCTCGGCCATCGCGGTGACCATCGGGTTCTCCTTCAGCGCCGCGGTGTTGCGGTGCCGGATCGCGGCGGCGGTCTCTTCGAACGCACAGGTGGCCAGCACGTCGAGCAGGTGCATGCCGGGACGGCGGAAACCGGTGGTCATGTGCGCCATCCGCATCCGCTCCAGCTCGACCGGGTCCACCGACCTGGTCGTCATGAGGTAGTTGCGGATCATGATCTCGTGCCGGTTCTCCTCGGCGGTCCACCGGCCGACCCAGCGCCACCAGGCGCCGGTGCGTAGGTACTTGCCGAGTTCGCGGTGGTACGCGGGCAGGTTGTCCGCGATGAGCACGCTGACGGTCAACGCAAGTTTGGCGACATCGCTGAGCTCGGATTGTTCCGGCTCCCAATCGATGCCACCGAGGAACGCGAAGTTGTGGCCGTCGTCCCATGGCACGTACTCGTGCGGCTGCCACCCGTCGGCGGCGTCGATGTGACGACGCAGGACGGCTTCCACATCGAGTGCGAGCGATTCGAGCAGCTCACGATCGGTCAAAAGAGTTTGCACCTAGCCAACCTAGCGGGTGAGCCCGTGATCCGGGCAGTCGTTGAATGAGACTGAACAGGCGTCCGAGACCGCGGCGGCGGGAGGGCAGCCGACGAAGCAGGCTGGGTGAATGACCACAGCGGCCCCGGACACCGAACTGGCTACCTACTTCATGGTGACGGTCGTCTTGCCGTCGACCCAGGTGATGGTGCCACCGGAGAAGTCGCTCGCCTTGCCGCCTGCGATGTCCTTCTCGTCGCTGGTCGGGTAGCCGAGCTTGCCCATGGCGCCGCCGTTCTCTTCCCAAGCCTTGCGGATCTCGCCCCAGACGATGTGGGCCTCGCCGTCCTTGGCCTTGTAGACGGTGCCGCCGACGAAGTCCTGGTACCTGCCTTCGTTCGGGCCGGACTCCTGGGCTTCCAGCGGGGCGCCGAGCGCGCCGGTCGGGCCGCCGTTCTGCACGTACTTGTCGAAGATCGCGCCGGAGACGGTGAGGTCACCGGCCTGCGTGGCGATCTTGGTCTCTTCCGCCGCACCGGAGGCGCGCTCCTCGCCGTGCTGCATGCCTGCGGCGGAAGTTGTCACCGCCGCGGCGTTGTTGTCGTTCTTGTTGTCATCCTTGCTGCAGCCGGCGACGATCAGTCCGGCGGCGGCGAGCAGGGCAGTGTATCCAGCCGTTCGTCGAGCGAAGTGGTGCATTTCCATCCTCTCGAAAGTGGCTACCGAGGACGTCGCCGACTCGGTGACGCCGCTGGCAGCCTAGGCCGATGTTCAGCAATGACCCGGCGAATCAACAAGTGACACGCCGGGTCATACCGAACAGCTATCGCGGGGATATTACCCGGCCATTGTGAGGTGAAACACACCACCCAGTTCGGGCGTTAGGCGCTCGGCCCGTACTCCTCCAGCATCTCGGTGACGAGCGCCGCGATCGGCGAACGCTCGCTACGGGTCAGCGTGATATGCGCGAACAGCGGGTGACCCTTGAGCTTTTCGATCACCGCCGCCACGCCGTCGTGCCTGCCGACGCGCAGATTGTCGCGCTGAGCCACGTCGTGGGTGAGCACGACCCGCGATCCGGTCCCGAGTCGGCTCAGCACCGTGAGCAGCACATTGCGCTCCAGTGACTGTGCCTCGTCGACGATCACGAACGAATCGTGCAGCGAACGACCGCGAATGTGGGTGAGCGGCAGCACCTCCAGCATGTCGCGGCTGAGCACCTCCTCCATCACCTCGCGGCTGGCCAGCCCGTCGAGCGTGTCGAAGACCGCCTGGGCCCACGGGCCCATCTTCTCGCTCTCGCTGCCAGGCAGATAGCCGAGTTCCTGGCCGCCGACCGCGTAGAGCGGACGGAAGACAACGACCTTGCGCTGAGTTCGCCTTTCCAGCACCGCTTCCAGGCCCGCGGTCAACGCGAGCGCGGATTTGCCGGTGCCAGCCCGGCCGCCGAGCGAGACGATGCCGATGCTCTCGTCGAGCAACAGGTCCAACGCGATGCGCTGCTCGGCGGAACGGCCGTGCAGGCCGAACGCCTCGCGTTCGCGCACCAGCTGCACCCGCTTGTCCGGAGTGATCCGGCCGAGTGCGCTGGAGCTGCTGCCGAGCAACCGGATTCCGGTGTGGCACGGCAGTTCTCGGGCGTCGTCCAGATCGAGCACGGACTCCGAGTAGAGCTGGTCGATCTGTGCCGAGCTGACGTCGAGCTCGACCATGCCGGACCAGCCGGAGGTGACGACGTCCTGTGCGTGATACTCGTCGGCTTGCAAGCCCACCGCACTCGCTTTGACCCGTAGCGGAATGTCCTTGGACACGAGCACCACCTCGCGGCCCTCGGCCGCCAGGTTGAGCGCACACGCCAGGATTCGGGAATCATTGGTGTCGGTGCGGAATCCGACCGGAAGGACCGCGGGATCGGTGTGGTTCAGTTCCACCTGCAGCGTTCCGCCCTCGGTGCCGATCGGCACCTGCTGATCCAGCCTGCCGAACTGCAGGCGAAGATCGTCCAGGTTGCGCAGGGCTTCCCGCGCGAACCAGCCCAGTTCATGGTGATGCCGTTTACCTTCGAGTTCGCTGATGACGACCAGCGGTAGGACGACGTCGTGCTCGCCGAACCGGGTGAAAGCCCAGGGATCGGACAAAAGGACCGACGTATCGATGACGAAGGTATTGGCGAGGGAATGCGAGGGGCGGGCCCCCTTCGCGGCGGTTCCGCCTTTCGCGGAACGGGATTGCGCCGAGGGAGCGGGAACGGAGCGTGCAGCAGTCACGGTGGGCTCCTTTGTGTCCGCGCGGCACCCGCACGAACGATCTCGCTGGACCGGTCCGTCCTGATGGGACCTGACGTTGCCGTCAGAAACCACGAGGGCCGGGTGCCGGCCCCCTCGAACTGATTAGCTCAGTCACGGTTCAGGACCTCCCGTACGAGCCACACCGCCGCGGCCCGCACCTCCGACGCTACCGCCGAACTACGCTTCCCCGCTCCCGCACAGGTAGGCGTGTCCGTGAATTTGTCGTAAACCTCACTCGCTGATCCCCTAGTGGCCAGGTCATAGCTGTGTAGCGGCACCGCCAACTAGAGTCGCTGTTATGGCCGGAAACGAAGACCTCGAGAAGCTGTCGTCGAAGGAACTGCACGATCGTGCGGTGAAGCTGGCGGTGCGGCACGGGGACGTGAGGTTCCTGTGGCGGCTGCTCAGCTCGATCCCGGCCGCCGAGGCCGCCGCGGGCAACCTCGGCGAGAGCGAAGCCGACATCAAGTACGTGCTTCCGCTGCTCGACGACTACTTCCATGCGGGCGACGGCGAGGTCGCCGAGGTGTTGCGGCCGTTCTATCTGGAGTATCTGATCGAACGGGGCTGAGCCGCGCTCGGTCCGGCGGAGCGCTTGCGAGTGCGCTGGGCCTCCGAGTTCTGGTCCACGGCAACGGTGATCGCGCCGGACGGGCAGACTTGCGCGGCCTCCAGCACCGCGGCGCGCGCATCGGGCAGCGGCGCAGGGTCGAGCAAGGTCACCTTGCCGTCGTCGGCACCCTGATCGAACACCGAGGCAACGAGCAGCACGCACATCCCGGCGCCGACGCAGCGGCCCCTGTCGATGGTGATATCCATCGGCTCCCCTCCTACCAGGTGACCGGAAGCGCGTGCACGCCATAGATGTCGGAGTCGTGCCGCAACGCGACCTCGTCGTCCGGGATGGCGAGGCGTAGCGTCGGGAAGCGAGTCGCCAACGCGGGGAAGGCAACTCGCATCTCGACCCGGGCCAGCTGCTGACCGAGACACTGGTGCACGCCGTGGCCGAAGCCGAGCTGGCCGACCGCGGTGCGGCGGACATCGAGGGTGTCCGGTTCGTCGAATCTGGCCGGATCCCGATTGGCCGCCTGGATGGACAGCGCGACCGACTCGCCCGCCTTGATCAGCTGGCCGTCGAGCTCGACGTCGGCGAGCGCGGTCCGGGTGGTCGTGTGCGCGATGCTCAGGTAGCGCATCAGTTCCTCGACGGTCAGATCGGCGAGGTCGGGCCGGTCGCACAGGGCCGCCCACTGCTCGGGGTTGCGTAACAGCGCGTAGGTGCCGAGCGCGAGCATGTTCGCCGTGGTGTCCAGGCCTGCGCCGAGTAGCAGGGTGCCGAGGCCGGTGAGTTCGTCCTCGTCCAGATCACTGGCGACGAGGTCACTGAGCACGTCGTCCGTCGGCGCCGCACGCTTGGCGACGACCAGCCCCCGCATGTACTCCGCCACTGCGGCAAAGGCCGCCATCCGCTCCGCCATGGAGACGTTCAGATCATTGGCGGACGCCGCGTACCGCTGAAAGTTGTCGCGATCCACGTACGGGACGCCCAGCAGTTCACAGACGACCAGCGCCGGGATCGGATAGGCGAAGGCCTGGACCAGGTCGACCGGACCACCGTCGCGCGCCATCGCGTCCAGGTGCGCGGCCGTGATCTCTTCGACGTGTGCGGTGAGCTGCTGCATCCGCCGGACCGTGAACTTGCCGACCAGCAGCTTGCGGTAGCGGGTGTGCTCGGGGGCATCGAATCCGAGCATGTCCCCCGGCATCGCCTGCGGCATCGCGCCCGTATCCGCCAGCGGGTAGTGCTGGAGTTCGTAGCGCACGCTGAAACGGGGATCGGCGAGCACCGCGCGCACGGTCGCGTGGCCGGTGGCCAGCCAGCCGTCGTGACCGTCGGGAAAGCGCATCCGGACCAATGGCCGACGCTCGCGCAAAGTGGACAGTTCCGTCGGTGGGTCGAGGGGACATCCGGAGGGGCGGGTGGTCGGCAGTTCGACTGCCTCGGACAGAGACTCGTTCATGGCGATCTCCTTGGTGAACGTGAATTTTTAGTTCATGTAAAACGCTACGTTGCGTTCACTGAAGCTTCAACGAATTTCGCCGGTCTTCACGCCAAATATGCTGCTAAATAACAGATTTGAATTGCAATGACGCCGCGGTTGAATGCACTGTGCCGAACGGTGTCGTTGCAATGAGATGCGGCTGAGCGCAATACTGGACCGCGCAGCAGATAGGACAAGGGGAGGCGCGCATGCCCGGCGGCAGGCTGACCAAAGAGGATCGCAGGCAGATCGCCGAGGGCCTGCGCGAAGGTCTCGGCTATGCCGAGATTGCCCGGCGGATGGCACGGCCGACGTCGACGGTCAGCCGGGAAGTGAGCCGCAACGGCGGGCCGAACCGCTACCGGCCCGAGCGCGCCCAGCTGGCGACCGTGCAGCGAGCGCGCAGGCGCCGGGCGCCTGTGCAGGCGCCGCAACCGGCCGAGGCGGACGATGCGGCGGTGCGCGAATTCAGCGAGCAGTTCATCAAACTGCTTGTCCGGACCGGACTTCCGCGCAGCTCGGGCGCGGTGCTCGCCGAGTTGTACCTCGCCGACGGCGGCAGCCGCACCGCCGCCGAGCTCGTGCAGCGATTACAGGTCAGCGCGGCGACCGTCTCGACCGCCGTCAACCAACTCGAAACCCAGGGACTGATCCGGCGGGAACGGCAGGCCAACAGCCGCCGCGAGCACTACATCGTCGACGAACATGCTTGGGTCCGTGCAACGTTGACGAGCGCGCAGCAGGTCTACGACCTCGCCGAGATCGCCAGGCGCGGGGCCGAGATGCTCGGCGTCGACACACCAGCAGGCGCCCGCGCGCACAACACCAGCCATTTCCTCGAATTCGTCGGCAGGGACATGATCGATTCGGTCGAGCGCTGGCGAAAGATGCTCGCCCAGCAGCATATTCGCGACTGAGCTTCAGCGGCGCGGCAACGCGGCGCGCACGACGCCGACGACCGCGCCGCGCAGGAGGTTCTCCCAGCTGAAGTGGTCGTGCCACAGGATGATTCGGCCGTCGCGCAGTTCGAAGGTGCCGGTCACCCAGAACGCGATGCTGACCGGACCGACCCGCAGAATGTCGGTGCGGTCGGTGAGCACGATGTCACCGTTGGCGGCGATGTGGTGGATCTCGACCCCGAACCCGGCCCAGTTCCGCTCCAATCCGCGCAGCACACCACCGACCCGGCGGAGGCCGCGCACATCCGGCAGCGAGGTGTTCTTCCAGACGACGTCCGGGTGAAGCACCTCGACGGCCTCCTTGACAGCGTCGAGTTGAAGCGCGGTGAGAAACTCCCGCACCGTCGTGATCGCATCTTGCTGTAGTTCGAGTTCCTGGGTCATGCTCCGACGATAGGCGCTCGGGCACACTGCCCGGCAGGTGCGAATTCGTGAATATCACGTACCGGCAGGCCGACGCACGATCAGCGATGTGTCCCGCGTACGGCAGGCAGCTACGACCGGCCGCCGGCCGATGCGCGACGGGCGATCAGGACGCCGAGCCCGTCCAGCACGCGGTCGATGCCGAAGTTCAACGCATCGTTCGGACCACCCGATGGCGGCGGAGCCTGCGCGGCTGCCGCCTCTTCGGCGAAGGCGGCACGCACAGCGGGAAAACGGTCCCCCGCCTCGGTCATCATCTCGGTGAACTGCTCGGCGAACTCGAGCGCCGGCTGCTCGCCGCCGAGGGAATGCAGCTGCTGCGCGAGGCTGTGCGCATGGCCGTTGAGCAACACGATGGTGTCGAGTCGTTCCGAGCCGGTGAGACCGGTATCGGCGAGTGCGACCAGCGCGCTCTCGGTCCAGCCGAGCTCGTTGGGGCCGAAGGGGCGTCTGCCCGTCGTGAGCTCGATGGCCCATGGATGCGCCATGTACTGCGCGAAAATCGTTTCGGCCCATAGCCGCAACCCGCTCCGCCAGCCTTCTTCGCTCGAATCCTGTTGCACCGCCGTGGTATCCGGTGGCGTACCCATCGCAGCGTCGAGCATCAGCGCGGTCAGCTGTTCCTTGCCTGGCACATACCGATACAGCGACATCTTGGTGAAACCGAGACGCTCGGCCAGCCGCTGCATGGACAGGTTCGTCAGCCCTTCGGCGTCGGCGATGGCGATGGCCTCGGCGACGATCCCCGCCAACGAGAGGGCGGGCTTCGGCCCGCGCTTGGGTCGCGGTTGGGTGCCCCACAGGAGCTGGACGGTGGTCGGCGTCGGCATCACCAGATCCTCTCGACGAACGGCTTGACTCGAAACTGTGTCTACCATACGCTGATTTGTGTCCGACGGAAACAGAATCCGATGGACACAGATCAGACTTCGGGAGTCACCATGCGTAACCAGTCCGTTCTCATCTCCGGCGCCAGCGTCGCCGGTCCCGCCCTCGCCTATTGGCTCGACCGCTACGGTTTCGACGTCACCGTGGTCGAGCGGGCCCCCGCGCTGCGACAAGGCGGCCAGGCCATCGACTTCAAGGGCCACACCCAGTTCACCGTGCTCGAGCGGATGGGCATCCTCGACGACGTCAACGAGCGGCGCACCGGCACCACTGACACCATCTACGTCGACGACAACGGCAAGCAGCTTGCCGTCATGTCCGGCGACTTCACCGGCGGTGACCTGGAGATCCTGCGTGGCGACCTGGCCGAGATCATGTACGAGCGCACCGCCGAACGCTGCGAATACCTGTTCGGCGACTCCATCAGCGCGCTCACCGAACTCTCCGACGGGGTGTACGTCGAGTTCGAACACGGCCAGGCCCGCAGCTTCGACCTGGTCTTCGGCGCCGACGGCATCCACTCCCGGGTACGCAAGCTCGCCTTCGGACCCGAAGCGGACCTCGTCAAATTCCTCGGCTACTACTACTGCGTCGCGGGGGCGAGCCCCTGGGGCACGGAGGCGGCCGGTCCGCGCGAACGGGTGATCGCCTACGGCCACAGCGCGCCAGGCAAAATGGCGATCAGCGGCGGCCCGAAAGCCCAGCAGTTCTACGTGTTCGCCTCCCCCGAGCTCGACTACTCCCGCGACGACACCGACGCGCAGAAGCGCATCGTCGAGCGGGTGTTCGCTGACACGAACTGGGAGGTGCCACGGATGCTCGACGAGATGGCCGACTTCGACGACTTCTATCTCGACTCGCTCAGCCAAGTCCAGTTGAAGGGCGTTTACACCAAAGGCCGCGTCGCGCTGATCGGCGACTCGGCGTGGGGAAACACCCTCGGCGGCTTCGGCACCGGGCTCGCCGTGGTCGGCGCGTATGTGATCGCAGGCGAACTCGCGCTCGCCGGAGGCGATTACGCGGTGGCGTTCGCTCGGTACAACGAGATCATGAAGGCCCACGCCAAGGTCGCGGACAACGGCAACGCGGGCAAGTTCCTCGCGCCGCGGACCGCGCGTGGCATCAAGATGCGCAACTGGTTCCTGAATTCCCGGCTGTTCACGCTGATGTTCAAGTACATCGACAAGGTGACCAACGACATCGATCTGCAGGATTACCCGACCATGGTCGGTGCTCGCGAAGATCACTGAAAGCCTTGGCGGCACGACGGTTTCGACCGAGACGCGCTCGTTCGATACCGACCGGTTCGCGCCGTCGATGCGGCGAATCACCGACACCGGAAAATAGGCTGTGTTTCGATGGAACCGGCGCGGAGCGGGGCGCGTCTATATGGTCAGAGGGCACTCACGGAAGGGGACGGTGATGGTGGACAGCCCGTTTCCCGGGTACATCGAAGCGGCGAAGACCGGGGCGCTACAGGTGCGGATGGAACCGCAAGGGTTCGTGGATATCGATAAGGCGTGTCAGGAGTTGATCGATTCCCTTGTGGCAGTGCAGACCGACGCACGCGAACTCGGGGAACGACAGCACTGGGGACTCGGTGAAGACAACGGCCGTCTTACCTCCGCGGTCGAACTGGTCACACTGTTTCGCGAGAAGGCGGCGGGTGGACCGAACAACGCCTTCGACACCCTTACCGAATACATCACCGTCGCCCAAGAGATCCAGACCCTGTTTCAAGCCATCCGAGACACCTTCGTCCGTACCGACGCCGGGTTCGCGGCCAAGCTGCGGGAGCTCAGCGTATGAAGGTCGGCGCCCACCGAACAGCCATGCTGCCAATCGGTTTCGTTGCCGTGGCGGCAGGCCTGCTGCTGGCGACCTCCTGTACCGGCGAGAAGGCCCGTGGCACACCGACCGGCGCCACCTCCTCGGCCACGTCGGCCGCTGCTCCGAGGACCACCGTGGTGTCGAATCCGTCCGCCGCCTTCGACCCGTGCACGGCGCTGACCCCGCAGCTTTTGGCCACGCACCAGTGGGATGCCAAGCCGCCGGAACCGAAGCAGGACACCGCGGCCGGTATCACGTGGAAGGGTTGCCGTTACGTCGCCAAGCCGGGCTACGGCTTCGTCGTCGAGACGACCAACGGCACGCTCCCCCAGGTACGGGAGAAATACCCTGCCGCCGCGGACATCTCGATCGGCCAGCGCAAGGCGCTGCGCTACGAGGCCCGACCCGATATTCCCGGCGGGTGCTCGATCAACGTCGAGATGAACGCAGGCTCGCTGTACATCCTGACCAACGTCCCGCAGACACCGGCGAACAAGACCCTCGTCGCCTGCGATATCGCTACCGAAATTGCCCAATCAGTCGCACCACTGCTGCCCGCAGGCAGCTGAACAACCCCACCGGGGAGCGATCATGAGACAAAACGATGGCCGCGCGATCACCAATCCCGAGAACGCGCAAAGCTTTACGCACGCCGAGATCAAGCAGGCGGCCGACTCGATGAACCCGGACGGGCTCTCCAGCGCGTTCGATTCCTGGTCGAAGATCGCGTCCGCGGTCACCGACGCGGGTCACCAATTCGAGTCCGCCATCAAGAAGGCGATCGAACAGCATTGGGAGGGCGCGGCGGCCGACAGTGCGGTGCGTGGCATCAGGGACTACGCGACGCGGGTCGGCGAGTTCGGCGAGACGCTGGACGCGCAGAGCACGCCGCTGTCGCTCGCGGCGAGCGCGGCCTCGAAGTTCAAGGCGTCGGTGCCCGAGGTGGTCGACACCTCGACCAATCCGCGCGGGCCGGAACTGCGGAACACCGGCGAAGAACAGGCCCGCGACGAGATGACCACCCAGTACATCCAGCCGTATGGCGCCACCGCCCCGGTCATTCCGACGTTGCCGCCGCCGATCAGTCCCGCTTCGGTGCCTGCACCCGGCGGCGACACCGGTCTGGACACCGGCACTGTGCCCGGTAAGAGCACCGACAGCGGCTCGAAGACCGGCAACGGTCAGTCGGGCACCGAAACAGGCTCGGGCACCGAGGATTCCGGCACCTCAGCCACCGGTGAGCAGACCGACGCGGCGGGCACCGGCACCGCCGAGCCGGAGCAGACGTCGGAAGAGGTTGCACCGCAGTCGGTTGCTCAGGGCACGAGCACCACACCGGCGGCGGCGACTACCCCTGCCTCGACCACGACGACCTCCCCCACAACGACCTCGACCCTTCCGGCCAGCGCGTTCCCGACTGCCCTGCCGAGTACCGCGCCGTCGTCGACACCGCCGACCCTCGTCCCCGCCGCCGCGAACGGGTCGCCGAGCAGCACGAGTACCGGTGCGCCCGGTCCGAGCGGACGCCAAGACGCCGTCACGAACGCCAAACCCGAACCGGGCCCTGGCACTTCACGCCCCGCGCCGCCGAGCACCACCCCCGGGTCCACGAACGCCCAGCCCGCCGCCGCTGCTCCCGCCCGCACGGGTGTCCCCGGCGCGGCAGGCTATTCCGGCATGTTCCCGCCGGGTCGAGGCAGCCAGCGCGAGGACGACGACGAGCACAAGTCGCCGCGGTATCTGCGCACCGAGGAGCACGCGAAGGAACTGATCGGCGAGGTGAAGCCAACGGTGCCACCGGTACTCGGGGTCGACTGATGGCGCAGTGGTCGCTGTCGGCCGAACAGTTCGCCGCGGCGTGGTTCGGCACCGGCCTTGATCGGCTGCCGTTTCCGTTCCGCTTTCTCAGCCGCTTCCCCGGCCTGCGCGAATACCAGGCCTACCAACAGGAATTCCGCGACGAGTTGGCCCGCGCGGAACGCCAGCCGCTGGCCCGCGCCATCACGGTGCTGGCCAGACCCGATTGGCGCATCGAACTTTTCGGCAACGACACCGCACGCGACGGCACCGAGATGCGGGCCATCGGCTGCGCAACGCGCGGCGGCACCGGCATCATCGCGCAGCAGACGCCGGCCCCCGACGGCGGCCGGGTGCAGCTGCGCCGCTGCCGCGCCGACCAACTCGTCGCCGAACTGGTGCGACTGCTGCCGGACGCTTCGGCAGGCACCACCGGTGAAAAGAGCTTCCTGCTCGACGATCTCAACGACGAGCGCCCCGACCCGTTCGGCAACGCTCCGTCCAGCGAGGTCAAGGAGCGCTACCGCCGCTTCTGGCGCCAGTCGTGCACCGCCCGCGGCACCGCCGCGGTCCTGCTCGGCCCGCGCAACGCCGAACCACTGCGCACCGGTCGGCTGCGCTGGATCGACACCGCCGACGGCCGCTACTACGAGGTCCCCGCCAACCGCGCCTTGATGATCCGGCCCGGAACCAGCACCGATATCGGCCGCTACCTCGACGACGCGGTGCAGCGGGCCAAGGCCAGGCTCGACGCCGTGTGAATGGGATACGCACTCCCTGCGCGACCAGGCCGACCCGACTGCCCGCCGCACCCGAATCCACTTGCGCTGGTACTTCTTCGACGAGGACCGCGACGCGCTCACCGACCGCGACTGCGAATACCTGTTGCGCCGTGACAACGACGGAATCTGAGCGCCTACTACGCCATGGATCTTGGCAGCCGCACCCCTTCTGTGGATCCGCACTGATTCGGGGCTGCTATAACGGGTGCGGATCCATAGAACCAGTGCGGATACACAGAAAGAGTGCGGATTTCAGGGTCGGGCCGGGGCTGTGTCGCGTTGCCCACGGAGTGATCGGCCTTGACGGAGGGCGCGGCAGGACAGTTCGGGGATCAGGCGTGCTCGCGGATCGCGTCGATGAGCAGGAGTGCCTCCTGATAATGCCCAACCTTGTTGGTGTGCATCGGCTGTGCCGGTGACTCCGGAAGGACTCCTTCGACCCAGCGAACATCCTCCGGTGCACAGGCGTCGTGGCCGATGCTCGCCGGATAGACGTCGACGAAGATCGCGTCGTTGGCGGCAGCCCGCTCCGCAAGCAACGCGTTGAGAGTTTGGATGCCTTGGTAGTACTGCTCAGCCAGATCGGGCGGCAAAGGCACCCGAGGAAAGCAGCCGCCTGCGCGCAGTCGCTGGAACTTGCCCATCACGAAGACCGTCGCGTGCGGCGCGCGTGCCCGGATATCGTCAAGCAGCGCATCGAGTTTCGGCGCAAGCGCCGATGCGGACCAGCCGCCTGCGACGTAGTCGTTGATGCCGATGTCCACCGAGACGATCGTCGCGTCCTCGGTCACCGCGTCGAGCTGGGGGATGTTCGCGGCGCCGAACAGGAGCGACTGGGCCGCATACATATCGTTGATCGCCGCGCCGGAGCAGCTCACGTCCCGCAGCGTCAGCCCGAGCGCCTCGGCGGTCACGTGTGCGTAGTTGCGGTCGGAGCGGAAACAGCCGAGCGGGTCGAGCTGCCTGCCGAAGAAGGGTCCTGCCGCGCTCGACTCACCAATGGACACATACGTTCCCGCTACCTCAGCAGTGGCCGCCGTGGTCGCACTCAGCACTGCTGCGGCAAATATCGTGACCGCGCTGACAATTCGACATACGCGCCTGTCGACCACAGGTTGCCTCCCGCTGAATCGGTCACGACCTGAGCGTTCGCTCGATACCTTCGCCGATCAGCGTGCCGATACGGCGACGGTGCGGATATCGAGTACGTCAGCGGGGCTGCACAGCCCACATTCAGCGACATGCTAGCAAACAGAACAGGTGCGCCGACCGACTCCGCACACGACTCGGGCTCGCCCACCAGGTCACCTAGACCCCGGTGGGCGAGCCCGGCAACGGATTCGCGTGGCCGCCTGCGACTAGCCGAGCAGGCGCCAGTCCTCCAGACCGTCGTACAGCGGAACGCTCTGCGCCAGCTTGGTGACCCGGCCACGCAGCGTTTCCACGTCGGAGCCGCCTGCCAGCGCGGTCGCGATGACGTCGGCGACCTCGGTGAACTCGGCATCGCCGAAGCCACGGGTGGCCAGCGCGGCGGTGCCGATGCGCAGGCCGGAGGTGACCATCGGGGGACGCGGGTCGAACGGAACCGCGTTGCGGTTCACCGTGATTCCGATCTCGTGCAGCAGATCCTCGCCCTGCTGGCCGTCGAGCTCGGAGTTGCGCAGGTCGACGAGCACCAGGTGCACGTCGGTGCCGCCGGTGAGCACGCTGACGCCCTTGCCGCTGACGTCGGCGGCGGTCAACCGCTCCGCGAGGATCTTCGCGCCGGACAGGGTGCGCTCCTGGCGGTCCTTGAACTCACCACCCGCCGCGATCTTGAAGGCGACGGCCTTGGCGGCGATCGCGTGCATGAGCGGTCCGCCCTGCTGGCCGGGGAACACCGCGCTGTTGAGCTTCTTGGCGAAGTCCTGCTTGGCCAGGATCAGGCCGGAGCGCGGTCCGCCGAGGGTCTTGTGCACGGTGGAGGAGACCACGTGCGCGTGCGGGACCGGCGAGGGGTGCAGGCCTGCGGCGACCAGGCCGGCGAAGTGCGCCATGTCCACCCAGAGGTAGGCGTCCACCTCGTCGGCGATCGCGCGGAACGCGGCGAAGTCCTGCTGCCGCGGGTAGGCCGACCAGCCTGCGACGATCACCTTCGGACGGGTCTCGAGCGCGATCTTGCGCACCTCGTCCATGTCGATGCGGTGGTCTTCTTTGCTCACGCCGTAGAAGTGCGTCTCGTACAGCTTGCCGGAGAAGTTCAGCCGCATGCCGTGGGTCAGGTGACCGCCGTGCGCGAGGTCGAGGCCGAGCAGCTTCTCGCCGGGGTTCATCAGCGCCATCAGCACCGCGGCGTTGGCCTGGGCGCCGGAATGTGGCTGCACGTTGGCGAATTCGGCGCCGAACAGCTCCTTGGCGCGGTCACGGGCGAGCGTCTCGACGACGTCGACGTGCTCGCAGCCGCCGTAGTAGCGACGACCGGGATAGCCCTCGGCGTACTTGTTGGTCAGCACGCTGCCCTGTGCCTGCAGCACCGCGCGTGGCACGAAGTTTTCGGAGGCGATCATCTCGAGGGTGTCGCGTTCGCGGGCGAGCTCGCCCGCCATCGCGGCAGCCAGTTCCGGATCGAGCTCACCGAGAGACTGAGTATTGACAGAGGCCGTCGTCTGCGTCACCGCATCAGTCTATGGGCCGCCGGTGTGGTGTCCGGCACGGGGTTCATCCCACGTCTCGTAGTCGCCATCGCCTGATCGACGCCACCGTGTCAGCCCGCCGATCCGCCTCAGGCCTTCGGCTCCGGCGGCAGGTAGCGCGCCAACAGCACGGTCAATTGCTTCTGCGCATCGTCGAGCGGCTGCGTCGATTTCATTGCGCGCGACTGCACGATGGCGCCCTCGAGCGCACTGAAAACGAAGCTTGCGAGCGAGCCTGCCTCCTCGGCGGGCACGCCTGCCGCGACCAGTCCCGTGCCGAGCTTGTCGTGCCATTCGGCGAACACCTCGCCCGCCGCGGCCTGTACTCCCGGCTCCGATTCGGCAAGGGCCGCACCGACGATGGGGCAACCGGTGCGAAACGCACTGTTCTCCAGGGCTGTGACCCACCAGCCGGTCATCGCGCCGAGCCAGTGACCAGGCTGCTTGGTGGCAATGATCTTGTCGATCACCGCGCTGAGCCTGGCGCCCGCGATCCGGGTCGCGGTCTCGACCAGTTCGCTCTTTCCGGCCGGAAAGTGCTGGTACAGCGAGTTGCGTGAGGCCTTGCCCCGTTCGAGGAGTGCGGCAAGGCCCGCGGCATGCACGCCTTGTTCGCGGACCAGTTCGATGGCGCTCTCGATCAAGCGGGTGCGTGGACCGGCGCTCATCCGAGCACCGCCGTCCAGCGCGCAGCCCGCGACGCGACGCGTTCGTCTTTCACGCGGCGTCCTCCTCACACCTGGTTGCGTGAACCGATCGGTTCATGCTCCAATCATGACAGATGTGGACCGATCGGTTCATCGAAAGGACGGATTCATGTCGGAAGCCACCATCGATCTCGCCCAGCTGTCGGGCCTGGAGTTGCTGCGCACGGCGATGACCATGGCGGAGCACCCGCCGTTCATCGGCGACCTGCTCGGCATGGAAGTGGACGAGCTCGAACACGGCAGGGTGGTCTTCGCGGTCCGGACCCGCCCCGACTTCGCCAACCCGCTCGGCACCACCCACGGCGGCATCTGCGCGACGCTGCTCGACTCGGTGATGGGGTGCGCGGTGCACACCACGCTGGATGCGGGCGTCGGGTACACGACCCTGGAACTGAAGGTCAACTACATCCGCGCCGTGCCGACCGACGGCCAGCGGCTCACCGCCACCGGCACCACCATCCACGTCGGCCGCACCACCGCGACGGCCGAGGGCCGCGTCGTCGACGAACAGGGTCGGCTGGTCGCGCACGGCACCACCACCTGCGTCATCCTCCGCGGAAACCGCTGAACTAAAGGAGCATTCGCTATGAGTACACGCAGTACCGAAGCTGCGGTTCGCAAGTTCCGGCGTGAGCGCTTCATCGGCCGTTACTTCGCCAATCCCGCCGTCGCATTGCTGGATCGGATCGGCATTCGCTCCGCCTTCATCTCGGAACTGGAGACCATCGGCGCCAAATCCGGCCAACCACGCCGGGTTCCGGTCACCGCCTCGTTCGACGAGCAAGGCGCATGGGTGATCTCCCAGCACGGCCGTCGTTCCGGCTGGGCGCGCAACATCGCCGCCGACCCGAACGTCCGGCTGCGCCAAGGAAAGCGCTGGTACACGGGCACGGCGGCGTTCGTTCCCGACGACGACGTGGTCGCGCGCGCCCGCAGCTTCGCCAAGGGCCGGGTCCCCGAATCGGCCGCGGAATGGACGATGAAGGCGCTGGAGAGCGATCCGATCTCGGTGCGCATCACCTTCGCCGACGCCTGAAACCGATTGCGCCACAGCACGGCACGGGTCATGCCCCCAAAATTAGGGGCACCCCGATGATCGACATGGTCGGGCAAAGTGACCGGTTAGTCTGATCAAGACACTCCCGACTCACTACCCAGAGGTAACAATGTTCCTGCTCTACCCTGTCGCAGCCAGCCCGATCGAAACCTTGCTCAAGACGCTGCTGCAGTCCATGTGTTCCATCTCGGCAGGCCAGACTTGCCCCACCGCGTAACAAGCAGGATCGAATAGTCGGCTGATGCCTGGTAGCGCACAGCCACCGGGCGTCAGCCGCGTCGGACCGCCCCCGGGGTGAGGGGTTCGTCGAGCAGCCGCCGAAAACGGTCGGCCCGCTCGTCGGCATCAACGGCCTGGTCCAGCCAGCCGCCGAGCAGGCGGTAACCCTCCACATACGTCGAGATATAGGCCCGCCACAGCGGCGAGGACAGAAAACGCAGCGACTGCCGCGCCCGTTCCAGGGTGGTCAGGCCCCAGGTCTGCATGAACTCGGCGACCTCGTCCGCGCTGCGCCGCCGATCGTGCAGCAGCAGCGCCGCGTCCTGACGCACGCCGAGCAGCTTCGCCGAAGCGTTCGAAAGTCGTTCCGCCCGTTCACCGTCGAAGCGCAGTCCGAGATCGGCGTAGATCTCCTGTGCCCACGTGCCCCAGCCAGGCCCGACGATCGACCGCAACGCCAGGTCGGCGAGGCCCTCGGCCATCAGACACTGCGGGGTGTTCACCACGAACAGCGTCTGCTCGGCCTGCCCCGCCGCGACCAGCCCGGCCTCCTTGCGGCAGTGCTCGGTGTGGTGACCGGGGTAGGACTCGTGCGCGATCAGGTGCGGCAGGTGCGCCATGTGCTGTTTGAGGTCGGCGTTGATCGCGACCCGCGAGTGGAAGTTGCCGAGGTAGTAGTTGAAGCCGGACCACGGCTTGTCGCCGACCACCTCGTAGGTGACGTGCTCGTGATCGGGCAGCGGATAGCGGTCGCGCACCAGTTCCCGCAGCGCGCCGGAGAACGCTTCGACGCAGGCGGACAGGCGCTCCGGCGGAATCTCGTCGGCCTTGCGGTACGCGGCCACCCGATCGACCAGCGCACCGTCGCCCGCCAGCACCTCGCCCATCTGCCGATGCGCGTCCCGGTAGTCCTCGACGTCGCCGGGAGCGATGTCCACGTCGAAATAGGCATGCACCTCGTCGACGAAACCGATGTCGTCGCCCGCGAACTTGCGACCGGAGCACTCCAGCGCCCGCAGATGCACGTCCAGGAATTCGGTGCGCTCCGCGCCGAGTCCGGCCTCGGGCAGTTCGTCACGCAGTGCGGCGGCCTTGCGGGCCAACTGCCGCGGTTCGGGCGCCGGCCCGTCGGCCACCGCGCGGCGCAGCGCCGGATCGCCGGTGAACGCGTCGACGAACCCGTCCTCGAGCCGGTCGAATGCCAGGCCGAGTCGCAGGTACTCCGTCACGAGTGGATGCGCTTCCATCCGATCGACATTAGCCGCACCCGACCGGCGGCCGTGCGCGGCGCCGACGCCGCCTATCGACCTCGAATACCTGCCGGAATGCGGCATCATCGATCCGGCTACCACCCGGTAGAGGTACCCCGCTTTTCCCACGATGTTGACGCAGAGCAGAATTCGGTCATGCGGCGAAAGCTAGACGGTATGGGTGCGTGTTTGCCGAACTGGAGCGTCGGGTAAGTGGCACGAATGAGCGAGCCGAGCCCGTATGTGGAATTCGACCGGAAACAGTGGCGCACACTGCGTAAGTCGACTCCCCTCGTGCTCACCGAGGAAGAACTGATCGGCCTGCGCGGCCTCGGCGAACAGATTGATCTCGAAGAAGTCGCCGAGGTCTATCTGCCGCTCGCTCGCCTCATCCATCTGCAGGTGGCCGCGCGGCAACGACTGTTCGCCGCGACCGCGACCTTCCTCGGCGAGACGCACCCCGATCAGCAGGTGCCCTTCGTGATCGGCGTCGCGGGCAGTGTCGCGGTCGGCAAGTCGACCACCGCGCGTGTGCTGCAGGCGCTGCTGTCGCGCTGGGATCACCATCCTCGGGTCGACTTGGTCACCACCGACGGATTCCTCTATCCCACCGCGGAACTCACCAGGCGGGGCATCATGCACCGCAAGGGGTTCCCGGAGAGCTACGACCGCCGCAAGCTGCTTCGCTTCGTCACCGAGGTGAAATCCGGTGCGCCCGAGGTGTGTGCACCGGTGTACTCGCACATCTCCTACAACATCGTGCCGGACAAGTTCCACTGCGTGCGCCAGCCCGACATTCTCATCGTCGAGGGACTGAACGTGCTGCAGACCGGGCCACGGCTGATGGTCTCCGACCTGTTCGACTTCTCGATCTACGTCGATGCCCGCATCGAGGACATCGAGAAGTGGTATGTGCAACGGTTTCTCGCGCTGCGCAAGACCGCGTTCGCGAACCCGAACGCGCATTTCCATCACTACGCCGGATTCACCGACGAGCAGGCGACCGTCACGGCGCAGGAGATCTGGAACAACACCAACCGCCCGAATCTGGTGGAGAATATTCTGCCGACCAGGCCGCGCGCCACCCTCGTGTTACGCAAGGACGCCGACCACAGCATCAATAGGCTGCGACTGCGGAAATTGTGATCCCGCTTACAATTTCCAGGCCTCGTCGAGGCGTTTCGCCACATTGATATCGCGGGCCGCGGCAATGTGCGGTTTGCGGATCTCCTTGGCGATATAACGGGCGATGAATCGCCGGATCTCCTGATCGACGCTGGCCACGATGCGCAGCAGTTGCCCGCGGACGGTGCCGGTGGCGACGTTGATCCTGACGTCGCTCGAGCGCGGGGTGGCGATCTCGATGACGACCCGCAGCGGCGCGGCCGCGCGCACGATCAGGTGCAGGTGGATGTGGCCGTCGACCTCGAAGCGGTGCTTGTCCAACGCCAGATCGATGAGCATGTCGACGCTCAGCGGGATCTTCAGCTGGAACGAGATGACGTCCTCGATATCGCGCTGCACCTGCGCCTGGCCGAGCAGCACCTGCGCGCTCGCCTTCGCCAATCGGCCAGGGCCGACCCCGATCGGGCCGAAATCGAATGCGGCGCCGGTCAACTGGTCGAACGCGCCGAGGATGCGCTCCTCGGTGGCCGCGTATTCGAGGAACCTGCGCCCGAAGTCTTCGTAGCTGATGTAGGACACCGGTGCCCGGTCGGCCTGGTCGTCGGCCGACGCGTCCTGGTAGCCGTCGGACCGGCTGTCGAGGTCGCTCATCGGTGGTCCGCCGATCGGAGCGCGGTCGAACACCGTTGAGCCAGTGCCCCTTCCGCGCGGCCCGGTGCGTTGATCGACGGCGTTAGATACCGAATCTGCGGTGCCTGGCCGCGTAGTCGCGCAGCGCCCGCAGGAAATCCACACGCCGGAACTCCGGCCAGTACGCCTCGGTGAACCATATCTCCGAGTATGCGCTCTGCCACAGCAGGAAACCGGAGAGGCGCTGCTCACCGGAGGTGCGAATGACCAGATCCGGGTCAGGCTGGCCCGAGGTGTAGAGGTGCTGACCGATCGCGTTCACGGTGATCGATTGCACAAGGTCCTCGCCGGTTTCGCCGGCGGCGATCTCCTGACGGACCAGCGAGCGCACCGCGTCGGTGATCTCCTGCCTGCCGCCGTAGCCGACGGCCACGTTCACGTGCACGCCATCGCGGCCCTCGGTGCGCTCGGCCGCCGTCCGGATCCGCTTGGCGACCAGCTCGGGCAGCCCGTCCAACGAGCCGACGACCCGCACGCTCCAATTCTGTTCCGGCGCCGACAGTTCCTCGACAACGTCGGTGATCACCTCGAAGAGCGTCTCGAGCTCGTCGGGATCGCGCAGCAGGTTCTCCGTCGACAGCAGATAGACGGTGACCATCTCGATGCCCTCGGCCTGACACCAGCCGACGAGTTCGGCGATCTTCACCGCGCCGACCCGATGGCCGTGGCTCACATCGGTGAAACCGTTCTCGCGGGCCCACCGTCGATTGCCATCGCACATCACCGCGACATGGCGGGGATGTTGTTTGCCGGCCAGCTGCTTGGTCAGCCGGGCCTCGTAGATGCGATACGGCAAACCCCGCACCTGAACCGGAAGCTCCACGCGGGCCACCCTACGCCTTAGCGGCGCGATCTCGGCAGCGACCGCATATCCCGGTACAGTGACGCCAGGACCGTAACCTACGGTGCCGTAGGTTACCGGCGGTTCAACCAGGAGGTAGCTCGTGTCCGAATCCATCGGCGCCACCGACACCGAAGTGGCGGACGGCACGCCGATCGATGCGCTCTTCAAGCCGAGGATGCGCGGCTGGATCCACACCTGGGCAGTCGGCATCGCGGCCGTCGCCGCCATCGTGCTGATCGCGAAGGCGGCCACCGTCTCGGCGACCGCGGGCTGGTCCACCGTCGTCTACGGGCTGACGGTGTGTGGACTGTTCGGCATCAGCGCGGTCTACCACCGGGTGACCTGGCCGACCGTGCAGGCGCGCATCCGGATGAAGCGGGCGGACCACTCGATGATCTTCCTGTTCATCGCGGGCAGCTACACGCCGTTCGCGTTGCTCGGCCTGCCAGGTCGCACCGGGCAGACGCTGCTCATCGTGGTGTGGGCGGGCGCGTTGGCGGGCGTCGCGCTGAAACTGCTGTGGCCCACCGCGCCTCGCTGGGTCGGCGTTCCGCTGTATCTGTTGCTCGGCTGGGCGATCGTGCCGGTGGCCGGGCAGCTGAACACCAACATCGGCATCGCACCGCTGATCCTGCTGCTGATCGGCGGACTGTTCTACAGCGGCGGCGCGATCCTCTACGCGACCAAATGGCCGAACCCGTGGCCGACCGTGTTCGGCCATCACGAGTTCTTCCACGCCGCGACGGTGCTCGCCGCGCTGACCCACTACGTCGCGGTCTGGCTCGTCGTGTTGCGCTGACCGGCACGAACTCTCCGTCGGCCGAAGTGCCGACGGCCGACGCGTTCGACAAGATCACCGGGAAACCGGCTTTTGCGGTCGGGCTGGTTCTAAGCTCGTTGTTCGTGTTCTACCTCGGTGCCGTCCCCAGCGCCGCGCTGTCGGCGTTGGCCATCGTGCCGATCCCATCGACCGCCACAGCAGCGGGTTTCTTGCCGTCCCGAAGCCTGACGACATGATCGCGCGCCTCATCATCTGGGCGCTCAAAGCGCGTGCGGGCCTGGCCGCGGTGGTGATCACCACCAACTTCAGCGGTCTCGCGGTGATCGTGATCGAGCTGTGGCTCAGTGGCTCGCTCACCGTGCTCGGCGCCGAATGGTTGCGGTCGACGGCGGTGGTGGGGATCTATCCCGCGCTGGGTCTTGTGTTCGGAGTCGTGCTCGCCGTCCGGGACCGCAGCCAGCATTTCGGCTGGCTGGACGCCGGACGCAGACCGACCGAGGCGGAAGCGCGCCAGGTGCTTCGCCTGCCGATCATCATCACCACGCGGGCGCTGGCCGTGTGGAGCATCGGCATCATCTTGGGGCCGCTGATCCTCGTCCAGCTGGCGCCCAACACCGATCCGATGGTGACCGCCGCACTGTTCGCCCTCGGCGGGTTCGAATCGGTCGGGTTGACCTTCCTCATCGTCGATCGGTTGATCCGGCCGACCATCCCGGTGGTGGCCGCGGTGCTCGGGCCGACCATGCACTGGAGTTCCTCGGTGCTCGTCCGGGTCGTGGTGAGTTGGGCAGTGGCGTCCGCGCTTCCGCTGCTGATGCTGATCGTGGTGCTCGCCAATCCGGTGGCCGACCCGAACGATCGGGTGCGCACCGCCATCTACCTGTCGATCGTCGGACTCGGCGTCGGTGCGCTGGCGACCGCCTTTCTGGCCCGCGCGGTGGCCTCGCCGATGCGCATGCTGCGCGCGGCACTCGACCGGATCACCAAAGGTGAGCTGGACGTGCGGGTTCCGGTCGGCAGCACCAGCGAGATCGGGCGGCTGGAAAACTCGGTCAACGAGCTGGCCGCGAATCTGTCCGAGCGGCAACGGATGCGCGACCTGTTCGGCAGGCACGTCGGCACCGAGGTGGCCGAGCGCGCGCTCGCCGGTGGCCTCGACCTCACCGGTGATGTGCGCACAGTGACCGCGTTGTTCGTCGATGTGACCGGCTCGGTCGAACTGTCCACCGGGCTGCCGCCGGAAGAGTTCGTCGCCAAGCTGAATCGGCTGCTCGCGACCGTCGTCGCGGCCACCGAGGAGAACAACGGACTGGTCAACAAATTCGAGGGCGATGCGGCGCTGTGCATCTTCGGTGCCCCGATCGCCCTGCGCGACAACGCGACTCCCGCGCTGCGGGCGGCCCGCCGAATCAGGGACGAGGTGGTCGCCGCAGGCGAACTCGATATCGGGATCGGCGTCGCACACGGCCCGGTCTTCGCAGGCGACGTCGGCTCCGACACCCGCCTGGAGTACACCGTCATCGGCGATGCCGTCAACGAGGCGGCCAGGCTCACCAGCGAGGCCAAAGAGGTGCCGCGCCGAATCCTGGTGAGCGGCTCCGTCATCGAGGCTGCCGCCGCGCACGAGGGCGCGAAATGGGCTCTGTACGAAACGATCCTGCTGCGCGGGATGAAGCAGCCGACCGCCTGCTGGACCGACATCGACAAGCGCGCGGTAGCCAAGACCCGGAACAGGCCCGAGACGCCTGTCGTCCACCCCGACCCGACCCCCGGCCGCAGCACTGTCGAAGTCTCCACCACCACAACAGAACCCGACTGACGGACGCAGCACCCACAAAGGGCCCACACGGTTCACAACACTTGCAACTGCTCTGGGTTCTGTGAACCGTATCGAACCTCTGTGGATGTCACGAGCGACGGACACCAACCGACCACCTCGCATGGACGCGGGAGCCACAAAGGGTCCATGCGGTTCACAACAGTTGTAAGTGCTGTGAACCGTGTCGAACCTCTGTGGGTGTTACGAGCGTTCGAGGGCTGCGCGTAGCTCGGCAGCGGTGGAGACCGGGAGGTCGCAGACGGTGCCGCGGCAGACGTAGGCGGCGGGTTCGCCATTCAGCAGTGGGCGGTCGGCCAGGAGGGGGGCCGAGTTCGGTGGCGCGGCCAGGATCACCGTGCCGCCCGGGGCGGTGGCGCGGGCGATGGTGAGCAATTCGCTTGGATTGCTAGGTGGTTCGTTGGCGATGGCGACCTGGAGGGGGCCGCGGAGGGCCGCCTCGGCGACCGTGAGCCACTGGCCTGCCGAACGTGGGGCGCGGGCCAGCACGACCGCGCCGCGCTGGAGGGTCTGGGCGGCCAGGGCGCGATAAGGCACGGCATGGTCGACATCGCCTGCGGCACCGGCGGTGAGCAGCGCTTCGGCGAGAGCGGAAGCACCCGCCGGGGTGGCGCCGTCGATAGGGTCGCGCGGGCGGGTGACCAAGGTTTCGGCGTCGTCGGCGGTGTCGAACCAGCTGCCGGACACAGTGGGATCGGCGAAATGCTGAATCGCCTTGTCCAACAGGCGCTGTGCGTCGTCGAGCCACGTGCGCTCGCCCGTGGCCTGATGCAGGGCGAGCAGGCCGGTCACCAGCCAGGCGTAGTCTTCCAGCACGCCGGGCGACGATCCCGCGACGCCGTCCAGCGAGGCGCGCCGGACCCGGCCGTCGATCACGTGCTCGGACAACAGGAATCGCGCGCAGCGGGCGGCGGCGGCCACCCACTCCGGCACACCGAACGCGGCACCGGCCTCCGCCAGTGCGGTGATCGCGATGCCGTTCCACGCGGTGACCACCTTGTCGTCGCGGTCCGGTTGTGGACGGCCGTCGCGCGCCTTGCGTAGGGTGTCGCGGATTCGTTCGAGCCGAACGTGGTCGCCGGGGTCGGTGTACCGGGTGAGCACCGACGTGCCGTGCTCGAAGGTCCCTGCGGCAGTGACGCCGAAAACCTCTGCGGCCCAGGCGCCGTCGTCGGGGCCAAGCTCGCCGATCAACTCGGCAGGTGTCCACACGTACGTCGCGCCCTCGACGCCTGGCTTGCCGGGTTCGAGATGCGTGTCGGCGTCGAGAGCGGACGCGAACCCGCCATGCTCGGTGCCGAGATCGTCGAGCAAAAACTGCACGGTCTCCCGAGTGACTCGATGCGCGAGCGATTCCGGTCCGGCTGCGGTCTCCGTACGCCGCGCCAAATGCGCGTAGGCACGCAGCAATTGGGCGTTGTCGTAGAGCATCTTCTCGAAATGCGGTACCACCCAGGCGGCGTCGACCGAATACCGCGCGAACCCACCCCGCAACTGGTCGTAGATGCCGCCACGCGCCATGGCCTCCGCAGTGCGATGCACCGCAGCGAGCACGTTCGCGGCACCGGTCCGCTCCCAGCTCCGCAACAGCCCCTCCAGCAGTGCCGAAGGCGGAAACTTCGGCGCACCACCGAAACCGGCATGGTTGGGGTCCTCGTCACGCAGCACCGCGGCCACCGCATGATCGAGCAGTTCCGCGGTGATCGCGAAATCCGCGTCGGGCAGTCCCGCCGCCTGCGCCTGCAGCGCCTCGGTCACCTGCGCCGACGCCTGGTCCACCTCGCCCCGCCGGTGCTGCCAGGTGTCGGTGATCGCGGTGAGCAACTGCGTGAACGACGGCATCCCGCCCCTCGGCTGCTTCGGGTAGTACGTCCCGCAGTAGAACGGCTCCCCCGCAGGCGTAAGGAAGCACGTCATCGGCCACCCACCCTGCCCCGTCATCGCGACCGTGGCATTCATGTACACCGCATCCAGATCGGGCCGCTCCTCCCGATCCACCTTGATGCAGACAAAATTCGCATTCATCAGCTCAGCAGTCGCCGCATCCTCGAACGACTCGTGCGCCATCACATGGCACCAGTGGCAGCTCGCGTACCCCACCGACAACAAGATCGGCACATCCCGTTCCCGCGCCTCCCCCAACGCCTCGGCGGTCCACTCCTGCCAATGCACCGGATTGCCCGCGTGCTGTCGCAGGTACGGAGAAGTCGCGTTCCCGAGCCGATTCATACCTCCACCGTCTCACAAGATGACCGCGAGCCATCACCCCTGCCAGGCGCGGGATGGGAAGCGCCGGGCAGCGAGCCGATCGGCGGCGTCGACTGGGGTCGGGGCGACAGCGACGACCTCGATCAGCCCGTCGGCTTGGCGGTCGGACGCGTCGATGACCAGCACACTGGATTCCACGCCAAGACCTCACAGTGCATGTAGCCAACCGTGGAGTCGATCGTCGGCCGGATGCTGGACGGGTCGGTGCAGTATCCGCATACTCGCCACTGGCGCAGACCCGTTCCGGGTGGGCAGCGTCGATTCAGTGGGGGTCGGGGGCGAGGGCGATGACCTCGATTTCGATCAGCCAGTCGGGTTGGGCTAGGGAGGAGACTTCGAGGAGGGTGTCGGCGGGGTAGGGGGCGGCGAGGAATTCGGTGCGGAGGGTGATGACGTGGGGCAGGTTGGTGGCCATGTCGCGGACGAAGATGCCGACTTTGACGACGTCGCCGAGGGTTGCGCCTGCGGCGGCGAGGACGCGTTCGACGTTGCGGAAGGCTTGGCGGCCCTGGTTCAGGAAACCGCCGGGGACGGTGGTGCCGTCTTCGGTGAAGCCGGCCTGGCCGGAGACATAGATCATGCCGTTGGCGGTGACGGCCTGCGAGATCCGATACGGCTCGTACCAGTCGGGGGTGGTGGCGATCTTCTCGATGCGGGCATTGCGAACGCTCATGACCACCAGCCTGTCCGGCGGCGGGCCAGCACGCCAGCATCCGGTTAACCGATGACCGCCGAACCGCGGTCTGGCAGACCCACCTTAAGATTCGATACTCGTGGACAGCGCTGAGCAAATCGGAGGATTTCTTTCTTCTCGCCGGGCGCGGCTGCGTCCGGACGATGTCGGCCTGCCCTTCTTCGGCAGGCGTCGGCGGGTGCCCGGGCTGCGGCGAGAGGAAGTCGCACAGGTTGCCGGTGTCAGCGTCGACTACTACGCCCGACTGGAACAGGGGCGGTTGGAGAACGTCTCGTTTGCCGTTCTCGACGCCGTCGCAACCGCTCTGCAACTCAGCGCCGACGAACGCACGCACCTGCACAATCTGGCGTGTCCACCGCTCACGACCGACCACCCCGACACTGATCCGCCGACGCTGCGGCCCGCCCTGCAGGCGCTGCTCGATGCCATGGAGCACATCCCCGCCTACATCGTTGGTCACCACACCAACATCCCCGGCTGGAACCGGGCCGCCGAGCTCCTGTTCGGCATCGATTTCGCTAGTCTTCCTGTCCGACAGCGCAATTGGACGCACCTCGTCTTCCTCGACCCGCACGTGCGCGCCCTGACCGTCGATGCCAGGCCGGCGCTCACCCGACAGCTCGCCAGCGACCTAAGACTACGCATCGGCCACCGACCCGGCGATACCGCCCTCAACCAGTTCATCAACGAGATGCGTTCCGCAAGTACGGAATTCGAAGATCTATGGACCAGCCATGACGTCACCGACGTCGCATTCGGCACCTACCACCTCCGGCATCCCGCACTCGGCTCGATCGCCCTCGACTACGAATTCCTGCCCCTGATGGCCGATCCAGGAGTCCGCGCACTGGTGACCTACACGGCGACACCCGACAGCCCCCGCTCACCAGGCGCTTCGCACACTCCTCACAGCGGCCAGGTAGCACGCAATACGATCGAGCGAACGGTTGCCGCGACCGAGTCGAATCAATCAGACGGACAACCAGTTCGGAGCTGTCCAAGCGTTATTGGTCGAACGCGATGTGGAGATCGTCGGACTCCGGAAGGGTTTGGCACGCCAGGGTGAGACCTGCGGCCAGTTCGTCATCGATCAGGGACTCGTTCATGAGCATGCGTGTTCGGCCTTCGCGGACCGTGCAGACGCACGTGCCGCAGGCTGATTCGCGGCAGACGTACGGTGCGTCGAGGCCGTTGTCGAGAAGTACGTCCAAGAGTTTCCGGTTTCGTGGCCACTCGAGCACAACGGTCTCGCCGTCGATGTCGACGCGCACGGTGGCCGAGTCGCCGGTCGCACGTCGCACTGGTGCGAGTACTGGCTGCTCGAAGGGGTTTTCGGTCAGCGAGTGGTACTTCTCCTGATGAATGTTGCGCTGCGGCAGGCCTAGCTGCGCCGCCGCGGCCGTTGCGATGTCGATGAATCCGGCTGGCCCGCACAGGAATATGTCCCGAGTCCGATACTGGACCAGCAGGTCCGCGACGCCGCCGACGGTCGGCAGCCCATGCTCGGACTCGAGCCAGTGCCGGAGGGTCAGGCGCTCGGGAAACCGGCCGGCCAACTGCTCGAGCTCGCCGGCGAAGATGATTGAGCTCGACTCTCGGTTGGCGTAGAGCAGCGCGACCCGCCCGGTGCCCGCGGTGAGCACCGATCGGATGATGGACATGATCGGGGTGATGCCGCTGCCCGCCGCACACAGCAGCAGGTCCGCGTCCAGGGAGCGCGGCGTGCAGGTGCCCGCCGGTTCCAGGACGCTGATCATGGTGCCCGCGGTGATGTTGTCGCACAGCCAGTTCGAGGCGTATCCCCCTGCGGTGCGTTTGATGGTGACCGCGAGCCGGTCATCGCAGTGCGGACTGCTGCTCAGCGAATAGCAGCGGGCGACCGAGCCGGTGCGTTCACTCGGCACGCGCAGCGTGAGGAATTGACCTGGCGCATAGCTGAATCGCCCGGAGAGATCTTCCGGGATGTCGAAAACGAGCGTCACGGCGTCGGCGGTCTCGACGATGACGTCACAGATCTTCACCTGGTGCGCACGAGGATTCACACCGCCACCTCCGCGCGCGGCGCGACGGCGCCACAGAGCACAGACAGATGTTCGGTGATCTCTTCGCGTCGCTCGTACGGCAGTTGATGACCGGAGCCCGGATACTCGACCAGCCGCGCATCGGGCAGCCGCGCGGCGAGGGCTCTGGCGTAGCGCACGGGGGTAATGGTGTCGCGGGCGCCTGCCAGAATGACGGTCTCGATCCCCGCAAACCCGGCAAGCGCGTGGAAACGGTTGTGCCGCAACATAGACGAGCCCATGTCGGCGACGGCCCGTGGATGCGCCTGTGCCGCCTGCCAGACGACGCGGTCGAGGTCGTGGCGGCGCGGGTTGACACCGAACATGCCGAACCGGTTGAGCTGCCGCAGCAGAAACAGCGGCCGGGCAGGCATTCTCGTGCGCGCGATCAGACCGATGACCAGGGTTTGAAGTGCCGGAAAGCGCAGCAGCAGTGCACGACCCGTCGCAGGCAGCTCGCCTGCCCCGGTGGCCACCATGGCGATCCCGCGGGCGCGGGCCCGCACCAGCTCGGAATGCCGTTCGGCCAGCGTCATCAGTGTCATGCCGCCCATCGAGTGACCGCCGAATACCACCGGCCCGCTCGGCACGAGGTCGGTGACCACGTCGGCCAGATCATCGGCCAGCATTTCCAGACTGGCCCGGGTCCGTGCCGAAAGTCCGTGCCCGCGATGGTCGTACGCAATCACCCGCAGTGCCGGATCGGCCCGAACGAGCAATTCGGCAACGTCCTCCCATGACCGGCTCGACAGCCCCCAGCCGTGCAGGAGCACTACGGTGACCTTGCCGATCGGCGCACCCCATTCGGTGACGTGCAGCCAAGCCCCATCGTGGCGCGGAAACCGGTACTCGCGCCTGGCGGTCATGACCGGGCTCCGGCCGGTGTCGCCTCGACGGGCAAGGCGGTGGCCTGCGCTGCGGGTTCGGTGCCGAGGAAACGCAATGCACGCACACCGAGTTCTTCGAGCCGCTGCGTGGTGAAGGATCTGGCGATGGTGCGGTTGATGCCAGGAGCGAGACGCAGCAGGAAGTAGCCGAGCCAGGCTTCGGCACGAACCGGGACGACCGCCAAGTCGAATCGCATGGCGCGCACTGCTGCCCGCGCAACCAGGTCGGGACTCATCGGCGAAAACGGCAGCTTGGCGGCGAATTCTTGGATCTGCTGGCTGACCTGTAATCCCCTGGCGACGAGGTCCTGGTCGATGCCGACGTAGGTAGCGTGCTTGCCGATGTCGGTATTGATGACGCCGGGGCAGATCGCGCTGACGCCAACGCCTTTCGGCCCGAACTCCAGCCGCAGGCACTCGGTGAGCATCTTCACGCCCGCCTTGGACACCGAGTAGGCAGGAAAGGCCGGGGTCGGCGTGAATGCGGCAGCCGAGGCGATATTGACGATGTGGCCTGGCATCTCGTGCTCGATCATCATCGTCCCGAACGTGCGGCAGCCGTGCACCACACCCATCAGGTTCACGCCGAGCTGCAGGTCCCAGTCCTCGGGCTCCAGGTCGGCGAAGGCGCCGCCGACCATGATCCCGGCATTGTTGACCAGCACATCGGGCACCCCGTGATCGGCGAGCACGTCCCTGGCGAAGGCGCGCCATGCGGCGGGGTCCGTGACGTCGAGCCGGGCCGGGCTCGCGGTACAGCCGGTCGCCTGGATCATCGCGACGGTGGCCGATGCGGCATCCAGATCGATATCGGAGACAATGACGTGTGCGCCCTTGCGCGCGAAGCGGATCGCGATGGCCCGGCCGATACCGCTGCCCGCACCGGTCACCACGACGAGGCGAGGCTGGAGATTGTTGAGTTTCACACCGACTCCTTGGCAGTGGCGACGACCTCGGCGGCAGGCGATGAGCCGATCGTGTAGCGGTACACATCCAGGTCGAAATGCCGGTTGTGCCAGTACATCTCGCCGTGGGTGGTGGGGCGGAACGGCGAGTCGCCGTGATTGTCGATGTAGTAGGTGTTCGAACCCGCACAGGTCGGGGTGAACAAGAAGTTCCGTTCCTGCCGCCGCAGGCAGTGCCGGAAGTACTCGTCGTGCGCCTCCTGCCGGATCTCCACGACGTCGGCGCCCCGGCGGCCCGCCTCGGCGATCGCACGACTCAGGTGCGCCGCGGTGGCCTCGATCATCCAGATGTAGGAGCCGAGCACGAACCCGTAGGGTCCGGTGATGGTGAACGCGTTCGGGAATCCGGGAACAGACACGCCCTGATACGACTGGAAGCGATGGGCGTCCCAGAATGCACCGAGCTCCATGCCGCCGCGCCCACGCACCGGGAAGGGCGGGACCGCGCCACGGTCCCACAGCTTGAATCCCGTCGCGCAGACCAAGACGTCGATCTCGTGCTCGACCCCGTCGACGGTGCGCACCCCGCGCTCGGTGATCCGCTCGATCGAATCGGTGACCAGACTGACGTCGGCGCGGTTGAAGGTCTTCAGATAGTCGTTCGACATCGAGGGCCGTTTGCAGCCCAATCCGTACTTCGGCGTGAGCTTTTCCCGGAGCACCGGATCGTCGACCTGGTTGCGCATCCACCGCCGCACCGGGATCTCGCCGGCCCGCCGCAGCGTGGTGCCGAGCCAGGCAGGCCCGGCAAGATTCCCGCTCATCGCCACTTCGGTGGCCACGGTGCCGAGCAAGCGCGCCGCCGAGCGCACCGGCTTGTTGCTCAGCAGGGCGCGACCGAGCGAACCCACTTCCGCGTCGTTCTTGGGGAAGACCCAGATCGGGGTGCGCTGGAAGACGGTGAGGTGCGCAGTCTCGTCGACGATCGCCGGAATCAGTTGCAGCGCAGTGGCGCCGGTCCCGATCACCGCGACCCGCTTGCCCGCGAGCGACAGGTCGTGATCCCACATCGCGGTGTGCACGAGGCTGCCCGTGAAGTCATGCAGACCCGGGATGTCCGGCATCTTCGGGCGTTCCAGCCCACCGACCGCCATGACCACGTAGCGCCCGGTGATCTCCTGACCGCCGTCGGTGGCCAGCCGCCAGATGCTGTTGTCCTCATCGAAATTCGCGGCGACGATGGTGGTGTTCAGCCTGAGCTTGGAACGCAACCCGTACTTGTCCACCATGCCGTCGGCGTAGTCGCGCAGCTCGGTACCGGGCGCGTAGATCCGGGACCAGTCGCCGCGTTGCTCGTAGGAAAAGCTGTAGATGAACGACGGGATGTCCACCGCGACACCGGGGTAGGTGTTGGCGTGCCAGGTACCGCCGACCCGGTCCCACTTGTCCACGATCAGAAAGTCGTGAATCCCCTTTCTTTGCAATGCGATTCCGGTGCCGATCCCGCCGAAACCGGCGCCGATGACCACGACCTCGTGGTCGGGCCGTATTCGTGCCTGCACCGGCACAGGGGTATTGCCGTTCTTCTCATCCATGGTCAGATCCGATCCCGGTTCCCGCGCCTGCTACTTGACTCGATCGCGCAATTGGCCATCGGTCCCGAACAATTCGAGCCGCCACTGCTCCAGGAGGGCGGTGGTGTCGATGTCGTCGGGGTGGAAGTCGCGGACCATGTAGGTACGCAGCTCTTTCATCAACCCGCGCACCACCGGGCCACGGAAGAGCTCGATCGCCTGTCGGGTCACCGTGATCGGATGCCACGCAGTGCGATCGGCGAGTATCGAGGCGATCACGGCGACGGACAGGAACGGGATGACCCCGTAATACATCACCGCCATGGCCAGGATGCGCGTCTCCTCGGACCCGTCGACGGCACGAAACACGTCGAAGGCCACGGATTTGTGTTCCAGCTCCTCGAAGGCATGCCAGTCGAGCAGATGCCACACCTCGGGATCCCCCGGTATGGCCCGGATTTCCTCGTTGGACAGCACCCGCTGCGCCATGGTCGCCGTGTAGTGCTCGGCGGCGGCGGTCAACGCCAGGTGCAGGTGCCGCGGCAAGAGCCGCTCCGCGCGGACGAGCGTCTTCTCCCGACGTGAATCCTTGGGGAAGTCCGCCACTTTGACGAAGAGATAGCCCAGCTCGATGAGCTGGTGATTCAGCACCCGATGCTGGTTGCCGTGGACCGCCTCTTGGCCGATGAATCCGGCCACCCGCTTCTTCAGCGCCGGGTCGGTGATCTCGTCCGCGAAGCGCCGCACCGAACGAATGAAGGACTCCTCGCCCGGCGGGAAGCCGCCCGACAGCAGGGCAACGAGATGACTCAGGACGATATTGCCTTCGATGAAATGCCGCTGGATCGGCTCCAGCTGTCCGAACCGGAAGCGCATCCGGCGAACTTTCGGGTAGGCGACCGAGGTTGGCAACGACGCTGTTGGTTTACTCATGACATTCCTTGCGTGACAAACAGATTGAAGAGGGGCTGACTCCGCGCCCTATTTGAGGTGATCGACGAGCGATCCGTCGGGGCCGAAGAGCTGCTCCTGCCACCGCCGCAGCACCGCTGCGGTGTCGATGTCGTCGGGGTGGAAACCCGGCCGCATGTACTTGGCGAGTTCCTTCATCAGCCCGCGAAACACCGGACCGCGGAACAGTTCCCAGCTCTGCCTGGCCAGGGTCACCGGCTGCCTGCGGGCGATCGGATCCCGCGCGAGCGACACCATCAGATTGCCGTAGGTGAGTGGCATCGTCAGCGCGTACAGCGCGAGCATCACCCCGATCCGGGTGACCTCCGATCCGCCGATCTCGCGATAGACATCGAAGGCCACCGACTTGTGTTCCATCTCTTCGTAGGCGTGCCAATACATCAGGTTCCAGATCTCCGGCTCCGCCGGAATCGCCTGGATCTCCTCGCTGGTCAACATCCGCTCGGCGAGCACCGCCGTGTAGTGCTCCGCCGCGGCCGTCATGGCGAGGTGAACGGTCGCGGGCAGCCGTTGCTCCAGCCGGGTCAGCGCGGCGCGATACTGCTCGGTGTCCATCCATTGGAGGTAGTCGTAGCCGAGCGCGAACAGTCGCTCGTTGAGATGCCGGTGCTCGTGCCCATGCATCGCTTCCTGTCCGATGAACGCGGCCACCCGCTTCTTCAACACCGGATCGGTGATCTGGTCGGCGAACCGGCGCACCGAGCGGATGAAGCTCTCCTCTCCGGCCGGGAATGCCGCCGAAAGCCCTGCGACGAAGTGGCTGAACACCATGTCGTTCTCGACGAAGTACTTCCCGTTCGTCTCGGACTCGCCGAAGCGGAACTTGATGCGTCTGACCTTGGGGTATGCCGCAGGTCGCCGGTCTTTGCTCGTTGCTGTTGCCATGTCCGCCACCACTCTGTCTGGGACAATTCCGCCTGGCTCTAATTTATCGACCGACGCGTCGGTCGTCAATATGAATCGGACACAGAGAGCCGGTAAGCTACCGGAGTGACCGTTTCGGAACGTCGCGGCAGAGGCCGACCCGTCGACCCCGACCTCGTGCAACGCAGGCACTCGGACCTCATCGAGGCCGCGACGGAGGTCTTCGCGGAAATCGGTTACACGAAGGCGGGCATCGCCGACATCACCCAGCGCGCAGGACTCGGAAAGGGCACGTTCTACCAGTATTTCGACAGCAAGAAGGACGTGTTCGACGGTGTGATCGACCAAGCCGTCAACGAGGTAAGCCTGCTGATCATGACCGAAACCAGCACGCTGGCACACGGTTCGATCGACGATCTCGAGCACAGCATCCGCACCGTGGCCACCCGCCTGTTCACGATGGCCGACGAACGACCGCACGCCGTGCGCATGCTCGTCGAGGGCATCCAGGACGAAGACATCAGAGCCAGACTGCTCGGCCTGAGCGCGAATCTGGAAGCGACAACGGCCATCACGCTGCGACACGGTGTCGACGCCGGCGCCCTCCGCGCGGATGCCGATGTCGACTTCGCCGCACACCTACTGCTGAGCCTCGCACTCGGCGGACTGCTGCGCATCATCCGCGGCGATCTCACCGACCCGGTGGTCCGCGCGAAGTACGTGGAATCCGCCGTCGCCACCGCGCGCACCCTGCTCGGCCCCCAATAGACCTGGCGCCAACCATGATCGACGATTCGATGCCAACAGGCAGGCTCGACCGCGGCCGCTTGCTCGGTGGCGCGGCCACCACGCACGCGATGCGAGTGGCGAAGACCCGGTTGTCGATGATCGGACGTTCCGAGCGGGCCAGGGAACTGCTCGCCGAACAAGCCACCATCCAGGCGGTGGAACACCTGGTGGCGTTGCTCGGCAGCATGAAGGGCGCCGCCATGAAGATCGGGCAGACCCTGGCACTTGCCGACCTGGAGCTGCTGCCGCAGCCGCATCGCGACCGGATCCGAGCCACCCTCAGCACCCTCTGCGACCAGGCGCCCCGGGTTCCGTTCGCCTCGATGCGCAAGGTCATCGAAACCGACCTCGGCCCGATCGCAACGCATTTCGCCGAATTCGACGCGGAGCCGGTGGCCGCGGCATCCATCGGCCAGGTCTACCGAGCACGCCTGCACGACGGACGCGTGGTGGCGGTCAAAGTGCAATACCCCGGGGTGGACCGTGCCGTGCGAGCGGATCTGCAGAATCTCGCCCTGTTCGCCAAACTCTCGCGCACGCTGCTTCCCGCGTTCACCTCGACACCGCTACTGGAGGAGATCCGGCTCGGCATCGAGAGCGAACTCGACTATCGCGCAGAGGCACTCACGCAGCACCGGGTCGCACAGTCGTTCCGCGATCATCCCTTCATCCGCATCCCCGACAGCCTCCCCGAGCTGTCCAGCCGACGAGTTCTGGTCACCGAATACTTCGCGGGCCACGCGTTCGCACACCTGCGTGACCTGCCCGTCGCCGAGCGAAACCGCATCGGGGAACTGGTCTTTCGCTTCTACATCGGCTCGATCTTCACCGACAACGAGTTCTGCGGCGACCCGCACCCAGGCAACATGCTGCTCGGCGACGACGGCACGCTCGCCTTCCTCGATTTCGGCCTCTACCGGCAGATGGACCCCGACCTGGTCGACTTCGAACGCCGATGCCTGCGCGCCGCGGCGGCGGGCCGCGCGGACGACCTCTTGGCCATGCTCCTCGGCGGCAACGTCTTCGACCCGGCAGCCGGACTCACCGCCGCCGAATGCCTGGACTACATCAATGCCGCCGCCGACTGGTCACTCACCGACGCCGACATCACCATCACCCCGGCGCTGGCCACCGGCGCGTTCGCCGCGGCGGTCGACCCGCGCCGCACCCAGCCCGGCGTCGACGCGCTGCGCCTGCCTGCCGAGCACGCGCTCCCCCGCCGCGTCGAATTCATGGTGCTCGGCATCCTCGGCCAGCTTGGCGCCACCGGCAACTGGTACCGCATCGCGCGCGAGTGGCTCGACGGCGATCCGCCCGCCACCGACATCGGTCGTCGCATCGCGGACTGGCGGCGCAGCCGCGCGCTGCCGTAGCGACGGAATACCCGACACCGTCACCGCCCGATCATCGAAACAACACTCCTCGTCCCGACAGGCCGCTCGGCATGGCTCACCTGCGGGTGCTGCGTCGCTGGACCTTTCGTACCTGTCGACATAAACCGTTGTGCCGCATAACTTCTGATCCCATGACCAGAGAGCGCCTTGACGTGCCGTCCGCCGAGACACTTGCACCACTTGCCGAAGACCTGTTCGGCGTGGTGGCGACGGCGACCCCACTGCCGGGCGAGTGCCAGGTGAATGCCAGGCTCGATGTCGATGGGCGGCCGACGTACCTGCTCAAAGTGTATGCCGCCGAAGCCGATGCGCCCGAGGTCGCGCTGCAAGATGCGGTGCACGCCTACCTCGGGAGCGTGGCCGCACCGATTCCGACTGCGACGCTGCGGAACTCGGCGACCACCACGGTCGACGGCACACCAAGGGTGGTTCATCTCCTCGACTGGGTGGACGGCCGGGTGTGGGCCGAGGCCGGTCCCGCCGATACCGAGCGGCTCCTCGCACTCGGCGCGGCCGTCGCCAGGCTCGATGCGACGCTGGCCGGCTTCGAGCACCCCGGGCTGGACCGGCCGTATCGCTGGAATCCCTTGCACGCCACGGAACTGACCAGGGTGCTGCCTCTGCTGACCGATCGAGACGGTCCGGTGGTCGATCATGCGTTGGCCCGGCTGGCCGAACTGTTGCCTACCCTGCGACAGCTGCCACAACAGGCAATCCACAACGACGCCAACGACTACAACGTGATCGTCGCCGACGACGGCGCCATCGCAGGCATCATCGATCTCGGCGACATCGTCCGCGCACCACGGGTGTGCGGTGTGGCTGTGGCGATGACCTACGCCCAGTTGGGGGTCGCCGACCCGCTGTCAGCCGCGGCGGCCGTGGTCTCCGGGTACCACGGCGAATCTCCGCTGACCGCAACCGAACTCGCACTGCTGCCCGATCTCGTCGACATCCGGCTCGCGATCAGCATCGCCAATGCCGCCGAACAGCGCGCTGCAGATCCGGGCAACGAGTATCTCGACATCAGCCAGCCGCAGATCCGGCAGCTCGTCGCCGCGCTGGCAAGCCACCCGCGCCCACTGCTGCACGCGCGGCTACGCGATGCCTGCGGGTACCGGCCCGTCGCCGTCGAACGCGCCATCGTGTCGTGGCTGCGTTCGGCGGACTGTGATCCCGCGCCGATACTGCGCACGGCGCCCGCGACGGTCAGCCGGTATCGCGAGGAACGCGAAACAGGTGTGCGCATAGGTATTGATCTATCGGGCATCGCCGGCGAACCGGTGTGCTGCCCGCTCGACGGCATCGTGACCGCGGTGGACGACCAGAGCGCAACGGTGCTGCTCGAACACCGCACCACCGACGGAACGCCATTTTGGCTGCGCCTCAGGCATTGTGACGCGCGAACCGTTGTCGTTGGTGATCGCGTTCGGCGCGGCGACCCGCTCGGGCGAATCGGTGACGACGAATCAGCTGTGCAGGTGCAACTCTTCACCACACTGCTCGGTTCTGGCGCGGATCTCCCCGACGTCGTGCACCCCAGCGAGGCGGATGTCTGGGAGAGCATTTCCCCGGATCCGAACCTGCTGCTACGCCTCCCGGCGATGGTGGCGGCCAGACCACACCGCGCCGCGGCCGCCATCGCCGCGCGCCGCAGGGCGAACCTGTCCGGCACGTTGTCCTTGAGCTACCGCGAGCCGCTGCACATCGTGGCGGGCCAAGGCGCCGAACTGATCGACGCGCACGGCGCGCGCTACCTCGACCTGGTGAACAACGTCTGCCATGTGGGGCATTGTCACCCCCGCGTGGTCGAAGCGCTGTCGGCACAGGCGAACACACTGAACACCAATACGCGCTACCTGCACGCGAACATCACCGAATACGCGCGCCGGCTCGCGGCCACCTTCCCCGACCCGCTGAATACGGTGTTCCTCACCAACTCCGGCAGCGAGGCCAACGACCTCGCGCTGCGACTCGCCCGTACCGCGACCGGGCGCGACCACACGCTGGTGCTGGACTGGGCTTACCACGGCAACCTGAGCTCGCTCATCGACATCAGCCCGTACAAGTTCAACCGGTCCGGTGGCACCGGACCCGGTGCACGGGTCCGCGTGTGCCCGGTGCCCGATCCGTACCGCGGACAGTTCGGTGCCGACGGGCCGCGATACGTGACCGAGTTCGCCGCGCACTGCGCCGAACTGGCGGGCGCGGGAACCCCGCCCGCCGCGTTCATCCACGAGTCGATGCCGGGCTGCGCCGGGCAGATCGAACTCGCCGACGGGTACCTCGCGGACGCCTACGCGACCGCGCGGGCCGCGGGCGCGCTGTGCATCGCGGACGAGGTGCAATGCGGTTTCGGCAGGGTCGGCACCCATATGTGGGCATTCGAGCATCACGGTGTGGTCCCCGACATCGTCACCGTAGGCAAGCCGATCGGCAACGGTCACCCCATCGGCGCCGTGATCACGACTGCCCGGGTGGCACGTGAGTTCGTCACGGGCATGGAGTATTTCAACACCTTCGGCGGGAATCCGGTGTCCTGCGCGGTCGCGCTGGCCGTCCTCGACGTGGTGGAGGACGAACGACTGATGGCGCAGGCTCAGCTCGTCGGCGGCAGGCTCGAGGCCATGCTGATCGCGTCTGCCGACCGGCACCCGGCGATCGGCGACGTGCGTGGTCGCGGCCTGTTCCTCGGCATCGATCTGGTCACCGACAGGCACACCAAACATCCGGAGCGTGCTCTCGCCAAACGCGTTGTCGAACTGGCCAAACGCGAAGGCGTACTGCTGTCGACCGACGGGCCCGCGGACAACGTGCTGAAGATCAAGCCTCCGCTGGTGTTGACCATGGCTCAGGCAGAGCGCGCGGCGGCGGTGCTCGACAGCGCACTCACCGCAGCGGCGGGATGACAGGTCGACCGAATAGCCGGAAGGTTCAGCGTTCGAGAACTTTTCGGTATTGCAGCGCCCACCAGACCTCGAGAATGCTGCGGGCGTCGCGCAGGCTGGTTTCGGTGAGACGTTCGAAGCGGGTGATGCGGTAGCGAACGGTGTTGGGGTGCAAGTGAAGTTGTTCGGCGGTGCGGTCGACCCGCATATCCGTGGCGAGGTAAACCTCGACAGTGCCGAGTAGTGCGTCGACCGCGTCACCGGCGCCGAGCGGGGCGAGGTAACGCGCGACCATTTCGGCACCGATCTCGATGTCGGCGACGACCGCGGGGAGCAGGCCGAGGCCGGGCAGGTCGTGGGTTCCCTTGCTGCCGAACGCGATTGCGGTCGTCATGGCGCGCGTCGCGAGCCGGAACGAGGATTCGAGCCGGTCCGGGCGGACCGCGGGCCCGAGGCCGACCGGGACCGGCAGATCCGTTGGCGGCGCATGGTCGACGAACCCGACCAGGTCGCCGTCCACCAAGGCCGCCAGGCCACGCGGCCTGCCATGGATGGGCGTCAGGTCCAGTGCCCGCTCCAGGTCGCGCAAGTCGACGGCCTCGGTCGGGCGGGAACGGAACGCGTGATAGTCGCGGTCGTAGGCGAGTCCGTAGCCCTCCATCTGCATCCGGATCGACGCGGGACTCGAAGTGCCGAAAAGGATTCCGCGCACCAGATCGGCGCGGTGGTTCTGCTGGACGCGGGCGATCTCGAACTCCGCGACGTGGTGGCCCCTGGCGGAAGCGAGCATGGCGGTGTCCGCGATACGCAAGAGGTCGTGCGACAGGTCCAACAGCACGCCGTCGCTGACACCGTCCTTGCGCCCGATGGCGATCAGGTCGTCGAGCAGCATGCGGCTGGCCAGGTGCCAGCCAGCGAACACCTCGTCCAGCGACACGCCCTGTCTGCCGCGGACCTCGCCGTGCTCGGCGAGCGCGGCCAGATCCGCGGCATCGAAATCGCGGCCATCGCGGATCGTGTCGAAGACGACGGTCAGCGCGGCGAGCGTGGTGGGGACGAGTGCGTCGGCGGGCAGGTTCGCGTAAGTGGGAATCTCGACCCGCATGCGTTCGACGAAACGCTCCGCGAAAGCAGCGCCCCCGGCGACCAGCGTCATGAGCAGATCGCGCGCGCCTGGCCCCCGTGCTGCGGGCTGAATCATGCTGCCGATCATACCGATGAGTTTGGATCTGTCCACAATCATGCTGCGACGACTTCAGCTTCAGGGCCATTGTGACGTGCACATTTGATCCGGATGATTGTGACGATCAACGATAACGAGGTATGCGGGGTAACCATGTCAGTGACCGGTGCGCTGTCCAGAAACGACGCGACAGGGAGCGCCGCACTTGCCGCGTCGACCCTCTGCGAGGCATTCCAGATCACCGCCGCCGAGCGGCCGACACAGGTCGCCCTGCGCACGCCCGGCGACGAGGTGACGATCACCTGGTCCGGCTACGCCACCCGGGTACGCCGGATCGCCGCCGGACTCGCCGCCCTCGGCGTGCGCCGCGGCGACACGGTCGGGCTGATGCTGGTGAATCGCCCTGAGTTCCATCTGGTCGATACGGCCGCGCTGCACTTGGGTGCGACGCCCTTCTCCCTCTACAACAGCTCCGCGCCGCAGCAGATCGCGCAGCTCTTTGCCAATGCGGGCAACCGCATCGTGGTGACCGAGGCCCAGTTCCTGCCGAAAGTCCGTGCGGCGCTGGCAGGCTCGGCAGTCACCGAGGTCATCGTGGTCGACGGCGGCACCGATGCCCGCACGCTGGACCAGCTGGAAGCCTTGGGGGACAACGACTTCGACTTCGAGGCCAGCTGGCGCGCGGTGCGGCCCACGGACCTGGCCACGCTCATCTACACCTCGGGCACCACGGGCCCGCCCAAGGGTGTCGAGCTCACCCACGCGAACCTGCTCGCTGAAGTAGCCGCAGTACAGGACCGGGCCCCGATGTCCGCGGGCGGCAGCACCGTCTCCTACCTGCCGACGGCCCATCTCGCGGATCGCTGGATCGCGCACTATCACGCCTCGATCGCGTTCGGCTGCACCGTCACCTGCGTCGCCGACCTGTCCACCGTGGTCGCGCACTTACCGGAGGCACGGCCCACCGTCTGGGGTGGGGTGCCGCGCGTCTTCGAAAAGATCAGGGCGGCACTGGAAGCGGCAGGATGCGTCGATCCCGCTGCCATGACCGACGCAAGCCGCGCCGCGATCGTGGCCGGGCTCGGCCTCGATCGGTGCCAGTACCTGGTGATAGGTGGTGCGCCGGTGCAGCCAGAGTTGGTGGCCTACTTCGGTGCGCTCGGTCTGCCGCTCAGTGAGGTGCTCGGCATGTCGGAGACCTCCTGTCTGGTCACGATGAATCCGCCCGATGCCGGCAAGATCGGCAGCTGCGGGCAGCTGCTGCGCGGCATGGAGGGCATGCTAGCCGACGACGGCGAGCTGCTGCTGCGCGGGCCGTTGATCATGGCGGGATATCGCGGTGAGCCCGAACGCACCCGCGAGGTCATCGACGCCGAAGGCTGGTTCCACACCGGGGATCTCGCGGACATCGACGCCGACGGATATGTCAGCATCATCGGCAGGAAGAAGGAGTTGATCATCAACTCCGCCGGAAAGAACATGTCGCCGGTCGCGATCGAATCCGCCATCAAGGCGGGACATCCGCTGATCGGCCACATTGTGGCTGTCGGCGACAACCGGCCGTACAACGTCGCACTCATCGTGCTCGACCCGGACGCGTCCGCCGCTTTCGCCGAACGCAACGAGTTCGCCGACCGCAGCACGGCGGCGCTCGCTGCCGACCCTGCGGTGCACGAGGTCATCTCGAAGGCCGTGGCGGCGGGCAACTCTCGACTGTCCCGCGTCGAGCAGATCAAACGATTCGCCATCCTCGCCGCCGACTGGCAGGCCGACTCCGACGAGCTGACGGCGACCATGAAGCTCAAGCGCAAGCCCATCGCCGACAAGTACGCCGACACGATAGCGCGGCTGTACGATCCGGAACTGGTCAAGCAGACGACCACGGAAGGCACGGCCTGACACCATGATCGCACTCACCGAGCTGGCGCTGCCGCTCATCGTCGCGCCGATGACGAAGGTCTCCGGCCCCGAGCTGACCATCGCCGCCTGCCGCAGCGGAGTGATCGGCTCCTTCCCGACGCACAATGCGCACAGCACCGAGGAACTCGGCGAGTGGTTGACCCGGATCGCCGCCGCCGATCTGCGTATCCCCTTCGCCGCCAACGTGATCGCGCACCGCAGCAACGACCGCAGAGACGAGGATGTGGCCTGCCTGGTCGAGCACGGCGTCGAACTGGTGATCGCCAGCGTCGGCGCGCCAGGCCCGATCGTCGAGCCGCTACATCGCGCCGGATGCCAGGTCTATGCCGACGTCGCCAGCCTGCGGCACCTGGATCGGGCGCTGGAATCCGGCGTTGACGGCCTCGTCCTGCTCACCGCGGGCGCGGGCGGACAGACCGGGTGGGCCAATCCGTTCTCGTTCGTGCGGGCGGTGCGTGCGCGGTTCGACGGGCCGATCGTGCTGGCGGGCGGCATCAGCGACGGTGCGGCACTCTGGGCGGCCAGGGTCCTCGGCGCCGACCTCGGCTACATGGGCACGAAATTCATCGCGACCACCGAGAGCCTGGCCGGTGACGAATACCGCAGTGCCCTGGTCGATTCCACAATGGACGACGTCACCACGTCGGCAAAGCTGACCGGCCTGCCCACCAATGTGCTGCGCTCCTGGCTGGATTCGGTCGACGGCGACCAGGCGACCAGCGGGTTCGATCAGCAACGACTTCTCGATCCGCGCGATGCGTGGAGCGCGGGTCACAGCGTGTCCGGCGTCACCGAAATCCGTTCTGCCACCGACCTCATCGCGCAGACGCGCCAGGAGTACGAGCTGGCACGCAAGCAGACCATCGCCGCCGCGACCGACTGATCCGCGCCGTCGGTCAGGGGTTCAAGTGATGGCCGAATCGGCGGGATCCGGGAGCTCGACCGCGGCCATCAGGGCCGTGTGCGCGGTGGCGGCATCAGTGGTCGACGAGATCACTTGGAGCACGATCATTTCTCCGGCGCCGCCGTGGACGTACATCGTGTTGCCGAGTTCGAAGGGGTAGGCATCGAGTTGGACCGCGTGGTCGTTCACGGTGATCTGCCTGGGGGCCGGCGGCCAGCTCGCCTGGTCGTAGACGACGCGTGACACGAGCCCGAGTCGAACCGCCAAAACCGCCAGTAGGTCCGGCAATTCGGCACTGAGATCGTCGGATCGGGGCCACCAGGCGCCGTCGATGTACGCGTCCGGCCTGCCCTTCGGGCGCAGCCGCAGCCGCGGCGTGTACTCGGGCCGGACGCGATGACGCGTGGCATGCCGGTGGTACAACCGCATCGGTGTCATGGTGATGCTCCTGCCCTCGACCGCCGAGCCGAGTGCCCAGCCGCGCGGTGCGTTCTTCTCAGTACACGCGTGCGCGACGAGGGTGTCAACACTGTAGGTCTACTGACGCGTAGTACAGTGAACAACTTCCACTGAAGGAGGCACCCGTATGGCCGACAAGCCGACCAGCCGCACCCGATCCGGCGTCACCGACGCCGGCGATGGGAAGGGTGATGGCCCGATTACGCGAGCGGCGGTGCTGGCGGCGGCACTGCAGATCGTCGATCGGAACGGGGTCGACGGGCTGTCGATGCGGCGACTGGCCGAGGCAGTGCGGCGGGATCCGATGGTGATCTACCGGCATGTGCCGAACAAAGCCGCGGTGCTGGACGGCGTGGCCGAGGTCGTCTTCGCGCAGTTGTCGGTGGATGCCACGGATTCGGATTGGATGTCCCAGTTACGTTCGGTGGCAAGAGATTTCCGGGAGCTCGCGCTGGCACATCCCCGCGTGGTGCCGTTGCTGGTGACCCGGCCACTAGCGACGCCGCTCGGCTTGCGCCCGAAAGCGGTGCTGCAGCCGCTCGAGGACATCCTGGCCCTGCTGACGCACGCCGGATTCTCCGGACCCGATGCGCTGCATATCTATCGGGCGCTGTTCGGGTTCCTGTACGGGCACGTGCTCAACGAGCTGCAGGAAATCGTCGAGAATCCCGAGGAAACCGACGATCTGCTGCGACTCGGCCTGTACCGGCTGCCCATCGGGGAGTTCCCGCTGCTGCGCGGACTCGCACCGACACTGGCGGCATACGACGGCGCGGCCGAACTCGAACGCGGCCTCGACATCCTGCTCACCGGCCTCGCGGCGAACCTGCCTCGCGATAACGGCGCAGATAAACACTGAGTCTACGCCGTAACACTACGTCGTAGACATACGCTGTCTTCACGCATAGGCTGAAGGCAACCGGTTCGCGTATTCGAAACAGGCTCTCCGCAGCCGACACCGCAGAATCGGGGACTGGAAGTCAAGCCATGACCGGCAGGAACAAGCTCACGGACCGACTGCGCACGGCGCGGGTCCATCTCGACAAACACCTCGACACCGGGCAGCGCAGGCCCGCTGGCGCCGCACCGGCGCACGGGCGCAGTGCGCTGCAGCGCGCCGTAGACATGCTGCGGAACACGCTCCGGCGCTGAACCCGCACTCCGCCCCGGTGCACGCCGATTCTCCTCGGCTTGTCCAGACAGCAGGCACCGGGAGGCGGGAGAGGAACACATGGCAATCACAGAAGTCGCCGTCTACGCGCATCTGAGCCCCGCCGATGTCGCATCGCTCGGGCGCGATCTCGATGAGATCCGCCGTGATATCGAGGCGCGTCGCGGGGCCAGAGATGCGCGATATATCCGGCGCACCATCACCTTTCAACGCATTCTCGACGCCGCGTCCCGGCTGACGATCGCCGTCAGCCGGGGCAAGCTCGGCTGGCTGCTCGGCACCGCGGGCTTGGCGACGGCGAAGAGCATCGAGAACATGGAGATCGGCCACAATGTCGGCCACGGCCAATGGGATTGGCTCAACGATCCCGAAATCCGTTCCAACACTTGGGAATGGGACATGGCTGGGCTGTCGTCGCAGTGGCGATATTCCCACAACTTCCGCCATCACGTCTATACGAACGTGCTCGGCATGGACGAGGACATCGGCTTCGGCGTCATGCGGGTGACCCGAGACCAGCCGTGGCGACCGCGCTTCCTGCTGCAACCGCTGCAAAACCTCTTGCTGGCAGCCACTTTCGAATGGGGCATCGCCCTGCACGATTTGTACTCCGAGCAGGAGCGGGTGGCGACCCCCGCCGCGCGGGCCGCCGAGACGAAGGCCTTGATCCAGAAGATCGCCAGGCAGACCGGCAAGGACTACGTCCTCCTCCCGAGCCTGAGCGGACGGCGATGGCGACGCACCCTTGCCGCGAATCTGACGGCCAATATCGCACGCAACCTCTGGGCCTACGTGGTGATCTTCTGTGGCCATTTCCCCGACGGCGCAGAGAAGTTCACGCCTGCGGCGCTGGCGGACGAAACCAAGGCGGACTGGTATCTACGACAGATGCTCGGCACCGCGAATTTCGACGCAGGCCCGGTGCTTGCCTTCCTCAGCGGCAATCTCTGTTACCAGATCGAGCATCACCTGTTCCCCGACCTGCCGAGCAACCGCTATGCCGAAATCGCCGTGCGGGTCAGGGCACTGTGCGCCGAGTACGACATCCCCTACACCACCGGCCCGCTGCTGCACCAATACCTGCAGACCTTGCGCATCATCAACAAACTCGCCATGCCCGACAGCTTCCTGAGCGACGCACCCGAAGCAGCGCCGGAGCAAGATCGCCACGGCCGCAACGGATTCACCACCGGAACCGACATCAGGCGCGGACGGGGCCATGCGACGCTGCGCACGGCAGCCGCCCTGCACCATTAGCCGACACGGCACCGAATCCCGGAATGCAATTACTGACCGGGTTGCAGCACGTCGACGTGGCAGTCACCGACCCTCGGGTAATGTCTGCTCGCGCAACATGTTCAGCGCTCGCGTCAAGGCACTGGCGACCTGCGTCGGCGAGACGCCGAAGAGTTCGGCGATGGCGAGCTGGCGCGGGAACTGGGCGAACCGCATGATCAGTACCTGGCGTTCCCGGTCGGCGAGCGCGCTGATCAAGGGCCGCGCGGTCAGCAGATCCTCGACGAGACGGTAGTCCGATTCCGCTGCGTCGAGGCAGCCCGGTGCGCAGTAATCGGCTTCCGTGCTGCGTTCCCCGAGCGAGGAGCCGCGGAATGCGTTGCGGGCGACCAGCGCCTGCGTGACATCGACGCGGTCGACGCCGAGTTCGTCGGCGATTTCCGTGACGGTGGGCAGGTGGCCGAGGCGCCGGCACAGCACATCGACGACGGGGTCGATCGTTTGCCGGATGTGCTCGCGCCGCTGCGACATCCACACCGACCAGGTGACGCCCCGGAAGCGCAGGCGAATCTCGCCCATGATCGTTGGCACCGCGAAGGCCAGGAACGGTGCGCCGCAGTCCGGTTCGAATCGATCGACGGCAAGCACCGCCCCGACCCGAGCACAGTGTTGGACGTCGTCGACGTTCTCCGCAGGGGCGGTGAACCAGCAAGCAAGGTGTTCGGCCAGCGGCAGGCATCGCTCGATCAGGTCATCCCGCAAGGCTTTTCGCCGGCGATCAGTGGGCGCCAACGCGGCGAGCTCGGCGAACAACGGCTCGAGATTGTCGTAGCTGTCAGCGCGAAGGCGACTACTCGGCGTCCTCGCGACGGTCGATACCGAGTGATTGCTCATGGGTTCTGCCTCGAATCCGGCTGAGTCGGTGGCGGATACCCGAGCATCGACGGTGGCGAACAGGGTCGGCATCGAAACCTTCGCGCGGATCTGCTGACTCTCTCCAGTAGACACCTCGGGAAAGATCATGTCAACAGTGTAGGTCTACACTATGAACCTACAGGGTTTCAGCAGCTCGACCTGCGTGCATAGAGATCGGATATGACCTGTTCAGCCCAGGCCAGGAAACCCCAACGTCGTCGACATATGGCACCAGCCAACCGCGAAACCAGACTCCCGTGACCCCCTTGATCCACCCCGCCGACTCGGCGACGTCCCGATCGGATGCCCCCGGTCGACCACATCTTCTTCGCCATGCCGCCGCCGGGCTCGCGTGGACGCTGATATTCGCCTATCTGCTCGCCGAACTCGTCACTGCGACCGCCTGGCCGACCGCGTACAGCTTCCGCCACGACACGATCAGCGATCTGGGGGTCACCACCTGCACCCCGAATATGTGTTCGCCGCTGCATGTGGTCATGAACGCGGCGTTCGTCGCGCTCGGACTGATCACGATCGTCGGCGCGATCGGATTCCGGGACTACATTCCGCATGGACGACGGCAATGGTCGATCGTCGCGCTCGCCGTCATCATCGGACTCAGCACGGCGGCAACGGCGGTGTTCCCGTCCAATGATGGTGCCGTCGTGCACTTTCTGGCAGTACTGCCCGCGTTCGTCTCGCGGCACATCGTGCTGATCCTGCTGGCGGTGTGGCTCTGGAAGCAGCGGCGACTCGTCGCGGTGTGGTCGGCACTCTGCGCGGCGACCGGAATCACCGGCGCGGTACTGCTTGCCATCGGCCTGCAGGTCGGCATCACCGAACGCCTCGTCTTCTACCCGCTACCGGCGTGGATGGCCGTGATCGGCGCGGCAAGTGCGCTGACACTCCTGCGAGCAGCGCTCATCCCGGTTCGGGCACCGCGGCTGTCGCGCAGGAACGTTCGATGAGCTCCAGGAGTCCGTCCACCGCCGCCAGCGAGGAGCACGAATCGGCGAAGGTCAGGTCAGGAAGCTGCTCGGACCGGGCCACGAACGCGGTGTCGGCCTCCGACCAACGCACCTGGATAGCCGACAATCGGATCCACCGTCGCGTGTCCTGCATGACGTTGCCCACCTCCCTGTGGTCGAACACCGAATCGCCGGTGGGAGTACGCCATGCGCCAGCGGCGATTTCGGTGTTGCCTTTCCCAGTAGACGACAGCTCGAATGTTATGTCAACGCTGTAGACCTACGTTTCGTTCTAAAACGTAGCCCTACAACGTTGACAGTCGATACCGTGCAGCGTCTACTTGAGGTACGTCCACGCCTCAGTGGACACGAGAAGGGCCGCGACGAGGACCGATCGGCCAGTGTTCGGAATTCGGGTCGAGAGGTGCTGAATGAACGGAACGCGCGACGGGCCCCCGGTCGACGGGTCGCGGACTCACCACAGCCCGCTTACTCGGGCGGCGGTTTTGGCGGCCGCACTCGAAATCATCGACGCGGGCGGTGTCGACCGACTGTCCATGCGCCGCCTCGGTGACATGCTCGGCCGCGATCCGATGGCGCTCTACCGACACGCCGCGAACAAAGCCGCGGTACTCGACGGTGTCGCCGAGCTCATCTGGGCGCAGCTCACCGTCGATACCTCCGATCCGGACTGGCGCCATCAACTGCGACTGATCGCCCGCGATTTCCGCCGCATCGCCGTCGACCACCCCCATATGGTTCCGCTGCTGGTCACCCATCCGCTGGCCACCCCACTCGGATTGCGCCCGGTCGGCACCCTGCGGCCACTGGAGCACATCCTCAGCCTGCTCACCAAAGCGGACTTCACCGGAACCGACGCACTGCACATCTACCGCGCGTTGTTCGGATTCCTCTACGGCCACGTCCTCACCGAACTGCAGGAAATCGTCGAACGCCCCGAGGAGCCAACCGATTTGCTGCGCTTGGGCCTGTATCGCCTACCGGTCGGCGAGTTTCCGCTGCTTCGCAGTCTCGCCTCGGAGCTGGCCGCCTACGACGGCGTCGAAGAGCTCGAACGCGGTCTCGACATCTTGCTCACCGGGCTCGCAGGCCCCCTGCCATCGGGGCCCGAATCAGCATGACCATCATCGGGCTCGCCACGCAGCCTGCGACCGGCGGTCCGCACCGCCGGTCGCACTGAACTACCTCGGCATGATCGGCGAGGTCGCCGATTGCGGTGCCGAGCCGTCGTGGTGGCTCAGTCCAGGAACCACCACGTCGGACACTGCGTGTCGAGTCAGCGAATCTTCTCCGGGATCGAATCGAGTGCGCGCAGCACCTGGACTGCGAGTTCGTTCGCGGCGTTGTCGTCGAGTCCGGAGTGCGCCTTGACGACGTCCCTGACTCGAATCACTCGACGCTCGTACGGCGTTTCGACTGCCATTGACTTGTTTCCTATCGGTAGTAGGTGGTCTCGTTACCGGCCGGGCGGGCACAGACGCACGCTCGATCCAGCCCGCGCTCCTTGGTCGCGGCGCAGTACCGGACTCCTATCGGATCGTGCGCTTCCCACGCGTGCGGGCATGCCGGACAAGAGGATTCGCTCGATGCGGAGGCCTCGGAGGTGCCGTGCCCGGTCGACGGCGATTGCTTCACAAGAGAAGTCCTCATGACTTCGCGTCCGATCTCGAGGTGGTGCGCGGTCAACGGACAGGGGAGAGCGGGAGGCAAATCCCTTCCACTCATTGACCGTAGATACTGAGTGTAGTCCTACAATGTTGACATGGCCTATCGGGGCGTGTACTAGCAGACTCGCCCTCAACTACAAGTGATGCCTACAGCGTAGAATCACACTGTAGAGCCCACGAGAGGGGTGCCGGTCATGACGTCACAACCAACCAAAACCAACCCCGGTCGGCAGACGTCGGCGATCCATCAGCTGCGGCTCGAACTCGATGCCCGCGGCACCGGGGCCTTCGACGGGTTCTGGTGGCCACACAGCCGAGATCTCGCCGGGGAGCTCCCCGGCCTGCTCGCGATGCTGCGGACCCAGCTCGGCCCGATCCATCGAGTGATCTACCACACCGACGAATGGGCCGCCGCCGCGCGACAGCTCGACTTCGCCGGACGTCAGGTACGGCTGGACGGCTACCGGAACACGGCCGCCCGCACTCTCGAAATCCTCGGAGTCGGCACCCACCTGACCCTCCAGATCATCACACCGCTCGCCGACAGCGACATGACTGCCGTACAACAGCGTTGGGATTCCGAAGACGGAGCAGGAAGTAGCTCGCGAGCGCGGATCCGAGGCCGGACGGCCGCACGCTGAGCCGCGCCGACCTTCGCTGCGGGCAGTCGACGCCGACCTAGCGGCCGATGGACACGCGACGGCTACCGCACTCCCAAAAATGGGATGCGCCGGGGGAATTCGAATGGATACAGTGCAAGGCGCGTCAAGATCGCAGACAACGGTTGATCCGCTCCCTCGGGTTGCGGGTTCAAGTCATGGCCGGGTCGGCGGGATTCGGGAGCTCGACCGGTAGAGCTGCTCGCCGTCGATCGACCCGCAGGCTCGATTGTTTCTCGGGCAGGCGGCTGTTGTGCTGCCGAACTCCGACGCGCCTGAACGCGCACCCGACGGCGCACGCTTTTTCGCGTGTGTCCGAAATGTCGTGGACGCGTGTGCAGTCGGGCCGATAAACCTACTCTCGCCGGAAAGGGCGTAATTGCCATGCGCATATTCACCATCGCACGTCCGAACGACGACGACGCAGCCCGAAATGTCCGAAATGGCGACGCGTCGACGTCTTCGAGCCATGCCGAGCAGCATGCATTGCATCGCAGCCACGGCGGCAGGCTCAGCTACCAGCGACCAGCATCGAATGAGCTGCTGCTCCTCGCGGCCTCGTCGGTAGTGCGGATCCGCTGACCCGACGCGGGCCCCGCCGCTACGGGGTCCGCGCCAACACCTCACGTCCGGCATAGCCGAGCAGCCTGCGATGCGCGGGCTGCCCTTCCTCGACAACGACTTCGGCGCCGAAGATGCCGGGCGCCCGGAACTGGTCGATGCCACCCCTGGCCTGCATGGTCGCGAGAAGTTCGCCACAAAGCACGTCGTCGGTCAGATCTGCCCTGCCGATGGCGACCGCGATATCGACCCCGTGCACAACCAGCTCGGTCAGGTGCACCAGCGCCGCCATCGGTGCAGGCAACGCACCGAGCGGGATGCTCACCGTGTTGTCCAACGCGTCGGGCCGATGCCAGGCCGCCCGATCCACCTCCGCCGCCGCCGCGTACGCGCCCTGCGGATCGCCGCCGAGCCAATCGGATTCGTGATCGGCGCCCGAATCCGTGCCGCTCAGCGCAGCAGCGAAGATGTGCATGCCGCCCACCGTGTGGTTCAGCACGGCACGCACATCCCACTCCCGACACGGCGTCGGCGCGGCCAAGGAACTCTCGTCCAGGGCTGCGACGATCACGCTCGTCGCGTCGAGTGCACGGTCGATCTGTCCGATCACGTTGTCCATGAGCTTCCTTCGGTCGAACGGTCTGGCTGAATTGGTAACACAGGCGGGCGACATATGGAGGCCGTTGCGAAAGCTGCTCGACGCGAAATAGGTTGCCAGCAGTGTGCTTCTCGGTGACCGATGGATAAAGCGGAGTCGCAGGCCGAATACATCTCGGTACAGTGTGCAATGCGGGCGGTACACATGCAACGTGGGTCTTTAGTAGACATGAAAACTGTTGTCTCCCCGTAGTTGTGACCGTAGGGTGCACCACACATTCTTTCTTCGGGGCAGACGATTTCGACGCCGCATTCCACCGAATGGTGTCGTGCGGCGTCGAATTCGTCACTTCGCCGAGACCAGAGCCGGCCCGCCGAGTCGCGGTCATTTCGCATACTCGGTGGCAGCCCGCCCGAACTACCCGAGCACGGGATAGTTCGCCCGAATAATCGACCGCGGATCACGCGCCTGCTTGACCGCACGCAACCGGTCGAGCACCGCCTCGTCGAAGGCCGCCGCGGCCGACTCCGCCGGAGTCAGGAAGGTGTACGGCTTCAGCCCACTGATGTGCCCGCCGATCGCGTCGACGATCTCGGCGTTCCTGGAATGGATCGCGTCGACGAGATGCGGCAGCGCCAAGCCGAGGGTGTAGAGCAGGTAGGGCTCGGCCACCGGACCCCGCGCACCCGACGCAGGACCGGCCAGCGCACCACCGAGATGACGGATCTGAATGTCGACCAGCGGGGAAATCTGCTCGTCCACCAGAGTTTTCACGACCGCGTCGCCGAGATCGGTGAGCAGCTCACCGCGCGAGATCGACGCGCTCGGGTCGGTGGGTTCGGCGGTGATGTCGCCGACGGCACTGACCGGAAGCACACCGCGCTTGTCCACGATGGCGTCGCCGATCGCATCCAGACCCGCAATCAGCGCGCGTCCCGCGTCGGCCGCACCCAGGTAAGCGACATCCATCGCGACCATGGGCGGCGCGTCCGGGAACTGAAAGCGATGGAACCACACCGACAGCTCGTCCGGCGCCGCCGCGGTGATCTCCTGGAACGCCTCGAACACGGCCCTGGTCTTGCCTGCGGGCCACATCATCCGGCCGCCGTAGAACTCGGGCACGGGGAACAACTCGAATTCCAGCGCGGTCACGACGGCGAAGTCACCGCCGCCACCGCGCAACGCCCAGAACAACTCCGGATTGTGCTCGGCGGTGACCCGCGCCTGCCTGCCCGTCGCGTCCACGACCTCGAAGGCGCGCACCGCATCCGAGGCCCACCCGTACTTGCGGCTGAACCAGCCGTGCCCGCCGCCGAGTGTGTACCCGGTGACCCCGACGACCGGATTGCTGCCTGCCAGACCGGTCAGCCCGTGCGCGGACGCCGCGGCCTGCACCTGCCCCCACTGCACACCGGCGCCCACCTTCGCGATCCGGCGCTCGGCGTCGATGGCCACACCGCCGAGTCCTTTGGTGCGCAGCAGGATCGCGTTATCGATCCCGCCGGACGCACCGTGCCCGGTGGGTTGCGCGACCACGGGGACGCCCGCCCGCGCGGCGTACCGCACCACGGCGGCAACATCGTCGGCGTCCGCGGCCTGCACCACCGCGGCCACCGGCTGGGTCACCGCGAGCGACCACGGGCGGGCCGCCCCGTCGAACCCCTCGTCGCCGGGCACCAGCACCCGGCCGGGCAGTGCACTACGCAGTTCTTCGAATACCATTGCCGATTCCTAACTTTCACTGCTGTTCATGATCAAGATTGGCGCGAAGCAGCGAAACAGCTAAATCGACAATTCGGCGTCGCGAATTCGAGCCCCGTCCGTGGCACCGCTTCTCGTCCGCCGGGCTCGTACAATTTCGTGGTTCGCGCCGCGACTACCCCATTGACGACGCAGCGCGCGAAAACGTGACAAGCAACAGCTCAGCGACCCGAAGTCAGGTCGTGTCGGCCCGTCCGCCGTGCCCCGGCTCGTCGGGCCGCGTGGTGATGCCGTGCTCGGTCCCCTCGTCGGCCTCCTGGTCCGGCTCGGGATGTTCCGGCTCGAAGGTCGCGGGCAACCCCTTGATGTGCTTGTTCATCGACCGCACCAGCAGCACGGTGCCTGCCAGCAGAATCAGGATGAGGACCAACCCGAGCGGCGACGCCTTGCCGAACTCGGGTCCGGTCGGGGTGCCTGGGGTCTGGGCGAGCAGTACCAGCATCACCGCTGCTCGTCTTCGATGCCTGCGAACAGATCGGTCTCCGGCAGCGCCGTACGCACCCTGGTCTTGGCCAGCTCGAATTCCTCAGTGGGCCACAGCCGCTGCTGCATCTCCAGCGGGATGGCGAAGAACGCGCCGTTCGGGTCGATCTGCGTCGCGTGCGCACGCAGGGCATCGTCACGCTGCGGGAAGTACTTGGCGCAGTCGATCTGAGTGGTGACCCTGGCGAACACGTCGCCGCGCTCGGGAACGTACTTGCGCATCCGATCCAGCCACTCCTGCAGCGGGAACGGCTCGCCGATCCGCTCGTACTCCTCGGCGAAGACCTCCATCCGCCGCGCGGTGAACCCGTGGGTGTAGTACAGCTTCAGCGGCGTCCACGGCGCGCCGGCCTGGGGGAACTGCGCGGGATCGCCCGCCGCCTCGTAGGCCGCGACCGACACCTCGTGGCAGCGGATGTGATCGGGGTGCGGGTAACCGCCGAGCTCGTCGTAGGTGACGATCACGTGCGGCCGGAACTCACGCACCAGCCGGACGAGGGCCTCGGTGGACTCGGCCAGCGGCACCAGCGCGAAGCTGTCTTCGGGCAGCGGCGGCAGCGGGTCACCTTCCGGCAGTCCGGAATCCACGAAGCCGAGCCACTGCTGCCGCACGCCGAGCGCACGCGCCGCCGCGGCCATCTCCTCGCGGCGAACCTCGTCGATCCGGTCGAGGATGCCTGGGGTATCCATCGCAGGATTCAGGATGCTGCCACGTTCGCCACCGGTCAGTGTGACGATGAGGACGTCGTGTCCTTCGTCGGCATAGCGTGCGGTCGTCGCGGCACCCTTGCTGGATTCGTCGTCGGGGTGGGCATGGACCGCCATGAGGCGAAGGCCACTCACGTCTCGTTCACCGTCGCTCTCGCTCGCGGGTGTCTGGTCTTCGTTCCCTATAGTTCCATTCGACCGACTTTTGTTCCGACGTACCCCCCGGGAGCGATCTTTTGACCGAGCGCGAAGAGGCGGCTACTCCGGTGACGAGCCAAAGGCCGACCGACCGGTATGGGACACGCCCGGCGGTACGCCGTCGCTGGACACCGGTCGCCCTCACCGTTGCCGTTGTCCTGCTCGGGTGTCTCGTCGCCTTCATCGGATACCAGAAGTACGGCCCCAAGGACATCGACTCCGAGCAGCTCGGCTACACGATCCTCGACGATGCCACGATGAGCGTCCGAATCAAGGTCACCCGCAAAGACCCGAGCAAGCCGGTGGTCTGCTTCGTCCGCGCGATGGCCCGCGACAGCGTCGAGGTCGGCAGGCGCGAAGTGCTGGTCGAGCCCTCGACCAGCGGCACGATCGAGCTGACCACGACGGTCAAGGCATCCTCGCGCCCCGCCTCGAGCAGCATCTACGCGTGCAGCAGTCAGGTGCCCAGCTATCTTCGAGCAGGGTGATTTGCCCCTTTTGCCGTACCATTGTTCCTCGAAATTAACTCCGACCTGCATGTTTGTGATTCATGCTAAAATGGCTTGATACACGGTTCCGGGGTTCGGAGCCGTGTTTGCTGCATTGGCGGCCAGCGCTATCAGTTCCGGGTTCTCAGTTTGCCCGGAACTAAAGCCTGTCGGGGTTCGACGAACTTCCCAGGATCGCTCTAGCCGTCGACTGGTGCGTGCCCGCCCCACGGGTGGGTACTGCGGCAGTTATCAGGGAATCCCGGCCTGCCGGGAACAACTACTAGGGAGTGATCGAGATGACTGAGACGCAAGTGACTTGGCTGACCCCGGAGTCGCACGACAGGCTCAAGGGCGAACTCGATGCGCTCATCGCCAATCGTCCCGTCATCGCCGCCGAGATCAACGAACGTCGTGAAGAGGGTGACCTCAAGGAGAACGGCGGATACCACGCCGCGCGCGAGGAGCAGGGCCAGCAGGAGGCGCGCATTCGCCAGCTGCAGGAACTGCTGAACAACGCCAAGGTCGGCGTCGCGCCGACCAAGTCCGGCGTCGCACTCCCCGGCTCGGTCGTCAAGGTCTACTACGACGGCGACGAGTCCGACACCGAGACCTTCCTCATCGCGACCCGCGAAGAGGGCCTGAACGACTCCAAGCTGGAGACCTACTCGCCCGCGTCCCCGCTCGGCGGCGCGCTCATCGACGCCAAGGTCGGCGACACCCGCGAGTACACGCTGCCCAACGGCAAGACCATGAAGGTCACGCTGGTCAGCGCGGAGCCGTACCACAGCTGACGCTGCGGGCCGGGTCGCATCGCGACTCGCCCGAGCATGTCCCCTGAGACACGAGCGGCCGCACCCGGAACCCAGGTGCGGCCGCTTCGTCATCTCGGCTGTCCCCTAGTCCTTCAGCGCCTGGGCGACATCGGCGAGCAGGTCGGCGGCGTCCTCGATGCCGACCGAGAGCCGCACCAGATCGGCGGGCACCTCCAGCTCGGAGCCCTCGGTGGAGGCGTGCGTCATCGCGGCCGGATGCTCGATCAGCGATTCCACCCCGCCCAGCGACTCAGCCAGCGTGAAAACCTTGGTGCGCGAGCAGAACTCGCGGGCCGCGTCCGGGCCGCCGTGTAGTCGCACCGAGATCATGCCGCCGAACCGGCGCATCTGCTTGGTGGCGATCTCGTGCCCCGGGTGCTCGGGCAAGCCCGGGTAGATCACCTTGGCGATGGCCGGATGCCCGGACAGGAACTCGACCAGGGTCTCGGCGTTGTCGCAGTGCCGATCCATCCGCACGGCCAGCGTCTTGGTGCCGCGCATCGTGAGGAACGCGTCGAACGGGCCTGGCACCGCGCCCGCGCCGTTCTGCAGGAACGCGAATGCGGCATCGAGCTCGGGATCGTTGGTGATCAGCGCGCCGCCGACGACGTCGGAGTGGCCGCCGAGGTACTTGGTGGTTGAGTGCGTGACGATGTCCGCGCCGAGCAGCAGCGGCTGCTGCAGGTACGGGGTGGCGAAGGTGTTGTCCACCACCAGCTTCGCGCCTGCGGCGTGCGCGATATCGGCCAGCGCCGGGATATCGCCGATGCTCAGCAGCGGGTTGGTCGGCGTCTCCACCCAGACCAGCTTGGTGTTCGGCCGGATCGCCGCGCGCATCTCGTCCACGTCGAACACGTGGGCGGGCGAGTGCTCGATGCCCCACTGGCTGAACACCTTGTCGATCAACCGGAAGGTGCCGCCGTAGGCGTCGTCCGGGATGACGATGTGATCACCGGGACGCAGCGTGGCGCGGATCGCACAGTCGGTGGCGGCCATGCCCGAGGCGAAGGCCCGGCCGTAGGTGCCCGATTCGAGGGCGGCGAGGTTCGCTTCCAGCGCCGACCTGGTCGGGTTTCCGGTCCTGGCGTACTCGAAACCGCCACGCAGACCGCCGACTCCGTCCTGGGCGAACGTCGAACTCGCGTAGATCGGTACGTTCACCGCACCGGTCTGCGGGTCTGGATCGAATCCGGCATGCACGGCACGTGTGGAGAACCCCAGCTCACTCATGGACCCCAGCCTAATTGGGAGCGATCAACCGGCAACTCCAAGCTCGGTCGCACCGGCGCGTGACGGGAAGGCCCCGTTTCACACAGTCGACAACACCGGCGGGCCCCGAAGACATACCCGATCGTGCCGAAGATCTGGATCACGCCCACTAGCCGACAGGATAGATCGCCCTTCTTTCGGCCAGAAACCGATCTATTTACACAGCTAGACGGCTTGTGTCGGAATATTCACGGCAGCGAAGGGTAGTGAGCCTGCTCTCAACCGCACCCGGTCCCTTTAGTCTTGACCCATGGTCACTGTGGAAGAACTGTTCGCGATCGACACCCTCCTGTCCGACGACGAGCGCGAGATCCGCGACACCGTCGCGGCCTTCGCGGCGCAACGCCTGCGCCCGCACATCGCGGACTGGTTCGAGGCGGGCACCTTCCCGGCTCGCGAGATCGCCCCCGAACTGGGCAAGGTCGGACTGCTCGGCATGCATCTGGACGGCTACGGCTGCGCGGGCATGTCGGCCACCATGTACGGCCTCGCCTGCCAGGAGCTGGAAGCGGTCGATTCCGGTGTGCGCAGCATGGTTTCGGTGCAGGGCTCGCTGGCGATGACCGCGATCCACAAGTACGGCTCGGAGGAGCAGAAGCAGCAGTGGCTGCCCGAGATGGCGGCAGGCCGCGCGATCGGCTGTTTCGGTCTCACCGAACCCGACTTCGGCTCCAACCCCGGCGGCATGCGGACCAGGGCCAAGCGCGACGGCGCGGACTGGGTGCTCAACGGCTCGAAGATGTGGATCACCAACGGCTCGGTGGCCGACGTCGCGGTGGTGTGGGCGCAGACCGAGGACGAGGGCACGCAGCGGATCCGCGGCTTCCTGGTCCCGGCGGGGACGCCGGGGTTCAACGCGCGCGAGATGCACCGCAAGCTGTCGCTGCGCGCCTCGATCACCGCGGAACTCGACCTCGACGACGTCCGGCTGCCCGCCGAGGCGGTGTTGCCGGAATCACGCGGGCTCGCCTCGCCGCTGGCCTGCCTGAGCGAGGCCCGCTTCGGCATCATCTTCGGCGCGCTCGGCGCCGCCCGCGACTGCCTGGCCTCGACCATCGAATACGCGCGCACCCGTGAGGTTTTCGACAAGCCGCTGGCCGGCTACCAGCTGACCCAGGCCAAGCTGGCGGACATGGCCCTCGAATTCGGCAAGGGCCAGCTGCTCGCCCTGCACCTCGGCAGGCTGAAGGATCGCGGCGCGGTGACCCCGGAGCAGGTGAGCGCCGGAAAGCTGAACAGCACCAGGGAGGCCATCGCGATCGCCCGTGAGTGCCGCACCATCCTCGGCGCCAACGGCATCACGCTGGACTACCCGGTGCTGCGCCATGCCAACAACCTGGAGTCGGTGCTCACCTACGAGGGCACCGCCGAGGTGCACCAGCTGGTGCTCGGCCGCGCACTGACCGACGCGAACGCCTTCCGGTAATCCGACGTATCGGTGCGACGGGTTCGCTGCCGGTCCGGGCGGCTCCGCCCGGGCCGGAGAATCCGTTTCTCCGGCAAGCGTTTTCGTGCGGCGTGTTTGCTGAGCCGAACTAATACGACAAATCTGACGTAGTGGAGCATCACAGTTTCATAAATACTGAGCGATTGCTAGCATGAGACATGTTTTCGCTCGGCCCGGCGTTGCTCGAAGTGTCGGCACGCAAGATATTGACCCGCCTGCACAAGACGCACGGGATGCCCGCACTTGCCGCCGCCGCGGAGCTGCCCGCGCTCTCGGCCGCCCTCGACCAGCATGCGGCGGCCGTGCGCGACATCATCGAGCTCGGCGTCGAGGACGCGGCCAAGGTTCCGGTCAGCGTGCTGCTTGCCGGATACGCCCGCGGGCTGGTCGATCAGGTGCGCGAAGCGCAGGAACCGGGCAGGCAGGCGCTGACCAGCGCGGCCCCCGACGATCTTGGCAGCTGGGCGAATGCGGGCTGGGCGCAGCTGCGGTTGGCGAGCGTGTGCCTGCACGCGGCCCACGTGTCTGCCTGATCACGCTGTCGCACAACGACTTCGAAACAGTGCGTCCGCCCTCGGCCTGAGCCGAGCGCGGACGCACGCGTCGGAAAACCCGAGCTCAGCGCTGGTCACCGGGATCGCGGTAGCCCATGTACTCACCGGACTGCCGGTAAGACCCGCCGCCCTGCATCGCGCCCTGATCCCACTGCTGTCCGTGCTGACCGCGGCTGGCCTGCTGGTCCATCCAGAGCTGCTCCCGCGAGGCATCCTCGCGGCCACGCGAGTACGCCTCCGCGTGCCCCTTGACCGCGGGCATCTCCTCTTCCAGCCCGCTCAGCCAGTTCTCCCAGCGCTGCTGCATCGGCCGCACCATGCCACCGCCGATGCCGACCACCAGGACACCGCCGATGGTGGCGAGCACGGTGATGAGGATCGGCATGGTGACCGAGGTGGCAACGCCGATCTGATTCAGCGCGGCAACCAGGCCGACACCCCAGATGAACACCGCGGCGACGCGGCCGATCATCGCGCCGTAGGACAGCCCGCCGAGCATGTTGCCGACCAGGTCACGCACCGCGGACGCGATCGCGCCTGCGATCACCACGATGATGATCGCGACCGCCGCCTTCGGCAGCCACGAGACGATGCCGTCGAGCAGATCACTCACCGGGTTCGGACCGAAGACGCCGAAGCCGAGCTGCAGCGCGATCAGCAGGATCGCGTAGTAGGCCAGCTTCGCCAGCAGATCCGAGGCGTCGTAGCGGCTGCGCGACATCATCTGCCTGAGTCCGCCGCGCTCGACCAGCCGGTCGAAGCCGAGCCGATCGAGCACCTTGTCCACGATCGTCGAGACGACCTTCGCGACGATCCAGCCGATGAGCAGGATGACAAGGAATCCGGCCAGCTTGGGGACGAACGTGGCGACGGAGCTCCACGCGTCCGAGAGGCCCTGTTGGAAATCGATAGCCAAACTGGAGGTGTACATGCCCATCCCTTCGCTATCCGATTACGCCAAGGCAGTTTGCCGAGGCGGCTTCATGGCCGGTTATACCCCGGCGACATCACTCGAACCTGCTGTTTGCAGATAATTTGCCACATCGGCGCATTCGGCGCGACATCTATCTCTTCCACGCACGTAAGCCGTGCCATTCGGTTTGCCTACCTCACAACCGACCCGACGGTTTGCGGAGAAGATTGTTACGACCTGTCATCGACGTGCCATCTGTCCGACACCGACACGCCGAGACAGAAGGCGCACGCTTAGCTCCGGATCCGGCATCAGGGCAATGCCTCCCGCCCGACACCCGGAGGTGCACCATGACCCCACTGTCAGCCGACGCCGTCGGCAAGAGACCGATCCCCCGCATCGCGATGTGCCGAGGAGCCGGCGATGTTCGTGCGTGATCGTGGCCACCGCCCCAGCAGGGGCGGCGCGCGGCCGCTGCCTGATCAACGCGAACTGGTCGCCGCCTTCGGTGGCCAGTCCGGCGATCCGGTCGCCGACCATCCGCTCATCGACTGGGCCCGCACGCTGGCCACGTTGCACAGGCAGCGCCACCGCGATCCGCTGGGGGCCGCCGGAATAGATTGCCGCCGTGCCGAGTTGGTGGCCGCCATCGACGCATGGGTGGCCACCAAGCTGCCGCGCCGCCGGTGCACCGAGCATCTGCGCGCCCGATCACTCGGCGCGACCGTCGATCGGATGGCCGCGGCACACGTGCACGCCAGCCATCTCCTGCACACCGCCGAGAAGGTGTCCGACGACCGGGTGCACGCGGCGTGGTACCGGCTCGCGTCGCTCGCCGACGAGTGGACGGACTTGATCGTGGACGTCTGAGAACGACCTCAGGCGACCAGTTCTGGCTGCATCATGCGGATCTGGCGCGCGGACAGCCAGCGCATGCCGCGGGTCAACAGCGGAAGCATCAGCACCATCAGGAGCAATCGCATGCTCTGAACGCAGGTGATCAGGGGCAGGTTCGCGTCCATCGACTCAGCCGTCGCCAGCACCGCGTTGATGCCGCCAGGGGTGGTGGCCAGATAGATGTCGGAAAGCTCGAGATCGACGAAGGTCGCCACGGCGAAGGCCAATCCGGCGACGATGGCGGACAGCGCGACGATGGTGACCGTCATGCCGGGAATCATCCTGGCCATCTCGGTGACGACGGTCCTGGTGAACCGGGTACCGACCTCGAAACCGATCAGCACGAACAGCAGGTCCTTGAACAGGTTGGTCGGTGCGTACCCGTGGCTGACGCCGAGCGCGGTGAGCAGCGCGGTCACCAGCATCGGCCCGATCAGTGCGGGGCTCGGCATGTTGAGCCGCCTGCCGAGCTTGGTGCCGACGATGCACAGCATCACCGCAATGGACAGTCCGGCAACCTGATCGCCGCGACCGACGATCATCCAGTAGGGCAGATCAGGGTTGGTGACCGCGCCACCGAGAGTGACCCGCTCGGAGGTCAAGCCGCTACTGCTGTTGTTCAGGAAGGCGCCGAGGGCGGGCGCGCTCACCGCGACGAGGGCGACCCGCAGGTACTGCATGAATGCGACCTGACGCGGATCGGCGTCCATATCGTCGGCGCAGGCCACCACGGCCGCTGACCCGCCTGCCAGCAGGCCGAGCGTGGCAGTTGGCAACTCCACGTGGGCAACTCGGGCGAACACCACCGCGACCAGCAGGCTGATCACCAGCGTCATCACCGTGACCGCGAGCACCGGGATGAGCGCCAAGCCGATGCTGGACAGCAGTGAGACCTCGAGATAGCTACCCATCAGCACGCCGAGCATCGCTTGCACGCCGACCGAAACCTGGCGAGGCAGCGGGGCGGGCAGCTTCCCCATCAACGCCAGCGCTCCGCCGACGACGATCGCCAGGATCATCTGGGGCGCTGGAAAATGTATCCAGTCGAGCAACTCCGCCCCGGCAAGCACCGAGGCCAGCAGAGCTACCCAACCGATCCCTTGCTTCCGAGTCATACCTGAGAATCCTTGCCCTAGCGAATGAACAGACCGTTACGACTCCGTTATCAGGGTTAACAGCTAATGTGATCCCCGACGCATGCCATCAATTCCCTGCTCAGACGCAGGATTGTCGGATCTTGTTACAGCCTTGTGTCCCCGATGATTCTATCTGGAAATAAATGAGCGAATGCCCAGCTGGCGATTTGTTCACCTAGCAGCCACCTGCGGACCGAACCCCGCGCTGAGCCGCCACGTGTACCATTTGCCCGAACAAACCCCTATCGCGGGAGCTCGGGCACGGCCGGGCTGAGAGGGCGGACCCCACGCTTCGCCGACCGCCTGAACCTGTCCGGGTAATGCCGGCGTAGGAAGAGCGTTTCGGTCATGTCTGCCTCGACCCTGCCCACCTCAGAACGGCACGAAGCTCCGTTCACCCTCGACGAACCCGCCCCGAAAGTGCTGTCCTTCTGGGACCAGAGCGCATTCTGGGCAAATCTCGGCGTCAGCCTCATCGCCTTCTCCGGCGCATACACCGTGCTCGCGCCGAATGCCGAGGGCGCACCACAGCTCTCGATCGCCGCGGGCATCCTCGCGATGATCGTCGGCACGGTCGCGGGCGGCGTGATGCTCGGCCTGGCCGCTGTACCAGGCGCGAAGACGGGCAAACCGGCAATGGTGCTGCTCCGCGGCCTGTTCGGCGCGAAACTCAGCTACCTGCCAACGGTTTTGAACATCGCGCAGCTGATCGGCTGGGGCACCTTCGAGCTGATCGTCATCGGTGACGCGGCCGACGAACTGTTCGGCGGCGGCCCGCACTGGCTGTATGTAGTAGCCGCGGGCGTCCTCACCACAGTCTTGACGATCTGGCCGCTCGGCTCGGTACGGATGCTGCGCCGGTTCGTCACCGCTGGAGTGGTGATCGCGCTGATCTGGTTCTACATCCAGTTCTTCCGCGCGGGCCTGCCCGACCTCACCGCGAATCCCGGCCCGCACGGCAGCGGTCCGTTCGGCGTCGACTGGAACCTCTTCTGGATCGCCACCGATGCGGCGCTGGCAGTGTCGATCTCCTGGGTGCCGGTGGCCGCCGACTACACCAGGCACTCGCGCAGCACCGGCTCCGCGTTCGGCGCGGCGAGCGGCGCCTATGCGCTCACCCAGATCGTCGCCTACATTCTCGGGCTGTTCGCGCTGGCACGGGCGACCGGCGGCGGCCAGTATTCGCCTTTCCTCGCCGTCACCCTCGGCGGCCTCTTCTTCTTTATCTTCGTTCTCCGCGAGGCCGACCAGTCGTTTGCCAACGTGTATTCCACCGCAGTGTCGATCCAGAATCTCGCACCCCGCCTGGACCGCCGGGTCCTGTCGATCGGCCTGGGCGCGCTGATCACCGTGCTCGCGCTGTTGCTGAACATGGGCAACTACTTCGGCTTCCTCGGCCTGATCGGCTCGGTGTTCGTGCCGATGCTCGGCGTGCTCGTCGGCGACTTCTTCCTGCGGGCGAGGGGCGAGTGGAACACCGCCGCCGACGCACCGTCGCGGTGGGGCATGATCGTCGCCTGGCTCGCGGGCTTCACCGTCTATCAGCTGATCAATCCGGGCGATGCCGGCGTGTGGACCGATTTCTGGGTGAATATCCAAGAGCGCCTGCACTTCACCAAGCAGGCCTGGATGAGCGCGTCACTGCTGTCGTTCCTCGTCGCACTGCTGGTTGCGTGGGTGGTCGGCCGGATCACCACCCAGCGCGCTGCCCGCTGAGCGTGCGGACACGGCGCGACGAAGCTAGTCGGCCCCGGCCGCGAGCCTGAGCTCGTCGACGCGTGCCACGCGGAGCAGTTCGAAGAGCGCGGTGATGCTCTTGTCGCCGTATCCTTCGTCCATCGCGCGGCCGAGGAGCTCGAACATCGGCCGGTGCCAGGACATGTCGACGCCGGTTTCGGTACCGAGCGCGATGTCGTCGTCGTTGGCCGAATGGAACAACGCGACCGAGGAGCCGAGCTTGGTGTAGTCGCGGGTGTCGATCTCCTCGGCGAGGACGGGCAGCAGGGATTCGATCATCTGCAGCCACTTGGTGGAGTGCCGCACCATCGAGCTCGCTGGGAAGCCACGCGCGGACAGCACCGCGGCACCTTCGAAGAAGCCGAGTAGTGCGGGCAGCAGGGTCGCGCCGACAGCGGCCTCGTACATGGCAGCCAGATCGGGCTCGGGACCGAGATGCTCCAGGTCGCCGCCGAGCACCCGCAGGGTTTCGGCGTGCTCGTCGAAGAGCGCACGGTTACCGCCGAAGTACAGCAGGGTATCCGGGTTACCCACGGCCGCAGGCACATTCTTGATCGCGCCGCCCAGAAAACCGGCGCCGTGCTCGGCGGCCCATGCGGCCAGTGCCCTTGCCCCTGCCGGAGCCCCGCTGTTCACCGTGATCAGCGTGCGCCCACCGATCGCATGGCCGGCCGGCGCCAGGGTCTCGGCGGTGGCCTCGAATCCGATGAGGCAACTGACGATCAGCGGACTCGCGGCGACCGCCTCGGCAATCTCGCCGACGTGCCTGGCACCAAGCGCCACCAACGAGGCCGCCCTCTCCGGGCTGCGGTTCCACACCGTGGTCGGATGCCCGGCACGGAGAAAGGCTTTCGCCAACGCGCTGCCCATCGATCCGAGACCCAGCACGGTCACCGGCGTGCGTTCGGTCATAGTCGCTCCACTCCAACACATTTCGACGACGGTCGCCGACTGCGTCTTCAGTCTTGGTGCACACCGAACGGACCGGCAAGTACGCACTTTTCCGTCCAATACCAACCCGGAGGTAAGCATCCAGGTCAGCGGCGCACCGCGTCGACGGGTCCGATCCGCCCAGGCCTTCCAGGGCTAGCGAGCCCCGTCGGTCAGCCAGTCGCGCAGGTCGCGTAGCGCGGTGCCGGAACTGTCGGCGTCGATGTTCGCGGCCAGGTCCGCGATGGTGATGGCAGCGAGGGCGGCCCGCCACGCCGCGTCGGCGGCGGCCATGGCGCGCGCGATCGCGCAGGGCACGCGGCAGCTTTTCGCGGGCAGTGCGAGCGGGCCCTGCTGGCGAATCTCGGTGCAGCGGAAGGCCGGTTCAGCGCCGTCCACCGCCTCGACCACCTCGAGCGCGGTGATGCTGCCTGCGGCACGGGTGAGCACGTAGCCCCCGGCCGGGCCGGGGACCGAGCGCACGATGCCGACTCGGGAGAGCGCCTGGAGATGTTTGGCGAGGTAGGCCGTCGGCACGCCGTGCAGCTCGGCCAACCGGGCGGCGGGCACCGGGTCGACGGCCTGACCGAGGGAAACACAGCAGTGCATGGCCCATTCGACGCCGTTGGACATCTTCATGCGGACAGCATATCTCGGATAGAAAATGTCCGAGACTGTGCTATAACTTGGACATTAAATGTCCGAGATTGAGGTGCCCGTCATGACCACGCTTCGAGACCGCTCCACCCCAACCACCAAAGACCGTGCCGCCCTCGCCGTTGCGACGATGGCGTTGTTCGTTGCCGCGGCCAACCTGCGCCCCGCCATCGCCGCAGTGTCCCCGCTGGTCGATCGGATTCGCCTCGATCTGGGCCTGTCCTCGACCGGGGTCGCCCTGTTGACCACCGTCCCGACCCTGGCGATGGGTCTGTGCGCTCCCCTCGCGGCAGCGATAGGCCGCCGCTTCGGCTTGCAACGCGGCGTGTTGATCGGCCTGGTTGTGGTCACAATCGCCACTGCCGCACGCGGATTCGGCACAGCGACCTGGCTACAGCTCAGCTGCGCCGCCGTGGTCGGCGCCGGCATCGCCATCGCGCAGACGCTGCTGCCCGCGGTGGTGAAATCGCGGTTCGCCGAGCGCGCCGGGCTGGTGACCGGCATCTATACCGCGGGACTCGGATTGGGCGGCGCGGTCGCCGCAGGCATCAGCGCACCACTGGCCGATGCGCTGGATTCCTGGGCGGGCGCGCTGGCGTCGTGGGCGGTGCTCGCCGTCGCGGGCATCCTGCTGTGGTCTGCGGCGCGGTCCGCGCTGCGCCTGGACGACGTGTCGGGGCCGCAGGGTCCTGCGACGAAGGGATTGCCGTTGCGCAGCGCGACAGCATGGCAGATCACCGTGCTTGCTGCGCTCAACTCGGCGCTGTACTACTGCGAATTGGCCTGGGTCGCACCACTGTTGCACGATGCGGGCGGGTATCGCGAGGCCTACGCGGGCTTCCTGCTCACCGCCATGATCTCGATCCAGGTGGTGGCGATGCTCGCCGTTCCCGCGCTGCTCGGTGAGCGCAGGGACAAGCGCATCGGGCTCGCGCTGACCACAGTACTGACCGCCGTCGGCTTCCTCGGGCTCGCACTGAGCCCGGCCACCGCCACCTGGCTCTGGATCGTCGCACTCGGCATCGGCCACGGCGGCCTGTTCACCCTGGTGCTCACCGTGCCGGTATCGATGAGCCGCGATGTGGCCGAAGCCGGACGCTACAGCGCCATGGCGTTTTTCGTCGGCTACGCCGCTGCGGCCGTGGCACCCGTCCTGGTCGGCGCGCTGCGCGACGAGACAGGCAACTTCCGGCTCGCCTTCGGATTACTCGGTGGCGCAACGGTATTGCTGTTGGTGCCGATCGCAGGCATGGTCCGGCGCGACTGAGCCGACGACAGCCGCCCACCGAACCGGAACGGATTCGGTGGGCGGAAAGCCAAGAGCAACAGTTAGTTCCGGGTCAGCGACCGAGGCTGCCGGTGCTCAAGAAGCCGAGCAGGTCGTGCCTGGTGATGACGCCGACCGGCTTGCCGTCGTCGACCACCATCAGCGCGTCGGTGTCCGACAGCGCCTTGGTCGCGGAGGAGATCGGCTCGCCTGCACCGATCAACGGGAACGACGGGCTCATGTGCTTGGCCACCGAATCCGTCAGGTGCGCACGGCCTTCGAACACCGCGGAGAGCAGATCCCGCTCGGACACGCTGCCCGCGACCTCGCCCGCCATCACCGGCGGCTCCGCGCCGACGACCGGCATCTGCGACACCCCGTACTCGCGCAGGATCTCGATGGCGTCGCGCAACGTCTCCGACGGGTGGGTGTGCACCAGGTCGGGCAAGGCACCCGACTTGCCGCGCAACACATCCCCGACCAACGGTTCGGCACTGCCGTCGAGCCGGTCGCGCAGGAACCCGTAGGAGCTCATCCACTGGTCGTTGAAGATCTTCGACAGGTAGCCGCGGCCGCCGTCGGGCAACAGCACCACAACGACCGCGTCCGGGTCGCGCCGCGCGACCTCGATGGCCGCGACAACGGCCATCCCGCACGAGCCGCCGACCAGCAGGCCTTCCTCGCGGGCGAGGCGGCGGGTCATGTCGAACGAGTCCGCGTCGGAGACCGCGATGATCTCGTCCGGGATGGCCGGGTCGTAGGCCGACGGCCAGAAGTCCTCGCCGACACCCTCGACCAGGTACGGCCGTCCGGTGCCGCCGGAGTACACCGAGCCCTCCGGGTCGGCGCCGATGATCTTCACCTTGCCGCCGGACACCTCTTTGAGATAGCGGCCGGTGCCGGTGATGGTCCCGCCGGTGCCGACGCCCGCGACGAAGTGGGTGACCTTGCCTTCGGTGTCGCGCCAGATCTCCGGGCCGGTCGTCTCGTAGTGGCTGTCCGGGCCGCCGGGGTTGGAGTACTGGTCCGGCTTCCACGCGCCGTCGATCTCGCCGACCAGACGATTGGAGACGCTGTAGTAGCTGGCCGGGTCTTCCGGGGCAACGGCGGTCGGGCACACGACCACCTCGGCGCCGTAGGCACGCAGCACGTTGCGCTTGTCCTCGCTGACCTTGTCCGGGCAGACGAAGACGCAGTGGTAGCCGCGCTGCTGGGCGACCAGCGCGAGCCCGACGCCGGTGTTGCCCGAGGTCGGTTCGACGATGGTGCCGCCGGGGCGCAACTGCCCTGACTTCTCGGCGGCATCGATCATCTTCACCGCGATCCGGTCCTTGGAGCTACCGCCCGGATTCAGGTATTCGATCTTGGCGGCCACCAGTCCGGCATCGGGGCCTACAACGGAGTTCAACCGGACCAACGGCGTATTGCCGATGAGGTCCACGACATGGTCGGCGATGCGCATGGGCCCCATAGTTCCAGATGACCGCAGTGTGAGTTCGCGCACGCCACGCGGAAAACCCCAGAGCTCGACAAACAGCGGGAACTGTTCAACCTCCGTTTAGGATTCGTGAGCATGAAGCAGCCGAACATCGCCCGTGCCGGCGTTGTTCTGGCCGGCGCGGCAGTGACCGCACTGGTCGGACCTGGCGCACAGGCCAAGGCAGTGACCATCGAGTTCCCGCAGGTGCCGACGCTCGCCTACGGCGGCCTGTGCGGGACAACCATTCGCACCTGGGCCGACGTGAGCCCCGCCTGGCCTGGGCGGGCGATCCTCAATGTGCGCGCACTGCCGGTCATCGGGATCGGGCCAGGCGACTACCCGCTGGCCCCGTTGTGCGAGGTCAACACCACGGTGGCCTGGCGAAACACCACCACCGGGGCGGTGGGCCGCTACGACAACACCGTGGTGACCGGTCTCTACGGGAGCATGCAGTACGCGTTGTTCCAGGACACCGGGCCGGGCCGCATCGAGGTCACCGTGACCACCGACGCGGCAAGTATTCCGGCTTATGGGTGGTTCAACGTTCCTGCTCCTGCTGCCCCTCCTGCGTAAAGTCGGTACATTTTCTGTTGTGAGGGAGCGCCAGCGAGCGAACCGAAGACACAGCTGCCCTGCACTTGCGGCGGAACCGAGCGCCAGCGAGGTGCAGCCGTGAGTGCACCACGCATCGGCTGGCGTACTGCCGCGGTGACCGGTGCCGCGACCGTGCTGGCCGGCTCCGGAGCGACCACGGCATGGTGGGCAGCGTCCAAAATATTGATGGCACAGGCCGGCGTCGCCCGTGGCGTGATCGGCCGCGATACCTCGAAACCGCCTGAGGCCGACGGCATCTACACCGCGGGCTGCCTCGAGCCGGAGCGGTGGCGCACCGGCAAGCACGCGGACCTGCACCTGATGATCTTCGGCGACTCCACCGCGGCCGGCGTCGGCTGCGTGGTCGCCGACGAGGTGCCCGGCGTGCGACTGGCCCGTGGCCTCGCGGTGGCCACCGGGCAACGAATCCGGTTGAGCACCAAGGCGATCTCCGGCGCCACCTCCAAGGGATTGTCCGGTCAGGTGGATGCCATGTTCGTGGCAGGCCCGCCGCCGGACGCGGCGGTCATCCTGATCGGCGCCAACGACATCACCAAGAAGCATTCGGTGCGCGCCTCGGCCCGCAGGCTGGCCGCCGCGGTCGCGCGGCTGCACATGGCCGACGCCGTGGTTGTGGTCGGCACCTGCCCGAATCTCGGCACGGTGACCGCGATTCCGCAGCCGCTGCGCACCGTGGTGCACAACTGGAGCGTCCGGCTGGCCCGCGCGCAGACGGTGGCCACCGCTGTCGCGGGTGGCCGACCGGTTCCGATGGGCTATCTGCTCGCTCCCGAATTCCGGGCACAGCCCGAACTGCTGTTCGCCGCCGACGGGTTCCATCCGTCGGCCGCCGGCTACGAACTCGCGGCGGCGCAACTACTTCCGGTGCTGCTGACGGCACTCGACGAGGCGACCCCCGCCGCTGCCCGGTCATCGGGGCGCGACGTAGATTCGATACGAACTCGCGAGTAACAACAACGGTTCGCACGTACCTTCCGACAAAGGAGTCCTCATGCCTGAGGCTGTCATCGTCTCGACCGCCCGCTCTCCCATCGGCCGGGCGGCCAAGGGATCACTGGTCGACATGCGGCCCGACGACCTGACCACCCAGATCGTCCGCGCGGCGCTGGACAAGGTGCCCGCCCTCGACCCGAACACGATCGATGACCTGATCCTCGGCTGCGGTTCGCCCGGCGGCGAGTCGGGTTTCAACATCGCTCGCATCGTGGCGGTCGAGCTCGGCTACGACCTGGTGCCAGGCACCACCGTGCACCGCTACTGCGCCTCGTCGCTGCAGTCGACCCGGATGGCGTTCCACGCGATCAAGGCGGGCGAGGGTGATGTCTTCATCTCCGCAGGCGTCGAGACGGTGTCGCGGTACAAGAACGGTTCCGCCGACAGCTGGCCGAACACCAAGAACACGCTCTTCGCCGACGCCGAGGCGCGCACCGCGAAGACCGCGGAAGGCGGCGCAGGCACCTGGCACGATCCGCGCGTGGACGGCCTGCTCCCGGACGCCTACATCGCGATGGGGCAGACCGCGGAGAACGTGGCGAGCTTCACCGGCATCACCCGCGAGGAGCAGGACCGCTGGGGCGTCCGCTCGCAGAACCGGGCCGAGGAAGCGATCAAGAACGGCTTCTTCGAGCGCGAGATCACCCCGGTCACGCTGCCGGACGGCTCGATCGTCGCGAAGGACGACGGCCCGCGCGCAGGCGTCACCTACGAGGCGGTCAGCCAGCTGAGGCCGGTGTTCCGCCCCGACGGCACGATCACCGCTGGCAACTGCTGTCCGCTCAACGACGGCGCCGCCGCGCTGGTCGTGATGAGCGACACCAGGGCCAAGGAGCTCGGCCTGACGCCGCTGGCCCGCATCGTGTCCACCGGCGTCTCCGGGTTGTCCCCGGAGATCATGGGCCTCGGCCCGATCGAGGCGTGCAAGCGCGCGCTCGCCTTGGCGGGCAAGTCGATCGACGACATCGACCTGGTCGAGATCAACGAGGCGTTCGCGGTGCAGGTGCTCGGCTCGGCCCGCGAGCTGAAGATCGACGAGGACAAGCTGAACGTCTCCGGCGGCGCCATCGCGCTCGGCCACCCGTTCGGCATGACCGGCGCCCGCATCACCACCACGCTGATCAACAACCTGCAGACCTATGACAAGCAGTTCGGTCTGGAGACCATGTGCGTCGGCGGCGGCCAGGGCATGGCGATGGTCATCGAGCGCCTGAGCTGAGCTAGCTCGAGAGGCTGAAAAGCAACGGCCCCCTTCCTGATTCAGGAAGGGGGCCGTTCTCGCTTACCAGTTGGCTATCAGTCGCGCTGGAAGTAGCTCAGCAGGCGCAGGATCTCGACGTACAGCCAGACCAGGGTGACGGTCAGGCCGAGCGCGACGCCCCAGGCCGCCTTCTCCGGCGCCTGTGCACGGATCAGCTGATCGGCGGCGTCGAAGTCGAGCAGGAAGCTGAACGCGGCGATCGCGATGACCACCAGGCTGAAGATGATCGCGAGCGGGCCGCCGTCGCGCAGGCCGAGGCCGCCGGAGATGAAGAAGCTGGCGACCAGGTTGCCGAGCGCGAGCACGAGCACGCCGATCATGGCGCCGACGATCATCCTGGTGAAGCGCGGGGTGACGCGGATCGCGCCGGTCTTGTAGACGACGAGCATGCCTGCGAAGACACCGAAGGTGCCGAGCACCGCCTGCGCGATCATCGCGCTACCGCCGACGCCACTGAACTCGATGTTGGTGAACATGAACGACAGCGCACCGACGAACAGACCCTCGAAGACCGCGTACGAGAGCACGAGGACCGGGTTGTCCATCTTGTTGGCGAAGGTCGCGATGAGCACGAGCACCAGGCCGATGAGACCGCCGCCGATGACGAAAAGCGGTGCCAGCGAGGTGTTCGCGTTGGTCAGGCCGTAGGAGATGATCGCCGACAGCGCCAGCACGCCGAGCGTGATCGCGGTCTTGGTGACCACGTCATCGATGGTCATCGCCCGGGTGGCGGGCGCCTGCTGGTAGGGCTGCGGCGGGTACTGCTGGCCGTACTGGTTCCCGTATTGCTGCCCCATCTGGCCCATTTGGCCCGCGCCGGTGACGCCCGAACCGAAATTGGCGTAGCCACCGCCCTCTTGCCGAGGCAGGTTTCTGAAAACCGGATTCGAAGTGGTACGCACGTGCGTCCCTTTCTGGTCGTTGCCGCTGTTCGTCGAGCCTTCGCTCGATACCAACTGCCTGGTTCAACGTTTGCTGCCCGGCACTAGTTCCCACGGGGGCGTGACCAGGCGGACATTTCGGACTCTACCGCTGCGGCGCGTCGTGTAAACCACGCACGGACCGAGTGACCGTGAATTTACGGTTTCGACCCATCACGTCGGTGTGGCCGACCATGCGCTCGATGACTCCGCGATAGTTCAGATGGGAGTTGAAGACCGTCCAGAGCTCGCCGCCAGGCCGAAGCACCCGGCCGGTTTCGGCGAACATCTTGATCGCCGATCCGGTGTGCACGGCGGCGCCGACATGGAACGGCGGATTGCACAGCACCAGATCGGCGCTGTTGTCCGCCGCCGTCGACATCGCGTCGTCGCGGACAACGGTCACCCGGTCGGCGACCCCGTTGACGGCGACCGTCGCCTGGGCCGAGGCCACCGCGGCCGCCGATTGATCGGTGCCGAGCACCTTGATGCCCGGTCGCGCCTTGGACAGTGCGACGGCCAGTATCCCGGTGCCGCAGCCGAGATCGACGGCCTCGCGCGCGTCGGGCTTCATCCATTTGAGGTGCTGCAGCAGGAACCGGGTGCCGATGTCGAGGCGGGTGCCGGAGAATGCGGCGCCGTGCGCGACTACGTCTATGTCGAGGTCGTCGACCCGTTCACAGACCGGAAAGGGCGGATCGCCCACCGGTTTCGGCCCGCTGACCAGCAGGGTCCGCGATTTCTGTCTGCCACGGCTCGCTCTGACCTCGGAAAACGATTCGGCGAGAACGTCGTTCATCGACTTCGTCAGGTACTTGTCCCGGCCGCCCGCGAACACCACCACCTCGGGATCGGCGTAGCGCGCGATGGCGTCGGCGACCTCGACGAGCCCGGCCAGCGCGCGGGGGAGCCGCAGCAACACCACGGTGGCGTCGGCAAGCAGGGCTCGTCCGAGCGGCTGCGCGGTGTAGCGATCGGCGAGCCCGAGCGCCCGCGCATTGTTGGCCAGCGCCAGCTCGCCGGTCAGTAAATCCTGGTGCACCCGCAGCCCGCGCAGGTCGTGTGCCGCGATCGCGCCGATGGTCAGCGCACCGTAGGCGTCACCGATCACAGCTATCTTTCCGCTATCAGCACTGGCGAGGGCATCGGCGGCCACATCGAGGATCAGCCGATCGGCGGCATCCACGGCGTAGAGGTTCAACGCCTCCACATCGGGATACCGCCGCAGCCGGCCGAGCACTTCCTCGATATCTGTCACGTCTCAAGTGTGCTAGATCGTTGCCCCTTCGTCACACCTGGGCCGGTCAATCGGCGATTCCGCACCGCACCGGCAGCCAGGCGGACGACGAAATCGTCAGCACCGCACCGGATTCGACTATTTGACGCCCGCCTTGCCGCCAGCAGGGGTCACCGCGTGCCAGACCTTACCGACGCCTTGCCCGAGCAGATCGCCAGGCTTCTGGTCCTTGGCGAAGAAGTAGACCGGCCAGCCCGCAATCGTGATTTGGCATGCGCCGTCGGCACGTTCGATGAAGCCGATGAGTTGCGGATCGACGCCCGCCGCGTACACCGCCTGCTCCCGCTGCACGAGCAGCGGCGGCCAGGTGGTGGCGCATTCGCCCGCGCAATTCGAGGTAGGCGGGTTGTTGGTGTCCTTGTCGAAGCGGTAGACCGCGCGGTCGGTCGCCGTAACATACTGTCCGACAGCATTATTGTCGGCGATCGCGAGCTGCACGGCATTCGCGCCGGTCGGCGCGGTCCCGCGGTAGATCTTCAGCCAGCCCTGGGTCTTGGCGGGCACCTGGCTCTGCGGCGCACCCGCGGGCGCCACGGCCGAGGTCGCCGCCGCGGGTGCCGGGGCAGGAGCGGGGGCCGGTTTCGCGGTGCCCGAGCTTCCACAGGCGCTCAGCACACCGGCGAGAATGACCGAGGCAGCGGCGAATGGCAGCGCGGCGCGCTGGAAGTGCTTGGTCGACAGCATTATTCAAGTCCTCCGGAGGGATCAATTGACGCTTGGTCGCGTCCGGTCATCAACAACCACGAGGCAGACCCGCGACCGGTTCATCCGCCGTGGATGTCCATCGGCAAACATCGAGAAACCCCAGCGGCCCGCCGACGTCGCGCCGCGCGAAATCCCGCATGCCGTGCCGCGCGGCGTTTACCATCAGCCCCATGCGCAACAGCATGGTGGGGATGATCACCGCTCCCGCGGCACTGCTTCTGACGGCAGCGCTGCTCAGCGGCTGTGACGTCGACGGAACCAGCGCGAACAGCGCGGCGCCGGGAACGACGACCGGCACCCTCGCCGTCGAGCCGACCACCCCGCGCGATGCGCACCCCAAGCGCGGCACCGCCTCCAACGGCGCGGGCCTCACGGTGACCGGCATCAGAATCGGCCGGCAGTCCGGCTACGACCGGGTGGTCTACGACCTCGGCGGTCAGGGCACGCCAGGCTGGGTCGTGCAATACGCCGACCGGGCCGTACAGGACGGCAGCGGGAAGGTCGTCGACGTGGCGGGCGTCTCCATTCTGGAGGTGCAGATCCTCGGCTCGGCATACCCGTTCGACAGTGCGGTGACGCCGTATTCCGGGCCGGACCCCGCGACCGATCCGAGCGCACCTGGGATCGCGGGCGTCTATCGGACTCTCGTGTTCGAAGGCACCACCCAGTCGTTCATCGGCGTCAACGCGGACCGGCCCGGGTTCGCCGTCAGCACGCTCAGCAACCCGACCCGCTTGGTCATCGACATATACACCGCATAGCACCGGTACCACTAGGGGGTATTGAGAGCCGACGCTAGACTGGCCGCGTGTTCGAACAGCAACTCCCACGCACGATGACCGGGTTCGCCCGGGCGCTCGGTGTGTTGTTGCTGCTCACAGGGATCGTGGCGATGCATGCGGCGGTGTTCGCGCTGCCGGATCACGAGCACAGCACTCGGCTGCCTGCCACCGCTCATGACATGGCGGCCGCTCAGCACGGCTCGCCAGTACAACTCGGCTCCACCACCGCGAAGCTCGCGTCTGCCCAGCCCGGCCCAGGCAACAGCCACAGCATCGACGCCGCAGACGCTACGGCGATACCTGCCGGGCATGGGCTCGGTCAGCTGCTGGCGCTGGACGCCACGCCACCGATGGCGACTTCCGCGCTCGGCTCGATGTTCCCGCTACCGGATCACGGTGCGGGAGGGGCGGATTGCGCGGGCGGTGGCTGCGCGGGCGCCCACGGCGGGATGCACGGATGCGTGTTCATCCTGTCCACGATCGCGTTGCTGTTCGGGCTGGTACTGCTCTATCGGATGGCCGTCGATCGGCCGGGCACCGGCCTCACGCGGCCCCGGTATCTGCGGCGACGGCGCGAGCGGGCACCGCCGTGGACCGTGCTCTCCCTTGCCGAATTGTCGATTCTGCGGATCTGACAGGTACCCGGCGACCGTTTTCCGATGGTCGCCGCTGTGTCGTGCCTGTCCCCCATCATTCGCATATCGCAAGGAGCACAACCATGTTCATCACCCGTACCCGGATCACGTCCGCCGTCGCCGCAGCCGTCGCCGCGACCGCCCTGTTCGTCGCAGGCTGTAGCGACAACGACTCCGGCACGAACAACTCCATGCCCGGCATGGAGCACGGCACGTCGAGCACCCCCGCATCATCGAAAACGCCTGCGGCCCGCAGTGATTTCAACGATGCCGACGTCACCTTCCTCACGATGATGTACCCGCATCATGCGCAGGCGGTGGACATGGCGAAGATGGTGTCGAGCCGGACCCAGAACTCGGAGCTGCGCGCGCTGGCCACGAAGGTGGAGCAGGCGCAGGCACCGGAGATGCAGCAGATCACCACGCTGCTCCAGGGTTTCGGCAAGCCTGCGCCGAGCGCGGGCGGCCACGGCGGTCACGACATGCCGGGGATGATGGGCGCTGAGCAGATGACCGCATTGCAGGCAGCGTCCGGCCCCGACTTCGATCGCCAGTGGCTGACCATGATGATCGAGCATCACACCGGTGCGGTCGCGATGGCCGAGACCGAACTCGCAAGCGGCTCGAATGCTGAGTCGAAGACGTTGGCCAGGACCATCATCGACGGCCAGCGCGCCGAAATCGACACGATGCGAGGCATGCTCGGCCAGCGCTGATCGGATCAGTCCGCCGCACCGGGACATGCGTTGTCCCGGTGCGGCAGGCACGGCTCCGGACCGACTCCCCTCCGGCCGCTCCGGTCACGCGCGGTGGAAGAACTTCTCCAGCAAGGCGTTGAACGGCTCGCCGGTATCTGGCACCAGGTGACCCATGCCCGGACATACCGCACGTTCGGCGCCGGTCTGCTCGGCGATGGCGTCACAGACGGCCTCGAAGGCGGGCGCGTGCCCACCGGAGACCGACAGGATCGGGAACTGCGCCGCACGCAGCACGTGCACCGGCGGCGCCGCCTCGTCGGGCGGGCGCGCACCAAGGAGTTGCCGCATGCCCGCGAGCAGCACCTCGGGTATCGGCTCGCCGAGCTCCACCGGAACTCCGACAAGGTCGAAGAATCGACGCAAAGCCACGTCCGCGGGGTCATCGACGCCTTCGATGAGCTCCCGCGTCGCCGCGGCCATGGCATCGACGTCGGGATTACCGCGGGCGATGCCGAACAGCGGTGGCTCGACAACGGTGAGCGAGCGGACGTGCTCGGGCCGGTGTGCGGCGGCGTACATCGACACGATCGCGCCGTAGGACAGCCCGACCAGATGCACGGGCCGGTCGAGCAGTTGATCGGCGACCAGCCGTGCCTCCGGCTCGAAATCCTGTCGCGCGTAGGGCGTTCCGCCGTGGCCGGGGCGGTCCGGCGCGAGCAGCGTCCACCGGTCGGTCAGCGGGCGCTGGGCGCGCCAGGCCTCGCGACCGCCGAGAATGCTGCCGTGCACCAAGACCACCGGCGGCCCGTCACCCCACTGGTGCACCTGCAGGCGGATAGCGGAATTCGTCGAGTCCACCTCGACCTCCTTCACTGACTGTCGTCACGATGTGGCTTCGGTTCCGTGGCGGTGCGTCGCCATTGACGCAGCGACTCCGGTGGCGCTGTGTCCGCCGCGGAACCGAATCACCCTGGCGCCGAACTACTTGGGCGCACCCGGAATGCACTCGGTGCGGTTGACCTCGGACAGGTGCAGGCTCGCCTTGGCGAGGTCGGGCCCGATGGACTGGATGGTGGCCTGCCCCTTCGAGATCGTGCAGAGAATTCGGCGATGCATGGACGTTCCTTCGAGTAGTGGCGACTTGTGCTGTCGGCAATACTTCAGCGCGGACGTCTCACCGGCCTTTCATGCACATCTCAGCCTGCTCCGACCGCCGCGGTGACTCCACGCACGCGCAGGTCAGGCTCGCATTCAGCGATCGAGGGTGGATCGGCGCCGACCTGGATCAGTTGTAGGACTTGCCGACTCCGTCGAGTAGGCGCTCCAAGGTGTCGAAGGTGGGGGTGCTGATCACGTCGAGGACGTCAGGGGCGACCGGGATGTTGTGCTCGGCCGCCACTTTGCCGAACTGGGCGGCGTCGCCGGTGCGGAAGCCGTGTGCGGCGGCGAGCCGCTGCAGGTCGGGGTCGGTGGTCAGCAGCCGCCCGAGCCGATCCCCCGCATCGTCGAACGGCACAACGGTGTGCCGGGACAGGATGGTCGGCGACGGGTACAGCAGCGTCATATCGGGCTTGGCCTGCCCGCGCACGGTGGCCTCGACGAACTGCGCCTCATAGATCCAGACCATCGGCGTCGGGCCCATGCCGCCGGTGAGGTAGTTCTCGAACGGGCCTTCGCTGCTGTTCTGGGTGTACCCCTGGCCGACGAAAAGCCTTGCCACCGTGGGAATGACGTTCTGCTCGGCCGAGTCGCCCTGCACGATCGAGTTGTTGTTCGCGACATAGCTCGCGATGGCGAGGTACATCGCAGCGGAGTTGGAGCTGCGCGGGTCGGTGGTGGAGATCAACAGGTTCTTGTGCACCGGAAAGGCGGCGTTGTCCGGCAGGTCGTCCCACCGCGTGCGGTTGCCGACCATCGTCAGATACTTGGCCATGTCGAACGTGGGCACCGGACCGGGGCGCACCACGCCCGCCTTGGCCAGCAGGTCGAAGATCGGCGTGTACGTCGCGATCGCCATCGGCGAGGAGAACGGCGTGTATTTCGCGGTCACGTTGCGCTGTCGCTGAATTCGCTGTGCCGACTGCTCGCTGGACGGAAAGGCGAAGTCGTACTTCGCCAGGTCGATCGAGGTGGCGATCTCGCGCGACCCCGCCGGATCGACCTCGACCTTCATCCCGTTGCGCGCCAGCACCTCGGCGACCTTCGGATCCTGGAAGAACGGCAGCTTCTCGGAGCCGACCACACCGCGCACCACCGAGACCGGCCCGACCGGCGCGGCGAGCGTAGGCGTCGGCGCGGGGCCGGGCTTGCGGATCGCGAGCGCGATCGTCACGACGGTCACCACCACCAGCGCCGCGACCACCGCGGCGACCGCCGCGGGCGCGAAACGCTTGTTCGTGGACCAGGTTTCCCGCACTGACTCGGGCGAGGCACCTTCCGCCGGCGCGGGTACCTGCTTCGCGAGGCGTTCGTCCGTCGTCGGCCACCGGTGCGGCGGCATCGTGGTGTACGCCGGATCGGCCTGCGCCGCAACCACACCCACCATCTCGGCCGGGCGTTCCAGCTGTCGACGCGCGGTGCGCTCCACCAGGATCGGGACGAACTGGCGCACCGGATGGCCTTGGAATCGCCTGCGGGCGGTCGCCACCACCGCCTCGATCTGCTCCGCCGAGTAAGTGCCGCTGAAGTTTTCGACCAACCGCTCCGTCAGCTGACGGATCGCCTGCTCCTCCCGAACAGTGTCGGCAACCACTACATGCTCCTCGGGCATCACATCGGCCAGCATCCTGCGACGGCGGCGAGCCCCGTCGCGACCGGCCAACCCTAGCCCCAACACACCCGACCGGAAACCGCTGGAAAACGGCCCGATCGCGGCACAGATCGCCACGGGGCACGCGCCCGTCGCCCGCCGCCCAAGTGTGTCGTCGCAGCTCAGAGCGCTGCCGCGACGCCTGCATGGGACGAGGCACGCACTCCCTGATACCGCAGAACCCCGAACGACCGCTCGCACACCCGTCCGCAGAATTCAAGTCGACATCTCCCCTGCGCTACCCACTGTTGCGCTCGCGTTTGCCCCACCGCCGCGCCTACGCTGGTCGGCGCACAGACGCAGCTCCCAGGCATCGACAAACACCGGCGTACGCCGAACGCGCTATCGTCAGGCAGGAGTCGCTGCCGAAGGAGATGCTCATGCCGCGCACAGCAGTTGTCACCGGCGCTTCGTCCGGAATCGGGAAGGCGACGGCAACCGCACTGGTCGCGCGGGGCTATCGGGTGATCGGGACGAGCCGGAAACCCGAAGGCCTCGGCGCGGATGCACGCGCCGCCGGGGTGGAGTACCGGGCGCTCGATCTGACCGACAGCGCGTCGATCGACGCGTTCGTCGCCGGGCTCGGCGCGGTCGACGTGCTGGTCAACAACGCGGGCGAAAGTCAGGCGGGTGCGCTGGCCGAGCTGCCCGCCGACGCGGTGGAGCGGCTGTTCCGGCTGAACGTGCTCGGGCCGGTGGCGCTGACCCAGGCGGTGCTGCCCGGCATGCGCGAGCGCGGGTACGGGCGGGTGGTGATGGTCGGGTCGATGATCGCGAGCTTCCCGATGCCGTACCGATCCTCCTACGCGGCGACCAAGGCGGCATTGAAGGCTTTCGCGGTGGCGGCGCGATTCGAGGAATCGCCGTTCGGCGTGTGGCTGACCACGATCGAGCCTGGCCAGATCAATACCGGACTGCGCGAGCGCAGGACGAGGTACCTCACCGACGGCTCGCCGCACACCGCCGACTTCACCTCGTTCATGGCCAAATTGGATGAGCAACAGGCGAAAGGCATTACCGCCGACCGGGTTGCGGGCACCATCGTCAAGGCCATCGAGGCCGATCGCCCCGCCCCGCTCTATGCCGTCGGCAGCAATGCCCCAGTCATGTTTGCGGTGCGTAAGTTGTTGCCGCGCACAGTGATGGAGCGCCTCATCGCGCGCGCCCACGGACTGGCGCGATAACCCGTCAGGCTCGAGCCCGCGGAATCACCAATGCCGAGCGTCGCGCGCCTCCAGCCGCGCGGCATGCTCGGCCAGCACGCCCGCCGCGCCGGACGGCGGTGTTTGACGCCGCCATATCGCGCGAAACTTCCGGGTCAGCACCACCGAATCCGCCACGGGCACTTCAACGAGCGTTCCGCTCGTCAGATCGGGCTCCGCGATCAGCCTGCTCAGCACCGCGGGTGCCACCGCAGCCCGTGCCGCGGCGGAGATCGCCACCGCAGAGCCCAACTCGGCTGCGGGCATGGCCGGTTGGCATTCGGCGCCGAGGATCTCCCAGACGGTGTCCCTGGTGCCGGAGCCAGGCTCGCGCCAGAGCAGCGGGGTGGTCGCCAGTTCGCGCAGCGTGACCGGCGTACTGCGGCGCGCCCACGGATGGGCCGACCCGACGACGACCACCAGTTCATCAGCGCCGAGCACCCGGCTGCCGAGGCCGGAGGGCGGGTGCGGGCCCTCCACGAATCCGATATCGGCAGCACAGTCGCGCACCAGCGCCTCGACGTGGCGGGTGTTGTCCACCTCGAGGGACACCGCCACCTCGGGACAGCTGGCCCGCAACGCGTTGAGCCACTGTGGAATCCGATGATCGGCGATCGTCTTGGACGCGGCGACCCGCAGCCGGGGCACCTCGGCGGCGTGCAGCGCGGCGACACCGGCGGTGAAGGCCTGCGCGGCCTCGAGCACCAAGCGGGCGTGCCCGACCACCGAGCGGCCGGCATCGGTCAATGCCGACCCGGTCGGGCTGCGGTCGAGCAGACGCAACCGCAGCCGACGCTCCAGCGTGCTGATCCGCATGCTCGCGGCAGGCTGGCTGATGCCGTGCCTGCGCGCGGCCGCGCCGAGGCTGCCGAGCTCCGCGACAGAGACGAGCAGATCGAGCACCTCCAGTTCAGGTGTCCCCGGCGATAGCGTCATACACACCGATTATGGTCGCGCCCAACACCGTTGGCACCCCCTCAACCGCACGGGTGCTCATCAGCGGCGCTGATGGGGTCGTCTCGAATCGGCGGCTACCCGGCCCGCGGTGCGTGCACGATTGTCTGAGAGATGACGCATCTCCGTCGATTCGGTCCCGGCCTGCTGGTGGCGGCGGCGTTGGCGACCGCGGCGACCCTGCTCGGCACCGTGCTGCCGATCGTCGGCGGGCCGGTGCTCGCCCTGTTCGGCGGTATTGCCGTCGGTGCCGCCGGACGCCGATTCGTCTCCGACACTGGGCCGCTCGGGCCGGGGCTGACGCTGACCAAGCAGCGCTTCCTCGCCGTCGCCATCGTGCTGCTCGGCCTCGGCATGCCGGTCGGTTCGGTGCTCACCGTCGGCCGCGACACCGCCGTGGTGCTGATCGGCACGCTCGTCGCAGGCGCCGTCGCCGCGGTGGTCGTCGGCCGCCTGCTCGCCCTCAATCGCGAGTCGGCGACGTTGGTCGCGGTCGGCACGACCATCTGCGGCGCCTCCGCCATCGCCGCCGCCACCGCGGTGCTCAAGCCGGATCGCCACCGGGTCGCCTACGCGCTCGCCACCATTTTCGTCTTCAATGTCGTTGCGGTTCTGGTCTATCCACCGCTCGGTCGGCTACTCGGCTTGTCACAGGAAGCATTCGGGCTCTGGGCGGGTACCGCCATCAACGACACCTCCTCGGTGCTGGCCGCAGGTGTCGTCTTCGGGCCTGCCGCAGCGCATTTCGCGGTGATCGTCAAGCTCGTTCGCAGCCTGATGATCGTCCCGCTGTGCGTCGGCCTGCACCTCGCGAAGCGCCGCAGCGAACCGGATCACGCCGCGAACACGCCGCTATGGCAGGTGTTTCCGCTGTTCGTCGTGCTGTTCCTCGGCGCATCCCTCATTGCCGGACTCGGCGTGTTGCCGGACTCGCTGACCGCTTCGCTGGCCCGGCTCAGCGGATGGCTCATCGCCGCGGTCCTTGCCGCCATCGGCACCAGTCTGACCTGGCAGCAACTGCGCACCGCAGGCGCGCGCCCGCTGCTGTTCGGCGGCATCCTCGCCGTCGTTCTCGGCACCTCCAGTCTCGCACTGCAACTGGCCACCGGCTGGTGGTGACACCCCACAGCAAGCAGCATTCCCCCTGATGAACGGTATACATGAACACCGTTCAAGAAAATACTTGAACACCGTTCAAGTCTGTTGGTACGGTGGCCGTCATGACAGCTGAACAACTGGATCATTTGGCGGACAAAGCAATACGGTGCGAGGCCCCGACGCGCGCCGAGGCGCTCACGGTGTTGTCCGAATCCTTCGAACTACTCGACGTAATCGCGGCAGGCGCCAGGGTGCGACGCGAGTTCTTCGGGCGGCGGGTGAAGCTGAACACCATCGTGAACATGAAAAGCGGCCTGTGCCCGGAGGATTGCGGCTACTGCTCGCAGCGCCTCGGCTCTGCGTCGGAGGTGCTCAAGTATTCGTGGATCACCCCGGCCAAAGCCGCCGAAGTCGCGAACCAGGCGGTGCAGGCAGGCGCAAAGCGGGTGTGCCTGGTGGCCAGCGGCCGAGGCCCCGGCGACCGGGACATCCGGCGCATCGAAGACACGATCGCCGCGATCACCGAGGACAATCCGCAGGTCGAGGTCTGTGTCTGTCTCGGCCTGCTGGCCGAAGGGCAGGCCGAACGCCTCGCCGCCGCAGGCGCGCATGCCTACAGCCACAACCTGAACACCAGCGAGGCGCGCTACGCGGACATCTGCTCGACCCACACCTTCGACGACCGGGTCGACACTCTGCGCCGGGCCACGACGGCAGGCTTGTCCCCCTGCTCCGGTGCGATCTTCGGCATGGGGGAATCCGACGACGACATCGTGGATCTCGCTGTCGCACTGCGGGAACTGGATCCGGACTCGGTGCCGGTGAACTTCCTGATCCCGTTCGACGGCACGCCGCTTGGCGACCGCTGGGACCTGACGCCGGATCGCTGTCTGCGCATCCTCGCGCTGTTCCGGTTCTACTTTCCCGACGTGGAGGTGCGCCTGGCCGGCGGGCGCGAGATCCACCTGCGCAGCCTGCAACCGCTGGCGCTGCACCTGGCCAACTCGATGTTCCTCGGCGATTACCTCACCAGCGAGGGCCAGCCCGGCGCCGACGACCGTCAGATGATCGCCGACGCAGGCTTTCTCGTCGAGGGCGTCGAGGACCAGACCCTCCCGGCGGCCCGCCACGACCTGGTCGCCATCCGCCGCCGCGGCGCAGGCACCGCGCTGCCCGCGAACGCCTGAGTGCTACGGCTGCGCGCGCCGGTCGGCCTCGTCGAGGTGGTCGCGCAGGCCGAGCAACTCCCAACGCTGCAGTGCGAGGGGGACATTGCCTTCGCGCCAGAGGCGGTCGTGGAACTCCTGGAGGTCGAACGCGTCGCCGTGTTCCCGCACCGCGGTGGCGAGCAGGTCCTGAATCTGCAGTTTGCCGATCTGGTAGCTCAGCGCCTGGCCGGGGAAGCCTGCGAAGAAAACTGCCTCGTCCCAGGCCGTCTCGTGATCCAGCGGCACCGTGACCGCCAGCCGGTGCGCGGCGTCCTCGATGGTGAGCTCGCCGAGCGCGAGCGCGATATCGATCTCGACGCGTAAGGCCCGTAGCCGCATGGCGTTTGCCACGAAGATCGCGCTCGCCGGTGCGTCGTCGAACAGGCCTGCCTGCAGCATCAGCTCTTCGTAGTAGAAGGCGATGCCCTCGTTGGGCACCGAGTCGTAGAACCGCCGGCGGGCCGGATTGTCGTGGTGCCAGCCGATCGCGACCTGCTGGGCGTGCACACCCTCGTGCACGATCGCAGTGCGCGGGTCGACGGCGGCGGCGCGATCGAAATACGGGAGTTCCGCGTGCGGCGGCGGGACATAGCGGATGGCGTCGTCGTCCATTCTGCTCGGACCGGTCAGGTCGTCGTGCACACCCAGCCAGGTGAGCGGCGCGAGGTAGGGCGGCAGCGGCGCGAATCGATAGTGTCGCAACGTCTTCGGCTGACTCAGCAGGCCGCGTTCGTCCGCGAACTCGCGCACCCGCGCCTCGTCGGCGGTCTGGCGCTCCACCTGCTCGCGCACATCGGCGGGCAGCGGCGCCGCGGGCACATCGCGATGCCGGGTACGAAGCACCGCCTCGGTGGCGATGGCTCGATGCCATTCCTGCCGTGCCATCTCGCGTACCTGCTGTGCCGAATAGGGAAGCAGCGCAACGTGATGCAGGAAGTAGGCGAGACCATCCGGTCCGACCGGTTCGACATGGCCGAACGACGGCAGTGCCGACACGAGCCAATCCCGATAAGCCGCAACGGCATCGGCAGCCACCCTGTTCGCAGCAGGAAGCTCGGCGGCGAATTCGTCAGGCAGGAACGGAATCAGCGCCGTCATCGCGATATCGAGCGAGCCCGCCGCTTCGTCGAGCTGCCGCACCGCGCTCTGCGCGAACGGCGCGCTCGCGCGGTCGGCAAGATTGGCCATGGCGTCGTCGAGGACAACCGGAACGTGGCGCAGCAACGCGAGAATCGTCGCCGCCCTGGCGTCGTCGAACGGCGGCGGCACGAGCAGCGTCACATAGATCGGGCCAAGGCTCTGCTGGATATAGAACCCGGGATCACGCTCCCAGGCCCGGATCAGCTCCAGCTCCCAGTGCACCTTGGCGAGCGCAACGCCGAGCAACCTGCCGTCGACCTGGTCCGCGACCGGCTCCGCGGACAGATCCAAGGCCCGATGCCTGCGGGTGAGGTCGGCCAACACGTCCTTGCGCCGCCCGATCGCCGCGGGCGACCAGTCGGGCAACCACCCGTCCGGCCGTTCCACCCTTGGCAGGTCGTCACTGGAGTCGGGCAGGGTGGCCAACCGCCAGCTCCAGAACTCATCTGCGAGTCTCGCTGAACTCATGTCCGCACAATACAATTCGCGCCGGAACCGGGCGCGCCGATTTTCTGGCACGGCTCGGGTGTTAAGATCGTGGCCTAGTGGTCGATCCGCCCGTGTCGTACTCCGGCGTGGATTCCGAGCGATTCAGTGCGACACGATCAGCCAATCGAATGGCTGCAGACAGCGGCACCGTCGGCGCTGCCTCGAAGCAGAAAGGCTGACATTGTGTCAGTTCGGTCCGAAGCGAAGAGCAAGAGCACGAGCACCATCTCCTACGCCCATCTGTTGCGACTGAGCGATGCGCACGGAATCTTCGAGCACGCCAAATTCACCACACCCAGGCACGAGAACGGTTACAGCCTCGATGACGTCGCCCGCGCGCTCGTCGTGGTGGTCCGCGAACCCGAACCGACGCCGGAATTGGACGCACTCGCAACGATCTACGCGCGTTTCGTCATCGACGCGCTCACCGAGGACGGCCGCTGCCACAACCGGCGCGGCGCCGACCTGAGCTGGCAGGACGAACCGGGCGTCGAAGACCACTGGGGTCGCGCGCTCTGGGCGCTCGGCTCGGTCGTCGCGCGCAAGCCGGAACTGGCCGAGCAGGCGTTACCGCACTTCACCATCGGGGCGCGGCAGCGCTCACGGTCGCGGCGCGCGATGGCCTGCGCCGCACTCGGCGCGGCCGAGGTGCGCACG
>NZ_BDAY01000052.1 GCF_001612685.1 Nocardia altamirensis NBRC 108246
GTAGTCCCCCGTCTCCTCACGGACATTGCCGAGGTTGTTGAGCGCGTTCGCCTCGCCGAGTCGATCGCCGAGTTGTTGATACAGCGCCAATGCGCGACGGTGCAAGTCGACGGATTCGACGTAATCGCCGGTGGCCACATGGACATTGCCGAGATTGTTCAGCGCGTTCGCCGCACCACGGCGATTGCCGAGCTCGCCGTAGATGCGCAGTGCTGCTTCGACACTGTCGATCGACGCGTCGTAGTCCCCGGCTCGCCACTGCACCGCGCCGAGATTGTTCAGCGCATTGGCCTCGTCGAGCGGTCGACCCAGGCGCTGGGCGGCGACGACCGCGCGCTGATGCAATTGGCAGGCCAGCGGCCACGGGCCGTCGCGGTCGAGCAACCCCGCGAGCACACCGGCCAGGGTGACCGTACGAGCGGGGCAGCGGTCTACGGCATCGTGGTCGAGGCAGGCGAGCAGGTTCTCCCGTTCGAGGCGCATCCATTCCAACGCCTGTATCTCACTGGCGAATTCGCGCACGGCCACCCTGGTCGGGTCGGGCGGATCGTCGGCGGGTCGAGTCCACCGCGCCAGCCACCGATCCGCCGCGGTGGCGGTGTGTTGGAAGTAGTCGAGCAATCGCTCCTGAGCCCGGAAACCGTCCATACCGACCTCGGCGTCGGCAAGGGCACGCGCGTATTCGCGCAGCAGGTCGTGCAGCCGGTAGCGACCGCGCGCAGGCTCGTCCACAAGGTGGTCTGTGTACAGGGATTCGAGTTCCCACCTGGCCGTGGCGACATCGATACCCACCAGCGCCGCCGCGGCGTGCGCGTCCAGGTCGGGGCCTGGATGCAGTCCCAACCGGCGGAACAGCAGTTCGCGCTCCGGCGGCAGGTCACGGTAGGACAGGTCGAACGCAGCGCGGACCACCCTGGCTCCGGCATCGAGTTCACCGAGACGATCTGTGGCGGCACAGAATTCGTCGGCGAGCTCGGCGATCGTCCAGGCCGGGTGGTGTGCCAGGCGACCGGCAAGCAGCGTGATCGCCAACGGTAGGTATCCGCACAATCGCACGATGCGGGTCGCCGCCGCCTGGTCCGTGGCACTGGCGACATCGCGGCCCGCCAAGGTGGTGAACAGCTCCGTGGCAGGCCCTGGCCCGAGCATGTCCAACGCCAACGGCATCGCGTTCTGCAGGCTGATCAACCTGCGTCGGCTGGTGACCAGCGTCAGGCATTCGGCGGCGGCGGGCAACAGCGGTTCGATCTGACCTTCGTCGCGCGCGTCATCGAGTATCAACAACACCCGCTTGTCGGTCAGTCGGTCGCGCCACAGGTCGCGGCGCCCGTCGAGGGTGTCCGGGATGTAGCGGACGTCGACTCCGAGCGCAATCAGCAAGCCCGCCAACACATCTGCCGGGTCGGCCACCGCACGACCTGCGGTGTGCGCATGCAACTCGATGAAGTACCTGCCATCGGGAAAGCGGTCGGCGAGCAGGTGCGCGGCCCGCGTCGCCAACGCGGTTTTCCCGACACCTGGCATGCCGTCGATGGTGTAGATCGGCGCTCCGTGTTCGAGGTCGGCCGTGGCAAGGATCCGGCGCAGTTCGGCGTCGCGGCCGATGAACGTGCGCACGTCGCGGCGCAGCGCGGTTTTCACCGCGGGGCGAAGCTGCGCGGACACCTCCGGCGCGAGTTCCGCTTCCGGGGAGGTAGGCGACGGATCGCTGAGCACGCGCCTGCGCGTTTCCAGCCAGGCAGGCAGATCCTCCTTGGGCACGCCGCAGCACCACAGGTAAATCTCCAGCCTGTTGTCCTTTTCCGCGACGAGTCGGTTGCCTTCGAGTCGCTTCCCCTTCTCCATGTCCTCGATGAGATTCTTTGTCAGCTCGACGAATCGGGGTGGGCCGCCGCTGTTCCGGTCGATGGCCTTTTGTTCGAGTCGACGAATGGACAGCTCTGCTCCGCCGCGCACTCTGCGCAGCGCGCCACCGAATGCGGAAGGAGTTGTCACGGTCGCGAGGAATTCGCGGGTCACCGCCCGGTTCGGAAACATCGTCACAGTGCTTCTCCCCCGCTTATCGTCAACTGCGCCACGACATCTCGGCAATTGTCCGGAAATGTCTTATCGCTGTCCGCCGGACAGTCCGGAAATGCGACGTGTATCCGGCGGTTTGTCCGGTCCGATGTCGGACTCGGTGATTTCCCGGTGCACTGTCTGCAGCGGCCGAAGTGCCGCTGTCGAACACGAAGGACAGTCGCCATGAATACGAACACCTCCTCGAGGAGCCTTGCTCCTGATGAAGTCGTGACGCTGACCCGGCGGGAGGCAGCCCACCTGTGGAACGCCGCACTGCGGGCGGCCGCCGCCGCGCGGCGTGCGGCGGCGGATCCCGTCGAGGTTGCGGCGGGTCTGCTCACCAGCCTGCCGACGCGCGCGATCGTCACCCTGCACCGATTCCGCACCGCCGGCGCGGCACACAATGCGCTGCTGCTCCGGGGTGTCTGCGCGAATCTGCGGGATCTGCCTGCCACTCCCGCTACCGTGACGCCGCTCGGCACGATGCCGATGGTCGATGCCGCCGCACTGCTGTTGCTGGCCTTGTCGCTGCCGTTGGGCGAGCCGTACACATTCCGGTCGCTGCACGACGGTCGGCTGGTGCAGCACATCATTCCGGTGCCCGGTCACGAGCGCGCGCAAACCAGCGCGGGCAGCAGGGCCGCGTTGCAGTGGCACGTCGAGGACGGCTTCACCGAAAACCGGTGCGACTACTTCGGATTGCTGTGCCTGCGTGGCCATCCCGGCGCCGTCACGATCCTCGCGCCCGCTCGGCACCTCGACCTGCCGGACAACGTCGTCGCCGTCTTGCGGGAGCCGCGGTTCGTGATCGCACCCGACACCGCGCACGACCTCCCGTCCCACTCGGTGCTGCCCGTGGTGCCGATCCTGACCGGGCCCGCCGCTGATCCGGAGATCTGTTTCGGCGAGGAGGACGCGCGCCCTGCCCATCCGAGGGATCGCGAGGCGGTGGCGGCACTGACGGCACTGACAGGTGCGCTCGACCGCGCCGCGATCGGTCACGAACTGCGCCCCGGTGAGGTGCTGCTCGCCGACAACCGGCGAACTGTGCACGGCCGCACCGTGTTCCACCCACGCTACGACGGCACCGATCGATGGTTGCTGCGCACGATGACCTGCGCCTCGGTCCGGGCGCATCGCCGCCGCGGCGCCTGCCGGGCCCTCGGCTGACCAGGCCGCCGGGCGCTCACCCGCCACCCTCCCCCCTCCTCCTTTCGAAAGGACCGTGCCGTGTCGTACCCGGTCACCCCATATCCCACGCCGACCCAAGCCGCTGACGTACCCGGACCGGTTGGCTCGGACGATGAATACAGCCCGCTGCTCGAAGTAGTGGTCGGTACGGCGGATGGTGCGCGGATACCGCCGTTGGATCGTTCGACCTTGCTGAATCTTTTCCCTGATCTCAGCCCAAAAGAGTTGGCAGACGTCACCGTTGGCGCGTTTCCGTCCCGAGTGCTCGCGGAGGCCGCCGAAGACCTCGATGGGCTCGCGGAACTGTTGGCGGACTTGGGCGTTCAGGTACACCGCCCGGCGCCGATCGTGCACGATCTCGAATTCGGCACACCGCACTGGCGTACCAGCGGCTTCTATTCCTACTGCCCGCGCGACCTCGCGCTCATCGTCGGTTCCGCGATCATCGCCGCACCGAGCCCGATGCGCGCGCGCATGTTCGAGCTCGCCGGCCTGCGGGAACTGTTCCAGCAGCGCATGCTCGCAGGCTCGGCGTGGATCGCCGCCCCGCCGCCGCAACTGCGGGAGGAGTTGTTCGCCGACGACGGCCGCGGGCAGCGCACGCTCGGGGAAATCGAACCGGTCTTCGATGCCGCGAACATCCTGCGTTGCGGCGCCGACCTGTTCTATCTGGTGTCCAACAGCGGCAACGAACTCGGGCACCGCTGGCTGCAAACCACGTTGTCCGCGTTGGGTGATTACCGGGTGCACCCGATCCGCGGCGTCTACCCGCACACCCACATCGACTCCACGATCAGCCTGTTGCGCGAGGGGTTGGTGCTCCTCAATCCCGAACGGATCCGCAGTCCATGGCAACTGCCGCAACCGCTTCGGTCGTGGGACCACCTCTGGTGTCCGCCCATGGCTGTCGCCCCCTGCGCGTCCCGGCATCCATTGTCATCGGAGTGGATCGGGATGAACCTGTTGATGGTGCGACCGGACCTCGCCATCGTCGACGGGGCGCAAACCGAGCTCATCGACGCACTGCGACGCCGCGCCATCGACGTCATTCCGCACACCTTACGGCACGCGCGCACGATGGGCGGCGGATTGCACTGCGTCACACTCGATTTGCGACGCGAGCGCCAGACAGGCTGATCGACGGACGTGGCCGGGTGCTGGCCCGAGGTCGAACCGTTCATGTGACCGTTTCCCGACCGGCGGTGCCGGACTCGACGAGCTCGCGAACCTCGGCCACCTGGCGGGTGACGGCGTGGCGGGAATCGAGCGACTGCAGCAGCTCCAGCACCCGGTCCTGGACCTGTCCCACTCGACAATAGGTGGCCAGCTGCTGCCACGTCGTCGTGATCGTGTGACACCCGGATTCCAGCTCACCCGCGGCGATGTGCGCTGCCGCCTCGTCGAGGTTCAGCAATGCCCACCCGACCTGATCGTGGTTGGCCAGTGGCAATTCCCGCACGAACATGCGCAGCGGCGCGGCCTCGGCATGGGCGCCGACCAGGGCAAGGGAGTTCGCTTGATGCCAGCGCAACAGGTACTCGCTGACCCGGAATCCGTCGGCGACCGTCTCGGCCTCCGGAAGCTCGGCGAACATGCGCTCGGCATTGCGGATCGCCTCGAGCGTCTCGCGGCGGCGACCCAACCGGGCCTGCACACCCGCTTCGGCGAGGTAGCCCATCACCGCCGACGAGTTCGCCCGGCGGGCGCCGACCGACTGTGCCGCATAGGCGGCCGACATGCCGGACTTGAACTGGTGATGCCACGCGCACGCGTCACCGGTGCGGGCAGCGATCCAAGCTTGTACGGTCGCGTCGTCCGCCAGCCGGGCCGCGCGGCGGGCGATGCCGTACCACTCGAAGGCGTCGCCTGCGCTCGCAACGTCGGTGAGCCGGATGGCGATGAACCCGGAATTCTTGGCGTACACCCGCTGCAGCCTGCGCCGGATCTCCTCGCTGGTCGCGGTCAGCAGGCCGGCCTCGGCTCTGGCCAGATCGACCATGCGTGCCGGAATGAACTCCGCGGGCGGAGCGTAGAGCTGGTACCCGTTCTGCTCGGTAATATCCTCCAGCAGACCGACATACGCCGCCGTCGCCCGCCGGCCGCCCGGCGGATCGAAGCCGTCGCCGAACAACCCCACCCCCGGCGGCGCAGGCATGAACATCGCCCCGGCTGCCGCAAGACTGACAAAATGACGTCGATCCATGGCGTCCTGGATTCCGTTCTGCGGCACTGCATCCGCGTCCGAGTAGTCGTGTCCGAAACCGAGCCGGTCCGGTCTGGTGCGGTACAGGAAACACAATGCGTCCAGATAGTGCGTGGACGGCACATCCTGACCGTGTTCCCATTGCGACAGCCGCTGATGGCGCAGTCCCGCACTGGGCGTGCCACGCGCCGCCAAGATCTCCTTCAGCGCCTCGACGGCTTCCACCAGGGTGTAGTTACGCGCAATACGGTGCGCGCGCAGGAGCGAAACCCCACAATGCTGGTGCACCGCCAATGCGCTCTGGTAATCGGAGCCGCCCGCGTATTTGACCTCGCGTGCCACGCGCCGCGCGCACCGATTGGCGTGTGGGCCGTTCGTCATGCGAACCACTTGTTCCCCTGGGGATCACCCCCGTCTGATGACACTTCGAGCCAAGCGTATCCCCGCATTCCGCGGTATGTCGACGGCACATTCGGTAGTGCCCGCATCGCGTGCAAAACCGTGCCGCACACCGTGAATCGAATCGGTCGCCCTCGCATCCGACACGGCCGCAGAGTCATTCTGCAATTCCGAAGCGCACGTCGTGTGCGTGTTATGCGAAACGAGAGCATTCACCATGGAAACCGAGATCGTCGGTACCCAGATTTCCGACACATGGCGACAGCCGGGCTCGGCGCGCGATGACGAGGTCGGCGTGCTCGTCCAGCCGTATTTCGTTGTGCAAGCGCCGCAAGCGGTGCTCCCCCAGTTGCTGGCGCGGGTGATCGTCGTGTTTGCGGTGACCATGTCGTTCGCCGTGCTGGTCATGGTCGCCGTGCTCTTCCTGTTCTCCGGGCCTGGCACCACCCCGACGACCACGACACAGGTCGGCACCACGCAAGCCAACGATCCGGCCAGGACGTGCTACCCGTTCGGCGGCTGCACGCCCGCCGATCCCGTGCCTTGATATCGCACTGCGGCGCATCTGATGAAGTGCGGAAAGACATTTCGATGACCCTGCACTCGACCGAGTGGACGATTACTAGCGACATCACACCGGAATGGGCTATTCGGGTGCCACAAGATGACGATCGCGAATGGATGCTGAGCTGGCTACACGGCCGAATGCTGACTCGCGATCAGGCAATTATCGGAATGGAACTGGACGAACTACTGAGCGTTCCCGATGTCGTCTACGACTGCTTCCATCTTTCCCTGGTCCACGATTACGCGAATCGCCTCGGCGTGCGCCCCGAAGACGCGGTAATCCTCTTGGCCGTCCAGATAATCGCACGACTGCTGACAGCGGAAGCGCCGTGACTGCACTGCGATGTGACTCGACCACCAATAGACTTGCCTCCGCGGGCATGCGGGGTGCTCGCGGAGGCAAGATCCACCCCACCGAAAGTCCAACGGAGGACGCATGACAGCGCTGAATCCACCGGCAGCCAGCTGCAGGTGTTCGTGGCCGATATCGCCACCGACTGACGCTCGATGAAACTCGGCGTCGTCAAGTCGGGATGATGGCGGCGGTCCCGCAGTCCAGTCCGTGCATGCGGCGGCGGACTTCGTCGGCTTCGGGGACGCCGAGCTCGGCGTAGATTTCCAGCGCCTGTTGCCAGTGGTGGCGGGCGCTTGCTTGATCGGCGAGTTGTTCGGCGGCGGTGGCGATGCCGTTGTGGGCGTGGGCAAGCTGGTCGCGTTCGCCGGTTCGGCCTGCGAGGGTCAGGGCGGTTTCGTAGTGGGTGCGGGCCTGGTCGGGGTCGGCGGTCGCCAGTGCCAGGTGGCCGAGGCCGGTCAGTGCGTTGGTTTGGAGGTGCAGGCTGCCGGTCTCGCGGGCGATGTCGAAGGCTTCGTTGAGGTGGGTGCTGGCCTTGGCGTGGTCGCCCATTCCTTGGTAGGTCGCGCCGAGGGTGCACAGGGCGTAGCACTCGAGGGGGCGGCTGCCGCCGCGGCCGATGGCCAATGCTTCGTCGAGGTGGGTGAGCGCCTCCTCGAAGCGACCCATGCGTTCATAGATCTGACCGATGCCGTGAATCGTCCTGCCCTGCAGGTCGCGCACGCGGGCGCCGCGGGCCAGCGGCACAGCGCGGTCGAGTTCGGCCAAGCCCTCCTCGTAGCGACCGAGCCGACGGTAGATCATGGCGAGGCCGTGTCTGGCATCCGCTTCCAGTTCGCCGACACCCAGCTCGCCGGCCAGGGCGAGCGCGTCCTGATAGTGGTTGCGCGCCTGGGTAAACCGCCCGAGCGAGGCGCAGGTCAGGCCGCTTCCGTACAGCGCGTAGCCTTCGAGCATGCGGATGCCGACGGCACGACACGACGCGAGGCCTTCTTCGTAAAAGCCGAGGGCCCGCTCGTAAAGACCGGAGCGCCAATGCAATAGCCCGAGCACGACCAGCGTGTGACTGGCCAAGGCGCGGTTTCCGGTGACCCGATCGGCGGCCAACGCACGTGTGTGCAGGTCGAGGGCGCTGTCGTAGTGACCGCGAACATCCAAGTAGCGCCACAGCACCGGGGACAGCTGGCCGGTGTGGGTCGGCCAGCCGTTGTCGGCCGCGTAGGCGGCGACGGCGAGCAAGTTGGCGCGTTCGGTGTCCAACCAGGCCAACGCCGCCGCTTCGGATTCCATCGAATACGGGTGACAGTCAGCGGGTTTCGCGAGTTGCATCGGCGGCTGGTTCGGATCCAGACGCTTCGCTGCGGCATACGCGGTGTGCAGAGCGAAGTCGATCAGGCGCCCCAGTGCCGCATGTCGCGCCTCGGCGGGAATGTCGGTATCGGCTTGTTCGGTGGCGTAGAGACGAAGCAGGTCGTGCATGCGGTAGCGACCCGGCTCCGATTGTTGGATCAGGCAAGCGGTTTCGAGCTCTCGCAGCAGGGTTCTGGTCTGCTGGGTGGTCAGCGCGGTGAGATCGGCGACGGCTTCCTGGCTGATGTCGGATCCGGGTGCGAGGCCGAGCAGCCCGAACGCGCGCGCCGCGTCCGGCGGCAGCGTGTGGTAGGACCAGGAGAACACCGCGCGCAGGCTCACCGACAACTCACCGGTGTCCATGGCGTCCAACCGGGTGGCGGAATCCCGGATCTCCGCGGCAAGTGTCGCCAGCGACAGCGCGGGATGACTGGCGGCACGGGCGGCGATAATGCCAAGTGCGAGCGGCAATCCCGCACAGTGGTCGACCAGCTCGGTCACCGCGCTTGGTTCGGCGGCCACCCGCTCGGCACCGAGGTGCCCGATCAACAGGTGGCGCGCCTCGTCGTCGGCGAGGGTCGAGAGCGACAGCGAGCGAGCACTGTGGCCCGCGATCAGCGCGGGCATGGCGTTGCGGCTGGTGATCACGACGGCGGTGGCGGGGTTGCCTGGCAGCAGCGGGGCGACCTGGGCGCTGTCGATGGCGTTGTCCAGCACGACGAGCATCCGTTTGTCGGCGATCAGGCTGCGATACAACGCCGTTCGACTGTCGAAATCCTGCGGCACGGCGGCAGGTGCGACGCCGAGCGCCTCAAGGAACCCGCGCACCGCCACCGCCGGATCCACTGGCGGGCCCGCGGGATCGAAACCGCGCAGGTTCACGAACAGCTGTCCATCGGGGTACCGGTGCGCATTCTGGTGCGCCCAGTACAGCGCGAGCCAGGTCTTGCCTATCCCCCCGATGCCGCCGATCGCCGAGATCACCACCGTGCCACCGGCATTCGCGTGCGCGGTGATGAACTCGGTGAGGACAGCCCGCTCGCGCACTCGGCCAGCGAACAACTGGGGCATCGCAGGCAACTGCCGTGGCACCGGCAACGCCGACGACACCGCGACCGCGCCAGGGATGGTGAGGGCAGGATCGGCCGTCAGGATCTGCTGATGGAGCCGTTGCAGCGCAGGCCCGGGGTCGGCGCCGAGTTCGTCGGCCAACTGGCGCCGAATCTGCTGATAGTGCCGCAAGGCATCGGCTTGGCGCCCGTTGCGGTACAGCGCGAGCATCAACTGCCCGGACAGCCGTTCATCCAGCGGCCGCTCGGCGGCGCGTGTGGTGAGACCTGCCACCAGGTTCGCGTGCTTGCCGCACCGCAGTTGCACGTCGGTGTGCTGGAGTTCGGCCGAAAGACGTTCCGCGGCAAGGGCGGCGCCAACGCTGTTGATCCACGGCGTGTCCAAGGACGAGAAGGGCTCGCCGCGCCACAGTCCCAGCGCCTGCTCATACAACGCCATCGCCTGGCGATCGTCGGATCCGCCCGCCTGGGTGATCAGGTGCCGAAACCGATGCAGGTCAACCGCCAACGGCGCCACGGCGAGCCGGTAGGTCCCGGCGCGGCGCACGATCTTCACCTCCCCGTCCGCCACCGCGAGGCACCGGCGCAGCCGAGTGATATAGGTGTGCAACGTATTTCGCGCGCGCGGTGAGACGTGCACACCCCAGACACGATCGACGAGCTGATCGACGGTCACCACGGTGTCGACCTCGATCAGCAACACCGCGAGCACGCACTGCTGCCGTGCATGTCCGATGTCGATCGGCCGACCGTCATGAAACGCCTCGACACCGCCGAGCAGGCGAAACTCCACCGCGCCCTTTCCCTGCTACCAACGCCATCGGCTCGGCAGTACTACCGGAGGAGTACTACCCGACCCGCGGAAGCCCTCCCGGAGAAGTACTACTTGACCAGGCGATTCAAGAATGATTTCAGAAATATTTCTCTTGACTCTAGCAAGGTAGCTACGGCCCCGTACCCGTCCGTCCCGCCCCGACCATCCCTCGAAAGCGACCGTGTCCGCACCCCGCAAAGAACCCCGCCAAAAACGCTCGCAGTTCACGTTCGACACCATCCTGGATGCGGCCGCGCGACTGTTCGAAGAAGATGGCTACAAGACAACGACGACCAACAAGATCGCCGAGCTGGCCGGCGTGTCCATCGGCACGCTCTACCACTACCTCCCGAACAAGGATGCACTGCTGTATGCGCTTGCGCGACGGCACTACCAGCGCAGCAGCGAGTGGCTGCGGTCCCGATTCGCGACCTTCACCGCGGACGATCCGTCGCTGGCGGACACCGTGCGCCAGCTGGTCACCGAAATGGCCCATCGGCACAACCAAGAGCCACACCTGAACCGGCTGCTCCATCTGCAGGCTCAGCGCAATCTCGCGGGGGCGCAGGAATCGCGCACGCTCGAAGCGGAGTTCACCGCGGCACTCGAGTCACAGTTGCGCAGGATGAACATCGGCGGTCCCGACCCCTATGTGACCGCCATGCTCGTAGTCCAAGGGATCGACGCGCAAATGCACGGCGGGGTCATCGATCTCCCCCCTGGCCGCACCATCGAGGACGTCATCGACATCGTCAGCACCATGTGGATCGGCGCACTTGTGGCCACCGGCCCACCGACCGACCCGGCGATCGCGCCATGACCATCGCGCCCGTGCCAGCGGGATGTGAGCGCGCTGCAAGCGTGCTGCGCCAGAGTCAGAGGCATGACATCGTATGCAGGCCCCTCGGGCGCGGGGATGACGGTTCTCGTCACCGGATCCAGCGCGGGTATCGGGTATTTCGTCGCTGAGCAGCTCGCGGCCAGCGGCGCCGAGGTGGTGCTCGGCTGCAGGGACACCACCAAAGCCGAACTCGCCGCGAACACGATCGCGGCGCAGGTTCGGGGTGCGCGAGTGCGCTGGGTGCGACTCGATCTCGCGGATCCGGCTTCGCTGCCGGTGGCGGCGCGCGACCTCGAGGTGGATCGCCTCGACGCGGTCGTCCTCAATGCCGGGGTCCTGCTGGACGGCGCCGATCGCCGCGTCAACCCGCACGGCCACGAATTGATGTTCGCGACAAACCATCTCGGGCACTTCGCACTCGTCCATCACCTGGCGCCGGTCCTGGCGCGGACCGCGCACAGCCGCGTGGTCACCGTGGGCAGCTTCGCCGCACGCACGGAACGACTGGATATGGACGATCTCCAGTCCGAGCACGACTACCAGTCCAAACGGACCTACGGACGCTCGAAACTGGCCCAGATGCTGTTCGGCTTCGAACTCGATCGCCGCCTACGCGCCAGCGGTGCCACGACCTCGAGCGTCGTCGCCCACCCCGGCGGCGCCTTGGACTCACTGACCCCGTCACGTCCGCCGCTGTTCGTGCGCACACCAGCCCAACACCTCCGCGGACTACCCGCAGGCCTGCTGCTGCACGGCAAGCATGCCGCCGCGCACACCATCGTCCACGCCACCCTCGACCCCGACGTCACCGGCGGAGAACTATGGGGCCCCGCAGTTTTCGGCATGCGCGGGCGTCCGCATCGGGAGTCACCGAAAGCGCACATGACCGACCCCGACATCGCGGCCAAACTTTGGGAAGCCAGTGCAACACTCACCGGCGTCGACCCGTTCCGGCAAATCCCTTCTCCCACAGCCTGATTCCATCTCGCCGACTTCGAAGCGGAGCCATGGTCACTGTGCGAGCGCGAAGTAGCAGACGAACCGTAGGCGATTTTTGATCAGGTAATGGGTGGTGGCGAGATAGAGCCCGGCATCGACGCGGACCAGTTCGTCGTGGAACCGGCGTATGTAGAACGGGTTGGCGGGGAGGTTGTGGTCGAGCAGGAGCACAGCACGGCCGGTGAACGCGGACTGGCCGATGCGGGTGGTGAAGTGGTAGCGGCGCAGTTCCAGCGGTCCGAGCCCGATCCGGTTGAGCCCGGCGGTCTTTCCCTGCGACGTGGTGACGGATTTGCCGCGCCAGAGCGCCAGGGCGCCTATCACCGGTGGGGTCAACACGGTCCCGTCCAAGACACCGTCGAGTTCGCCGGGTTCCGGCGCCGTCCCGGTGGCGTGCAGCCGGGACAACTCTTGGCCGCGTAGGGAATTCAGACGCGCCTGTGCCGCCGCACTCATGCTGGCACCTGGGAACCGCTCGGCGTGAGAGTGGGGCGGCTGATGACGAGCTTGGAGCGATGTGCGGCGACGGCGTCGGCGGCGTCGTCCCAGGAGGCGGTCTCGCCGGTGACCAGTTCGGGGCGCAGGCGGCCGGTGCGAACGAGCTCGAGCGCGGGCTCCATGGCGGTGCGCGCGTGTGCTCGGCCGGTGTGGAAACGTATTCCGCTCATGTACATCTCGAGCAGCGGCAGCGAGGTGGTCTCGGTGAAGTAGATGCCGATGCTGGTGCACACACCCTCCGCCTCGGTCGACCGCAGCGCGCACTGCAGACCCGCGACATCGCTGCTGGCGTCAACGGTGATCGGGTACGTACCTGCCTTGCGCGGGAACTGCTTGTCGAGCAGGTTCGCGCCGAGCGCTTCGGCTTTGCCGCGCAAGAAGGAGTTGCCGCCGACGATATCGACCCGTTCCGCGCCGAGTGCGAGCGCGATCGCCGTGGCGTACAACGCGATCGAGGCGCTCGACGCCGCGATCAGTACCGGCGCGCCCGGCTGTTCCGCCAACGCCGGTCCGACGGTGCGCCAGGCATCGGCGATGTTGTCCGACAGGCTGGCCACCGACTCCGCAGAAATGCCCGCGGGGATGGGCACGAGCATGGCGTCGGCGAAGGGCACGCGGACCACGTCGCTGAGAAACCCGCCCTGGTTGTTGCCCGGCAACCCGTACATCGCCATCGGTCCGGTGGTTTCACAGTTGCCGGTGTGACCTCGTAGGCACGTGCCGCACTGCCCACACGACACCTGGAACGGGACACTCACCAGATCACCTGGCCGGACGCTCGTGACCGCATCCCCGATGTCGACGACTTCCGCGACACATTCGTGCCCGAACGGCAGCGGCCGGTCGACAGCCATCACGCCGAGCACGATCAGCCGATCCAGATCACAGGTGGCCACCGCCACCGGTCGCACGATCGCCTCGTGATCACTGCCCAGTACTGGAGTGGGCGCCTCCCGCCACTCGAACCGCTGCTCAGGCAAGAACGTCAGCTGCTGCATCGCGCACCTCCACAAGTTCGACACCGTCTCGAGCTCGCAAAACGGCCCTAAGTCGATCGACTTAGCAATCAGGTGGAGTATGTTCTAAGTCGATCGACTTAGTCAAGAGGCGCGGAGAGGACTCACATGAGGCGCGACACCCGCAACCAGATGATCCGGCAGGCCGCGTTCCTGTTCCGTGGTCGAGGTTACGGCGCGACCGGGATCCGGGAGATCGCACAGCAGGCAGGCGCGCACCGCGGCGTGATGTATCACCACTTCCCGCGCGGCAAAACCGAAGTGGCAGAAGAGGTTCTGGCCGCGACAGACGCCGCCGTCGGCAGCTACATCGAGTCATGGTGCGCCAACCAGGAACCGATCCCGGCGATGCGCGCGATCATCGCAGGAGCCAAGATGATGATGGCGATGGGCGAGCATCCACCCGGCAGTCCCGTCGCCGCCGTCGCCCTCGGCGCAGGCCCCGATGACCAGGGCCTGCGCGATACCGCCGACGCCATCTACGGCCGCTGGCAACGAGCCTTCCGAAACTGCCTGCACCGCAACGGAACCCCCGACGCCGACGCCGCCAACCTGGCCACCCTGCTCATCGCAGGCATCGAAGGCGCACTCGTCCTGTGCCGCGCCGAAGGCAACAACACTCCCCTCGACCGCCTAGCCGCCGCCCTCGAGATCACCCTCCGAACCCACTGACGACGCCGGACGTCACCATTCCGCCGCCGCGTCCGCAAACGCGGCGATGATTTCCGCCGCTCATCGACCATTGGCTGGGCGATAGCTCGTGCGCCCGATGCGGCTCGCCAACTATGCCCTCTGGCATATTGCCTACCTGAGCAATTATCTGTTACCGTGCGTCACGGAAACATTTCGTCGCAGGTGGAGGGCCGAATCGGCTCCCGTCGACGTGCTGGTGAACGAGACCCGCACAGGTGTGCCGCGCACGATGCGGACGTGAAGAGCTAGAGCTCGAACAGATGGCGGAGAAGGTCATGAAGGGTGTCTGGGTGTACGGCGTGGTATTCCTGGTTCTGGGTTTGACGGCAATATTCATTGCTCGGTTGCGACTGAGCGAGATCCCCGACTTGGCGATCGGGCATTCGGCCCCGCCGCCGGTGCTGGGGCAGCTGAACGAAAAGGTCGTCGACTACGAACTCGACGGCCCCAACGGAACGCCGGTGCTGCTGTCCTATCTGAACGAGCAAGGTGCTGTTCAGGACATTTCGACCATCCTCCCGTGGCGGGCCTCGGTGCGTACCCGCAAACTGACGTTGGCGACCGGCGTGGTCGCACAGTCCAACGGCGACCAGGTCTCCTGCCGGATCGTTGTCAACGGGCAAACCCGTGATTCACGGTCGGCGAGTGGACCATTCGCCGCGGTGAACTGCTCGGTGCCGGTGTCATGAACCGCAGACCACTGTTCGCGCGCCTGCTGTACACGTTCTCGATACCGATCATCGCCGTCTGGCTGCTGGTCGCGGGCGGGCTGAATCTCGTTGTCCCCCAACTCGAAACCGTGGTCAAGGGACATGCCAAGTCGTTCCTCCCCGACGAGGCCTCTTCGGTGCAGGCAATCGTCAAGATGGGCGACTCGTTCGGCGGCGCGGGGACGAACAACTTCGTCTACGTCCTCCTCGAAGGCGACACCCCGCTCGGCGGCGACGCGCATCGCTACTACACGGCGCTGCTCGACCGGTTGACCAAGGACAAGACGCACGTCAACTCCGCGATGGACCTGTGGTCCAACCCGGACTTCTCCCCCGCCAGCGAGAGCGCCGACGGCAAGGCGGCCTACGTGCTGCTGAACCTGGCCGGAAACATGGGCACCGCCCTCGCGATGGAATCCACGCAGGCCGCCAGGGACATCATCGCCGATTACCCACCGCCACACGGGATCACCGTCCACCTGACCGGCCCGTCCGCCGTCGTCAACGACGAACTCCTTGCCATCAACGACTCGATGCTGCTGCTGATCGTCATGTGCGCAGGCCTGGTCGGCGTGGTGCTGCTCTGCGTCTACCGCTCACCGATCACGGTGGCGATGCCGCTGCTGACCGTGGGCATGGGCCTGGCAGTGGCTCGACCCGTCGTAGCCTACCTCGGCGAACATCAGGTGATCGGCGTCTCGATCTTCGCGTCCGCGCTGCTCGCGGTGATCGTGCTCGGCGCAGGCACGAATTACGGCATCTTCCTGCTCGGCAGATATCAAGAGGCCCGGCGCGCCGGTCAGGATCCAGAGACGGCGTATTACACAGCGCTGCACGGTGTTCTGCACATCATCATCGCCTCCGGACTGACGGTCGCCGGGGCTACCGCGTGCATGTCCTTCACCAGGCTCGCGATCTTCAGCACGTCCGGCCTGCCGTGCACGATCGCGGTATCGGTCACCCTCGCAGCGGCATTGACGCTCGGGCCCGCCTTGCTTGCGCTCGGCAGCCGTCTCGGTTTCCTCGAACCGCGCGCGCAATCGTCACAGCGCAGGTGGCGGCGGATCGCCACCGCCGTGGTCCGCTGGCCGGGACCGGTGCTCGTCGCCAGCATTGCGGTGCTGGTGGTCGCGATCCTCGTCCTTCCGACGTTCCGGCCGAGCTTCAACGAACGCATTGCCCAGCCGAGCGACTCGCTGGCCAATCAGGGCATCGCGGCAGCCGACCGTCATCTGCCACCGAACATCCTGTCGCCCAGCATGTTTCTCATCGAATCCGATCACGATCTGCGCAATCCAGCGGACCTGATCGCCTTGGCGAAGGTAACCAATGCCGTCATGAAGGTGCCAGGAGTCAGTGGGGTGCAAGGGATTACCCGACCGTTGAATGCACCATTGGAACAGGGCTCGCTCACCGCTCAGGCCGGATACATCGGCAACCGCTTCACGCAGCTGAAGAGCATGCTCACCCCGCGGCTCGACGACCTGACCACCCTCGCTGGACGCATCGACCAGTTGAATCTCACGATCAAAGGTCTGGAGACGGCGCTCAACACCGGACAACAGGGCTTCGGCCAGGTGAACAGCAGTGCCGCCGCCTTGCAGGCCGATGTTGCCGGGGTGGTCGACAAGCTGAACTCGCTACGCGACACCGCAGGTCCCGCACGGCAATTCGTGAGCTCGATCCCGAATTGTCAGGACATCAGCGCCTGCAAAGCCGCGCTCACCGGGTTCTCGCTGTTCGACGACGCCGACCGCGTCGACGGCTCGGTCGACGGACTCGTGGACGGCCTCCGCAACGCCTCTCAGGCGCTGCCACAGCTCGCCACCCAGGTGGACTCGCTCAAAGGCTTTCTCGCACAGGTGAAGGGACTGCTCGCACCATTGCAGGGCACCCTCGATGTCCTGCTCCCCCAGGTCAATGACATGACGCAGTTCCTGGAGGAGGTCGGCAAGGGATTCAGCGCGGGATCGCCCGACGACTTCTTCTTCCTGCCGAGTCAAGCATTCGACAGTCCGCTGTTCAAAAGCGCTCTGCCGTTCTTCTTTTCGGCGGACGGCAAGGTGACGCGGATGATCGTCACGCCGCAGATGGAGGGCTTCAGTCGCGAAGCGATGGACCTCAGCGCGCAGATCATCCCGACGGCTTTGACGGCGATGAAGGGCACTTCCCTCGCGGGCAGTACTGTGAGCATCGGCGGCCCAGGCGGTACCTTGCTCAACATCGAAGCCTTTGTCCGCGAAGACTTCATCACCAGTCTGGTTGCCGCGTTCGCGTTCGTGTTCTGTGTGGTCTTGATTCTGCTGCGCAGTCTCGTCGCCGCCATCGCGGTCATCGGCACCGTCGCGCTGTCGTACCTGTCCGCACTGGGGCTGACCGTGCTCGTCTGGCAGCACATCGTCGGTAACCCGCTGCACTGGTCGGTGGCTCCGGTCTCGTTCATCTTCTTGGTCGCCGTCGGTGCGGACTACAACATGCTGCTCGTCAGCCGATTCAAGGAAGAGCTCGGCGCAGGCATCAACACCGGGATCATCCGGTCCATGGTCAACACCGGCGGTGTGGTCACCACGGCGGGCCTCGTCTTCGGCGTGACCATGTTCGCGATGCTGGTGAGCTACGCGCACAACATCGCTCAGATCGGCACCACGGTCGGCATCGGGCTCTTCCTCGACACCTTGATCGTCCGTTCGTTCGTCGTCCCCGCCATCGCGGCACTGGCCGGCCGCTGGTTCTGGTGGCCGATCAACATCTATCGGCTGCCTCGGACACCGAAGGCCGAGCCAGTGCGACCGCCCGTGATCTACGGGCCCCTCTCGGTGCGGCGATACGAGCGGCAGCCCGCGACTACAGCACTGCGCCAGGAGCCTTGAGCGAGTGAACTATTCACTCGCCACGTGCGGCTCCTGGCGCAGCGGATGCAGACGTTCGATCTAGTTGTCCCCGGCGCCCCCACCTGAGCCGGAGCGTTGAGTCCCGGTGCCCGGAGTGTTGCCGTTGCCCGGAGTGTTGTTGCTGTTGCTCGGCGGGGAGTTCTGGGTCCGCGGCGTTTTCGACGCCTCCGGTGCATTCGTCGATGGTGCCGACGGCGTCAGCGTGCCTGCCGACGACGACGGCACACTCGTCGATTGTTTCGGCACACTCGTCGATGGAGTCGAACTGGTCGACGTCGGCGATTTCGTTGTGCTGCTGCCGTTCTGCGAGGTGGTAGTCGGCACCTGGCTCTGGCTGGGCTGCACGGTCCCGTCGTCCTCGCCCGTCGGGGGATTGTCGGGTTGACCGCTGCCGTCGTTGGTCCACCAGTGGCCGACGTTGGCGACCTCGTTGCCCGAGATCGACTTCCCGGTAGCGCCCTCGAAGCCAGTGATCGCCAGGATCGCGATGAGGAACGCCGCCACGCTGGTGCCGATGATCAGCGGCCACCGCAGGTTGTATCCGCGGCGTTGCTGCGCTGCGCGGCTACCGCTGTCGCCAACCGGCAACTGGCGATTCACCTGAGGGATCACCACGGTACGGTCCGCGTCGACGAACCGTCCGGCGCCGCCTCCTGGCGGGATGGTGTGCGGCGGAATGCGGTTCGTGGACGGCATGGAGTTCGGCGGCATGGTGTTCGTTGGCGGCCGCTGTCCCCACGGTGGTTGGTGCCCGGCACCGGGTCCTGGCAGCCTGTCGTTCCTACGCCCGGCCCGGCCTGGTGCGGCCGGATGGTAATCGGCCGTGCGCTGTTCGGGTGTCTGCGGCGGCGGCTGGGTCAGCTCGGTCTGCTGCCGGGTGGTCGAATCCGCCAGTGCCAGCGCAGCGTCCTTCGTCCTGCGGAACGAGCGCAGGTAGAACTCGCCGCCGACCGTGGACACCACACTGGCAATCCCGGCACCCGCGACGGTGCCCGCCACCCCAAGCGTCGATCCAAGAAAGGCCGCAGTGACCGCCGCCAGCGCTGCCGCGCCGACCTGCGACGGTTTCATGCCGTCCTTTTTTTCCGATTTCTCCGAAGTGCCTTTCTGCTCTTCGCTCATCATCCCGATCTGCTCGCATCGTTACCGTTTCGACTTCTCAACGTTATAAGCCGTACGGGCCGCTACGCTCGTTCCCGGGACCGGGACGTGAGCAGTCCCACTGTCACCGTCCGCAGGGTATGGCAGATCTCTGCTATTGGCCGCCGACCGCGACGGGATCGGGCTTATCTGTCGTGGATTCGTCCTCCGAGTGCGGCAGATTGCCGAATACCGCAACCGCTACCGCCCCGGCAATAGCAAGGAAGAAGCCAAGAATCGCAAGCCATTCCAGGCCAGGTCGCGAGGTGTCACCGAGGACAAGGACGCCGATTATTCCCGGAATGACCGTTTCGCCGACGACCAGTGCCGCAGTAGCACCGTTCACCGAACCGAGTTGCAGCGCAACGGTATGCAAGTAGAAGCCGCCGATACCGGCAATAGCGATGGTCCATGCGGCGGGATCGGCGAGCAGCGTCGGCACGTCGAGCGGATCGATGCCTTGGACGATGCGCACCGCGATCGCCAGCGCGCCGAACAGCATGCCGGCCGCCAGACCCGCGGCCACCGCGCCCCTGGATCCGAGGCGTCGGACGACGAGTTGGCTGACCCCGAACAGCAGCAGCGAGGCGACCAGCACACTCCAGTGCAGGACGGGATCATCGCTGCCGCCGCCTTCGTGTCCCGCGGCGCCGCCGAGGGCAGCGAGCGCGAGAACCACCGAGCAGATCGCGACCCAGTCGCGCAGGTGCAGGCGGATGCCGAGCACGAAGATGCCGAGAACCGCGGTGACGATCAGGTTCGCACTCATGATCGTCTGCGACAGGAACAGCGGGATCAACCGCGCGGACACCGCATTGCCGACAAACCCGACAACATCGAGCACGCTGCCGACGATGAACGCGACCGTCAGCACCGCCGCAACCGTGGAAGCGACTGTGGGAGCGCCGGTTTCCGTCAACTGCCCGCCCTCGCCGCGCTCCTGCGCCGCAGCCGCCGACCGCCGCGCCGCATACGCCTGCAACACCGACCCCACGCCATACCCCAGGCACGCGAGCAACGCCGCAAACAGCCCGATCAGCATCCGATCGACCCAACGAAGAGAACCCACACTTTTTTGATCACACTCGACGATAACGTTCGCCAAGCAAAACACCCGTGACCGGTACCTACCCGATGCCGTCGACCGCCGGTCTACGTGGTTGAGCTGTGGTCCTCGACAACCGCGATCTGTGCCGGCGGTTCGAGCGATAAAGGCGACACTGTCGGCGATTTACCGAACGTGCCGCCTCAACTATCGACTCGAGGTCGCGAAAGTGCCTAGAAGCAGTGCCGGGTAGGAATATTCAGGCTATGCCGAAGTCTTTGATTTTGCGGTAGATGGTGGCGCGGGACATGCCGAGGGCCGCAGCGGCTTCGGCCTTGTTGCCGTCGTTGTCCTGCAGGCTGCGCACGATGGCATCGCGTTCCAGTGCCTCGATCTGGCTCAGTTTGCGGCGGGTGAGGGAACGGCATTGTGGCGGCAGTTTGTCGAGCTGGATGATGCCGGAGCGTTGGCGGGCGACTGTTTCGGCGAGGACTCGGCGGAGTTGGGCGACGTTGCCCGGCCATGGCAGCTTGGCGAGTTGGCGCATCGCGTCGGGGGCGAGGCGGACGTCGGCGCCCCTGGTCAATTCGCGGAGCAGGAACGGGACGAGGTCGTCGAGGTCCTCGATCCGGTGCCGAAGCGCGGGCACGCCGACAGTGTGCGTGAAGAAGGGCAGCACGAGCGCGTCGACGGCGGCGGCGTGGATGGCCGAATTCATGGTCGCCGCAATCCAACCGCGGCCCGCGCAGGCCTGCAGGATCTCGGCCAGCGGCTCGATCACATCGGTCGGCAGCCGATCCATGCCCGCGATCACGATGTTGAAATCGTTGCCGACGGTCTCGGCGCTCAGCGCGGCAAGCAACTGCTCGGCATCGGCGAAGTCTCTGATCCGTAGCAGCCGAACAAGTTTGCCCGCATTGACGTGCTCGGCCACCGCTTTGGCGAGTCTTGCGCGTCCAGAGCCCTTTTCACCGTCGAGCACCACCCACTCGCGATCGCGACAGCACCGCTCGACCTGTTGACAGCTGCGCCGCCAGGAGCTGCTGTGCCCGGCGACGCCGGGGATCGGGAGGGTGGCGTGTGCGATCGGGCGACGACTGGCGCGATCGGTAGGCACCTGGACGTGCAGGACCACGCTCTTGCTCCCGCGCACCGAAATACGCTCGACCGCCGTGACTTTCGCCGTGTGGCCGCTCGGCAGCACGACCACGAGGGTGCCCACCGAGCCGGGTCCGGTCAGATCCTGCGAGTGCTCGAGCAGGGCAACCTGGTCGTGCGCGTCGAGCGCATGGCGCAGGTACTCGTTCATCAACACCACGTTGCCGCCGATGGCGAGCACGCCGAGGGGATACCGGCGGCATTGGCGCAGATAGGTTTCCAGCAGCGCGGTCTCGCTCTCACTGGCCAGCGCACTGAGCCGATCTTCGATCTGGCTGCTCGCGCTCTTGGCGAGGGTGAACAGCAACGGATCGGAACGGCTTGCCCAGCAGGTCAAGTCGATGACGCCGAGCACGGATCTCGTCAACGGATGCCGGATCGGTGAACCGGCGCACGCCAGCCCGCCGAGCGTGCCGAGATAGTGCTCGCCGCCGCGGATGAACGTGGGACGCGCGGTCTCCAGCGTGGTGCCGATCCCGTTGGTGCCGACGAAATGTTCGGCATAGCTGTACCCAGGCGCGAGCTGAACGCGGTCGAGTGCCCGCATGATCGAGGGATCGGAGGCGAACCGCTCGAGCACGAGCCCGTCCGACGACGTCAGGATGACGCTGATCGTTTGGGACGCAAGATCATTGGCGAGCCGTTGCAGCACGGGCGCCGCCGCATTGGTGAGCGGCGAATCGAGATTCGGACCCCGCACATACGGCAATTCCACCCGATCCGGATGGATGCGCAGTGCGCGCGCCCGGCGCCACGAGTCGAGCACCGTGTCGCGCACCGGAACGGAATCGAGCGAGCCCGCACTGAGAAACAGTTCTCGCGCCTGCTGCGCATGGACGACGGCAGCGTCCGGATCCGTCATTGTGCTCACCTCGATACCGGCTTCTTACGTCACGGTAACCGCGTCTCAATCTGCGACGCGTCTCAACTCGAGACATCCAGCGTACCGGCACTGCTGTGTCATGGGTCACAGGTCAGTGCTAAGCCCGGCACCTCAGGAGGAATACGTTGAGCAGGCAAAGCCTCAGCAAGGCGCATCAGAAGATCACCGAATTGTCGTGGGAGCCAACCTTTGCGACGCCGGCCACCCGGTTCGGCACCGATTACACCTTCGACAAGGCACCGAAGAAGGATCCGCTCAAGCAGATCCTGCGCTCCTACTTCCCGATGGAAGAGGAGAAGGACAACCGCGTATTCGGCGCGATGGACGGCGCAATACGCGGCAACATGTTCCGTCAAGTACAGCAGCGCTGGATGGAATGGCAGAAACTGTTCCTGTCGATCATCCCGTTCCCGGAGATCTCGGCGGCCCGCGCGATGCCGATGGCCATCGACGCCGTGCCGAATCCGGAGATCCACAACGGTCTCGCGGTGCAGATGATCGACGAGGTCAGGCACTCGACGATCCAGATGAACCTCAAGCGCCTCTACATGAACCACTACATCGATCCCGCCGGGTTCGATATCAGCGAGATGGCGTTCGCCAACAACTACGCGGGCACCATCGGCCGCCAGTTCGGCGAGGGTTTCATCACCGGTGACGCGATCACCGCGGCGAACATCTACCTCACTGTGGTCGCCGAAACCGCCTTCACCAACACGCTTTTCGTCGCGATGCCGTCCGAAGCAGCAGCAAATGGCGATTACCTGCTGCCGACGGTGTTCCATTCGGTGCAGTCCGATGAATCCAGGCACATCTCCAACGGCTACTCGATTCTGCTGATGGCGCTCGCCGACGAGGACAACCGGCAGCTGCTCGAGCGCGACCTGCGCTACGCCTGGTGGAACAACCACTGCGTGGTCGATGCCGCCATCGGGACGTTCATCGAGTACGGCACCAAGGATCGGCGCAAGGATCGCGACAGCTACGCCGAGATGTGGCGCCGCTGGATCTACGACGACTACTACCGCAGCTATCTCATTCCGCTGGAGAAATACGGCCTGAAGATTCCGCACGATCTGGTCGAAGAGGCGTGGAACCGGATCGTCAACAAGGGTTACGTGCACGAGGTCGCGCAGTTCTTCGCCACCGGCTGGCCGGTGAACTACTGGCGCATCGACCCGATGACCGACCAGGACTTCGCGTGGTTCGAGGAGAAGTACCCGGGTTGGTACAACAAGTACGGGAAGTGGTGGGAGAACTACAACCGCCTGCGCTACCCGGGCCGTAACAAGCCGATCGCGTTCGAGGACGTCGACTACCAGTATCCGCATCGCTGCTGGACCTGCATGGTGCCCGCGCTGATTCGCGAAGACATGGTCACCGAGAAGGTCGACGGGCAGTGGCGCACCTACTGTTCGGAGACCTGCGCCTGGACCGATATCAAGGCCTTCCGACCCGAGTACGAGGGCAGGCCGACGCCGAACATGGGCCGGCTCACCGGTCATCGCGAATGGGAGACCCTGCACCACAACCAGGATCTCGCCGACATCGTCGCGCATCTCGGCTACGTCCGCGACGACGGCAAGACGCTCATCCCCCAGCCACATCTGGATCTCGACGATCCGAAGAAGCTGTGGACGCTGGACGACCTGCGCGGCATCACGTTCCAGAGCCCGAACATCCTGCTGAACGAGATGTCCGACGAGGAGCGCACTGCCCATGTCGCGGCCTACACCGCGGGTGGTCCGGCCGGTCGTCCCGCCAAGGTCGCCTGAGGCGGTCACGAGCGCTCGGTGACGGCGTGTCCGCACGCACAGGCCGTCGCCGGGCTCCATCCGAGGAGCACCCGTGGGTGACACCCATCGCATCCGGTTCGAGCCGGTCGAACTGGAGATCGAGGCGGCCGAGGACGAGACGATCCTCGATGCGGCATTCCGCCAAGGCGTTTCGCTGATGCACGGCTGCCGCGAGGGGCAATGCTCGGCATGCAAGTCGTTCCTGCTCGACGGCGATATCCAGATGGATCGCTATTCGACCTTCGCACTCGCCGACTACGAGAGCGAGGAAGGGTATGTGCTGCTGTGCAAGTCGCATGCCTACAGCGACTGCGAGATCGAGCTGATCAATTTCGACGAGGACGAACTGCGCAATGCCGTTCCGCTGCAACAGTTGCGCACCAGGATCATCGGATTGACCCACCTGACCCACGACATCGTGTCGCTGGAGGTCGAGCTGATCGAGCCTGCGGCCTACGTCTTCAAGCCGGGTCAGTATTCGGATGTGCTCATCCCGGGCACCGAGGAACATCGGTCGTTCTCCATGGCGACCACGCCGACCGAGTCCGCCCGGGTGCAGTTCCTCATCAAACGCTATCCGGGCGGCCGCTTTTCGGGCCTGCTCGGCGGCGGGCTCGGGATCGGCGACGAGTTGCGGCTGCGCGGGCCGTACGGGTCCTTCACCCTCAAGAAGGATTCCGAGCGCGACATCGTCTGCATCGGCGGCGGGGCCGGGATGGCACCGATCCTGTCCCTGCTCCGTCATCTCGTCGAAATCGGCAGCAGCAGAAGGGTGCACTACTACTACGGCGCGCGCACCGCCGCGGATCTGTTCTACGTCGACGAGATCCGCGAACTCGGCAGCACGCTGCCCGGATTCGTCTTCCTCCCCGCACTGTCGGAGCAGACGACGGCGGACTGGGCCGAGATCGGCGTCGCCGATGGCGATTTCGGCTTCGTCACCGATGTGGTCGACCGGCGCGAACCCGACCTGTCCGAGGCCGAGATCTACCTGTGCGGGCCGCCGCCGATGGTCGATGCCGCGCTGGCGCTGCTCGACGGCAAAGGCGTTGCCAGGGAACGCATCCACTTCGACAAGTTCACCACGACGATTCCGCAGACCTGATTCCAGAGAAAGAGAGACCTCACAATGAGTGCACCCACCGCTGACCCAGCGGCGAAGCCAGGGCGCAGTTTCCCCAAGCCGGTATTCACCGACGCCGAGGCAGGAGCCCTGGAGTTCCCCAGTTCGACGAGCCGCTCCTACAACTATTTCAAGCCCGCCAAATTGCGCGCGACGACATACGAGGACGTGACCTTCGATGTGCAGCCCGACCCGGCCCGGCATCTGAGCCAGGGCTGGATCTACGGCTTCGGCGACGGGCCCGGCGGCTACCCGCAGGAGTGGACCGCGCTGAAATCCAGTGACTGGCACAGGTTCCGCGACCCGAACGAGGAGTGGGAACAGACGATCTACCGCAACAACGCCAACGTGGTGCGCCAGATCCAGCAGAACCTGGACAACGCGAAGCTCGCCGACGCGTACGCGTCGTGGTCACCGGCGTGGGCGACGTTCATCGAGCGCGATCTCGGCGCCTGGATGCACGCCGAGCACGGCCTCGGCCTGCACGTGTTCACGGCGGCGCAGCGGTCGGCGCCGACCAACATGATCAACAATGCCGTCGCGGTGAACAGCGCGCACAAGCTGCGTTTCGCGCAGGATCTCGCGCTGTACAACCTGGATCTCAGCGAATCCATCAGCGGCTTCGACGGTTCCGCGCACCGCGCGGTGTGGCACACCGATCCGGTCTGGCAGGGCGTGCGGCGCAACGTCGAAATGCTCACCGCCGCAGGTGATTGGGCCGAGGCGCTGTTCGCCACGAACATCGTCTTCGAACAGCTCGTCGGCGTCCTGTTCCGCAGCCACCTGATCATGCAGATCTCGGCACGCAACGGCGACTACGTCACGCCCGCCCTGGTCGGGTCCGGCGAGAACGACTACAACCGCGACCTCGGCTACACCCGCGCGCTGTTCTCGTTGCTGACCCGCGATGAGACCCACGGCACCGACAATCGTGTCGTGCTCGCCGGCTGGCTGGCGAAGTGGGTGCCGCTGAGCGTGACCGCCGCGCGTCAACTGCAGCCGATCTGGTCGCATCCGCAGGAACGCACCATCCCCTTCGTCCAATCGTTCGAAGCCGCCAAGGAAGGCCTGCGCAGCGCGCTCGCCGACCTGGATATCGACCAGCCCGAGGAGCTGAACCGATGAGTACTGCAATGGAATTCGGCACCGGCGTCGGATCGTCGAACATGTGCGGCGTCACCCTGATGAACAACCAGAACGGCTACGTCGTCGCCGACGTGATGGCCGACAAGGACGGCGTCGACATCATCGAGTACCCGTCGATGATCCGGGTCGACGGCCACAAGGTGCTGACGTTCGACTTCGCCGAGATCACCGACGCGCTCGGCGCGCCGTTCGGACTGTCCGATTTCGAGGAGATCATGTCCACCCACTACGGGCGGATGGTGCATTTCGACGACCGGACCATGTTGTTCGCCAACCCGGAGGACGCGGCCGAGTACATCGGCTTCGACCTCAAACCCGTTCCGTAACAAAGATACTCAGCCCGCAAGAACGACAACGGAGCACCACATGTACGAGAAGGATGGCGAGAAGTACTTCATCGTCGACGGCCACATCCACTTCTGGGACGGCGGACCCAGCAATCAGAAGAACCGGTACGGCAAGGGATTCACCGAGTGCTTCTACGACTATCACCGGAATCTGTCACCCGCCGACGAGGTGTGGACGCTGGACAAGTTCGGCAAGTACACCGAGGCCGACCTGATGCACGACCTGTTCGAGGTCGGCTACGTCGACAAGGGGATCTTCCAGCCGACCTACCTGACCGACTTCTACATCGACGGATTCAACACCACCGAGCGCAATGGTGCACTTGCGGAGAAACATCCGGACAAGCTGATCACCAACGGGTCGTGGGATCCGCGTGACGGCGAGGCGGGCCTCGACCGACTGGAGGCGCTGCAGCAGCGCTGGAATCTCCAGGGCGTCAAGCTCTACACCGCCGAATGGAAGGGCGAATCCAAGGGCTACAAGCTGACCGATCCGTGGAGCTACCGGTACCTGGAGAAGTGCGAGGCACTCGGGATCCGCAATATCCATATCCACAAGGGCCCCACCATCTACCCGCTCAACCGCGACGCCTTCGATGTCGCCGACGTCGACGATGTCGCGACCGCCTTCCCGAATCTGAACTTCATCATCGAGCACGTCGGTCTCCCCAGGCTCGAGGACTTCTGCTGGATCGCGACCCAGGAACCGAACGTCTACGGCGGGCTCGCGGTCGCCATGCCGTTCATCCACACCAGGCCGCGCTATTTCGCGCAGATCATCGGCGAGCTGCTGTACTGGCTCGACGAGAACCGGATCACCTTCGCCAGCGACTACGCGATCTGGAAGCCCGCCTGGCTGATCGAGAAGTTCGTCGACTTCCAGATCCCGGAGGACATGCAGTCCGAATACGGCACGCTGACGACCGAGGTGAAGAAGAAGATCCTCGGGCTCAATCTGGCCAGACTGTACGGCTTTTCGGTGCCGGGCGAGGCGCTGCCCGCGACGGACGGGCATTCGGCGCCGAGCGCGGTACCGGCATGACCACGGCGACCCGGCCGGAGACGATCGCCGCCGGTGTGTGGGCCGCGCTCGACTCCGTGCGTGACCCGGAACTCGACGAGCCGATCACGACGCTGCGGTTCGTCACCGAGGTCAGGATCGCCGACGACGGCGCGGTGCACGTCCGGTTGCGGCTGCCCGCCTATTTCTGCGCACCGAATTTCGCGTACCTGATGGTCGCGGATGCGCACGATGCGGTCGCCGCCGTGCCCGATATCACCGCGGTGACCGTGGAATTGGCGGATCACTTCGCGGCCGAGCAGATCAATGCCGGTGTCGCGCACGGGTCGGGATTCACCGGGAGCTTTCCCGGTGAGGCGACCCGCGAGCTGGACGAGCTGCGGACGACGTTCCAGTGCAAGGCCTATCTGGCGGCGCTCGAGCGGGTGGTCCGTCGACTGTCTGTGGCGGGCCGCATGACGAATCCATTGCAGCTGACGCTCGCCGACGTCCCCGACGGGATGCCGCGGACGTCGCTGGCACGCAGGCGCGCGGCGATCGGCCTCGGGAACGACTCGGACGCAATGCTGCTCGTCGACGAGCGGGGCACGCCATTGCAGTCCGGTGAGCTGGCGATCCGGTTGCGCTACGCCCGCGCGGTCCGGGTCAGCATCGAGGGCAACGCACACTTCTGCCGCGGCCTGCTCGAAACGCGCTACGGCGAAACCACAAGCACCACAACCTATGAGAACGGAGCAGCGCAATGAGGGCCGTACAACTGGCCGCCTACGACTCGAAGCCAGAACTGGTCCAGGTCCCCGACCCGGTGATCGAGTCGCCGCTCGACGTGATCGTGAAGATCGGCGGCGCCGGTGTGTGCCGCACCGACCTGCACATCATCGAGGGCCAATGGGAGCAGAAGACCGGCGTGGCACTGCCGTACACGATCGGGCACGAGAACGCGGGCTGGATCGAGGCATTGGGGCCCGCAGTGACCGGGCTGCAGGTCGGCGACCCGGTGATCCTGCATCCGCTGATGACCTGTGGGCTGTGCCGTGCCTGCCGGGCCGGTGACGATGTCCATTGCGCCAGTTCGCAATTCCCCGGCATCGACACCAACGGCGGCTACGCCGAGTATCTGCGGACCAACGCGCGCGCGGTGGTGAAGCTCGATCGGTCGCTGGTCCCTGCCGACGTCGCCGCGCTGGCCGATGCGGGTCTGACCGCCTACCACGCCGTCGCCAAAGCGGCTCGCGCGCTGCGTCCCGGCGACAAGGCGGTGCTGATTGGCGCAGGCGGCCTTGGGCATATCGGAATTCAGGTGTTCGCCGCGCTCTCGGCCGCGGAGATGATCGTGGTCGACCGCTCGCTGGAGGCGCTGGCGCTCGCCGGTGAGCTCGGTGCGCACCACACCATCCAGGCGGACGGCAACGAGGCCGCCGCCGTCCTCGAGCTCACCGGCGGCAACGGCGCCGAAGCGGTGATCGATTTCGTCGGCGAGGGCGGTGCCGTCGAGGCCGGTGTCGCGATGCTGCGGCGCGCGGGCAACTACTACGTCATCGGCTACGGCGGCGTGCTCTCGGTGCCGACCATCGACATCATCTCCACCGAAATCAATTTCATCGGCAACCTGGTCGGCTCCTACAACGACCTTGCCGAGCTGATGGTGCTCGCCGCGCAAGACCGGGTGCGGCTGCACACCTCGCGCTACCCGCTGCACGACTTCGCGACCGCGCTGAGCGATCTCGACCAGGGCAGAGTCCGCGGCCGGGCGATTCTCGTTCCGTAACAACACACTTCGATTCATTGGCAAAGGTGCGTGCGACATGGCCAAAGAACTGCGCTTCGGCGCGAATGCCAGGGGGCTGCTCGAACAGGGGGTGAACGCCGTCGCCGACGCGGTGAAGGTGACGCTCGGTCCCAAGGGCCGCAACGCGGTCCTGGAGAAGCTGACCGGGGCGCCGACCATCACCAACGACGGCGTCACCATCGCGAATCAGATCCAGCTGCGAGATCCGTTCGCCAACATGGGCGCTCAGCTGGTGAAGGAGGTGGCGACCAAGACCAACGGGGTGGCGGGCGACGGCACGACGACCGCGACCGTGCTCGCCCAGGCGATGGTGCGCGAGGGTTTACGCGCCGTCGAGGCAGGCGCGAATCCGATTCAGCTGAAACGCGGTATCGAACGGGCCGCCGACGCGGTGGTCGAGGTGCTGCGCGCGCGCAGCCGTCCGGTCACCGCGGAGGCGGAGCTCCGGCACGTCGCGATGCTGTCGGCGAACAACGACACCGAGATCGGCGACGTGATCGCCGCCGCGCTGTCCAAGGTCGGGGTACACGGTGTGGTGAGCGTGGAAGAGTCGCCGCAGCTCGGGCTCTCGCTCGACTACATCGACGGCATCGAGTTCGACCACGGTTATCTCTCACCGTATTTCGTGACGGACAAGGATCGCATGGAGGCCGTCCTCGACGACGCCTACGTCCTGCTGACCAACCAGAAGATCACCACCGTGCAGACGTTGATGCCGGTGCTGGAGCAGGTGCAGCGCACCAAACGGCCGCTGGTGATCCTCTGCGAAAACATGGACGGGCCCGCATTGAGCATGCTGGTGACCAACAACGTGCACGACACGTTCCGATCGGTGGTCGTGCGCGCACCCGGCTTCGGGCATCGCCGCGTCGCCGAGTTGGAGGACCTGGCCGCGCTGCTCGGCGGCACCGTGGTGAGCGCCGATTCCGGTGTGGCACTGGAGAATGTGCGCATCGAACATCTCGGTCGCGCGCGCAAGGTGACCGTGACCGAACGCGGGACGACGCTCGTCGACGGCGCGGGCGCGCCCGCGGACGCGACGGCGCGCATCGCCCAGCTCGGGCGGGAACTCGCCCGCACCGACAACGAGCACGATCAGGACAACCTGAAGCTGCGCATCGCCCGGCTGTCCGGCTCGGTGGCCGTGGTGCGCGTCGGTGCGGCCACCGATGTGGAGCTCAAGGAGAAGCTGCACCGGGTGGAGGACTCGTTGTCGGCCACCAGGGCCGCGATGGAGGAGGGCGTGGTCGCGGGCGGCGGCACCGCGCTGCTGCAGGCACAACCGACCCTGGACCTGCTCGAGCTCACCGGAGACGCCGCCGAGGGCCGCGACATCGTCCGGCGTGCGGTCGAGGAGCCGCTGCGCTGGATCGCGGTCAATGCCGGCTACGACGGCGACGAAGCCGTCGCGCAGGTCACGAAACTGCCTGTCGGACAAGGCTTCAACGCGCTCACCGACGCGTACGTCGACATGTTCGACGCGGGCGTCATCGATCCGCTGAAGGTGACCCGCTCGGCACTGCGCAGCGCAGCCTCCATCGCCGCACTGCTGCTGACCACGGAAACCCTGATCGTCGAGGAGATCATGGTGAACCCGGGCTCAATCATCGCGCCCGGCTTCGGCGACCTCGCCGAGGGCCTGGTTCGCCCCTCCAACATCTACTGACCGTTCGATAATGAGGTGCTCGCAACGCGCGCCGCCGACCTCATACCTCGCGCGATTCTATTGCCGACATCATGTGCGCGATAAGGTATTCGAGGGCGTGGGCCAGCCAGCCCCAGCCGTGCAGGATGCCCGAGATCAGGGTGGCGGTGAGGGTGCGGTGATGGTCGGGCTGCGGCTTGGCGGTATCGACCGGCTCTGTCGAACTCGTCCGCGGCGCGGCGGCGACCGGCGGAGTTTCCGGGACCGGGTCGACAGCCGCTTTTTCGTCCTCAGCACGGGTTCGGCTCTCGACCGAGTCCGGTATGTCCGGCGTCGAACTGGCCGGCGGCGGTAATGCGAACAGGCCGCCGGATGTTCCCGAAGGCGTGCTGAGGTGATTCGGTGTCGGCTCGCCACCCGGCAACGCGTCATGGTTGACGGCGATAAGAGTGGTGAACAACGCGGCTGTCGAGATCATCGTCACCCGCGTTGCCATGTCTGGCTTTCGTGGTGCGCGGTGCTTACCCATCGACTACTTTCCATCGAACTCTCTTGGATTCGAGAGCTTAAGGCAATCAACCGGCCACAAACAGAACTGTAAGCGCTCCTACACAGCGGTGAATCCGTTCCCTTCCGAACGCGCCCTTACCCGATACTTTGGATGAAGTCTCAATATTCCGCCGCCAATATTGGTCGTCCGAACGAAAATCACAGCACATTCGCAAGGGCAGATTTTCAATAACGAAGGCAGGCTTATAACTTGGCGCGCTCAGGCGCGATCGAGGTCGGGTTCGAGGTAGATGACGTCGGTGCTGGGGACGGCGGCGCGGACGCGGGCCTCGGCGGCATCGATGGCGGCAGCGACCGCGTCGATGGTGAGGCCGGGGCGGACGGAAACCTTGGCGGCAATGAGGAGTTCGTCAGGGGCGAGATATTCGGTGCGCAAATGGATTACGCGATCGATGATGGTGCCGTCGACAAGGTTGGCGCGGATCGCGAGGTCTTCGGCGGAGGTGGCGCCCTCGCCGATGAGCAGGCTTTTCATCTCCACGATGAGGATGATGGCGATGGCGCCGAGGAGGATGCCGATGGCCACAGTGCCGACGCCGTCCCAGCGCGCGTCGCCGGTCAGCACCGTCAACCCGACGCCGCTGAACGCGAAGCCGAGACCGATCAGCGCGCCGGTGTCTTCCAGCAGCACCACCGGCAGTTCGGGATTGCGCGAGGCGCGAATGAAATGCCACCAACTGCCGCGCCCTTTGAGCGGCTGGGATTCTCGCCGGGCGGTAAGCAGGCTGAAGGTCTCCAAAACCATGGCGATCACCACGATGACGATCGCGACGACGGGTGAGCTGAGCTCCTCCGGGTGACGGATCTTGTCGACACCCTCGAGGACGGCGAACAGCGAACCCATGGTGAACAGCACCAGCGCGACGACGAACGAATAGAAGTAGCGGTTGCGGCCGTACCCGAACTGATGCTTTGTGTCCGGCGGGTGCGCGGCGCGGCGCTTGCCGACCAGCAGCAGCCCTTCGTTGGCGGTATCGGCCAGCGAGTGCATCGCCTCGGCCAGCATCGACGACGACCCGGTCAGCGCCGCGCCGACGAACTTGGCGAGGGTGATACCGGCATTGGCCGCGAGCGCGGCCAAGATCGCGGTCGTACTGCTGCCACCAGAGGACATGGACGCCAACGCTACCTGCGCTTTCCTGCTCAGTGACGCAGCACGGTTCCGTGCGTCACGTCGGCACGTGCGACGGCCTGCACGAATCCACTCAGATCCAGCCCTTGTCGCGGGCTTTGAGTGCCGCCTCGTAGCGGTTGGCGACACCTAGTTTGGCCATCGCGGACGACAGGTAGTTGCGGGTGGTGCCCGGTGAAAGATGCGCGCGGCGCGCGATGTCCTCGACGGACGCGCCGTCGAGGGCGTATTCGAGGACATCGGCTTCGCGGGCGGTGAGGACGGTGTCGCCCGCGCTGATCGCTTCCGCAGCCAGCTCGGGGTCGACGTAGCGACCACCGCCGTTGACCGTGCGGATCACCTCGGCGAGGGTGGCGGCCGAGGTCGTCTTCGGGACGAAACCGCGCACGCCCGCGGCGAGTGCGCGTTTGAGGTAGCCGGGCCTGCCGTGGCTGGTGACGATCAAAGTGCCCGCGCCGGGGGTGAGTTGCTGCAGTTCGACGGCGGTCTCGATGCCGTCGATGCCGGGCATCTGCAGATCGATCACCGCCACCGCGGCAGGCCCACCGCTGTCGCGGTGCCGCCGCCACGCGGCGAGGAGTTCCTCGCCGGAGCCGACATGGTCGACCACCTCGATGTCGGCTTCCAGACCGAGCATGGTCGCCATGGCGGCGCGGACGAGCGTTTCATCGTCGGCGAGAAACACCGGAATCATTTCTTCTCCCAACGAATTTCGAGGATGAACTGCTCGGGCGACGCGAGCACGTCGAGGGTTGCGCCGATGGCCGCGAGCCGCTCGGCCAGTCCGCGGAGCCCGGAACGTTCGCCCGGCGTGCCGTGCGGACCGTCGTTGCGCAGGGACATCCCGGCATCGCCGAGCGCGAGCGTCGCCGTGGTCGCCGACGAGTGCTCGACGATATTCGTCGTGCCCTCGCGCACCACCCAGGCGGCGACCTCGTGAAATCGTGCCGGCACCTTGGCCGGGTCCCCTTCGAGCACGAGCCGGCAGCCCACCGCCGAGAGCAGCGACCGCGCACCGGCCACCTCGGCGGTCAGGTCGATACCGCGATAGCCGCGAACCAGTGTGCGCATCTGCCCCATCGACTCGACGGCGAGCGCCTTCACCTCGGTCATCTCCGCGGCCGCGCGCTCGGCGTCGCCGGATCGCGAAAGCATCGCCGCGAGTTCGCTTTTCACCGCGATCGCGGAAAACCCGCGGCCGACGACGTCGTGCAGGTCCCGCGCGAAGCGCAATCGTTCCTCGGCTACCTGCAATTCGGCTTCGACGGCCTTCGCCCGGTCCAGCTCCTCGACGACCCGCAATCCCCACAGCGTGAGCAATGTCGTTGCGACGACGAAACTTCCGGAAACGAAGGTGACCACCGCGGTGCCGATGCCCCCGCGCAGCGTCGTGCCGAAGGCGAGGCCGGTGATCAGGCTGAGGCCGAGCACGATCCACCACTTGTGCCGGATGAACGGCACGACCGTGAACACGGCGAGCACCGCGGTATAGATGCCGACCAGCCGCGCTTCGTCGACGGTCGACTTGCTCGCCGCGACTCGGGCGACCACCGCGTAGGCGAGCCACACCGCGGTCAGCATCCCGACGGCGGCAGGGAGTGCCCACCGCCGCGACACCAGACCCGACGACACGGCGAAGTCGGGTTGGGCCTCGACTGCCACGAAACCCGCGATCCCGGCGACCACGATCCCGAACACCGACCACGGCGAATGCGCGGTGATCGCCATGACAGCGATCACCGCGACGACTCCGGCCTGCAAGGTGTATCGGGTGTAGAGCCGGAACTTGGCCGGACCCGACAGCCCGCGCCACCACGAGGTCAGGCGGCTCAACCCCGGTCGTCCCAGCGGAAACTCGTGCGGGTCAGCGCGAGCGCCAGGACTGTCCATATCGCCAGTGTGGCAAACGGTCGGCCGAGTTCGGTGCAGGTGCCCGCGAAGTCGAGCGCCGCATCTGCGGTGGAGCTGGTCGCCAGCTTGCCGGACGCGCCGAGCGACATCAGGTCGGACACTGCCGCGAACGGGGTCCAGTCGGCCAGATCGGCCAACCGATCAGGCAGCACCTTGCGGATGGACGCGAGGCCGAGCATCGCGATCGTCATCACCGGAAGCGAGGTGATCTGCGCGGCCTCGGCGTTCTTGGTGACCGCGCTGGTGGCGAGAGCGAGCAGGGAGAACAGCACGACACCGCCGACAAGTGCGAGCACGATCGCGAGGGGGTTCACCGGGGCAGGCGTCCCCGTGCCGTAGACCACCGCGGTGACCACGACGGTGCAGGCCAGCGTCACCACGGCACCGGGAACGGCGGGCGCGAGCTGGATCTGCCAGTCGGCGGCCTCGCCGGTGCGCAGCCGCTTCAAGACCCCTTCGCTGCGGCGCGTGGTGACCATCGACAGCACCGAGTAGTACTGCACGAACAACAACGCGAGCAGGGCGAGCAGCTCGAAAGTCACTGCCGCCGTTGCCGTTGTCGGCGCCGCCTGGCGCATCGCGATGACATGGACGGCAACCGGTATGCCGACGGGGAACAACGTCGCCATATAGACCAGCGTCTTGTTGCGCCGGAATTGGAGCCATTCCGCCTTGGCCAATGCGGCGAGCGGGCGGCGGTGGAAGCGGGTGGCGGGTGCCGCGGTCGTGGTCATCGACTTGCTCCGATCAGTTCCTTGGTGGCCGCCGACGCGTCGGCCGATTCGCTGGCGATGTCGAGGAACACCGACTCGAGGGAAGCGGCGCGCGCTTCGAGCCCGCTCAACAGCACGCCGTGTTCGCGCGCCCAGTCGAGCAGTGCGAACAGATGCCCTTGCAGGTCATAGGTGCTGACCGTGACGCGAGCCTGCGCATCGATGTTGGCGTCGCGCAGGTGCGGCAGCGGCAGTCCTGGATGGTCGAAGACGATCCGCGCCGGATGGTCGTCGACGATTTCGCGCAGTGTGCCCGTGCGCACGATCTCGCCCTTGTGCATGATGGCGATCCGGTCGGCCAGCGCCTCGGCCTCGTCCAGATAGTGCGTCGTCAGCACCATGGTGACGCCGGACGCCTTCAGGTCGGCGAGCAATCGCCAAGTGCCGCGGCGGCTTTCGGGATCCAGCCCGGTGGTCGGCTCATCGAGGAACAGCAACCGGGGCTGGCCGAGCAGCGCGCATGCCATGTCGACACGACGCTGCTCACCGCCCGACAGCGAACCGACTCGGACGTCCGCGCGATCGACCAGATCGACCTGTTCGAGGACGATGTCGGCGGTTGTCGGATTCGTGCAAGTCCCCCGCCACATCTCGAGTGTCTCGCGCACGGTCAACTCGGCGGGCAGTCCACCCGACTGCAACATGATGCCGACCTGCGCCCTGACCTGCTCGCGGTCCCGTCGCGGGTCGAGGCCGAAAACCTCGACGGCGCCCGACGAAGGGGCTGCCAGCCCTTCGAGCATGTCGAGCGTCGAGGTCTTGCCTGCACCGTTCGTGCCGAGCAGTGCGAAGACCTCCCCCTCGACGACCCAGAGGTCTACTCCTTTGACCGCCTCGAACGCGTCCTTGCCGTGCCCGTAGGTCCGGCGTAGACCGTGGGCGGTGATGACATCGCCAATCCTGTTCATGCGTTCTACGATCGCGGCCACCGGGGTCGGCCAGTAGTACGCGCAGTCACCGAATCGCGATGACATACCCATGATTTCGCGATGACAAATGTCATCGGTCGAGCCACTCACGCACTGCCGGAGCGCCCTGGGCTCGGCTGCGACCGTTGGTCCCCACCGATGACCGCAGCCGAGCCAGGAGTAGCAACGTAGCAAACCGGTTCCAGTCGGAACTAATCGGCAAACCATGATCTAGATCACAGTGGCGGCGCACCGCGCTCGGCTGGGCGCGCTCAGCGCCTTGTGCTGCGGAGTGGTCAGTCGTCGACCTGAGCGCGAACGTAGGCAAGATTCGCGCGCATGCCGTTCGCCCATTCCTCCAGGCGCCGCGCGACGATCCTGCCCTCGAGTTCCGGGCTGGCGACGATCGCCGGAGTCAGACCCGATGGGCCTGGGCCCATCCGGCCCCACTGGCGCACGATCACGCCCTCGCGAGCAGGGTCTATCTCGAAACCCCAGGTGGCACTGATGCCGCCGTCATAACCGAAGACGTTCCACACCCAGCGGCGTTCCGGCTCGACTTCGACGACCTCGCAGACGGTTTGCCATTCGCCGAATGCGGAGTGCCGATTGTGGCCGCGGAAACGCGCGCCGGGCTCGACCCGGTCGACGGCGCCTTCCCATGCGACGGATTCCAGTTCGTCGGAGCAACGCGCAGGCAGTTCGATATCGGTGACCAGGGCCCACGCGATTGCCGGGTCACACGGGATCCGTTCCGCCACTTCGACGGTGGGACAGTCGCGATAACGCACGGCACCTCTTCCCTTACGCTTCGATCAGCATGATCTATACGCTATTGCATAGCACATAGAGCAGTGACCGGTTCCGGTCCATCATGCCGAGGAGGCCCCATGCGTATCGGTGTTCTGCTCGAACCGCGCCTGCCCGGTGCGGTCGAGTTCGCGGTGGCGGCGGAGGCGGCCGGGGCCTCGTCGCTGTGGGTCGCGGAGGTGTGGAGCTACGACGCGCTGACCGGGCTGGCCTATCTGGCGGCCAGAACCTCGTCGATTCGCTTGGGGACGTTCGTAGTTCAGCTCGGTTCACGCACGCCGGCGCTGCTGGCGACCTCCGCGCTGAGCATGCACGAGCTGTCGGGCGGCCGGTTCGACCTCGGCATCGGCGTGTCCGGACCACGGGTCATGGAGGGATGGCACGGCGTCCGGTTCCGCAAGCCGGTGCAGACGACGCGGGAGACCATCGAGATCATCCGGACGGTGAGTCGGGCGGAACGCCTCGAACATGCCGGAGCGATCTATCCGCTGCCGCTCCCCGACGGACCGGGCCGGGCACTGCAGCCCATGGTCCGCGCCGCGCATGTGCCGATCTACAACGCGGCCATGGGCCCGCAGAACCTGCGACTCACCGGCGAACTCGCCGACGGCTGGCTCGGCAACGCCTTCATCCCCGAGGCGGCCGAGGTGTTCCTCGATCCGTTGCGGGACGGCGCGATTCAGGCCGGACGAACGCTGGCCGACCTCGATCTGGTCGCACCGGTCGCCGTCGAGATCACCGAGGACGAGCAGGCGACGGCACGGGCGATCGACAAGCACGCCGAAGGCTACGCGTTCACCATCGGCGCGATGGGCGTCGGCGGGCGCAACTTCTACAACGACGCGTTCACCCGGCTCGGCTTCGGCACCGAGGTCGAGAAAGTCGTGCAGCTGTGGCAATCCGGCGACAAGGATGCCGCGCACCGTGCCGTTCCGCGCGAACTCGGCGAACTCACCAACCTGCTCGGCACACCCGAGCGGATCGCCGAGCGGCTCCGTCGGTATCGGGCTGCCGGGATCACCAGCCTGCTCGTCAAACTCGACGGCGACTACGCGCATCAACTGTCGACCTTGCGGCAACTGATCGCGATCGAGGCTCGCGCCATCTAGGCGTCGAAGACGCGGACGGACAGGTCGGCGGCAGTGACGGCGGGCCAGCCGGGGTCGCCGGTCTTCGAGAAAGCGACCCAGGCCGCGTGCATCTCGTCCGCGACCGACTGTGCGGGATTCGGACCGACCAGATCGGGTGCGGCGGCGAGGGTGTCGAAGACGAACGGCAGCTCCAGCGCGTGGAACGCGCCGAGATCCTGATCGACGCGACGCCAGGCGAATTCGTAGGCGAACGCCGGTGTGCCGGTCGCCGCCTGCGCCTGCGCCAATTGCCTTGCGGGCGTGCGGAACGCCTTATCGGTGAGAATGGCGGCGAAGAGGTCGCCTGCCGAATCCTGGGGGCGTGCCGCCGCATACGGCTCGATGGCGGTGGCGTCGAGCCCGTACCGTCCGAGCACGTACGGCAGGGCGTGTGTTGTCAGTGCGGCGGCAATGCCGGTGGGGACGATGAACAGCCGGAATTCCTCGCTGGTATTGCCGATCAGGAGCGAAATCCCGCGCGCCGCACCGGCGGTCACCGCATCGATGGGCCGTTCGTGCAGCACGATGTCGTCGATGACGGGGAACATGAGCATTGACGACAGGCCACCGGTGACCACCGAGGCGCCCCAGCGGGCCGGGTCGGTGTGCACCAGGAAATCCCCGATCGCCTTCTCCTGCGCGGCGAGCAATGCATCCGAATCGACCTGCGCGAATTCGGCGGCAGTAGGGCCGATCCCGAGCGTCTTGCCGATTTCCACGGACACCATGCGCGCGTCGACCTCGGTCGCGGCGACCTCACCGTTGCCGCTTTGCATGACCGCTTTGGCGAACAGGCCGGCCGAGCCCGGGGAGGCGAGCAGGGCGGCGATGCTCATCGCGCCCGCGGATTCGCCGAACACGGTCACGTTGTTCGGATCGCCGCCGAAGCCGCGAATGTTCTCCTGCACCCAGGCCAGCGCGAACTGCTGATCGAGCAGACCGCGATTGGACGGCGCACCGTCGAGCACCGCGAATCCCGCTGCGCCGAGCCGATAGTTGATCGACACCAACACCACGCCGTCACGGGCGAACGCGGCACCGTTGTAGGCGGGCAACGCATTCGAGCCGCGGGTGAACGCGCCGCCGTGTATCCACACCATGACCGGCAGCCCGGACCCACCCGGATCCGGCGTCCAGACATTGACGTTGAGGAATTCCGCGCCCGGCACGGTCTGCTCGCCGAAAATGGCCGCGAGTGGCGGCGGATACGGCGACTGCGGGCAGCTGCCGCCCAGCTCCACGGCCTCGCGCACCCCGTCCCACGGCGCCGCAGGCCGCGGCGCCTGGAACATCGCCGCCCCCACCGGCGCCGCCGCATACGGCACACCCAGAAAAGCACTGATCCCGTTGACAGTCCGGCCGCTGATCTTGCCACCCGACACCGCGACGACAGGCTCCATCGCCACTCCTCACATCCCGACGTCGCCGACTCACGCCAGCCGATCACCCTCCTGTCTACCGCGTCCGGACTGCCGATGCGCCGGAAAGGTCACATCTGTGCGCACCATCTCTTCGACCGCGCACGACCACCCCAATCCAACAGACCGGTCGCATGAGAATTCCCGCGGATGCGACCGACAGGTATCGCGCACCATTTCTCGAAGCAGCACAAGTCGCGAAACAGCAACCGGTGCAGTGGATTCAGGCGAAAATAAGAATTGGCCGACTCCATTGCCACCGCTACACCATTCTGATCCACGGCCGAGACGCTCGGTATCCGAAAAGGACAGTTCCATGGCAGATAGTGCGAAAAATCGGAAGTTCCACACCCTCTTCGGCTGGTTCGATCAAGGCCAAGACGGCTATCTCTCCCAGGATGATCTCCAGCAAATGGCCGCGCTGTTCATCGCGCTGCCCGGCGGGGATGCTCCCGACAAGGCAGAACCGCTACGCGCTGCGTTCGACAAATGGTGGGGTCTGCTCGTGCAGGAGGGTGATGCCGACGGCGACGGTCGGTTGAACCGCGACGAGTTCATTCACGTGATGCAATCCAGCGTCACCGCACCGGAAAACTTCGAAGGCGCGGTGTTGACGATTGCCGACGCGTTCATGGGCATCGTGGACACCAACGGAAACGGTTCGCTCGACTTCGACGAGTATGTGCAGATGTACAAGGGTCTCGGCATCGACCCGGCACACTCCAGCGACGCGTTCCGGCGCCTCGACCGCGACGGGAACGGCGCGATCAGCCACGACGAATTCCGGACAGCCATCAAAGAGTTCTATCTCAGCGATGACGAAAACGCCCCGGGGAACTGGCTTTTGGGCCCGCTCCCCTAACTCCGGACCATCGGACACCTCGACGCCTCCTTCCGGTCCTGCTCGGCGAAATAGCGGGTGCATGGTTGCTGGCGACGGGCGTCGAGGACCATCCAGGTGCCGAGGACCAGTTGGGTGATGCCCCTGGTGACGTCTTCGATGCGATCACGCAGCCGCAGGCCGGTCATGGCGGCGCGGACCACGGCCGACGACGGTGGCTTGTCCGCGGCCAGCAGCAGGCAGGGGGCGCGGTGCGGGATGGGGCGGGTGTGCGAGACCGAGGAGCGCAGGTGGTAGCGATCCAACACGGTGCGTGCGGCGACGCGCATCGCGATCGGTGAGAGCCGCCAGGCCGGGCATGGGCGGTTAGCGGCGACGCCGAAGGGAATGTGGTGCGTGTCCTTGGCGCGGTGGGTGGCCCAGCGGTCGGGGTCGAAACGATCCGGGTCGGCGTGGCCGGTGCGCTCGAAGTCCTGATAGTTGAAGCAGAGCACCGTCCCCGCGGGGATCGGGTGGCCGTCGCCGATGTCGATGTCGTCGGTGGTGATTCGGTGTGCGATGCCGAAAAGCGGGAACTGGCGCAAAGTCTCGTCCAGGACATGGTCCAGATAGTTCGTGTCGGGCTCGGCCCGGATCCGGTCCTGTACGTCCTGGTGCTGAGCGATCGCCAACAGCAGGTGCGCCATACCCTCGGACATCTGCACGACGGCGGTGTTGAAGAACGCGCCCTGCAGGTAGTGGGCGCGCTCGCGGCGGCTGAGCAAGGCGGGCAGCTGATGCGGCACCTCACCCGCGTCGATTCGGGCGAGCAGGTAGCGGGTGAGGCGGTGGCGCGTGTCCATGTGCCGCAGCCCGGTGCACTTCAGCGAGGTCACCACGTCGTTGGCGTTACCGACGATCAGATCCCTGGCGATCGGATGGCATGGCTCGCGAAATACCAACTCGTAGAAGAACTCTGCCCAGATCGGCATCATCAGGTCGCGCAGGCGCACCAGCGTCAGCGGGCGGGCGGGCAGTTCGTCGAGCACCCGCCGGGCGCACCGGTCGGCGAGCTGCTCGATCTCGGCGGTGGGCAGGGACAGCACGGCCCTGGTGGTCCGCGCCGCCTCGTCGTAACGCGGTCCGTCCTCCAGATGCTCCTGGTGCACTTCGGGCCCCGGCGCGAGCCAGTACCAGAACAGATCCGACAGCGCCGCTCCCCTGCTGCGCCCGTTGGCGGCCGGGTTCGAGTACAGCCGGAGGAACAGGCCGGGACCACCGCGCTCGCCGGGGAGCGTTATCTCGTTGCTGCCGTTGACCTTTGCGAAGATCCATACCCGGAGCGCCACCACCGCCTGCGGCAGCCAGCGAGACACCGCCCACAACGCGCCCGCACCCGCAAGCGTCCCTGGCACCGTCGTCGCCCGCTTCAGCATCGCGCCGCCGCCCCGCGCACGGTGACCAGCCCGGCATTCAGTTCGGCCAGGTCGGCGATCCCGCACATGGTCAGCGCGTGTTCGAGCTCGGCACGCAGGGTGTCGAGCACCTCGGTGACGCCCTTCTCGCCGCCGACGGCCAAGCCCCACAACACCGGGCGGCCGACGCCGACCGCCGTCGCGCCGAGCGCCAACGCCAGCACGACATCCGAGCCACGACGGATGCCGCCGTCGAGGTATATCGGAATCCGGCCCGACACCGCGGCAGTGATCGCGGGCAGCGCGTCCAGGGTTGCCGACGCGACATCCAGCTGGCGCCCGCCGTGATTGGACACCAGGATCGCATCGACTCCGTATTCGACTGCCAACAGTGCGTCCTCGGGATGCAGAATTCCCTTGAGCACCAACGGAAGTCGCGTCAGTTCCCGAATCCGCGCCAGATGGTCCCAGTTGAATTCGGGCGACATGACGATCTGACGCACGGCACTCCCGGTCGTCCCCGGCAGGCCACGTAGGTTTTCCGCAAACAGGCCAACCGGCAGGTCGTGGAAGCCATGGCGGTCATCCCTGGCGCGGCGTCCGAGCGCAGGCGAATCGACGGTCACCACCAGCGCGGTGCACCCTGCGCGCTCGGCCCGCCGGATCAGCTCGACGGTCGCGGCCCGCTCAGGTTGCAGGTACAGCTGAAACCACACGCGCGCATCGCGATCGACCTCGCGGGCCGCCGCGGTGACCGCATCGATGGCTACCGTCCCTGCCATGCTGGCGACCAGGACGAGCCCGGCCGCGGCCACTCCCCGTGCGCTGGCCCACTCGCCCTCCGGATGTGCCAGTCGATGAAACGCGGTGGGCGACACGAATACCGGCATCGCGCTCGGATCACCGAGCAGATCCGTCACGACGGATCGGCCGCGGGTGTCCCGTAACACCCTCGGCAACAACGCAAGTCGCCGGAAGGCCTGCTCGTTCTCGGCCAACCCGGTTTCGTCCCCGGCCCCGCCTGCGAAGTAGTCGTAGTGCGCCGGTTCGAGCAGCTCCTTCGCTCGCTGCTCGAAAGCAGCCAGCGGGCTGGTCACCGGGTCGGCTCCGGCAGCCGCAATGCGCTCCCTAAGAAATCGAAAAGTGGCTTACGGTGCACGGTTTCGTGGGTCCACTCGTTCTCGAGGTTCTCCGCGATGTGATGCTCGCCGATCTGCTCGCCTGCTCGGTACTGCCGCACCACGGGATGCAGATAGCGACCGTCGAGTGCGTGCTCGGCGTCGGACTGACTGAAGCGCCTGGCATTGATGTCGAACGGGTCGAGCCGATCGTGGTCCTTGCCGTATTCCAGCGTGATCACCAGATAGGTGTCCACCGCGCCGAAAGCGCCTGCGGCAACCGCGTCGGCGACGAAATCGACAGGCAGCTCTTCGAGATACCGCGCCGATCCGTCCGCGCGCAGCGCGACGACATCGCCGAGGAAGCCGAACAGCTGCCACAGCGCGGAGGTCCGGTTCACCCGCACCAGAATCTCCGCGCCGATCTCGTCCGCGGTCCCGGCGAGCTCGCGGTGCGGCCAGTCATGCCCATGATGGCATTGCTCCAGGATCCGGTGCAATGCCCTTGTCCCGTAACGGAACCCGTGGATGAACCCGCTGGTGGACCTCTTGAAATCGCGTTGCTGGGTGATTGTGCCCGCGAAGTACAGGCCGGGCACGTTGATCGATTCCCAGGCCGGGGTCTGGGCCGGGAACCGGTTGTTGATCACCAGTTCCGGCCTGCACTCCGGCGCGAAGATCGACGCGTCGAACCGGAACCCGGTCGCCGCGATCACCCGGTCGTAGCGGATGTCCTTGGTGACCTCGTCGGCACGGGAGAAGCTCACCGTCACCAGATACGACGAATCCGGCTGCCTGGTGATGTCGAGGATGTTGCCGTCCAGGATCGCGTTCTGCGATTTGAGCTGGTAGGTATCCAGGAAGTTGTTGTTGACCGCGCGCAGATGTCCCACGAAATGCGACTGCCACGACATCCGAATGGAATGCGGCCCGGCGACGTGGATGACGGCGGCGGTCTCGACCAGGTTGTCGGCGGTCTCGAAAGCGGAGTTGCCCTTTCCGATGATCAGCACCCGCTGGTTGATGAAGTCCGCAGGGTCCGTTGACATCTCGGTGTACAGCTCGGCCAGCTCGATACCGGGGATGTCCGGGATGTAGGGCTTGGTGACGCCGGTCGCTATGATCACGTGTCGCGCGCGCAAGACGTTGCCGTCCTGATCGACGGCCTCGAAAAGATCCGGCCTGCTGATCCGCTCGATCCTGGTGCCGTAGCGGACCGAAAGCCCTTGTTCCGCAGCGAAATCCCCGAGGTAGCGGACCATATCGTCGGCCGAGGGGAAGTACCGTTTCGAATATTCTTTGAACAGCGAACCCGCCAGCAGCGAATTCCAGTCCATGCGCAGGTTCAGCTCGGGATCGTCCCAGCCCGTGTACACCTTGTTGATCGAGATCAGTTGGCGGTGCCGGGGAAACGTGCGGAAGAAGGTGCCCGGCGCGGCACCCGCCTCAACGATCAAGTAGTCGCGGCCGGCCTGCTGTAGGTGGTGGCCCATTTGGAGACCGGCAGGCCCAGCGCCGATCACCAGGTAGTCGAGCTCGGACAAGATCTCCTCCATCTGTCGTGCGTTACCGTCGATACAGCTCCAGCAAGGCTTTCTTGTCCGGCTTTCCGCTCGCCGCGATCGGGGCGTCCGGCACCAGCGTGTACGTCCGCGGCACACTCGACTCGCCGAGTTCCGCGCGCACCAATGCGGACAGCTCGGTCGAATCCGGCGCTTGCCCCGCTCGGGGCACCACAAAGGCGTGTACCGCCTCGCCGGAGCGGTCGTCCGCCGCGCCGACGACATAAGCCTGATCGACATCGGGATGCCCGGCAAGCACGCGCTCGATCGGGCCCGCGTACACCGGCAGCGCGTCAACGATGATCACGTCGCGCGCCCGGCCGGTGAGGTAGAGATAACCGTCGTCGAGGTAACCCAGATCGCGGGTGCGCAGCCAGCCGTCGACCAGCACGTCGGCGGTCTCCACCGGGTCGCCGAGATACTCCGACATCATGTAGTCGGTGCGCACGTAGATCTCGCCGTCCCGAATGTCGACGTGCACACCCGGCAACGGACGGCCGACCGAGCCGAGGACGCCTGCCGCGATATCGTCCGGGGTCAGCGCGGTCAGCCCGCCGGTCTCTGACTGGCCGTACGCCTGGTGCACAACGGGACCGAGGACCCGCACCGCGTCCGCCAGCCGATGCGCGGGCAGCGGCGACCCCGCGACCACCATGGCCCGCAGGCTGCTGGTGTCCGTCGGGGTGGTGCGCAACGCGTCGAGCATCTGATAGAGCCTCGGCACGTTCATGATCGTTGCGGTGATCCGCAACCGCGCGATGACGTCGGGAAACAGTTGCGCGCCACCGGGTTCCGGAATCACCGCGGTGCCGCCACCGAGCAGGCACAGCGCGAGATAGTCCTGGACGACCGCGCTCGCCAGCGTCCCGAACAGCAGATAGCGCTCGGTGCAAGCGGCCAGCTCCGCGGTGTGCTCGCTCCACGTCGGCTTGCCCCACGACCAGTGCGCGGACATCGCCCGATAGGTCTGCGCACAGCCCTTGGGCAGCCCGGTGGTGCCGCTCGTGTAGGAGACCCTGGCGATGTCGTCCGGCTGAGCTTCGACCGTCAGCGGCTCGGGCGCACCCTGCAGCAGCGCGGCCACCTGCTCGTTGTCCAGGACGACGTCCACTTCATTGCTCAGGACATGGTGCTGCTGTCGTTCGCTCAAACCCGGCCGCACCCCGATCACCCGGCAGCCGAGGGTGTAGGCCGCGAGATACGCGGCCAACGACTCCGGACTCACGTCGAGGCCAAGCGCCACCCCACGCCCCGGTCCGAGCCCCGACGTCCGCAGGCCACCCGCGATCGTGCCCATCATCGTGAACAACTGCCCTCTGGTCACCGCGCGGGCACCGTACTCGGCCACGACCTGATCCGGATCGGCACGCAATGCCCGCACGATCGACTCAGGAAAGCTCACCGTTCAGATACTAATGACTCCGACCCCGGATGCTTTGAGATTCAACAAGTTTGGCCGGGCGTTGTCCTTGCCACGTCAACCAGCGAGCGTGGGCACGACCAGACCACGCCAATCCGCTTCCGCGCCTTCCCTCGTCGCCTCGGCGAAGCCGGCTTCGCCGAGGCGATCTCGCGCCTGCTGCTCGATCCTGGCGACATCCGGTTGGGAAAGGTCGGGCAGTCCGCGCACTCCGGCACTCGCGGCAAGCAGTCGCGCCGCCTGGTCGAGCTGCTCGGTACGCAAGGCCAGATCCGCGATGGCGATGAGGACCTGGGCGACGAACGGCGCGTATCCCGCCTCGGTGGCCACCTCGAATGCCGAGGCAAGGTGTGCTCGCGCGTCGTCGAGATCGTCGGCGAGGTAACCGAGCAGGGTGTGCCTTATCGCGCGGAAGAGCGCCAGCTCCGCGTCGCTGCCGAGCACCGACGTCACGATGTCGAGCTGCCGGTGCGCCTCCGCGGTGTCGCCGCGCCACCTGGCCAATTCCGCCTTCGCCGTGGCGAGTTCGGCCAGTGCCGTCGGCCAGGCGGCCTGATCCGCGTAGCGCTGCGCCTCGGCCATCGCGGTCGCGCTCGCCTCCTCGGCGCCGAGCAACCAGTACAGCTGGGCCTGCCGCGCCCGGATCCGGCCGACATCCTCGATCGCGCCGACCTCGGTGACCACCACGACCGCCTGGTCCAAAAGGTCGCACGCCTCGGCGAATTCGCCGCGGACGGCGAGGCGATCCGCCAGTTCGGTCAGCGCGAACGACGTTCCCCAACGCTCGCCCAAGGCACGGAACTCGATCAGCGCCAGCTCGAGATACGCATCCGCGTCCCGACCGGGGTGGCCGAGCACGATCCGCAACTTGCCGAGCTGGAGCCGGGCCAGCGCGCGGACCCACGGGTCGTCATGGGTGATCAGCGGTTCGAACGCGGGAAGCAATGCGTCCGGCCCCTGCAACATCTGTTCCAGTGCGGCGGCGAAAACCAGTGTGGGGTGGCCGTTTTCCACGCCACGGCTGAACTTGTACGACTTGCGGATCCATTCCGCCACCTGATACTCGTCGGTGCGCCCCGCCGAGCTCATGAAGTGCACGACCAACCCGTACACCGTGGCCAGGGTCGCATCGTCCACCTCGCCCTGCATGGCGGCGGCCGCGGTGACCAGCTCCATGCCCTCGGCTTTGTGGCCGGCCAGCCACCAGTACCAGCCTGCTTCCGCCGCGAGCCGCAGCGCACCGGTCGCATCGTCGGCCGCGAGCGCGCCGCGCATCGCGACCGCGATGTTGTCGTGCTCGACCGCCAGCCTGGCGAGCCACTCCAGCTGCTCGGCCCGGCGCAAATGCGGCTCGGCGGTGGCGGCGAGCCCGGTGAAGTACGCGAGGTGCGCCCGGCGCGCCGCCTCCGCGTCGCCCGACTCGACGAGCCGGTCCGTCGCGTACTGCTTGATCGTGTCGAGCATTCGGTAGCGCGGCTCGCTGTCCACCGTGCCGAATGTGCTTCGCGCCGAATGCGTTTCATGGTCTGCCGCCGCGCCGGTCGGTAGCAGCAGCGATTTCTCGGTCAGCGCCGTCAGCAGCTCGAGCACCTCCCACTGCTCGATCGTCGAGCCCGCATCCGGGCAAACCCGTTCGGCCGCTTCGAGACTCGCGCCGCCGGAGAACACCGCGAGCCTGCACAGGACCGTTCGCTCCGCGTCGGTGAGCAGCTCCCAGCTCCAGTCGACCACCGCGCGCAACGTCCGGTGATGCGCGAGCGCGGTCCGGCTGCCTCCGGTCAGCAGACGGAACCGATCGTCGAGGCGGTTGGCGAGTTGATCGAGGGACATGGTGCGCAATCGGGCCGCGGCCAGTTCGATCGCCAGCGGTATCCCGTCGAGCGCCCGGCAGACGCGCGCCATGGTCGCCAGCGCGTCGGCATCGACGGTGAGATCCTTGCGCACCGCACCGGCACGATCCCGCAAAAGCTGTACCGCAGGCGAGGATTCGATCGCACGGGAGTCTGCGTCGGCCGCGGGCAACCCGAGCGGCGCGACCTGCCACAGCGCTTCACCCGTGATGCCGAGTGGTTCTCTGCTCGTCGCGATGATGCGCAGCCGCTGGCACTCTCCGAGTAGTCGGTGCGCGAACGTCGCCGCGGACTCGATCACGTGCTCACAGTTGTCCAGGATCAGCAGCAACTCGCGTTCGCGGATCGCGGCGACGAGCCGGTCCATCGGTTCCGCGTTCGACCCGCCGCCGAGCAGCGCGTCGCGGAGCCCGAGCGCGCCGAGCGCCGATTGGGCGATGTCGCCGCTCGCGCCGAGGGAACCCAGCTCGACCACCCATGCGCCGTCCGGCAGATCGTCGAGCATGGTCCGCGCGGTTTCCATGGCGAGCCGGGTCTTCCCCGATCCGCCCGGCCCGGTCAACGTGGTGAGCCGATGGTCAGCGATGAGTTCGCGCACGACCGCGACGTCGGCGTAGGTGCCGACGAACTTCGTCAGCTCGGCGCGCAGGTTCGTCTTGCGGTCGTCGTCGCGTGCGCCCACTTCGCCGCGCAGCAGCGCGACATGCAGTGCGGACAGTTCCGGCGATGGATCGACGCCGAGCGTGTCGGCCAGTTCCTCGCGGGCCCGCTGGTACACGGTCAGCGCCTCGGCGCTGCGGCCAGCAGTGGCCAGCGCCCGCATCAACGCGACGACGAGTCGTTCGCGCACCGGATGTTTGGCCACCAGCTCGGTGAGCTCGGCGACCAGGTCCGGACCGCGGCCGAGGCGGATCTCCACCTCGTAGAGATCCTCCAGCGCGGCCAGGTGCAGGCCATCGAACCGCGCGACCACCGCGGCGACCGCGGCGTTGTCCCGCATGTCGACGTCCTGCATCAGCCCGCCGCGCGACAGGTCGACGGCTTCGCGCAACAGCTCGGCCCGGTGCCCGTCGTCACCGCCGCGGGCCTGGTCGAGTAGCTGTTCGAACTGCACGGCGTCGACCGCGCGTGGTTCGACCGTCAGCCGGTATCCGCCTGCCTGGGCATCGAGCGAACCCTCCGGCAGCACCCGCCGCAGCCGAGAGACCAACGCCTGCAAGGAGTTGGCCGCGTCGGCAGGCGGCTGCTCGCCCCAAATCCAGTCGACCAGTGTGCCTTTCTGGACCACCCGGCCCGGCTCGAGCGCAAGGGCGACCACAAGCGCTCGCAACCGAGCACCTGGTACCGCTACCAATCCGCCGTCATTCAATCGGATTTCAAGCGGTCCAAGTATCCCGATCTGCACTCCGACCATTCTGCCGTGCACGTTTCGGCGGTCACGCAGCGGCTAGATCGCCGCCAGGATGAGGGCGCCGAGCAGAGCCAGACCGAAAGCGGCGAGGACGGCGAGCACCAGCGGGCGAAACAGTCCGGGACCGACAGCTCGCGCGAGGAAATAACCGACACCGCCACCGAGCACCGCAAGCAGCGGTCCCTCGCCTCTGACCAGATAGAACACCGACGCCATCGCCGCGTTGCCGACCTCTCCGATGCCACGCGCCTCGTCACCGAACGGGATCGGGAACCGGTACACGACCCCGACGAGGGCCGCCGCCACCGGGGCGGTCAGTACCGCGACGATCACGCCCCACGCGGCCACCGCCCACCGCACCAGCACACTCGTTCGATCTTCCTCGATCCGCATGCGCGTCCACTCCCTATTGATCCGTAGCTGAATCGTAGGTGAGTCCGCTCTTCGAGACCGCGAGCTGGGTGCCGCCGTCACTTCGGGTCGGGAGTGCACACGGTCAGGAACGACTTCCGGTTCTCGCGTTGGACGTCCGACGCGTCCATCCAGCCGCTCTGGCCGAACAGATAGTTCTCCGATGAGTGCTCCGCCGACTCGCGCAGCACCCGGGTGACATCGACCCTGGCGCCGTAGGCCGTCGGGCCGTCAACGGAGAAGTTGAGCCACTCCGCCTTGGTCCAGTCGTAGCCCGCAGGCAGTGGTTGCTGAACTCGGAGAGATCCGTCGGCGTCCGGGGTGGATCCCCCGGTGACCCGAAGCAGGTCCATGCGCTCCACCGGCACTCCAGGTCGCGGCGCCGTCCACTCCTGCGTAGTGCTCTCCTTCGTGCCGACGTCGAAAATCAACGTCAGGCCGGTGACGCCCGCGCACGGGGTGCCCGTCCACAGTTTCAGGACGCCGTCGTCGACGCGGAACCCGGCCGCAGGCGGCAGTGACGGCGCGAACTGCGCCTTGGTGTCGCACGCCGCGGTCGCCGCCACCATGAGCAGGGCCGCGCAGACTGCGCGCGACCACCTAATATCCGCCATCGGAAAGTCCCGCGTCCTTCTCGCTGTCGTTCCTGCCGAGCACCCACTGCGCTATCTGGGAGGCGATAGTGGGCCCGTGGCCTTGGCGCGCCCACTGTTGGGAGTGCCGCTCCTCGTGGTGCAGCAGTCGATCCAAGTCGAGCGCACCCTCATACGGGCCCTTATCGTTCTCGTACCACGCGTTGCCCGACCTCGCCACCTGCCGAAGCTGCTCGGCTGGGTCTTTCGGATCATCAATGTTGAACATGAACGTATCGCCCCAGGCCACGCCCCCTCGCACGCTGAACATGTCCTGGATGAAGTTCCCGCCCAACCCCATCATGATGCCGTTCGGCGTGGTCGCCAACCGACCACCGTTGGTGTGCACGAACCGCACGTCCTCGTTGTAGCTCCAGGAGTTCTTCTGTTGCCGCTCGGTGATTCGCCGCAGTTCTTCGGATCCGTACGGGGTCGGCGCGAAGTCGGTCTTTTCGCCTTCGGTGCCGTAATCGGTGCCCGCGTTCATGAGGTAGGTCATCCGCACCGCCTTGGCGGCGTCGGCACCGCTGATGTTGGTCGGCATCAGGAAGTACGACTTGACGATCCCGTCGCCACCCTTGTCCTCGCGAATCTCTTCCAGTCGGTCGAGGATCTTGAAGTCCTCCGGCGTGATGCGGTGTTCGGTGGCAATCTTTTTGATCGTATCGATCGACACGCCACGGCGGACGGCGTTCTCGAGCCACTGCCGATAGTGGCCGGACACCGGCGGTCCGGTCAGCAGACCGGCGTCGCGCAGCGCCTGCTCCATCGCGGCCACCTTGGCGTCGATCACCCCGCCCTTCATCGCGTCCGCCAGGGTGGTCGCGCCGTGGTCACTGATCTTCTGGTCCTGCGCGAGCTGCATCACCTTCGCGACGGCGGCGTCGATCTGCTGTGCCTTGGTGAGTATCGCCTTCGTCTCCCGCTCCAGCTGATTCCTGATGGTTTCGCGGTGTCGTCGGAGCGCGGCGCGGTCTTCGGCCGCGTCCCGCCCCGGCAGCGCGGGCTCAGCAGGCTTGATGTCCACGATCGCACCGTCGTCGGCGATGCGGAACTGGTAGGTGTCGGCGAGGGAGTCGTTGTTGACGACCCGGGCCTTCAGCGCGGATACGTCGTCCGACGCGGACTGCATGGCGCGCTCGACGGCCGAGAGCTCGGCGGTCAGGACCTCGGCCTTGTTCCGCGTATCGCCGAGCGAATTGCGGGCGCGCTCACCGGTATCGCCGTGCCAGCCTGGCAATTTCCGCGCGTCATCGAGTTCGTCCTGTAACCCGATGAGTTTGTCCCGGCGCCCGCGCAGGTTGGTGGCCGAAGTGTCGAGCGCCGCAGCGTCCCATTTGCGGACGTTGCCGTAGTCGACGGTCATTCTCGGAAAGCCTTTTTCGCAGCTTCTTCATTTTCGGTGTACGCCTTCGCGGCCCCCGAGACCAATTCGCTCCACCGGTTGATCTCGCCTGCCCACCCCTTCGCGCGCTCGTTGAACGTCGACGCCAGAGTTGGCGCGTTCTTTGCCGCATCCCCACCGGGCAATGCCGTCGCGACCGCATCCAAGCCGTTACCCGGCTCCACCGTCAAGGCCTGGCCCGCAGCAGATCCCGCCGCCTTCGCCGCATTATGCAGCTGATTGATTTCCACCTCGAACCAGCGCACAGCCCGAGACCCCCGCCCCTGTATCGGTTTCAGCCAGCTGTCCGGCGCACTATCCGCCGGATTCGGCTGATGTCATGTAATTGATTGGTAGCCAATATCTTCCAGGGAATATGTCGATTACTCAACTCGACTTCACGCACCCGTCGCCGCACTCCTCGAAATCACCGCTATCTGCGCCGACGATCCGTCATGTCCCGCACCCAGCCGAGACTGCTCGGTTTATTCACAGCTGGGCAACACCGCATCAGGTGGCATGTCAGACCGCTGTCAGTTCGATATCAGCCCGTCTGGCGAAAGTACTCCCATGACAATCCAATCCCCCACCGCATTCCGGCGGGTCGCCGCCACCGCACTGGCCTGCACGGCACTGCTCGGCGCAGCCGCCTGTGGATCCGAGCCGAACGCTGCTGCCGCGCAAGACCGTCCGGAGCTGCAGCAGGCCATCCAGGAGATCGCCGATTCCGGTTTCGCCGGAGTGCAACTGCGCGTCCATGATCGGCGCGGCCAGTGGGCAGGCAGCGCCGGGGTCGCCGAACTCGGCAATGCCGCGAAACCGCCGACCGACGGCCGATTCTGGACGGGCAGCTCCGTCAAGCCCTTCACCGCGACCATGGTGCTGCAACTGGTGGCCGAGGGCCGGATCGGGCTGGACGCGCCGGTGGCCGACCACCTGCCCGAGCTCGGGTTGGATCGGCGAATCACGACGCGAATGCTGTTGCAGCACACCAGCGGTCTGTTCAACTACACCGGCGAGTACTACGACGACGGGACGATGGCGCCAGGCATCCCGGCCACGGGAAAGGAGTGGCTGGACAACCGGTTTCACAGCTATCAGCCGGAGGAGCTGGTACGGCTGGCGTTGTCGAAGCCTGCGCGATTCGAGCCGGGGACGGACTTCAGCTACGCCAACACCAATTACACACTCGCCTTGCTGCTGATCGAGAAGGTCACCGGCAACTCGTACGCCGAGGAGCTGCAGCGGCGGATCCTGGATCCGCTCGGCATGCGCGGCACCGTGGTGCCGGGCAACCTGACGGAGCTCCCTGAGCCGTACGCCCACGGCTACTTCCGCTACCAGGACGCGGGCGAGTGGAGGACGGTAGATGTCGCCCGCCAGAACCTCTCGCTACTGGCCGGCGCCGGTGACCTGATCTCGACCACCGAAGATCTACACCGGTTCTTCGCCGCGCTGAACGGCGGCAAGCTCCTGCCCGCGCCGCTCCTCGCCGAAATGCGTACGCCCAACCCGAAACTCGGCTACGGACTCGGGATATTCGTGCAGGATGTCGGACCGAAATGCGGCGGCACCGTCTATCACCACAACGGCAGCCCGCCCGCGGGCTACGGGACGATGATGTACAGCTCACCGGACGGCAGCGTGACCATGACCGCCTCGCTGACCATGGGTGACTCCGCCATGGAGCCCACCAAGGAGTTCCCGAAGGCGACGCAGCAGCTCATCGAGAAGGTGTTCTGCGGCGGGGGCAAGTGATGAGCCGCGGCGTGATCCCCTCCGCACCGGGAGGGGATCCGCTGGGCGGACCGGAATAGTGCCTGCACCGGTTCCGGCCTGTCACTGTGGCACAGGCTATTTCGGTGGACCGCGGCCGGCCGGGCGGCGCGGACAACCATCGCGAACGACAAGCGGCGAACAATCGCCAGGAGGCAGCGACTTGTCCACCATGAAGACAGCGACCCCGGAGGACCAGCTGCGCGAAGCGCTGGCCAAACCCATGTTCAACACGGTCCTGAAGGCCTGGGTGGGTGACGGCACGACCGACTACGAGGTCTATCTGCGCACCGCCGAGTTGTTGTCCTTGCAGACGACGCTCGACCGGCTCACCGACCCGGACGAGCTGATGTTCCAGATCGTCCACCAGGCCCAGGAGGTCTGGTTGAAGCTGTTGTCCCACGAACTCGCCGGCGTCGTCGGCGAGGTGGACCGGGACGCGCTGTGGGAGACGTCCGCCCGGCTGGATCGGGCGATCCGGATCGCCGAATGTCTCGAGCGGGAAATAGGGGTGCTCGAGACCATGACACCCGACACCTACCAGATCATCCGGCGCAGTCTCGGCAACGGCAGCGGACAGCAGTCACCGGGCTACAACGGCGTGCTCGCCGCGGCGGAACATGTTGCCGCGGCACTGGATCGGCTCCTCGACCGGCGCGGTGTCCCGGTCGCGGCGGTGTACTCCACCGAGGTCGCGCAGCCCGATCTCAAGCGCGTCTGCGAGCTGCTCGTCGACCTCGACGAGCGTTTCCAGGGGTGGCTTGTCGCGCATTTCATGTTGGTGCGCAGGACGATCGGCGTCGGCCACGGGGTGAACGCGCTCGACGGGGTACCGACCAGGGTGCTGACCGGCCGGATGACCCAACCACTTTTCCGCACGCTGTGGCAGGTGCGGAACGAACTCACCGAGAGCTGGCGTCGTGACGGCGGTTACGCGCCGGGCGCGGCGCGGGAGTCTCGATGAGCGTGGCGGCGCTGCGTGCGGAATTCCCGGTGCTGGAGACCTGTGTCTATCTCAACAGCAATTCGACGGGGGCGCTGCCACGCGGCGTGGCACAGGTGCTCGATCGCTACTGGGCGACGATGCGGAACTGGCGCGACGATGCGTGGCGCGGATGGCTCGACGAGCTGGACGGTTATATCGGCGCCCTGTCCGAATTCCTCGGCGCCCCACCGGGAACGGTGGTCACCGACACGAATCTGACCACCCTGCTCGGCAGGCTCGCCACCTGTTTCGACTTCGGCGGCGAGCGCACCAGGGTGGTCACCACCGACCGCGAATTCCCCACCGTGCCGTTCCTCTGGCAGGGCTTCGCGAAGTACGGGGCCGAGCGGGTCGTGGTCGACTTCGACACCGCCGCAGTCGAATCGGCGATCGACGAACGCACGTTGCTCGTCTGTGTCGCGCACGGCAGTTACACCACAGGTGCCGTCCTCGATCTCGAACGGATCGTCGCGCGTGCCCACGAGATGGGCGCGCTGGTCGTCGTCGATGCCTTCCAAACAGTCGGCGTGCTGCCGCTGAACGTGCGAGCGCTCGGCGTGGATTTCCTCCTCGGGGGCGCGGGCAAATGGCTGTGCGGGGCACACACCGGGTTCCTCTACGCCAGGCAAGAACTTCTGCCGACGCTGCGCCCCGCGACGACCGGGTGGTTCGCCGGCCGCGATCCGCTGTCCTTCCGGCCCGCCGACGAGTGGGCCGAGGACGCCCAGCGACTGGCGGGCGGCACGCCGATTCCGCTCACCGCCATGATGTCCAAGGTCGGACTCGACCTGCTCGCAGGCGTTGGCGCGCAGACCATCCGCGAGCACTCGCTGCGCTGTACCGATCGCATCCTGACCCGCGCGGCCGAGGCTGGTATCGCAGTGCGCACCCCCGCCGCGCCGGAACACCGCGGCGGCGTGGTCTGCCTCAGCTTCCCCGGCGACGAGGCGGTGAAGAAGCGGCTCGTCGAACACGGCATGGTCTGTAGTTGGCGCGAAGGCCTGCGGGTGGCTCCGCATATCTACAACACTGTCGACGAGGTCGATGCCTTCATGGACGCCCTGATCACCGAACGAGGTCTGGTGCGCGGATGAGCGGGCACGTCCTCTCGCCCCGAGCGCTGATGAGCCTGCTCTTCCACGGCGACAAGGCCATCGATGTCGTGCGAACGGCGTGGCGCATGGGCATTCTCGACGCGCTGGAAGAACACGACGCCGAGTCGGTGTCCCTAGGTCAGCTGTGCGACCGGTTCGGTCTGGTGCCCGCCCGGCTGTACAAGTTGCTCGACTGTCTCGAATGCCTCGGATTCGTCATCCGGTATCCCTCGGATACGTTGCACGACACCAGATATCGGGCAGTCGAGGGCGCGTGCGATGCCGCGATCGACGTCCTCGGCCCTGACTCGAACGAGCGGGACCGGGACGGCTACCCGTGGCGGACCCTGTACGGAGCCCTGCCCGACGTGCTCCGCGGCGAGCGCAGCATGCCTGCCGAGGCGTTCACCTGGCCGCTCGACAGCGCCGAGCAGGTCGCCGGCTTCGAACACAGCATGGCGGCCGGAATCGGGCCCATCGCCGAGGCGTTCCGGACAAATGCCGAATCATGGTGCGCGCGTTCGACATTGCGACTACTCGACGTCGGCGGTGGTGACGGCACATTGGCGGTGCATCTCCTCCAGGACAACCCGACGCTGCGCGTCGATGTCTACAACCTTCCGGCGCTGCGACCCCTCGTCGACAGCACGCGGACGAAGTCGGGCTGCGGTGACCGGCTGGGCTTCGTGGGCGGCGACTTCCTCGCCGAACCGCTGCCCACCGGATACGACATCGTGTCCTTCGTTCGAGTACTGCACGACTGGCCGCGACCGCGAGCGCGTGAGCTTCTGACCAAGGCCTACCAAGCGCTCCCGCCGGGCGGGCGGGTGCTCATCTGCGAGGAGTTCCGCGACGCCGAACGCCTTGCCCGGCAATTCTTCTGGTCCTATTTCCTCATCGGTGTCGACAGCTGCGCCAGCATGTTGCGCGAGGTGGCCGACTACCGCAGGCTGCTCGGCGACCTCGGTTTCCTGGACGTGACGGTGCTCCCCGGGCCGTTCGAGATCATCGTCGCCACGAAGCCGGACACCGTACCTGAGGTCGTGGTCCGATGAGTGACAACAAATCTCGACGCCACAGTGCCCGACTGGTCGACTGACAGCATGCAGAACTTCGATCACATCTTCGTCGGCGGCGGCCACAACGCGCTGGTCGCGGCCGCATATCTGAGCAGGGCCGGATATGACGTCCTCGTCCTCGATCGCAACGACCGGGTCGGCGGCTTCGTCCGCAGCGCCGAATTGTCGCCGGGGGTGACCTACGACCCGTTCTCGTCCGCCGTGCCCTTGTTCACCAGCGGACCCGCCTGGCGCGACCTCGGTCCGGATCTGCGGAAGCAAGGCCTGGAGATCCTGCAACCCGAGTTCCCCACCGGCGTGTCCATGCAGGACGGCACCACCGCGATCTTCCCGCGCGATCCCCTGGCGCTGGCAGACGAGGCCGAGCGCCTGCACCCGGGTGACAGCTCAGCGGTCGCCGAGATCATGGCAGCCCTCGGCCCGTCGTCGGGCGAGGCGTTCGGCCTGATGGGCCAGGATCTGACCTCCGACGCAGCCAGAGCCACCATCGCCCGGCTGGTGAGCGAGGGCAAGGGCTGGTCCCAAGTGGCCGAGCTCGCGCTCGACACCGCGCGCTCGGCCGTGTCGGAGCTCGAATCCCCCGCGCTGCAAAGCCTTTTCGGGTCGTGGCCGGCGCACGTGAGCCACGGGCCCGACGACGCGGGCGGCGCGTTCTGGACGACGATCTTCCCACTCGGCTTCACCGCGGGCGGCATGCCGATCCCCCAGGGCGGCATGGGCAAGCTCGCCGAGGCACTCAGCGGCGTCATCACCGAGCACGGCGGTGTCATCCAGACCAAGGCCACCGTCACCCGCATCAGGGTCGCCGACGGGCGCGCGGTGGGCGTGCAATTGTCCGATGGCAGCGCGTATCGGGCACGGAACAGCGTCATCGCCTCCGTCAATCCCGACCAGCTCTACGAGTGGTTGCTCGCCGAAACCATTGTGCCCCCGCGCATTCTGTCGCAGGCGCGCCGATACCGATACGGCACCGGCATTTTCCAGCTGCACCTCGCCATCAGCGGTCCGATTCCGTGGCCGGACAAGCGGTTCACTCGGATCGGCCAGCCCTTCCTCACCGATTCCCTCGATGGGCTCTCCCTGCATGTCGCGCAGTCGCGAGCGGATCTGCTGCCCGCATGGCCGACGATGACCCTCGACTGCCCGACCGCGCACGACGCGACCCGAGCGCCCGAGGGCATCAACGTGATTCGGATCGAGGTCACGGACGTGCCGACCAGTCCGCGCGGCGACGCCGCTGGCGCGATCGCCACCGACGGCACCTGGAATTCCTGCGTGATCGACCGTTTCGCCGACCGGGTGCTCGAGGTCGTCGAACGCCACATTCCCGGATTGACCGAAAAGATCGTCACCCGAGCAACGGTCACCCCGGCCACCCTTGCCGCGTTCAATCCCAACAGCGGCCCCGGCGACCCGTACGGCGGCGCTCAAGACCTCGCTCAGAGCTTCGCACTGCGCCCCATCGCGGCCGCACCGGGTCATCGCACCTTCGTGCCCAACCTGTACGTGCTCGGCGCTGGCACCTGGCCTGGCGCAGGCGTCTCCGGAAACTCCGGCTACATCGTCGCCCAGTACCTGATCGACTCCTGACTCAGGAGCTGCCTCGTTCGACCTCGAGTTCGGCGACGAGTCTCCGGAAGATGTCGAGCAGAACGGTCGCACTCGGCGCCTCCGCGCCGCTTGCCGAATAGCGCTCTGCCCATTCGGTCAGCGCCGCGGACAGTACCGCCCTGGCGACGAGGAACAGCATCCGCACCCTCGAACACGCGACGACATCGGTTGCGCCAGCTATTGATTCGATCGCCGTGTTCATTGCAATGGCATCGGCGGCCAATGCTGCCGCGGTCACCTGCGGCGAGGAAAGCATGACTCGACAGGCGCAGAGGAGGGCATGCGTGGCCGCGGGATCATCGGCTAACCCTTCGATGACGTCGAAGTAGACGTTCTCGACGTCAGCCAACCGCAGTGTCCGCGCATCCGCGGCCGCGATCATCGCCATGCTCGCGGCGCCGAAACCCCACCTGTCGTAGGCGACCGCCTGGTCTTTGGTCGGGAAATAGCGGAAGAACGTCCGTGGCGATACCCCCGCACGGGCGGCGATGTCGTCGACGGTGATGCCGTCATATCCATGCAATCCGCTCAATTCAAGTGCAGCGGAATGAATTTCAGCTCGCGTTTGATCCCGGCGACGTGCCCGCAGATCGCGCGGATTATCCGCGGGGTCGCCATCGACTGCGCTTCGCATCTGTCCACGATATGCCGTGTGACACAAATTACCTACTTGGCACACCGTGCACACTTGGCAGAATCTGCCACCAGACGTACCTTGATCTTGTCGATGAATGTTTGCCCAGGTCAAACCACTGGGCGTGGATCTTGCTGCGCGCCGAATCACGGTTTCCGGCGTTGCGAATACCGGACCAAAAGTGTCCTCGGTCGAATACGACAATCAGGAGTACGGACATGAGTGGTCTGTCATCATCGAGCGTTTTGATCCGCCCTCTCGACCCGAGCGAAGCAATGTTCGTCCCGACTGGGCTCTACGTCGGGTACACCACCCGCGTGCGCGGCGAGCTGGATCCGAGGGCCCTGGCCGAAGCATTCGACCTGATCCGGCAGCAGTACCCGGTTCTGCGGAGCCAGGTCGTGCCGGCGGACGGGCAGCCCGTCTTCGCGGCGACCGATCTGCCACCGGTGATCAGCTGGCGCGACCAGGAAAGCGACGAATCACTGCCCGATCTCGCGGGCCGGGTGGCCGCGATCCAGGTGGTGCGGGTTGATGCCCGCACCGCACTGGTGACCCTGCTGACCCATCACTCGGCCGCAGACGGGCACCACTCGCTGCAACTGCTCGCCGACCTGTGGGAGAGCTATACCGCCGTGGTCGAGGGCAAATCGGTGCGGCCGCAGCGCCATGACTACCCACAGTCGGTGGAACAACTGCTGGACGAACGCGGGATAACGCTGGACGACGCTCCCGCGGCGTCGGTGGCCCCAACATTGCCCACAACGGCAGGTAGCACACCCCAATCCCCAAGTGCCACAGCGTCGCCCGATCACATGGCGCGGGTCCGACTGACCGCCGAGCAGACACGAGCCCTCGTCGCGATCGGCCATCAGGCAAAGACCACCATCAACGGCTTGATGTCGGCGGCCATCATGCAAGCCACCGCAGACAGTGCAGGCATCGGTCTCGAGGAGGTGCTCTACGTGTATCCGGTCGATCTCCGCCGTCGCCTGACTCCGGCAGTGCAGTACACGGCAGGCACCAATGTTCTCGGCACGGCGATGTTCGTCGCGGACTCCGACACCCCGACCGACACCGTGGCGCTGGCGCGTGCGATCACCGACCGCCTCGCCGGCGACCTCGCCTCCGGTGAGGTTCATCGTTCCGTCCTGCGGCTACCGCACGAGAACTTCGACCCGGCGATCCTCGAATCACCGTCGTCGGTAGTGGCAACAAACTGGGGCATCATCCCGCCCATGCCGACCCCAGACACACTGACGATCGACGACTTCTCGCCGAGCGTGCATCAGACGAGCCAGCTGCCCGGTCCGCTGGGCAACTCGGCGTCCCCGCCGATGGGCGGCATCATCACCACGTTCCAGGGACAGCTCACGCTCGACGTCACCATGGCCGCGGGCGACCCCGAGAACCTCGTCGACCGCGTCGGTGCCATCCTGGCCGAAATCCTGCCCGCTGCCTGAGATTTCGAGCTCACGGCAGCAGAGTGCCCGATTCGGCGTCGTAGTGCAGGACCCGGTCGGGTTGCGGGACAACCCAACCGTCGGCGCCCAGCGCGGGCTCTGCTGCCTCCGGCACGATCACGCCGACGGTGAAGCCGTCCGCCTCGACCGTAACCAGCGAGGTTGCGCCGAGGTGCGCCACCGTGGAGACGGTGCCGCGCAGTGCATCGTCCACGGCGGTGGCGGAGAAGGTCAGGTACTCCGGACGGGCGCCCCAGATGACCGAGGGGCTCAGGCCGACCAGCTCGCCGGGGATCAGGTTCATCGGGGTCGAGCCGATGAAGTTGGCGACGAAGGTGTCGGCGGGGCGGCGGAAAACCGCACGGGCAGTGCCGAGTTGGCGGATCCGCCCCTCCGCCATCACCGCGATCCGGTCCGCCATGGCCAGTGCCTCGGCTTGGTCGTGGGTCACGAACACGGTGGTGACGCCGAGTTCGAGTTGCAGCTTCTTCAGGAAGGTGCGGGCTTCCAAGCGCAACCGAGCATCCAGGTTGGACAGTGGCTCGTCGAAAAGAAACACCTTGGGGTGGCAGGCCATTGCCCGCGCCAACGCGACTCGCTGTTGCTGCCCGCCGGACAGCTCGGCGGGTCGGCGCGCCAGCAGTCCTTGCAGCGAAAGCTGTTCCGCGGTTTCGGTCGCTTTCGCCGCCCTGGTCCGACGATCGGTGCCGCGGACCTTCAGTGGATAGGCGATGTTGTCGGCCACCGTCATGTGCGGGAACAGCGCATAGTCTTGGAACACCATCGCCACGTCACGGCGGCCTGGCGAGAGCCGGGTGACGTCCTTCTCGTCGATCCGGATCTGCCCGCTGGTCGGGGTTTCCAGTCCGGCGATGCTGCGCAGCAGAGTGGTCTTGCCGCACCCGGATGGCCCGAGCAGCGCGAAGAACTCGCCGTCCTGAATCGTAAAATTCAGGGCGTCGAGGGCTTTCACGTCGCCGGGGAAGACCTTCGTCAGGTCGACCAGATCGATCTGCGCCATCTAGGACTTGATCCCTCCGTGGAGCCGGAAGCCGTAGCGCCGGTTGACGAACACGTACATCAGCACGACCGGAATCGAATACAGCAGGGAGAACGCCGAAATCGGCCCGAGCAGCGCCCCGCCGCCCTCGTCGTAGAAGGTGCGCACCACCACCGCGGCGGGCTGCTTGTCCTGGTCGCGCAACAGCAGGAACGGCACCAAGTAGCTGCCCCATACGTTCACCACAGTCCACACCGCGATCGTGGCCAGTCCGGGCCGAGCCAGCGGCACCACAATGTCGCGCAGGATCCGCAGCGGCCCGGCCCCGAACACCCGCGCCGATTCCTCATAAGACCTCGGCACCGAGTCCATGAAGTCCTTCAGGATGAAGATGGCCGCAGGCAACAGACCGCCCGAAAGCACAAGCACCACACCGAATTCCTGGTCGAGCAGACCGAGCTTCCAGATCATCAGGAAGATCGGCACCATCGCCGCGGTGCCGGTCACCACGCTGGACAGCAGCAGGAGCGCATACAGCAGCGCGTCACGGCCAGGGATCCGGACCCGCGACAGCGCGTACGCCGCCAGCGCCGCACTCGAAACCACCAGCACCATGCTTGATCCGGACAGCAGCACCGAATTCCACAGTGAACCCATGGTCAGGTCGTCCTCGAACAACGCCGAAAAGTGTTTCAGCGTCGGCTTTTCCGGAATCCGCGGTGCGTACCCTGGATTGGCGTCGAACGGCGCCGAGGCCAGCCAGAGGATCGGCAGCACGAAGAACCCGGTCACCACCGCGACGAAGGTGTAGAAGCCGATCCGCGAGACGATATGCCGTGGGTTCATGAGCTCCTCCGCCGCAGCAGGCGCAGGTAGAACAGCGCGAGCACCAGATTGATCAGCAGCATCAGCACCGACGCCGCGGCGCCGTAGCCGAGCGCACCGTCGTCGATCCCCTGCCGGTACAGGAAGATCGGCAGCGTCTCGCTGCGGTGGTTCGGCTCACCGCGCGTCAGCAGGTACGGGGTGAAGTCGTTGAAGGTCCACAAGCTGATCAGCAGCGTGTTCGTCAGGACGTGCCCGCGCAGGTGCGGAAAGACCACGTCCCGCAATGTCTGCGGCCCGGAAGAACCAGCCAGCCGCGCGGTTTCGAGGTGCGACGGCGGCACGGTCGACAGCGCGGCCGAGTACAGCAGCATGGAGAACGCGGTGCCGCGCCAGATGTTGAATACGATGATGACGGCGAGCGGCTGGTGGATCATCCACGCGTAGCCTGGATTGCCGAGCAACCGGTTGACGGTGCCTTCGTCGCGATCGAGCATCGCAATCCACACCACCGCAACGACACTCGCGGGCAGGATCCACGCGAGCAGCACCAGGCTCTCCACCACGATGCGGACCCAGCGGACCGCACGGCGCATCGTCCATGCCAGTGCGAAGCCGAGACAGTTCTGCCCGATGATGGCCGAGCCGAACACGAACAGCAGCGTGATCCACACACTGTTGCCGAACAGCGGGTCGGTCAGCGCCTTCGTGTAATTGCCAAGTCCCACAAAGGAAACGTCCACCGAGGTGCGCCCGGACACGGTGAGATCGGTCAGGCCGATCCACAGCAACCACAATGCGGGGAACACCAGGAAAGCCGCGATCAGCAGCAGCGCCGGCGTGACGAACGCGCTCGCCTTCCAGCGCCCCAATCCGGCGACGTCGGTATCGGATCCGCCCTGCTGGGCTCCGGCGACAGCGGCGGCGCCGGGGGTAGCGGGATCAGTCACTGGCCACCTTGTCCTGGCCACCGACCGCCGCCACCACCGCTTTGCCGTATGCCGCAGCGGCATCCGCCGTGCTCTTGCCGGTGGCCACGTCGAGTGCCGCCTGCTGCAGCGCCTTCGACACGGCGTTGTACTCCGGCAGCGCAGGCCGCAACGCGGTGATCGGCAAGATCTGCGCGGACACGAACGTCAGCATCGGGTCGCCGCCGAGCGCGTCGGCGTTGACGTCCTGGCGCGCGGTGATGCGCGGGCCGCCGCGAGCGAGCAGCTCACGAAGCGCCTCCGGCGAGTTCATGAATTGCAGGAGTTCCCATGCCAATTCGACATTCTTGCTTTTCGGGCTGATCACCCGCCCGCCGCCGCCGGAGATGCTCACGAAGTCCTGTCCGTGCACGCCGCTCCCCGGCGTCGCCGCGGGAATCTTCGCCCAGCCCACCTGGGTGTCCCGCTCGGCCATCGGGAAGCTGCCCCCCGTCGGGTTCAGCACACCGCGCCAGAAGTAGTCGCTTTCCAGCAGGATTCCGACCTGGCCCTTGGCGAACTTCTCGAAGCTCTTCTCCCGGCCTTTGGCGTCCTGCTGTAATTCCGCATCGCCCAACTGCTCGCTGTACAGCGTGCGGTAGAAGTCGAGCACCCGACGGACTTTCGCCGTGTTCCCGACCCACTTGCCGCCCTCGTACAACGTGCTACCCGTGCCGGCCAGCAACGGCAGCATCCCCTGGGTTGTCGTCGCTTCGCCGAAGCTGGTGCCCGCATTCAGTTGCACAGGAACGACTCCGGGCACCGCCTTCACCTTCCGCGCCGCCTCGAGCACCTGATCCCACGTGGTCGGCTGCCAGTTCGCGGGCAAGCCTGCCTGCTCGAACACCTTGCGGTTGAAGAAAAGCACCCGCCCGTCGGTCTCGATCGGGATGCCGTACTGCGCACCCTGGTAGGACGTCAACTGCCGCACCGCTTCCGGGATGTGCTGCCAGCCGTCCCAAGCCTGCACCTTGTCGGCCCCGACCAGCTTGTCCAACGGTTCGATCTGGCGGCCTTCGGCGAACTCGCCGACCCAGATCCCGTCCAGTGACACCACATCGGCGCCGGTGCCGGTCTTCAGGTCTTTGGCGATCCTGCTCTTGTAGTCCTCGTCCGGCACTCCGGTCGCCTGGAACTTCACCCGCACCGTGACACCCTTGGCTTGCTGCTGGTCGACGAACCTGGGGATGACCCACTCTTCGATCCATTTCGCCTCGGCCGCGTTCTTCCCGCCCGCCGAGTTGATCGCGTTCGCGGTGATCGTCAACGACGGCCCGCTACCGCCCGATCCGCACGCCGCTCCCCCGACCACGAGCGCGCTGACGCTCACCACCGCCGCGAACACCCGCCAGTTCGATGCCATGGGCCCTCCTGCAAGGCAAATCCATACTCACACCGACGTTGACACAAGACGCCGCGCACCGACGCCCGTTCCCCGGAATCGGCCGAAGGCGGTACGGCACACCGTCGGCTGTACCGGAGAATGTTCACCTTGCTGTGGACAATGGGGACACCGCGTTGCTCACGCCGTCGATCCGATCGGAGCCACCGCTATGCACGATGACCGTCGGTTGATAGAGAGCCGCCTCGGACGAGTGTTGTCCGAGCGGATCGCTCCGGCGATCTACCCGGAGTCGGTGCCGCTGACGGCATCCATCTGGGTCGCGCCCGATGAGCCGGTGCCGGTCGCCGATGGCATCGCCGCGCCGCGCACGCCGACCCGGCCCGGTACCCCGTGGGGCGCGCCGTGGGGCACCAGCTGGCTCACGGTCGAGGGCACCGTGCCGGAGGCGTGGGCAGGCAAGACCGTCGAGGCGATCATCGACCTCGGCTTCGACGTCAACGCGACGGGTTTCCAATGCGAGGGCTTGATTTATCGACCTGACGGGTCACCGGTCAAGGGTCTGCACCCGCGCAGCCAGTGGGTTCGGGTGGCGTCGCCAGCGGTCGGCGGCGAGCAGGTGTTGTTGCATGTCGAGGCGGCGTCGAATCCGAGCATTCCCTTCTTCGGACCGACCGCACTCGGTGACAAGCTCACCGCGGGCAGCGACCCGCAATATCGGCTCGGCCGAATGGATCTCGCGGTCTTCGACGAGGAGGTCTGGCAGCTGGTGCTCGACCTCGAGGTGCTCGGCGAGTTGATGCACGAGATGCCGGAGGATCCCGCCCGCCGCTACGACATCGTCCAGGCGATCGAGCGCGCGCTCGACGCCATCGATCTGCAGAACGTGAACGCCACCGCCGCGGCCGCGCGCGCCTGCCTGGTCGATGCGCTGGCCAAGCCTGCGATCCCGTCCGCGCACACGATCTCCGCAGTCGGGCACGCGCATATCGACTCCGCGTGGCTGTGGCCGTTGCGCGAGACGGTACGCAAGGTCGCGCGCACCACCGCCAACATGACCGCGCTGCTGGCCGAGGACCCGGACTTCGTCTACACGATGTCCCAGGCCGCGCAATACGATTTCATCAAGCAGCATCGTCCCGAGGTCTACGCGAAGGTCAAGAAGGCGGTGTCGGAGGGGCGGTTCGTGCCAGCGGGCGGCATGTGGGTCGAGGCCGACACGAATATGCCAGGTTCCGAGGCGATGGCACGGCAGTTCGTACACGGCAAGCGGTTCTTCCTCGACGAATTCGGCATCGAGAACGAGGAGGCGTGGCTGCCCGACACGTTCGGTTTCGCGGCGGGGCTGCCGCAGATCATCAAGGCCGCCGGGTCCAAATGGCTACTGACACAGAAGATCTCCTGGAGCCAGATCAACCAGTTCCCGCACCACACCTTCCTGTGGGAGGGCATCGACGGAACCAGGATCTTCACCCACTTTCCGCCCGTCGACACCTACAACTGTTCCATGCAAGGCCGCGAGATCGCGCACGCCGCACGGAACTTCAAGGAGAAGGGCCGCGCGTCGATGTCGCTGGCGCCGACCGGCTACGGCGACGGCGGCGGCGGGACGACGCGGGAGATGGTCGCCAAGGCCGCCAGGATGAAGAACCTGGAAGGCTCGCCGAAGGTGGTGTGGGACAAGCCCGCCGACTTCTTCGCAAAGGCCGAGGCCGAGTATCAGAACCCCGCGGTGTGGGTGGGCGAGCTGTACCTCGAGCTGCACCGCGCCACGCTGACCAGTCAGGCGAAAACCAAGCAGGGCAATCGGCGCAGCGAGCACCTGCTGCGAGAGGCCGAGCTGTGGGCCGCGACGGCGGCGGTGCGCAAGAATCTCGACTATCCGTACGCGGCACTGGATCGGCTCTGGAAGACGGTGTTGCTCAATCAGTTTCACGACATCCTGCCCGGCTCGTCGATCGCATGGGTGTACCGCGAGGCGGAGCAGACCTACGCGGCAGTGGCCGAGGAGCTCACCGCGATCATCGAGCGGGCGCAATCCGCGCTCGGCGGCGGGCAGGCAGGCCCGAACGTCTTCAATGCGACGCCGCACGCGTGGCAGTCGGTTCCGGCAGGCGGGGCGGGCCCGGCGGCGGCGGGTGAGAGCTGCTCGGTGCGCGAACGCACCGGCGGCGGATTCGTCCTCGACAACGGCCTGTTGCGGGTGGAGGTAGACGAGCGCGGCCTCGTGGTGTCGTTGTTCGACCTCGCCAAGCAGCGCGAGACGCTGCCGCCCGGCGCCGCCGCGAATCTGCTGCAGCTGCACCCGGATCTGCCGAATTCGTGGGACGCCTGGGACGTCGATCTCTTCTACCGGAACCGAGTCACCGATCTCACCGAGGCGGATTCCGTCGTGGCGGAACCGGATTCGGACCGGGTACGGATCGCCCGCTCATTCGGGTCCTCCAAGATCGAGCAAACCCTCACGCTGCGGGCAGGCGCGGACAGCCTCGACATCGACACCAGCGTCGACTGGTACGAGACCGAGAAATTCCTGAAACTGGCTTTCCCCCTGGACATTCACGCCGACCGCTACGCCTCCGAAACTCAGTTCGGCCACCTGTACCGCCCCACCCACACCAACACCAGCTGGGAGTACGCGAAGTTCGAGGCATGCAACCATCGCTTCGTCCACCTCGCCGAGCCGGGCTGGGGTGTCGCGCTCGTCAACGACTCGACCTACGGCCACGACGTCACCCGCACGGTCCGCGCCGACGGTGGAACGACGACAACACTGCGCGCGTCATTGCTTCGCGCCCCGCGATTCCCCGACCCGCTCACCGATCACGGCGTCCACCATTTCCGGCACTCGCTGCTGCCCGGTGCCACGATCGGTGACGCCGTGCGCGCGGGCTACCTCATCAACCTCACCGCGCCGACCGCAGGCGTAGCCGAACCGGTCGAGCCGCTGTTCACCGTCGACAACGACGCCGTGGTGACCAGCGCCGTCAAACTCGCCGACGACGGCAGCGGCGACGTTGTCCTCCGCGTCTACGAGGCGCACGGCGGCCGCGCCTCGGCACTGGTCACCGCGGGCTTCCCCAGCACCGATGTCCAGGTCTGCGATCTGCTCGAACGCCCACTGCCGACGGACTCCGCTGTCACCGAGGAGGATGCGGGAGTTCGCTTGCGGCTGCGTCCTTTCCAGCTGGTCACTCTTCGGTTTGCGCGATCCACTCTCGGGTGACCTGCACTTCGTCGCTCAGGCGGGCAGCGAGTTCGGTGGCGAGGTGGGCGAACCGGGTGTCGCCGGTGCGCCACAACAAGGCCGTACGGACTTCGAGCTGTAGGTCCTCGACGGGCATGATGCGGAACTCACCACCGCGCACGGCGCGCAGTTCTTCGATGTCGAACGGTGCGATGACGAAACTCGGCGTTTGGCGCAGCATCAGCAGCAGGCCGTCGATGGTCCTGAATCGGCTGTTGCCCTCGACGATGCCCGCCCCGGACAACGCGGTGCGTGCCCGCTCGCCGAGGGCAAGTTCCCAGTGCCGAGGTCCGCGCACGTAGGTCAGACCACGCAGGTCCGCTACCCGCACCGAACTGCGGTCGACGAAGAGGGCGGTGTCGACGAGAACCCCCATCGGCCGGATGCCGACGGGGATCGATTCCAGTCCCGATCCGGCCGCCGGAATATGGGTCAGGGCGACGTCGATGTGGTTGCTGCGCAGGCTGGCACCGATATCGGCGGAGCGCAGTTCCGTCAGCGTGAAGGAGAACTCGGCGGACAGGTCGGTCATGGCCGTGGTGAGCTTGTGGCTGAGATCAGTGCCGACCAGCTCCGGGATGGCCAGTCGCACGTCCACCGTCTCGTCGTTCGGCGCCGCGACAAGGCCAGGCAATGCATCGAAGTCGGCGACGATCGAAAAGGCCAGCGGCACAAGGCGTTCACCGGCCGGCGTCAGCCGGACCCGGCGCGTGGAGCGCTCGAAAAGCGGTGCCCCCAGTTCCGATTCGAGCGCTTTGATGCGCTGACTCAGCGGCGGGACGGACATCTGGAGCGCCTGCGCGGCCCTGGTGAAGTTCAACTCCCTGGCGACAGTCAGGAAATAGCGCAGATGAAAGATCTCCATTTGCGATATGGTAGCCATTACGTCCGCAATGCCCGGTACCGCAGGTGACGTTCCGCCGAACTCTTCGCTCGAAGACGATGAAGCCGCAGGTAGATAGCCTTCTGCATTGTTATCGATCTGGTCATGATAACTCTGAGGAACATGGTAATTCCGTTAGCCGATCTATCGAATTAGCGTGAATTTCATCCACTCGAGAAACCGAAACCAGCGAGGAGGCGCGTCGTGACGATTGATATCCGCAAGGTGACAGTCCTCGGGACCGGAGTGCTCGGTTCCCAGATCGCATTCCACACCGCATACAGCGGATTCGACGTCACCGCGTATGACATCAGCGAGGCGGCACTCGTCGGCGCCCGCGAACGCATCAACTCCCTGGTAGCGACCTACAACAACGAGGTCGAAGGGGCCGCCGACGGCAAAGCCGAACGAACAGCCGCCGGCATCGCGCTCAGCGCTGATCTCGCCGCAGCGGCGAAGGACGCCGACCTGGTCATCGAGGCGGCGCCGGAGGTCCTCACCATCAAACAGGACACCTACAAACGACTCAACGACGTCGCACCCGAGCAGACAATCTTCGCCACGAACTCGTCCACCCTGCTGCCCAGCGACATGAAGGATTTCACCGGGCGGCCGGACAGGTTTCTCGCACTGCACTTCTCGAACCAGATCTGGATGCACAACGTTGCGGAAATCATGGGAACGCCCGACACCGATCCCGACGTGTTCCGAGCCGTGGCCGATTTCGCTGCCGCGATCGGCATGGTGCCGATCGAGCTGCACAAAGAAAAGGCAGGCTATGTCCTCAACTCGATGCTCGTGCCGTTTCTCGACGCCGCCCTAGCGCTCGCCGCAGGCGGGTATGCCGAACCGGAAACCATCGATATGACCTGGAAGATCGGCACGGGCTTCCCGTTCGGCCCGTTCGAAATGCTCGATGTCGTCGGCCTGAACACCCCGTACAACACCCACTCCCACGGCGGCGAGGACAAACAGAGAATTGCCGCGTGGCTGAAGGAAAACTACATCGACAAGGGCAAGCTCGGCGCCGCAAGCGGCGAGGGCTTCTACCGGTACCCCAGCGGTTCGGCCTAAACCCGAACAGGCAATCACAGCCAGGAGGCGTGCCGTGTTCCAGGCACTTCTAGTACTCAATCCCGCGGGCGGGACCATCGACCGCATCGACCTTGCCGATCTGTCCGTCCGGACGATCGTCGACAACGTCCGTTCGTTTCCCGATGGCATCGCCTACGACCCCGTCGCAGGACGCATCTATTGGACCAACATGGGTGTGCCCGATCTCGATCCGGACCTTCCACCCGCCGAAAACACCGTCGACTTCTCGCCGAAGAACGGCTCGCTCGAGTCCGTCACCATCGAAGGCACGGATCGTCGAGTGGTCCTTCCAGTCGGAGCGCTGACAACCGGCAAGCAGCTCGACGCCGATTTCGCTGCGGGGCAGCTGTTTTGGAGCGACCGCGAAGGCAGGCGGGTGAGCCGCGTCGCAGTCGACGGCACCGGATTGACCGATCTGGTGGTCAACCCGGTCACCGGCGACAAGACCGACGAATGTGTCGGCATCGCCGTCGATCCGGCGGCGAACACGCTGTATTGGACGCAGAAGGGCCCGACCAAGGGCGGCCGCGGTCGCATCTTCCGTGCGAATCTTGTTGTGCCCGAAGGCCAAACCGCCCAGCACCGGACGGACATCGACGTGCTGTGGGAGAACCTGCCCGAGCCGGTCGATCTGTGGATCGACACCGCCAACCATTACCTCTACTGGACCGACCGCGGCGCAGAGCCCGCAGGCAACACGCTGAACCGCGCGCCGATCCCGGGTCGTCGCGAATCCGGTTGGGAACCGGAGATTCTCGCGCGCGGTTTCGGCGAGGCGGTCGGGCTCGCCGTCGATCCGGAAGCCGGCATCGCCTATGTCACGGGCCTCGACGGCGTGCTTCGCGCCGTCGCGCTGGACGGCTCTTCCGACAGCGTCATCGCGAAATTCGAGGGTCAATCACTGACCGGAATCGTAGGTATCTGATGAATACGCAACAGCCACGCACCATCGCGATAGTCGGCGCAGGCGTCATCGGGATGTCGTGGGCCCGGCTGGCCCATCGGCACGGATGGCAGGTGGTGATCACCGACCCTCGGCCCGATCTCGGCGAGCTCGTCGAGTCCGAATTCGGTGTCGGACAACGCGTCTCATGGACCGCCGAGTTGGCCGACGCGGTGCACGAAGCCGACCTGGTCCAGGAGAACGGACCGGAGCGTCTGCCGGTCAAGCAGCAGATCTTCACCGAGATTCTGCGCGCCGCCCCCGCCGATGCCGTGCTGGCCACCTCCAGCTCGTCGATCACCGCATCGCTGATCGCCGCGGGCCTCGGCAGGGCCGAGCGCATCATCGTCGGGCACCCGTTCAATCCGCCGGAGCTCATGCCCCTCGTCGAGGTCCTGCCCGGCAACAAAACCGACGAATCGACCGTCACCCGCGCCGTCGCGCTCTATACCGAGCTCGACCGGGTGCCGGTCGTGATCCGCAAGGAAATGCCAGGATTCGTCGCCAACCGGCTCCAAATGGCGTTGACCGCCGAGGCGATCTACCTGGTGGAGTCGGGCGTGGTCGACGTCAAAGAGCTCGATGCCATCGTGCAGAACTCGTTCGGCCTGCGGTGGTCAACCATCGGGCTCTTCGAGGCCATGGCACTCGGCGGCGGGGCGAGCGGTGTCCGCCATCTCTTCGCCGGGCTTGGCACCGAGGTCGGCAAGATCGAGTTCGGCAGACCGTCGACGGACCCAGCAGTGCGCGGCAAGCTCATCGAAGACATCGAAAGCGCTTACGGCACAGGCGAACAGAACTTCCAACGCCTCGTCACCAAACGCGACCGCAAGACCACTGCAGTACTCGAAGCACTGACGAAGGCCGATGACCAGCCGGCCGTCTACACCAGCCCGAATGCCTGATAGGACAACCATGCTCACTCAACGCTTGAAGAATGCGCTACACAACAAGAATCAGCCGGTCGACCCGCACGCCGAATTGCAGGAGGTGCTCGGCAGCGTCGGCCTCGCCGCCGAGGACTCGGGCGGCGAGATCACCTTCATCGGCGCCGAACCGCTGGTGCCGAGCACGCTGAGCCTGGCGTCGGCGCCGAGCGTCGCCTTGGTCGCCAAGTCGGTCGGGATCGCCAAGCTGTGGCAGCTTCGCGGCGGCCCCGGCCAGGACATCAGCATGGACATGCGCAAAGCACCACATCGACTGTGCCCCTTCTACGATCGCAAATGGGAGAAGCTCAACGGCCTGCTGCCGATGGCCTATTGGGACCCGGTACCCGAGCCGGTGTCCATGCCGCGGTTCTACCAAACCGCCGACGACCGTCACGTGGCGAGCGTGGCCATCTATCCGAAGCTCAAGACCGACCTGCTGCAACTACTGAACGCGACCGACAGCATCGAATCGGTCGGCAACAAGATCAGTCAGTGGAAGGCCACCGAGCTGGAGGAGGCCGCTGCGGCCGCAGGCGTGGTGCTCACCAAGGTGTTGAGCGTGGAAGAGCTCATGTCCGAGCGGCAGTTCACCGAGGTGCTTGCCGACATGCCGCTGATCGAGATCGAGAAGATCGGCGACAGCGACCCTGAGCCCTTACCGCTCGGAGGCAGTGCACCGCTGGACGGCATTCGAGCGCTCGGCCACGCGCACATCATCGCGGGCGCAGGCATCGGTCGCACGCTGTCGTTGCACGGTGCCGATGTGCTCAATATCTGGGATGCACGTGAGCTCGAGTTGCCCTGGCTGTATGCCACCTCGAATGTCGGTGTCCGGTCGTCCCTGTTGGATTTCAAGACCGCCGACGGCGCCGCGAAGATGCGCGAGTTGTTGCGCGGAGCCGACATCTTCTACGCCAACCGCCGCCCCGGATACCTAGAGCGCCACGGGCTTTCGCCGGAGGAGGCCGCCGACATCCGGCCGGGCATCATCCATGTCAGCAACTCGCTCTTCGGGCGGACCGGGCCATGGGCCAACCGAGTCGGCTTCGATCAGAACGCGGGCGTCGCCGCCGGGATGGCCCTGCTCGAAGGCTCACACGAGGAGCCGATGCTCCCGTTCATCGGTGTGGTGAACGACTGGATCCTGCCCTGGATGTCCACTGTCGGCATCGCGGCCGCACTCGAGCGCCGCGCCACCGAGGGCGGCAGCTACCGCATCCATGTCAGCCTGACTCGCATCGCGCTGTGGATCATCAGCCTCGGCCTCTTCGACAAGCAGCACGTCGCGTACACCATCGGCTCGGACGAGGACCACAAGTACCTCGACCCGGACACCTTCACCATGGACGGCCCTGCGGGGCTCTACCAGGGCGTGACCGACCAAGTGCAGATGTCGGAAACGCCCGGCCAGTATCCCTTCGGCCTCATGCCGCTCGGCTCGGGTCGACCGGAGTGGCTAGCTCGACCTTGACAACCAGAACACACTGACACCGGAAGAGGAACGATGACTACACACGTCACAACGGCAACGGACGCAAGGATCAGGGAAATCGGCGGTCTCGAGACGACGTACCTGTTCGATATCGCCATCGACTTGAAGCCACCGCTGGATATCGGCCCAGGCCCGCTCGGCAATCGCATGTTCTGGCCGGTGATCGGTGGGACGTTCAACGGCCCGAAGCTGCGCGGCGAGGTGCTGCCCGGCGGCGGCGACTGGTCGCTGGCCGCCGCCGACGGTTCTGGACGAGTGGATGTGCGGCTGACACTGCGCACACATGACGACGCACTCATTCACGTGACCTATACCGGTCGTCTCAACGGCCCCGCCGACGTGCGCGCGCGACTGATGGACCCCACGCAGGCCGGCGCAGTCGACCCCGCCAGCTACTACTTCCGCACCAGCCCGCAGTTCGAAACCGGCTCCGCGAAATACTCCTGGCTCAACCAGGTCGTCGCCGTCGGATCGGGCTATTTGATCGATGGCGGAGTCGCCTACCGCGTATTTCAGATCGACTGAGTATCGAAGCCCGACCCGCCCACGCTGCCGTCTCAGTCACGCGATCGTATGATCAACCTCGATATTGCTCTACCCTGCGGCAATGGCGTAGCTATCGCGTCGGCGCGTGGATTCATGGTTCGAGGAGAGCACGATGCGTTTCGAAGGTGACACCTGGGACATTGTGAGCGGGGTCGGGAAGACCGCGCTTCAGGTCGCGGCCGCGCGGGCCGTCGTCAGCAAGCAACCCGATCCGCTGATCGTCGACGAATACGCCGAGCGGTTCATCGTGGCCTCCGGCGATGCGGACACCATCCAGCTGATCAGCGATCCGGCATTGTGGGCCGAGCATCCGCTTGCCACCGGCGCGATGGGGCTGCGCACCAAATTCTTCGACGACTTCTTTCTGGCCGCGACAGACGCCGGGGTACGCCAGGTGGTCATTCTGGCCGCCGGTCTCGACGCGCGGGCTTACCGGATCGACTGGCCGGAGGGCGTCGTCGTGTTCGAGGTCGACCAACCGATGGTGTTGCAGTTCAAACGCCGCGTGCTCATCGAATCCCGCGCCGAGGCGAAGGCCACGCGCAGGGAGGTCGCGGTCGATCTGCGCGACGACTGGCCTGCCGCGCTCCTCGCCGCAGGATTCGATCCGAACGCGCCGACGGCATGGTCGGCGGAGGGACTGCTCGCCTATCTGCCCGGTGCCGCACAGGACGCCTTGTTCGCTCGGATCACGGAATTATCGACCCCGGGTAGCCGGTTGGCCGTCGACGATATCGATATCAGTGTCGACATCGATTTCGAGGAGCTGGTCGACGCGCAGACCGAGGAATTCGGAGGCACCCCCATAGATGCCTCCGAGCTCGCGTCATTGTTCTACACCGACGACCGGAAAGAACCCGGCGAATGGCTGGCCGAACAAGGCTGGAACACCCGGAGTGTGCCGCCCAACGAGCTGGCCGAGCGATATCACCGGCCGCTGCCCACCATGCCGGAGCCCTTCGCGACGGTATTCGGCAGCATCAGGTACTTGAGCGCCCACAAGTTTTCCTGACGCGGTGCGCGGTGGTCGGACTCACCACCAGCTGTCCCATGGGTTCTGTCCCTGCTGGCTTTGCCACGGGTTCCACGTTCCTTGGTCGGAATCGCTTTGCCAGGAGTTGTCGTCCTGCTGGTTCTGCCAAGGGTCCCACGAGTTGTTGTCGGGCTGGCTCTGCCAAGGGTCCCACGAGTTGTTGTCCGGCTGATTCTGCCAAGGATCCCACGAGCTGTTATCGGGCTGGCTCTGCCAAGGATTCCAGGAGTTGTCGTCGCCTTCCCACGGGTTCGACGAGTTGTCGTCGCCTTCCCACGGGTTCGACGAGTTGTCGTCGCCTTCCCACGGGTTCGACGAGTTGTCGTCGCCCTCCCAAGGATTCGACGAGTTGTCGTCGCCCTCCCAAGGATTCGACGAGTTGTCGTCGCCCTCCCAAGGATTCGACGAGTTGTCGTCGCCCGGTCCACCCGGGCCGGTGGAGTCGTCCGGCTGCCCGGTCTCGTCGTCGCCATCGCCAGGGCTGCTGTCTCCGGGTTCGCTATCTCCAGGCTCGTTCTGATCGGACGGGTCGTCCTTCCCCGGCGCGCCCTTCTTGTATTTACTGTTGAGCGTATTGATTTCGTCTTTGCTCAGCGGGGTCGGGCCATTTTTGCACCTGTTCACCGAGCTCGCCATGATGCTGCAGCCACTGTCGTTGTGGTCGAGACCCATGGCGTGCAACAGTTCGTGCGCGGCGACTTCGGTGCGGTCGTCGGCGTTGAAGCCCTTATTCTTGGGATCGAGCTTTACGAAGGGGCCACTGCCGTCCCAACCGCCCATGCCTGCCACGCCGCCGCCGAAGCGTTCCGACGTAATCTTGATGGCGCCCCTGCCCGTTCCCGGTTTCAAAACCCAGTTGATGCCAGGTGTCGAATTCAGGTGCTTGACAGCCTTTTCGATGGCTTCGTCTTTGATCGTGTTGTTGTAGTGCAGGATCGCCCTGCCCTGGCTGTCGTTGCCCTGGGTCTGCACCTTGAAGCCGAAGCTCGGCGCCGCAGCGACCGCGGTGGCGCTTGTGGTCAGTGTGACCGCGGCGGGACCGAGCAGCGTACCTGCGATCAGCGTTGCGGCCAGTCGGGGTGAGCCGTACGCGGGCGACTTCTTGGCTCGATGCTTTCCACGATAGTTGCGACGATTGGCACCCGACATAACCCGCGTAGACCTCCGTGTTGTACTGCAGTTGAACGTTTTTAACCGAGCCTTAAAAGCGCCTGATGCCGCACGGCTATCAAGCGACCAATATTGGAAATCGAGCGTCGGCTCGCGGATCGGTGTGGCCAACTGTACAGACGACCAGTGCATGACAACGAATTTGTAAGTCAGCCTTAATTGTCGGAAAAGTGCCCTTATCACGGTCACATCACAATATGGCTGCCAGCTATCCGAAACCCCTGTGCGCCACCAGCTCTCGGCCCCACACTGCCGCGCCGGCCGCAGCAGTCAGCAGCAGGCCAGGCCCCTGCCGTGAGATCGTGGTGAAATGCCGGTGAAAGTTCCGCAGACGACGCTCCGGCCATGAGAATTTTGCAGCGTGGAATAGTAGCCGTCGCGATGGGAGCCGTCGCGATGCTCGTCGGCAATGCGACCGCGGCAGCCGCGCATCCGCCGTTGACGATCTCACCGTTTCTGTGGAACTGGTACCACGACTCGTGTCTGACCGACACCGGCAACGGCGGGGTCGAGATGCGGCAATGTCAGTGGGAGTCAGACATTTTCACCGATATGATCGCGAGTCAGCGGTGGGGTGAGCTGTCGGTGCGAACCAACGAATACGGTCATCGGGTGGTGCAGCTGCACAATGGCCGAGGCCAGTGTCTGAACAGCACCTACAACGGTGCCGGTGCACGAATCACGTTGTCGGCGTGCGTGAAAACCGAAGTAAGGCAGCATTGGACGATCGAAACCCACCCGACCTACCGCTTCACCTTCGTCAGCACCTCCGACAATGTCCGCGACAGCTACACGATCGGTTCCGAAGACGGTCGCGATGTACGGCTCAAGTCGAACATCAACTGGGGCGACCAACGTAAGTCGATGTGGGATCTGCACTGACACAGTGGAGTCACCGACCGCGACGCGGTATCGACGCGTAGTTTCGCTGTATGGGTGGCAGGCTGGCGCTGGTCGTCGGGGCGGAATGTGCGGCACTGGGACGGCTCGGGTTCGTCGACGAACTCGCCACCGACCTGTACACGCGGTTGCACCGACTCGGCGGCTGGCGGTCAGCGATCGCCATGGAAGGCCCCGTGCTCGATCCGACCGTCGATGAGTTGAAAGCCGCTATCGCGCAGGCATGTTCGGCAGCGTCGCAGCAACAGGCGACCTTGTTGATCAGCTTCATCGGACACGGGATCGCCGTGCACCGGAACCTCTTTCTGCTGGCGAAGGATTCGGATCCGGGCGAGACGATCGATTCCGATAAGGCGTACAACCTCGGGCAAGGCATTATCGAGAAGCTCATACCGGCCCGCCTCGACGGCTTGATCGTGCTGGTCGACGCGTGCGAGGCGGGAGCAGGCGCGAAGGACGCCCACCGCTGGATCGAAGTCATCGATCCAGCGGCCGGTCGGATCGAAGTGCTCACCGCGTCCGACGAAGGCAACGCCTACAACGGATGCTTCACGCGCACAATGCTGTCGGCCTTCGAACAAGGCCTTCCTGAACACGGCACCTACCTGCTGCCAGCGGATCTACGGCCCCGAATCGCGCAGTCCTGTACGAGGCAAACCCCACGCCAGCTCAGTTCGGCGGTCGGCGGGGATCCCGGATTGTGGTTGGTCCCCAACGTCTCTCGGGTCAACGACGCGGTGTTCGACCGGCCACAGGCCGGATTCGTCGACCAGCTCACCAAAGGGCCTGCGATCGGTGCGGTCGTCAAAGACCGAGCGGCGGCGGTGTTCGCCGCCAGTGAGCACCGACTGCGGGTCGTGGTTGGTCCAGCAGGCTGCGGGAAGTCCACCTTGATGTCGCTGTTGATCCGGCCGCATTTGCTGCCGGGGGCGCCGTTCACCGCCGACTATGTCACCGCTGCGGTATTCCTGGACCTGTCGAGCACCGCGGAATCCTTCGTCGAGGAACTCGCGAACCAACTGCGACGCAGGGTCGACGGCTATCGAGAGGCAGTCGAGACAGTCAACGCGCGGTACCTCGACCACGCCGACCCTGAGCCCGACAGTGTCGAACTCGACGTGCTACTGCCGTTGGCGTTGGTGCGACCCAGATTTGGGCAGATCACCATCATCGTCGACGGGCTCGATCAACCCGAGTCCGGCAGCCGCGACCAAGTTGTCACCACGATCGCGCAGCTGACCAGCCGCGCGAGTCTCGCCCACGTCCGGGTCATCGTCGGCCTTCGCGAGGGCACCGGGATCGAGGATTTACCTCAGCTGTCGCCTCGGCATCACACCTACCTGCCTTCCCCCGCGGACAGCGACCTGCTGACCGCGGTCCTGCGCGCGCACGCCGTACCCGAGCACGACGACGGAGGACGGTGGACGAACTGGGTGGCCTCGTTGCGCAGCCAGACAAGCGCCGGGGGTTGGCTATTGGCGCGGCTGATGGTCGAAATCCCCGACCTCACCGACCAAGACCGCACGGAAGACATCGATCTGCGCGCGCTCGTCCACCAGCGAATCCAGGTCGCGGTCAACGCGTCCGGCTCGGGAACCGGCAAGGCGATCGCCGCGATCCTCGGTGTTCTCGCAGCCGCGGGCTCCGGTCCGGTGCTGCCCCTCGAGCTCTTAGATGACGCCGTGCCCGCGCTCGGTCTCTCGATCCGCCGATCCCAGATACGGGACCTCGTCGCCGGCCTGGGTGTGCTTATCAGCAGAGGCAATCCCGGCACCGAGGCGGAGGTTCTCGGCTTGGCGCACACCGACTTCGGGCCGTCGATCCATCAGCAGCTCACCCGATTCGGCATCCGGATACCCGCCACGCATCGCGCCATCCTCACCGCGCTCGACGCCGTCCGCTCCGACGCCGCGACTCGATACGCGAGAGGATCCGCGGTCCGTCACTACCTTGCGATCGGCGACTCGAGGGCCGCCTTCGCCTATCTGCTCAGCCGAAACACCGCCAACGCTGCCGACAATCGCGCCAGGTGGGCTTCCTGGCTGCACCTGTTCACCGATTCGCTCGGCCCGGATCACCCCCACACCCTGACCGCCCGCCACAATCTCGCCTACTGGCGCGGCGAGAGCGGCGACACGGCGGGCGCCGTCGCCGCATTCGAGCGGCTGCTCACCGATAGCCTGCGCGCGCTGGACGTCGATCACCCCCATGTGCTCAAGTCGCGCAGCAATCTCATTCTGTGGCGGGGCCAGAACGGCGACGTGGCGGGAGCGGTACTGGCATTGGAACAGTTGGTCGCAGACTGTGTCCGGGTGCTCGGTCCCGCGCACCCGGACACCCTCGTCAATCGCGACAACCTCGCCTACCTCCGCCAGCGATTGGCCGGAGAGGTCTAGTGCGGCAAGGGTTTCCGGTGCGATCGCACCACCGGACCCCGACCGGCGATGCACAGTGCGGTCAGAGGGGCTGAAGCCACCGGGACGGGCCGCGGCGGCTGGCTACGAAGCGCTGCGCGGTCCTGCCGCGCTGACCCCGCGGTAGGCGCGGCGGTAGTGGCTCGGGGTGGTGCCGGTGTCGCGGGCCAACAGCAGGCGCAGGTTTGCCGCGGTGCCGAGGCCGGTGTGGTCGGCGACCTGGTCGATCGGCAGGTCTGTCACTTCGAGGAGGCGGCGGGCCTCGAGGAGGCGCTGGGCGGTGAGCCAGCGTTGCGGGGATGTGCCGGTTTCGGCGACGAAGCGGCGGGCGAAGGTGCGTGGGGCCCAACCGGCATGCCGTGCGAGTTCGGCGACGGTGATGCGGTCGGCCAGGCGGGTCAGGGCCCACTCGCAGGTCGCGGACAGGCCGGTGCCGGTGGCCGGGACGGGACGGTGCAGGAACTGCGCTTGGCCGCCGGTGCGGTGCGGGGCGACGACCATCCGGCGGGCCACCTCGGCGGCCGCGTGTTCGCCGTAGTCGCCGCGGACGACGTGCACGCACAGATCGATGCCTGCGGCGATGCCCGCGCTGGTCAGCACCGATTCTTCGCAGACGTACAGCGCGTCCGCATCGACGTGCACCGCGGGATACCGAGCGGCCAGCTCCGCGGCATCGCGCCAATGGGTGGTGGCGCGCTTGCCGTCGAGCAGGCCCGCGGCAGCCAAGGCGAACGCGCCCGTGCATACGGAGATCATCCGCGCGCCGCGAGCCGCGGACTGCCGCAGCGCCTCGATCACCTCGGCGCTCGGTGCGGAATGTGGTGCATAGCCGGGGATTACGACGGTCTCCGCCGTATCGAGCGCCTCGAGCCCTGCGTCCACGGACACCGCGAACCCGGTCGTGGTCGGCACCACCCCCGGCGTCTGCGCGCAGACGGTCAGCGCGTACCGGTCGCGCTCATCGGGGTGGCCGAATACCTGCGCAGGGACGCTGAGGTCGAACGCGACCACATTCGGCAAGACCACGACTGCCACCTGATGCACAGGCAGAATTCTTGCACAATGCGGCAATCCTGCCTCTCGCCAGGTCGAATCCGTGATCGCACTGTTGACCCATGACCAATTCCGCCCGCTATCTCGGGATCCTGTTGTTCGACGGGATGGAAGAACTCGACGCCATCGGTCCGTGGGAGGTCTTCGCCTGGTGGACTCAACACTTCCCGGGCGACGGCTACCTCGCGACCACGTTCTCCGCCGACGGCGGCCCCGTCACCTGCGAAAAGAGTCTGGTCGTCCAGCCGCACCACAGCATCGACAGCGTGCCTGCGCTCGACGTGCTGCTCCATCCCGGCGGCGACGGCACCATCCCCATGCTGACCGATCCCGCCCACCTGAAGTGGTTGCGCGAGCAACGCACCCACGTCCCGCTGATCACCAGCGTCTGCACCGGCGCCACCGTTCTCGCCGCAGCAGGCCTTCTGCACGGCAGACCCGCCACCACCAACCGCAAAGCCTTCGACCGCCTACGCGAACTGGACGCGACCATCACACCCCGCCCAGGCGAGCGCTACGTCGACGACGGCGACATCATCACCTCGGCAGGCATCTCCGCAGGCATCGACATGGCACTACACATCGTCGCCCGACTGGCCGGCCCCACCCGAGCCCACGACGTCCGCGAAGGCATCGAATACTCCCCCGACCCACCCCACTGACCGGAGTTGGTCAAACCGATCACGGGCACTGGTGGCGGCATTTCGCGAGAGCCCACCGCCACCAGTGCCCCGTGATCACTTGTCCAGCAGCAGATCTCAGGTCGGACCGCTGATCGCGGCACGCTAGCGGTGGGAGCCGTTTCGGGTCAGTTCGACGAAGCGTTCAGGGCTGATGTTGCCGCCTGAGACGATCACGCCGATGCGTTGTGCACCTCCGACGGCCTGTTGGAGGACGGCGGTCAGGGCGGTGACGCCGCTGGGCTCGACGACGATCTTCAACCGTTCGAAGGCGAAACGCATTGCGTCCCTTATAGCGTCGTCGTCGACGAGGACGATGTCGTCGACAAGGCGGCGGTTGATCGGGAAGGTCAGTGCACCGGGGATTTCCGCCGCCTGCCCATCGGCGATGGTCTTCGGCACCGGGATCTGAACTCGTTCGCCCGCTGCCAGCGAGCGCTTGGTGTCGTCGCCTGCGGACGGTTCGACGCCGATGACCCGAATATCGGGGTACAGCGCCTTCGCCACGGTGGCGCTTCCGGCAATCAGCCCACCGCCGCCGATCGGCACAACCAAGGTATCCAGCGCACCGACTTCGTCGAACAGTTCCAGGGCGGCGGTGCCTTGTCCGGCGATCACGTGCGGATGGTCGTACGGCGGAATGAGCGTCAGCCCACGCTCTTCGGCCAACGCGGTGGCCAGGGCGACGCGGTCGCCGGTGTAGCGGTCGTAGGTGACGATCTCCGCGCCGTAGCCGAGGGTGGCCTCGATCTTGTAGGCCGGGGTGTCCTCGGGCATGAGGATGACCGCACTGGTGCCCACTTCCCGTGCGACGAACGCGACGGCCTGCGCATGGTTGCCCGAGGAATAGGCGGCCACGCCCCGCGCGAGTTGCTCTTGGCTCAGGCGCGAAATGGTGTTGTAGGCGCCGCGAAACTTGAATGCGCCGACGCGCTGGAAGTTTTCACATTTGATGAGCACCTCGGCACCCACCTGATCATCGAGCTCGCGCGAGGACAGCACCGGCGTCCGCTGAGCGACTCCGGCCAGGCGCGCCGCCGCGTCCTGCACGTCGGCGAGGGTGATCGATGCGGTCATCGTTGCTCCGGTCTTCGGCTCGGACTCCACCCCGATACGAGCGTGCACCGAGTGAAGATCATGACCAGCGCGAGACTACCGATCCGATCCGCGGGAAACTGCTTCATGTCTAAAGCTTTAGGTATAAAGTACTTTTATCGCGACTCCTGAGGAGGCGCACGTGAAGATCGTGTGCATCGGCGGCGGACCCGCCGGACTGTACTTCGGGTTGCTGATGAAGCGACTCGACCCCGACCACGAGGTCACCGTGGTCGAACGCAATCGGCCCTATGACACCTTCGGCTGGGGCGTGGTGTTCTCCGACGCCACGATGGAGAACATGTGGGCGTGGGATCCGGAGTCCGCCCGGCAGATCCAGACGGCGTTCAACCACTGGGACGACATCGAGTTGCGGTTCAAGGGACGCACGCTGCGCTCGGGCGGGCACGGCTTCGTCGGCATCGGCCGGAAGAAGCTGCTCAACATCCTGCAGGCGCGCTGCGAGGAGCTCGGGGTGGTGTTGGAGTTCGATCGAGAGATCTGCTCCGACAAGGAGTTCCCCGACGCGGACCTGATCGTGGCCGCGGACGGGGTCTCCTCGAAGGTGCGCGCGGAACATCGCGACGTGTTCGCGCCCGACATCGTCACCCGGCCGAACCGCTACATCTGGCTCGGCACCGAGAAGCTGTACGACGCTTTCACTTTCGATTTCGTCGAGACCGAGCACGGCTGGTTCCAGGCGCATATCTACCAATTCGACGAGAAGGCGAGCACGTTCATCGTCGAGTGCCCGGAGCACGTGTGGCTGGCGCACGGACTCGACAAGGCCGGGCCGGACGAGTCCGTCACCTTCTGCGAGCAGCTGTTCGCCGACAACCTGCAAGGCAGGAAACTGATGACCAACTCGCGCCACCTGCGCGGGTCGGCATGGCTGAACTTCCAGCGGATCACCTGCGAAAAATGGTGGCTGCACAACGGAAACAGCCACGTGGTGCTGATGGGCGACGCCGTGCACACCGCCCACTTCGCCATCGGCTCCGGCACCAAGCTGGCGCTCGAGGACGCGATCGAGCTGGTGCGCCAACTCGGTGCGCGCGGCGACGCGGACCTGTCCGAGGTGCTCACGCGCTACCAGGACATCCGTTCGATCGACGTGCTGCGCCTGCAGAACGCGGCATGGAACGCGATGGAGTGGTTCGAGGTCTGCGGCGAACGGTATTGCGGCCAGCTCGAACCCGAGCAATTCATGTACTCGATGCTCACGCGCAGCCAGCGCATCGGCCACGAGAATCTGCGCTTGCGTGACAAGGGCTGGCTGGAAGGATACGAGCGCTGGTTCGACGCGCGAGCGGGCGTGCCGAGGACGGCCGAAGAACCTTCCGTCCCACCGATGTTCACGCCGTACACCGTGCGGTCGGTGACGCTGAAGAATCGGGTGATCGTCTCGCCGATGGCCCAGTACTCCGCCGTCGACGGGGTGCCCGGCGACTTCCACCTCGTGCATCTCGGCGCCCGTGCGACCGGCGGCGCCGGACTGGTGTTCGCCGAGATGACGTGTGTGAGTCCCACCGGGCGGATCACGCCGGGCTGCCCCGGCCTGTACACCGACGAGCAGCAGCGGGCCTGGCAGCGCATCGTCGATTGGGTGCACGGCAACTCTGACGCGAAAATCGGTATGCAGCTGGGCCATTCGGGTGCGAAGGGCTCCACCCGCCGCATGTGGGACGGCATCGACCAACCGCTCACCGCGGACGACGACGAGCCGAACTGGCCGTTGATCTCGGCTTCCCCCCAGCAGTATCTGCCGGGGGTGAGCCAGTGGTCGCACGCGATGACCGAGGCCGACATGGACGAGGTGACGGCTCAGTTCGTCACGGCCACGCACCGCGCCGCCGCAGCGGGTTTCGATTGGCTCGAATTGCACTGCGCGCACGGCTATCTGCTGTCGAGTTTCATCTCACCGCTGACCAACCGGCGCACCGACGCCTACGGCGGGTCGCTGGCGAACCGACTGCGCTACCCGCTGGAGGTGTTCGCGGCGGTGCGCGCCGCGTGGCCGTCGGACCTGCCTGTGTCGGTACGCATTTCGGCACACGACTGGGTCGACGGCGGCATCACTCCCGCCGATGCCGTCGAGATCGCAAAGCGGTTCAAGCTGGCGGGCGCGGATCTGATCGACTGTTCCTCGGGCCAGGTCAGCAAGGAAGAGACGCCGACCTTCGGCCGGATGTGGCAGACACCGTTCGCCGACCGGGTACGCCAGGAGGCCGGGATCCCCACCATCGCCGTCGGCGCGATCTCCGAGGCCGACCACGTGAACAGCATCGTGGCCGCCGGGCGCGCCGACCTGTGCGCGATCGCCCGCCCGCATCTGGCGAATCCGGCATGGACGCTGACCGAGGCCGCCAAGATCGGCTACACCGACCTGGTCTGGCCGAAGCAATACGGTGCGGCCAAGCGGCAATTCGAAGCGAACATCCAGCGCCAGCAGGCCGCCGCGGCAGGGAAAGGCTGATCGGCATGCCTGAAATCGACTCCGCCGGTGGTCTTTCCGGTCGGCACGCGCTCGTCACCGGCGGATCGCGCGGGATCGGGGCGGCGATCGCGAGCAGGCTCGCCGCCGACGGCGCACGCCTGACCCTGCTGTCCCGCGACTTCGTGCGAGCCACCGAAACCGTTGCTCGACTGCCGAAATCGGCGCACGCACACGCCATCGCGTGCGATATCACCGACCCGGCGGCCATCGCGGACGCGTTCGCGGACGCCCGCGCGCAGCACGGCGCGGTGGACATCCTGATCAACAACGCCGGGCAGGCGGCGAGCGCGCCCTTGCGGCGCACCAGCGACGAACTGTGGCATCGCATGCTCGCGGTCAACCTCACCGGCACCTTCCTGTGCGCACGGACCGCGGTCGCCGACATGCTCACGTCCGGCCGGGGCCGGGTGGTCAACATCGCGAGCACGGCAGGCCTGCGCGGCTATCCCTACGTCATCGCTTACACCGCGGCCAAACACGGCGTGATCGGCCTGACCAGGGCCATGGCGCTGGAACTCGCAGGAACGCCGATCACCGTGAACGCGGTGTGCCCCGGCTTCACCGACACCGAACTGTTCCAGGAGAGCGTGACGCACGTGATCGACAGCACCGGCCGCGGCGCCGAGGAGGCGAGGGCGGCATTCGTCCGGCACAACCCGCAGGGGCGGCTGATCGAGCCTGCCGAGGTGGCCGACACCGTTGCCTGGCTGTGCTCGGATGCGGCCGCTTCCATTACCGGCCAATCGATTTCGGTCAGCGGCGGGGAGGTGATGTGAGGTGAGTCCGCGCTCTGCCGACGCCGGTCACGTGCTCGGCGACGAACGCATCGGGATGGAGGCGCGCACCGTCTCCGGCGATCACCTCGATGTGCGGCTGTGGCTGCGGCTGCTGGCCACCACCAACGAGATCGAGCAGGAGATCCGCACCAGGCTGCGGACCCGGTTCGCCACCACGCTCCCCCGCTTCGACTACCTGGCCCAGCTCGAACGCCATCCTGATGGGCTGCGGATGAGCGCTCTCTCGCGCTACTTGATGGTGACCGGCGGCAACGTCACGGGCCTCACCGATCAGCTGGTGGCCGAGGGCTGGGTCGACCGGATCCCCGACCCGGTCGACAAGCGCGCCACGCTCGTCCGGCTGACCGACCTGGGGCGCACGCGGTTCGAGGAGATGGCCGACGAACACGAACGCTGGCTCACCGAGATGTTCGCCGGTTTCGGCCGCGGCGACGAGCAGGCGCTGTTCGATCTGCTCGGCAGGCTCCGCGTCCATCTCGCCGCAACGGCCGACACCACCCGCCCACCGAACCACCGGGACCGTTCATGACCTATGACCTGGATCCAGCACTGCGCGCGGCCAACCGGACTACGCTCGCCGACTATTCGAGCACCCACTTCCGCTGGCAGGTGCACGAGGGTGTCGGCACGATCATGCTCGACCGCCCGGACCGCAAGAACCCGCTGACCTTCGATTCCTACGCCGAGCTGCGAGACCTGTTCCGCCGCTTGGCTTATGCCGACGATGTCGCGGTGATCGTACTGTCCGGCGCCGGGGACAACTTCTGCTCCGGCGGCGACGTGCACGACATCATCGGCCCGCTGATCGCGCTGCCCGCACCGGAGTTGTTGCGGTTCACCAGGATGACCGGCGATCTGGTGAAGGCGATGCGGGCCTGCCCGCAACCGATCGTCGCCGCGGTCGACGGGGTGTGCGCCGGGGCAGGCGCGATCCTCGCGATGGCGTCGGATCTGCGTGTCGGAACCGCTCGCAGCAGAACGGCTTTCCTGTTCACCAGGGTCGGCCTGGCCGGGTGCGATATGGGTGCCTGCGCGATGCTGCCCCGCATCATCGGTCAAGGCCGCGCGTCCGAATTGCTCTACACCGGTCGGGCGATGACCGGTGACGAAGCGGTCGCGTGGGGCTTCTTCAACCAACTCGCTGAGCCGGATCAGCTTCTCGACACCGCCGCGCAGCTCGCCCAAAAGCTGGCCGACGGCCCGACCTTCGCGCAAGGCATCACCAAAACCATGCTGCACCAGGAGTGGTCGATGAGCCTGGATCAGGCCATCGAGGCGGAGGCACAGGCCCAAGCCCTGTGCATGCTCACCGAGGACTTCGCGCGCGCCTACCACGCGTTCGTCGCGAAGCAGCGGCCGAAGTTCGAAGGGAACTAGTCATGTCCACCGACCATCTGGACTGGCCGTTCTTCGACGACGAGCATCGGAAAATGGCCGCAGCGCTGCATGAGTGGGCGGCCGAACACCTCGACCACGCCGCGGACACCGATATCGACGACCGCTGCCGCCGCCTGGTCCGCGACCTCGGCGACGCGGGCTGGCTGCGCTACTCCGTGGCCGGTACCGCGTTCGGCGGCCAGAGCGACCGGATCGACACGCGCGCTTTGTGTCTCGCGCGCGAGATCCTGGCCGACCACGACGCGCTCGCCGACTTCGCCTTCGCCATGCAGGGTCTCGGCTCCGGCGCGATCAGCCTGGCAGGCACCGACGAGCAGAAGCGACGCTACCTGCCCATGGTCGCCGCGGGCACGGCGATCGCGGCGTTCGCGCTGTCGGAGGACGACGCGGGTTCCGATGCCGCGGCGCTGTCGTGCACTGCGCGGGCCGACGGCGACGCCTACATCCTCGACGGCACGAAGACCTGGATCTCGAACGGCGGAATCGCGGACTTCTACGTGGTTTTCGCGCGCACCGGCGAAGCGGCGGGTGCGCGCGGGATCTCGGCGTTCGTCGTCGACGCGGACACGCAGGGACTGCATATCGCCGATCGCATCGACGTGATCTCCCCGCACCCGCTGGCCCGGCTGCGTTTCGAGGAATGCCGGGTGCCCGCGACGGCGCGGTTGGGCGACGCGGGTGCGGGATTCTCGCTCGCCATGCGCACGTTGGACATCTTCCGAACCTCGGTCGCGGCCGCAGCGGTCGGGTTCGCCCGGCGGGCCATGGCCGAGGCGCTCGCGAGGGCCACCTCGCGGCAGATGTTCGGCGGGGTGCTCGCCGACTTCCAGTTGACCAGAGCCGAACTCGCACAGATGGCGACCACCATCGATGCGACCACATTGCTCACCTATCGCGCGGCCTGGCAGCGCGATCAGGGCCGACCCGTCACCAAGGAAGCCGCGATGGCCAAAATGGCGGCCACCGAGGGCGCTCAGCGCGTCATCGATGCCGCCGTGCAGATGTGGGGCGCGCTGGGGGTGGTGCGCGAGCAGAGGGTCGAGCGGCTCTACCGCGACATCCGTGCGCTGCGCATCTACGAGGGCGCCACCGAGGTACAGCAATTGATCATCGCCCGCGAACTGCTGCGCAGCCCTGAACCGACCTGATCCCGAATACCCCTCTCCCCCACAAGGTTCGACCATGACAACTGCCCACATCGATACCTTCGCCCACGACCACCTCCCGCCGCGCGAGCAGTGGCCCGACCTGGTGTTCGATCGCCCCGAGCTCCAGTTCCCCGCCCAACTCAACTGTGCCGCCGAACTACTCGACCGCCAGCTCGCCCTCGGCAACGGTGACCGGATGTGCGTGCGCGCACCGGGCGGACCGCACTGGACCTACGCCGATCTGCACGAGCAGGCCAACCGCGTCGCGGCGGTCCTCGTGCACGAGATGGGCCTGGTGCCGGGCAATCGGGTGCTGCTCGACGCACCGAACACCCCGATGCTGGCGGCGTGCTGGTTCGCGGTGCTGAAGGCGGGCGGTATCGCCGTGACGGCCATGCCGCTGCTGCGCGCCAAGGAGCTCACCCAGATCGTGGACAAGGCGCGAATCACGCACGCGCTGTGCGATTCCCGGTTGGCCGGGCAGCTGGGGCCTGCGGTGGCCGCCTGCCCGACGCTCGAGCAGGTCCGCTACTTCCACACCGACGCCGACGACGGTCTCGAAGCCTTGATGGCCCGCCACGACGGCCGGTTCGACACGGTGGCCACGGCCGCCGACGACGTCTGCCTCATCGCGTTCACCTCGGGCACCACCGGCGTGCCGAAGGCGACGGTGCACTTCCATCGGGATGTCATGGCGATCTGCCACTGCTTCCCCACGCACATCCTGCGGCCCGAACCCGACGACGTGTTCATCGGCAGTCCCCCGCTGGCCTTCACGTTCGGTCTCGGTGGGCTGCTGTTGTTTCCGATGGCGGTCGGCGCCTCGGCGGTGCTGCTCGAGCAGGCGGGACCGATTCAGTTGCTCGGCGCGATCGACATGTTCGACGCCACAGTGCTTTTCACCGCGCCGACCTCCTATCGCGTGCTCGCTCGGCACAGCGCTGAGCTCCGCGACTCCACGCTCCGCAAGTGCGTGTCGGCGGGCGAACCGCTGCCGCCCGCAACCAGGGTGCAATGGCGGGTGGCCACCGGCCTCGAATTGATCGACGGCATCGGCGCCACCGAGATGCTGCACATCTTCATCTCCGCCGACGAAGCACACGCCAGGCCGGGTGCGACCGGACTGCCGGTCCCCGGATACGAAGCCCGTGTGGTGGACGACAACGGAAAACCGGTGGGCCCCGGCGTGATCGGCCTGCTCGCGGTGCGTGGGCCGACCGGGTGCCGCTACCTCGCCGACGAGCGCCAAACCGTCTATGTGCGCGACGGCTGGAACTACACCGGCGACGCGTACTCGATGGACGACGACGGCTACTTCCACCATCAGGCGCGCGCCGACGACATGATCGTGTCCGCCGGCTACAACATCGCCGCACCCGAGGTCGAGAACGCACTGGCCGGGCACGGCGCCGTCGCCGATTGCGCCGTCATCGGCGTACCCGACGAGGACCGTGGCCAGATCGTCAAGGCTTACGTGGTGTTGCACGCACAGATCGAAGCAACCGAAAGGCTGGTCGAAGAATTGCAGGACTTCGTGAAACAGACTGTGGCGCCGTACAAGTACCCGAGGGCGATCGCCTTCGTCGACGCACTGCCGCGGACGCCGACCGGTAAGCTGCAGCGCTTCCGGCTCCGCGAATCGGTGGCAGCGCACAATGATTCGGCGCCGACGCCATGAGAATTCTGCAGCCGCCGGGCTGGCCGCGGCCGCGCGGCTACGCGAACGGTGTCGCCGCCAGGGGTGAGCTGGTGTTCGTGGCGGGCATGGTCGGCTGGGACACCGACGGCGTCTTCCGGGCCGCCGACATCACCGGGCAGGTGCGTCAGGCGCTGCGCAATGTCGTTGCGGTGCTTGCCGAAGCGGGCGCCGAGCCCGCGCATATCGTCCGAATGACCTGGTACGTCACCGATGTCGACGCCTACGTGCAGGCGTCGCAGGAGATCGGCGTCGCCTTCCGGGAGATCATCGGCAGCTTCACCGCGGCGATGACCGCCGTGCAGGTGAGCCGTCTCGTCGAACCGGACGCCAAGGTCGAAATCGAAGTCACCGCGGTCATCCCGGAGAGTGTCAGCGAGGCGCAGTCATGACCATCGTTGTCACCACCACCGCGGGCATGGTCGAAGGACGCACCGACAGCGGTCTGTCCGTCTTCAAAGGCATCCCCTATGCCGCGCCGCCGGAGGGACCGCTGCGGATGCAGGCGCCGGTCCCTGCGCCGCGCTGGGACGGCGTCCGGCGCGCCTTCGAATTCGGTGCCGCGCCACCACAATTGCCCTTGACCCCGGGCACACCGCCGCTGTGGCGGCCCGCCGACGGTCTCGATTGTCTGAGCGTGAACGTCTGGTCACCCGGGGGCAAGGGCGACCGTCTTCCCGTCATGGTGTGGATCTACGGTGGCGGCTGGAAATCCGGATCGTCCAGCGATCCGGCGTACGACGGGGCCACCCTCGCCCGCGACGGTGTGGTCATGGTGACCTTCAATTACCGGGTCGGCTTCGAAGGTTTCGGCTTCGTGCCCGGTGCCCCCGCCAATCGCGGGTTCCTCGACCAGGCGGCCGCCCTGCGCTGGATCCACGACAACATCGCGGCGTTCGGCGGCGACCCGGACAACGTCACGATCTTCGGCGAATCCGGCGGCGGGCTGTCGGTCGCCGCGCTCCTGACCGCACCCGGCGCGCGCGGACTGTTCCACCGTGCCATCGCGCAAAGCACCGCCGCCCGGGTACTTCCCGAGCAGGAGTCGCGCCGGATCGCCGAGCTCACCGCCCGCGCGCTCGGCGTCCGCCCCGCCGAGCTGGCGGCCCAGCCACCGGTCGCGCTGCTGTCCGTGCAGGACGCGGCGCTGGTCGACATGGAGGCCGATCCCGGCTCGTGGACCACCCCGGAGGCGATCACCGCCGCCACCCCCGTCATCGACGGCGTCACCGTGGTGGACAAGCCGTGGCTGGCGCTCCGTTCAGGGGTCGCCCGCGACATCGATCTGATCGCAGGTGCGACCCACGACGAGTTCACGCTGTTCGCGATGAGCCGCGGCCTGATCTCCCCGACTGTGCCTGCGATGGTGAAGGCGCTACCGCACATGGTGGGCACCACCATTCGTGGACTCCGCCGCACCGGACTACCCGCGACCCGCCGCGCGAGCAGGCTGCGCACCGTGGATGTGCGCGCTACCGCCGCACATCTCGGCCTCCCCGCGTCGGCGACCGCCGACTATCGGGCGGCCTACCCGGCCGCGACCGACGCCGAGCTGTACACGCTGATGTACTCCGACGCGATGTTCCGGATGCCGGCGATCTGGCTCGCCGAAGCGCACACCGCGGCGGGCGGACGCAGCTACCTCTACGACTTCACCTGGCAGACACCGGTTTTCGGCGGCGCGCTCGGCGCATGCCACGCAGCTGACATCATGGCGACCCTCGGCAACACCGACAATCCACTCGCCGCGTTCCTGCTCGGCGGCGGTCGTCCACCGGACAGTCTGCACCGCATGTCCGGTCGACTCCGCTCGTCGTGGATTTCCTTTGCCACCACCGGCGACCCGGGCTGGCCTGCCTTCGCTCCTGACGCCGCGCTCACGAAGGTCTGGGACGCCGAACCCACCGTCGCCGCGAACCCGCTGGCCGCCTCCCGGCAGATCTGGCAGGAACTCGCCCTCCGCTGAGCACCCACCGGACCCGGGTCATGGTGGCGATCGCCACCATGACCCTCTTGTCCAGCAGTGCGTCGCGAAGCCGCGGATCGGTCAGAGGCCCGCGGTGCCCTGCAGAGCGATCACGAAGCCGCCGTCGCCATTGGCGTTCGTGCCCGTGTCGAGGACCTTGTCGTCCAGGAAGGCGGCGGCCTCCCGGTCGAGGAAGATTCGTGACCCGTCGGCGGTGAGGATCTGGTCTTCCTCAGCCGGGGCCTCGGCGACCTGGAGCTGCAATGTCTCAGCGCCGTCGGTGGTGGAGATTCGCAAGCCCGCGTCCCGCGGTGTGCCATCCGCGGAGGTGATGGTGCGGACGACCTCGATGGCGGTGGGGGTAAGCATCAACATACGTTCTGGTTTCCTTCCCGCTGTCAGAAGAATCCGCCGGGTGATGACGGACTCCGGTACGCCACCCTGCCGTCCATTGGTGCCGTCGGCAGGGACCGGCGTTCTCTGCGGGGTAGCCAGCAGCGGCTCCGTGAAACCACTCTTTTCGTGACCGACGGTATTTACCCTGCTCAGAGCCGCGCTGTGAGCTTGCCCGCAATTGTTCGGCTAGCGGTCAGCAGCGGACTCGGTCAGCAGGCGATATCGCTGAGCTGCCGTGCACGGGCCGATGCCGTCGCGCGGACGGCGGCCGCGATCGCCACCACCGGCGGCACCCAGCGTGCCTCGCTCGGGGCGATTCGCCAGCAGGCCGAACCGTGCGAGAGCCTGGTCGGCGGAAGCGGGATGCTGGCACCGTCGGTGTGCACGATGGCGCCGGCCTCGCGCAGAGCCTCGATCGCTCGGGCCGCCTTCGCGACGCCGACGACAAGATGGATATCGCGTGGCTGTGCGCCGTTGAGCTCGATCACGGGGCCGGAAAGATTGTTGGCCAGCAGAAACCGCCGCACATCGGCAGCGAGCTCGCCGGTGACTTCGACGGCGGCGATCCGCTCGTCGGTGATCAGGCAGACACCATTGGCTGTTTCGGCGACCGTCCAACCACGCTCACGGTAGCCGTGCGCGGCGTTCGCACTCGCCGCGGTGACGGAGCGGGTTGAGGTCACAGGCACTGTCTTCTCCATCCACCAGGTAGTTCACGAACTCGATCGGGCGCAGGTCCGCGCTGAGGTATCAAATCCCGTGCGGCTAAAAGTCTTCCTACAGAAAGCTTGCAATCACGATCCGGCGCCTCAGATTCTGCGCTGTCCCACCCGCCCGTGGCATCGCCCAGAGGTCGCTGACCATGTGGTCCTGTAGGACGACCCCGGCGCCGCGATGTCATCCCTGTTGAGGTGTCGACCCTGATGCCGACGGTCCGGCAGCGCCGATACCTACGCCGATCCCGCGGCGCATCTAGGTGAAAATCGCCGACGCGAACGCTGGAGTGCTGATGGAAATCTTGGTGTCAGCAAGCGAGCACGAGT